>DAIRSI010000014.1:0-99394 GCA_036804505.1 Bacteroidaceae bacterium
TGTGTGCCTAAACGGCTGATTCTTAATATTATGCTAAATAACATGTTTTTTCAAGATTTTAGGAGATAATCATTAAATTCTTAAATAATTTGCAGATATCGTCGATTTTTACGAATATTGCATATTAGTTGTGCACACGGAAATTCTGCCAACAAATTACGTATGAAAAAAATAAAATTACTTTTAGTAATGTTGCTGGTATTCACGACGGGAATGTCAGCTCAGACAAAATCCTTTAAAGTGCCCGATGTAGATGGCTTTTCATCGGCTGCAGAGTGTCGCGAGTATAAAACAGACGTATTGAATTGCTCCAAATACTATCTGACGCATACGCTTGACGCTCCTCAAATGAAAGAAGCAGGGCGGTTTATTATTATGTGGATGGAAGCAACCAGTGATTTTAATATATCACTCGGAGAGCCCGCTCATATTGCTTTGATGAAATGTTCTTCCACTCTTCCTGCTTATACGGCTGCTTGTATCATTTATGGAATGGCAAAGAAGTTGAAAGAGGTTAATATTGCCATGCATGTACAAGCCATGCAACAAGCGTTGAAGTTCTATGAGAATAATAAGGAGTACTTGGGTAAAGTGGATGAATGGGAAGTCTATGTCCGGGCTAAAAAAGATGGAACTCTGAAGAAATTGCTCAAAGATGAATTTGAAAAGACAAAACAAAACGAAAACATACCCGAAGATAAACTTCAAAGTATGTAACGATCAAGATTCTTTGTCTATTTAAACGGAAGATTGCTTTATAATTCATTATTTGATATTGAAAAGAATCAGATTCTGATTATACGAACCATTTTTGCGCTTTTGAATAAACATTTTAAAAATACGGTTATGACCGTACAATCATCTGGTGCATAGCGGATAATTGTCTGCTATGCACCAGATGATTATCCGCTATGCACCAGATAACTTTCTCATCAGATAACTTCCTGAAAATAATATAGTTGAACTGTATTTTGATAAAAAGTTGGGATGTAGTTGGAATGCTCGAAAAAGTTAGAATGTATTTTTAGTAGCATTCTAACTTCTATCTTTCTGATTAATAGTATGATAAATCGAAAAGTTAGAATGGTTGGAATGCTTTTTAAAAAAAAATCCGGAGTTGTTTTTCCGGCAGATTTTTAGTGGAGGATGCAATGACCGATGTAGTACTACAATATTGGAATATTATTTCGTTGCTGATTAAAATAAACATGATTTGTACAGGGAATCTGAAAAAAAACATTAAATTTGCCATGTTATAGAATAAACTGGTCCGCATAATCCATAGCGATATGGATTTTGTATTAATTTTTCAGTCAATGGAAAATGAGTTAGATTTTTACAAAGAAATGTCTTCCAATGCACAAATTGGATGGTGGATTATAGATTTAGATACTCGAACTTTCACTTGTTCCGAATATTTGCGGAAAGTATTGGCTTTGAAATCTGATGATAGTCCTTTCGAAGATTTTACATGTTACATACCTGAAGAATACCGACATATGATGCGTCAGGAGGTAGAAGTTTACAGTAAGGTAACAAAAGATTTTTACAATCGCTCCTTTCCGGTAAATTCACCCAATTTTGGAGAAATCTGGATGCAGGCGCATTTAATCCGATATGAAAAGGGGACCGGAAAACACGGTGGAATCAGGCTGTTCGGATATACAGTACGTACAGAATCCCCCAATGTGGAAATTAAAAAAGCTTCGGAGCAAATCAATGATATTCTTTACAGGCAGAACATTATCACCACTCAGTTGTTTTCTTATCTGAAGGAAAAGAAAGAGGTGAAAACTACCGAGAACATTTTGAAAGAAATGTTGATTACCTACAAGGGAAGTCGTTCTTATATTTTTAAGTTTAACGATAATAATACCATACAGAGTTGTATTTACGAAGTGGTTGATGATGGAGTGATTCCGGAAATCGATATGTTGAGAAAGCTTTCGAGTGAATCTATTCCCTGGTGGACAAAGAATGTGCTTGCCGGTAACCCTATTATATTGAATGACATAAATTTATTGCCTATAGAAGCAAGTAATGAACGTGAATTATTGGCCGAACAAGAAATAAAATCCATCATGATAACACCGCTTTTTAATGGAAGTCAAGTATGGGGATACATGGGTATTGATATTGTGGATACATATAGGGATTGGACAAACGAAGACTATCAGTGGATTTATTCTATGGGCAACATCATCAGTTTATGCTTGCTGATGAAGAAGGAAAAGGATACCAATCAAAAGATAAACAAGGAACTGGTGATAGCTAAGGAAAAGGCTGAGACTATGGACAAGTTGAAAAGTGCTTTTCTTGCTAACATGAGCCATGAAATACGTACACCCCTTAATGCCATTATCGGATTTTCGGATTTACTGGCCGAAACTGATGATAAAAAAGACAGGGATTTGTACGTGCAAATTCTGCATCAGAACAATGACTTGTTGTTGCAACTTATTTCGGATATATTGGATCTTTCCAAGATTGAGGCGGGTACTTTGGATTTCAATTATTCCGATGTGGATGTGAATGAACTTTGCGAGAATCTGGTTTGTTCCTTCAAACTTAAAGTCCAGAGTGATGTTGATCTCATTTTTGAATCACACCTTCCCTCCTGCCATATTTCTACTGACAACAACAGGCTTCAGCAGGTCTTGTCCAATTTCATCAACAATGCCATAAAGTTCACGTCCAAGGGTTCCATCCGTTTGGGATATACACAGAAAGATGACCAACTTCGTTTTTATGTAAGCGATACAGGCATGGGTATTAAAAAAGAGTATTTGGAAACAGTGTTCAATCGGTTTGTAAAATTGAATACTTTTGCTCAGGGCACCGGTTTAGGACTGGCTATCTGCAAAAGTATTGTCGAAAAATTAGGCGGTGATATCGGAGTGGAATCTGTTGAAGGAAAGGGATCTACTTTCTGGTTTACACATCCTTACACGAAAAAAACATCCTTTTAGTTTTAATGAAGGATGGCATTAGAATTGCTCAAGAATGCGGATTCGCTCCTTGATATCAGGGTGAGTACTGAAAAGATGGTTGAAAAGGTTGCCTCCGTTTATCTTGTGATAGATGAACAATTGCGCCACATCATCTCTTTTTACATTGGTAAGTCCCGGTTCTGCTGAAATTTTACGTAAAGCTGATGCCAGTGCTACCGGATTTCCTGTAAGCTCTGCTCCTCCTGCATCGGCCATGAATTCACGTTTGCGAGAGATGGCAAAGCGTGTAAGTATGGTGAAGAAATAACCTATTCCACAGCAAACCAGCGCAATGAGCATCGCTCCCATTATCACGGCTCCGCTTTTTCCATTGGAACGTCTTGCCGGTATATAGTACAATACATTCCAAAGAATAGAGGCCATGGTTGCCAGAATGCCGACAAAAATAATGGAGACAATGAGCAGACGGGTGTCCTTATTTCGGATGTGAGTAAGTTCATGCCCTATGACTCCTTCCAGTTCATCGTCTTCGAGTTTTTCGATAATACCTGTAGTGAGGGTTATCGTGTAAGACTTTTCATCTATTCCACTGGCAAAAGCATTCAGTTCGGGATCATTGATGACATTGATTTTGGGCGTGTTCATGCCACAGCTCATGCAGAGATTCTCTACCATATTATATATATGAGGGTTTTCCTTCCTCTCCAAAGGACGGGCTCCGGTGGCATGACGAATAATAGATACGTTTGAAAAATAGGATATAAGGAACCATATTCCCACAAAGACAATTACCCAAGGCACCGCTGCTACGTAATAATCCAGAATGGAATTCCAATCCAAGCCTTCTACAGGATATCCGTTGATGTCATAAACGGGTCCGTTGAAGTACATTGCAATAACAAAAAAAAGCAATACGATGCCGAGTATGATGAGCGGAAAAAGCAGAAGCAACAGGATTGAAAGCCTGTTGTTCCGCTCTTGTTGTGTGATGATTCCTACATATTGCATATATCAGAATGATCAGAATTTAATATCAGGAGCTTTGTCAAGTTCGGCGCGTTCCGTGTCGGGAACTTCAAACATGGCACCCCGCTTGAAGTTGAACATTCCGGCAACGATATTGGCCGGAAAGGTTTCTACAGCATTGTTATATTCGCGGGTTGCAGAATTGAAATAGCGGCGTGTGGCGGCCAGCTTGTTTTCAATGTCGGAAACCTCTCCCTGCAGTTGCAGGAAATTTTGGTTGGCTTTGAGCTCGGGATAAGCTTCCAAAGTAACTTTCAATCCGCTCAATGCACTGGTCAAAGCATTTTCGGCAGCAATCTTGTTGTCGATGCCTTGTGCATTGACCGCCTGATTGCGCAATTCGGTAACTTTCTGGAATGTTTCCTTTTCATGAGCTGCATAGCCTTTCACACATTCCACCAGCTGCGGTACCAAATCATGACGCTGCTTGAGTTGCACGTCGATGTTGGCGAATGCATTTTCGCGGTTATTGCGCATGCGCACCAATCTGTTGTATAAAGAAATGCAGAAGAACACTAGGATGACCACGACGGCCAAAATGATAATTGCTGTCATATTCGTTATTGTTTTTGAATTTTTACTCTGCGCAAATATATGTAAAAGAAATCAGATCAACTCCTTATTAATCGTTTTTTAACAATCACTCAAAAGATAAATTCCAATTATATGGCTATATTTGTGCAACATTTATATTATAAACCTTAAATAAACAAATTTCGCATGAAAAAATTATTCTTTGCTGCCGCTTTCCTTTGCGGTATCCTGTCTGCTTCGGCACAGGGAAATACAACGGAACGACTCGCTCCTACTCCTCCGATGGGTTGGATGACATGGAATCTCTATGGAGTCCACATTAATGAGCAGCTCATTCGTGATGTGGCTGATGCCATGGTGCGTGAGGGCTTCAAGGATGCCGGTTATCAATATGTGTATATTGATGACGGTTGGCAAGGCGGACGGGATAACCGAAACAATATCATACCCGACCCCCAAAAATTTCCTTCCGGAATCAAGGCGCTTGCCGACTATGTACATTCTAAAGGATTGAAACTTGGTATTTATTCGGATGCCGCACAACTTACTTGCGGCGGATATACTGCCAGTCTGGGCTTCGAGAAACAAGATGCCAAGACTTTCGCTTCTTGGGGTATCGATTATCTGAAATATGACTATTGCGGAGCTCCCGAAGATGCAGAGACTGCACAAACTCGTTATAAAGCTATTGCAGACGCCTTGCGTTCCAGTGGAAGAGACATTGCTTTGGGTATTTGCGAATGGGGACCTCGAAAACCATGGTTGTGGGCGTCAAACGTTGGCGGCCAACTATGGAGGACCACTTATGATGTTCGTGATAAATGGAAAGATTTGGATGATAACGGAAGTAAAGGCATATTGGACATTGTCACTGAAAATAAGGATTTGTACCCGTATGCACACAAAGGGGCATGGAATGATATGGATATGCTCGTTGTGGGGCTGTATGGAGCGAAAGGACCTTCGGGTGATTTGAACAGTCATGGTTGCAGCAATACGGAATATGAAACCCAGATGAGTATGTGGTGCATGATGGCTTCGCCTTTGGCTATGACTTGTGATCTTACAAAATTGAATGCTGAAACAAAACGTATTTTGTTGAATAAGGAAATTATTGCCATTAATCAAGACGGTTTGTGCAAGCAAGCTGAGCCAAAAGTCATCAACGAAGCATATCATGTGTACTTGAAGCCGCTTGAAGGTAATCGTTATGCCTTGGCAGTTATGAACATCAGTGACAAGGCCATGAAAATCACTCTTTCATTTCCTGAATTAGGATTGAAAGCCAAATATGGAATGCGTGATGTATGGATGCACAAGCAAGTGAGCTCTAGTGCACGTAAATGGGCAGGAAACGTAGAAAGCCATCAGACAAAAGTGTTTGTCCTTACAACAAAATAAGTTTACTGCCAATTCACAGAAGACCACCCTGCGGCTGAATACCAGCCCAGGGTTTTAAAATAGGTATTCCATGTACTTTTGTTTGTACTTCGTGGTAAATAAAAAGAAGCACCGCAATAGGTAGCAGTATCAATATTCCACTTTCCACTAATATAAGCTGAATATACCCATGATTCTGTTTTCTTATATGGAACAGCAGTATCTAGAACTTTTTTCCATGACATGTAATCAGTATCGGATAACATTTTTTTCATGAAAGAATTGATGTCATAATAGTATGGATATGGAGGAGTAGTTACTAAAGGTTGTGAACAATAATATGCTACATCTCCTTTTGAAAATGTAAAGCTGCTTATTTTTTTTAATGCAGTAGCTGTAGCGGAAGCCAAATTATCCATTTCCGAACACTTGAAGGCTGAGATTGCTGCCCTGTAATTCTCATCATTGGTATCTATATAATAATTGCAATAGGCATTGACCATACTATTGGCGTCGAATGTGGTGGCGAAGAAAGGAGCTATCATGTTCTGATAAGGGGCTCCGGGGCCGGGTATTTCTGTAGGTGAACCTACAATATAATTCGCGCAGTTACGCAATTCGTAGGCTACTTCTACTCCTTGCATGAAGCAGGCATCGAAGAGAATGAAATCGAATTTGCTTTTTGTCTTGTTGGCAATGACTGTGTTGAGAACAGAAGCCATGTCAGTGATGTCCATTTCGGGACCAGTGTCGGATGTGTTATCCATGCCGTTGTCAATTCCTATCATGCGGGTATCCACTTTTTGTGTTGCCGGCAGCCAGCCGTTACCATGCGACCACATCACCAATCCGTAATTCTTTGCAGGGTAATTATCAATTGTATAGTTCAAAACCTGTTGGAAAACAGCCGGATCTGTAGATATTTTGTTTTCTGTGTACTGATATACGGTGTCACAGCGAGCTGTAGTTCCACTCTTGTAAAGATGCAAAATACGGGGATTGCTCAAATCATCCACATATACTATCAAGTTGTCATTGTTTGGCATATTTGTGATGCCTTGCTTCATTTCTTCAATATCTTTTTTGGCGAATTCATAATATATACCCGGTGTTGACAGACTGTTTTCTGCAATGATATAAGCCAGCACAGTGCGGTTGGCAAGGTCTGGAACAGGTTCGGGTTTGTTACCGCTTTTATCAACTGCATCCTGTACAATCGATACAGGATAGGTATTCCCATCGCATAAAATATTGACTGTTCCGGTTCGTGATGTTCCGGTGTAGTTCACAGACAAGGTGGCTTTGAGTGTACTGGAACCGATACTTCCAGAGGTAGTAGAGATTGTAATCCAATCATTTGCGGTTGTAGCTGTCCAAGTCTTGTCTGCTTCGAAAGTTATAGAAGCATCGGTTGCGTCAGCATATACTTTCACAGTAGAAATATTGTCAGTGAAACGAATGGGATCCACATCGTCATGATGACAGGATGTAAATAGCAGAATGCTTAAACCGAATAATATACGGATTATATTTCTCATAAAGTCATTGCTTAATTGTTGCTTGGCTTTTCTTCAGCAGCAGGTTTTTCGTCTGTTGATTCCTCTTCCTGCGGTTTTGTGAACTTAAATTCACTTTCGCTGATTGTCTTGATAATGGAAGTATTTTCTTTTCCATATTTTTTAAGGAGCTTTCCCGATTTCTTCATTACCGTTTTTTTGTCCGGTGAAAAGATAACTAAACAAGTGGCTTCCTTGGCTCCTTTGTTGCTTTCCAGAAAAGTCTTCAACTCATAGGAATACTGAGGACGGTTCATCAGAAAACCGTTATTGTCGATTTTGGCTCCTTCAACAGCTTGAATGTCTGTTATGAAGACCAGCGAATCGGCAAATGATGCTGAAAAACCGCACATATATATCGTGGGGTCCTTTTTCTCTTTTTTCTTGAATGAAAAAGCGGTGCATAAACTGAATATGCATAATAAAAGGGCTATTAATCTGATATTTTTCATATTTTATTTATTTTCAATATATTCTGTGCAAAAGTAGCAAAAAGTGTTACAAGTGCCATATCTTCTTTCTTTATTTAACATACTATAAAAAAACTCCGTCCCTCTCGAAGGAGAAGGACGGAGAAACTTACCTAAATTGAAAACTAATTATTTTATAATTTTATTCTTGTGATAAATCTACTGCAAAGTTTCCTCGTTTACCGCTTGGGAACATGCCTACTAGGAAGAGTACCTGATCCGGTGATTTTGTAGCCGATTTCATGACGGTTTCCAAATCACTTACTTTTCTCATTTCCTGACCGTTGGCTTTCAAGATGATGAATCCCTTGCGTATGCCTGCATCCTGCATCTTGCCGTTGGTAACTCCGCTTACCTGAATACCGTATTGGAGATTCAGCTGTTTCTTCAATTCTGCAGGTATTTCGCGGAATGCTGCACCCAGAATTTCCATTCCTTCATCTTTTACGACCTTGGTGTTGCCTTGTTCGTTTTTCAATGTCATAGTGACTTCCTGTTCCTTCTTGTTGCGGATGTACTTGACTGTTACTTTGTCACCGGGACGGAATTTAGCCAATGTTTCCTGTAATTGAGACATCTTACTGATTTTCTTTCCGTTGATACCTGTTATGACATCATCTTTCTTTAACCCTGCAGCTGATGCAGAACCACCTTCTACAACTTCGGATACATAGACACCTTCCGTTACACCCAAATCATCCATCTTCTTCTTCCATTCATCGTTCATATTGGTATTGGCTACATCGCCACCCTTGATGCCCAGAAGTGCCCTCTGAACGGTTCCGTATTGTTTCAGGTCGGCAATGACTTTTGTCATGATGCTTGTTGGAATGGCAAATCCATATCCTGCATAAGCTCCCGTTGGTGAAGATAATACAGCATTGATACCAACTAGTTCGCCTCTGGCATTGACAAGTGCGCCTCCACTGTTACCTTGATTGATGGCTGCATCGGTCTGGATAAATGATTCGACTCCGCCGTTATAGACTCCCAGTGTACGTGCCTTTGCACTAACGATGCCTGCTGTGACTGTTGAAGTAAGATTGAACGGGTTGCCTACAGCCAATACCCATTCACCGACTTTCAATGCATCAGAATCACCTACCGGAACTGTCGGGAAATCATCTCCTTCAATTTTTACCAAGGCAAGGTCCGTACTTGCATCGGTTCCTATAATACGTCCTTTAAAAGTGCGGTTGTCATTCAGTGTTACTGTTATTTCATCCGCATCAGCAACCACATGGTTGTTTGTTACGATATATCCGTCTTTGGAAATGATGACACCAGAACCGAACCCTTCTTGCTTAGGAGTCTGGACCTGGCGTTTTTGTCCTTGTCCCTGGCCCCTGTCACCGAAACCGAAAATATCACCGAAGAAATCATCGAACGGATTTCCCATAACATCCATGGTTTGTACCTTGCTGTTTTGTGTAGCTTTGATGTGAACGACAGCATGTACCGAATTTTCGGCGGCTACAGTCAGATCCACTGGCTGGGGTGCACTAGCATAGGACGCAAGCATGTTCTTTGGATTCTGCTGAAACATCTCATTGAATTCATTTTGCTGTTTGTTCCTGTTATTTACAGACTGAACCAAAGAGATGGCTCCAACAGTTGTACCTGAACTAAGGAGGGCTACACAAGCCACTCCAAGAAACATTTTAGTTGTCTTTTTCATAACTATATTTTTTTATTTCGTTAATTCAAAACTTTACTTTAACATTTTCAGAGGCCAAATATAAAGACAAAAAAAGTACACTTGGCTGCTTTCATGTTCTTTTTTGCTATCTTTTAACAAAGGAATCCAGCACATTAACAGCAGTTAAGTATGGAAAGATTGAAATTTGCATTCGTTATCAATCAATAAATAGAAAATAAAATCTTATCTTTGCAGCGGAAAACAGTCGACCGGCTTATCGCTGGCATGCAAATGCGAGAGGAAAGTCCGGGCAGCATAGAGCATCCTACTTCCTAACTGAAAGCTGTCTGCGAAGGCGGAGTCATGTAGAAGAAAATAACCGCCGCTCTCTCGGGGGTGGTAAGGGTGAGAAGGTGAGGTAAGAGCTCACCGGCCGGATGGTGACATTCGGGCCGTACATCTTAGGAGCTGTAAGGTTATGTATACCGACGTTACGAGGACTGCTCGTCCCAGTTGGAGGGTGAACCGCTAAAGCACTTTGGTGACAAGGTGATTAGATAAATGATGAGCACGTATTTATACGGACAGAACCCGGCTTACAGGTTGACTGTTTTTTTATTTGAAATGTATGGATTCAGGCTATATGGGTAAAGAAAAGAAGAAAACACAGAAAGTGAAAAAGGCCGTTAATTTCATTAAAGATGACATTTGGCGCATTACCGATGACGAAGTCAGCGGTGCACGTTATTATTATTATAATATCATCAAGATTATTACACTTTCCACCAAGCATTTTGTGAAGGACCGTATGGTGAACAAGGCTTCTGCCCTCACCTATAGCACATTGTTGAGTGTGGTTCCTATTCTTGCCTTGTTGTTTGCCATTGCCCGTGGATTCGGTTTCAGCAATATCATGGAGACACAATTGCGCACCACCATGAGCGGGCAGTCTTCCACCCTCACCACGATCCTTCCTTTCATAGATTCCTACTTGCAAAATACCAAGCAGGGTGTTTTTATCGGAGTGGGTCTTGTGCTTTTGTTGTGGACGGTCCTGAATCTTACGAATAATATAGAGAAAACCTTCAACCAGATTTGGCAAGTAAAGAAACCGCGCAGTCCATTTCGCAAACTGACGGATTATTTTGCTATATTTTTGCTTCTTCCGATATTGATTGTAGTGAGCGGAGGCTTATCCATATTTATGTCGACAATGCTCAAAAGCATGAAGGATTTTCAATTAATGGCTTCCTTTACCAAATTCATGATTCAGCTGATCCCATATGCTTATACAGGGCTGATGTTTACAGCTCTTTATATATTCATGCCCAATACCAAAGTGAAATTCAAGAATGCTGTAGTACCCGGATTTGTTGCCGGAGCTGCATTCCAGGCTTTACAGTTGTTCTACATCTTCAGCCAGTTATGGGTGAGTCGGTATAATGCAATTTACGGTAGTTTTGCTGCAATTCCTTTGTTCCTGTTGTGGACGCAGATTTCCTGGAGTATTTGTCTTTATGGAGCGGAATTAAGTTATGCTACGCAGAACGTCAGAAATTACAGCTTTGCAAAAGACATCGAACATGTAACCCGACGCTATCACGATTTCCTTTGTCTATTGATTATGTCATTGATATGTAAACGGTTTGCCAAGGGAGAAAAGCCATACGATGCGGATGAACTTGCAAAAGAAAACCACATACCGTTTCGGCTGACCAATGAAATACTGTATGATTTGCAAGACTTGAAGATGGTTCTGGCAATTACACAAGACGAGAAGAGTGATTCTGTAATTTATGTTCCGGCCGAGGATATTAACAGAATGAGCGTGAGTATGCTGCTGAATCGTTTGGATCTATACGGATCCGAAGATTTTAAGATTGACGAAAGCCATACAAGTCATCAGTGGGAAGTGCTTGAAAAGGCCCGCGCTGAATATTATTCCAACGCGGACAAGGTTTTATTGAAAGATCTTTAGTTACTTATATTGTATCAGACGGCTGATATATTTTCCTAGAATATCAAATTCCAGGTTGACGATGCTGCCGGGGTTGATGAGGTGAAAATTCGTATGGTCGTACGTATAGGGAATTATACATACCTGGAATGTGTCTTCTGTTGGATTGCAGACTGTCAGGCTTACCCCGTTTACCGAAACAGAGCCTTTGTCGACTGTAATGTATCCGTTGCTTGCCAATTCCTTGTCAGTCTTGTATTTGAAAGTAAATCTCCAACTTCCTTCTTCATTTTCCTTCCTTATGCATTCGGCAGTTTCATCTACATGTCCTTGCACAATGTGACCGTCTAAGCGTCCGTTCATCAGCATGGAGCGCTCAATGTTGACTTCATCTCCCACATTTAAATATCCCAGATTGGAACGTTCTATCGTTTCGCGCATGGCTGTTACCGTATAGGTTTCACCGGCTATCTTTACAACCGTGAGACATACGCCATTGTGAGAGATACTCTGATCCACTTTTAATTCATTGACAAACGAGCATTTGAGTGTCAAATGGATGTTGTCCTTTTCTTTTTCGATTGCTACCACGGTAGCGGCTTCTTCTATAATTCCTGAGAACATAATTAAAATGGTTTTAATTTGGATGGCAAAAATAGAAATAAAATTTGAGATTCCAGAGAAAAGGGCATAAAAAAAGGGCTCCGCTGAGCCCAACCTTTTGTTAACCTTAAATCTAATACTATGAAAAACACATTGCAAATGTACGGACAATTTTCTTATGTCCAAACAATTGAGGTGATATTCTCTTTTATCTAACATCATTTAATAAATTCACATTTAACATTCACAAAAAATTAACATTTCAAGAATCATCGACAAAAAACGGAACTCTATCTATTTAAAGGGTTTGAATTTATATTTTATTTGCAATGTGAAAAAAGCCAATCTATTTTTGTACCGTTGAAATGAAGAAAAAAGTATATTATATGAAACATCGGTTGATTATTTTGGCGGCGCTAATATTGATTGGCGGATCGCTGCAGGCGCAAACGAAGCAATGGAGCTTGCAAGATTGTCTGGATTATGCTTTAAAGAATAATATCCAGTTACAGAAAAGCAAAGTCTCCCTGGAAAGCAGTAAAGTTGATGTGAAGAGTGCAAAAGCGGCTCTTTTTCCTTCTTTGTCGTTTAGTACATCACAAGGGGTTACTCATACTCCATGGTCGGAATCATCATCTTTCATAAATGAAAGCGGAGGAACTATGACTTCAACAAGCACGAGTGATAAGGTGACAGCCAACGGCTCGTATGGATTGAATGCTTCATGGACTTTATGGAACGGCAATCAGAACCGCAATAATCTGAAACAGCAAAAACTGAACGAGCAAGTTGCTCAACTTAGTACAGAACAAACTGCGAACAGCATTCAGGAAGAGATTGCTCAAGATTATGTACAAATTCTTTATGAAGTGGAAGAAATTAAAATAGCCCAAAGTGCTTTGACCTTGAGCAAGACACAGCGTGACCGAGGTGCCGAAATGGTTAAGACGGGAAGTTTGGCCAAAGCTGATTTGGCACAGCTGGAAGCACAGGTGACGCAGGATCAGTACACTTTGGTCAATGCACAGTCTTTACTTGCAAGTTATAAATTGAAACTCAAACAATTACTTGAAATAGACGGAGGACAGAGCTTTGATGTTACAATTCCCGATGTGAACGACAACCAGGTACTTGCATCTATTCCTACTCTTAATGACGTTTATCAAAGTTCTCTGGTCATTCGTCCGGAAATAAAGAGCGGACAGATAAGTATTGACAATGCATCTCTTGCCATCAAGACGGCTAAAGGCGGTTACTACCCTACTCTTAGTTTGTCGGCAGGATTGGGAAGCAGTGATGGTACAGCCCTCAGCGGCTCTCTTTATAATCAGTTGAAGCATAATTTCAATAGTTCGGTAAGTCTAAATGTGAGTCTTCCAATCTTTGATAACAGAAAGAATAAGAGCAACGTGGAAAAAGCAAAACTTAATTATATAACCAGTCAGCTGGACTTGCAGAGTACACAAAAAACTTTGTATAGCACCATTGAAGGATATTGGCAGGATGCAACGACTTCACAGATGAAGTATATAGCTGCCAAAGCTAATGTGGAAAGCATGCAAACCAGTTATGATTTGGTTTCAGAACAGTTTCGTGTGGGCTTGAAAAACGTGGTCGACATGCTTACCGGCAAAAACAATCTGCTGAGCGCTCAGCAAAGCATGCTGCAAAGTAAATATACCTCTTTGTTGAATCTCACGCTTTTGAGATTCTATCAGGGTGATAAGATTAGTATCTAATACGTTGAACAATAATATAAAATTTAAGAGATATGACTAGAAAGAAAAAAAGAAACATCATCATCGGTACCATTGTACTGGTTGTGATTGTGGTCGTATGGCCATTCATTGGCAGTGGTGACAAAAAGAAAGAAGTCAGTTATGTGACGACAACTGTTTCCCGCGATACCATTCGGAACAGTGTGACGGCTACAGGCAGTATAGAACCTGTCACGGAAGTAGAAGTCGGTACTCAGGTTTCCGGTATTGTAAGCAAACTATATGTTGATTATAACAGCGTGGTAAAAAAAGGCCAGGTTATAGCAGAGTTGGATAAAACCAATCTGGAAAGCGAATTAAATAATGCGAAGGCCAATCTTACAAGTGCAAAAAGCAAGCTGAATTACGAAACAGCCAATTACAAACGCTATAAGACATTGTTCGACAAGGGCTTGGTCAGTACCAACGATTATCAGTCGGCTTTGCTTACTTACCAGCAGGCTCAGGAAAGCTACAACAGCCAGAAAGAAAGTGTAAAGAAAGCACAGACCAATTTGGGTTATGCTACGATTACTTCTCCAATCGACGGCGTTGTATTAAGTAAATCGGTGGAGGAAGGACAGACGGTGGCTGCCAGTTTCAGTACCCCTACTCTATTTACCATTGCAAGGGACTTGACAGACATGCGTGTAGTTGCAGATGTTGATGAAGCTGATATAGGCGAGGTTGCAGTCGGTCAGAAAGTGTCATTTACCGTTGATGCTTATCCTAATGACACCTTTAGCGGACAGGTTACACAGGTTCGCCAGGAAGCTAAGACGGAAAGTAATGTGGTTACCTATGAGGTCGTTATCAGTGCTCCTAATAAGGATTTGAAGCTGAAACCGGGACTGACGGCAAGCATTACCATTCATACCCTTGATCGCACGGATGTTCTCAGTGTAAAGTCGAAGGCTTTACGTTTTACTCCTACACAGGATGTAGTTGGGAAAATGGTAAGGATCCAGGATAGCAATGGAAAGAACAAATTATGGACTAAGGAAGGGAACAAACTTGTGGCACATACCGTTACAATTGGTGTGAGCGATGGCGTACGTACGGAAATTCTTAGTGGAATACCGGAAGGTAAGGAAGTGATTCAGTCGGTAACGGATGTCAAACAAGACGAATCTAATGCCGAGAATCAGGAAAGTAATCCTTTCATGCCGGGTCCGCGCGGAAAGAATAATAAAAACAAAAAGTAAATTCATGGAAGACTATACAAATAATAAGGTTATCATTGAATTGAATGATGTTCACAGGATATTCAAGGTTGGCGATGAAATTGTAAAGGCTTTGAACGGGGTTTCTTTCAAGGTCCATGAAGGTGAATTCGTTACCATAATGGGAACTTCAGGTTCAGGAAAATCAACCTTGTTGAATCAATTGGGATGTCTGGACACGCCCTCCAGTGGCGAATATTATTTGGACGGTACCAGTGTCCGAACCATGAGTCGTAGAGCCCGTGCCGTACTGCGTAACCGAAAAATCGGCTTCGTGTTCCAAAGCTACAATCTGTTGCCTAAGACAACAGCTGTAGAGAATGTTGAACTACCCTTGATGTACAATCCGGAAGTATCAGCCAAGGAACGCAAGAAACGCGCCGTTGAAGCACTGGAACAGGTGGGCTTAGGCAGCAGACTTTACCATAAGTCTAATCAGATGTCCGGAGGTCAGATGCAGCGTGTGGCCATTGCGCGCGCACTTGTGAATGATCCGGCTGTGATTCTTGCCGATGAGGCTACAGGAAATTTGGATACCCGTACCAGCTTCGAGATATTGGTTCTCTTTCAGAAGCTGCATGCCGAAGGAAGAACCATCATTTTCGTTACTCATAATCCGGAAATTGCCCAATACAGCAGTCGTAACATTGTGTTGCGTGATGGCAAGATCAGGGATGACGAGTTAAATCACAATATTCTGTCGGCACAGGAGGCTCTTGCCAAACTGCCGGTTTCACAGGATGATTAATGTGGAGGATTATTTATGAACGGAACAAACCTTTTTAAAATAGCTTTGAGAGCCATCTTTTCTAATAAGATGCGTTCATTTCTGACGGCACTTGGCATCATTATCGGTGTGGCTTCTGTGATTGCCATGCTGGCAATCGGACAAGGTTCCAAACGGAGTATCAAGAAACAAATCAGTGAAATGGGTTCCAATATGATCATGATTCAGCCGGGAGCTGACAAAGGTCCCGGTGGAGCCAGACAGGATGCAAGTAGTATGCAGACATTGAAAATAGAGGATTTTGAACATATCCGTGACGAAGCCAAATATATTTCAGCCATCAGTCCTACGGTGAATTCTTCCGGACAGTTTGTCAATGGCAACAACAATGCTCCCTCCACTCTTTATGGAGTGAATTTGGATTATCTCACTATCCGCCAGTTGAAAGTTGCCGACGGAGATATGTTTACAGACCAGGACATTAAGAATGCAGCTAAAGTATGTGTTGTTGGAAAAACGGTGGTTGAAAATCTTTTTCCTGATGGAAGTGATCCCGTTGGTCGTGTTATTCGTATCAAGAACATTCCTTTCAGAATAATCGGAGTGCTTGAATCAAAGGGAACGAACTCCATGGGTATGGATCAGGATGATCTGGCTCTTGCTCCCTATACTACTGTCATGAAAAGAATTCTCGCTCAAACCTATTTGGGAGGTATAAACTGTTCTGCTTTGACAGAAGATATTACTCCCAAAGCTATTGATGATATTACCGACATTCTGAGACGTGATCATAAGTTGAAAGATGCCACAGATACTACAGAAGCGGATGAGGATGATTTTACGATTCGCAGTCAGGAAGAAATATCCAGTATGATGAGTTCTACAATGAGTCTTCTTACTATCCTTTTAGGTAGTGTTGCCGGTATTTCTCTTATTGTTGGTGGTATCGGAATTATGAATATTATGTATGTTTCGGTTACAGAAAGGACCCGTGAAATCGGGCTTCGTATGTCTGTCGGCGCACGTGGCATTGATATCCTGAGTCAGTTTTTGATAGAAGCGGCTTTGCTGAGTGTTACCGGTGGTATCATTGGCGTATTCTTTGGCGTTGGTGCGGCATATTTGATAAAGTTGGCAGCTAATATGCCAATATACATAGAAATGTGGAGTATCCTTCTGAGCTTTGGCGTGTGTACGTTCATCGGGGTATTCTTCGGATGGTACCCGGCCAAGAAAGCAGCCAATTTGGATCCTATCGAAGCCATTCGCTACGAATAGTATTCTTTGTAAAAGAAAAAAAGGCCTCTTTTCAGATTTATTGTCGGAAAGAGGTCTTTCTATTAAAAAAATAATTATATTCGAATCGAAAATAAAAAAGTTATGAAAAGCATTTTTTCATCACATAATGGTTCGTTGGAAACTCCTATCCATATCATCACATGGGTAATGATTTTCTTTTTTCCTATTCTGTTCATTGATCGTCAGGGAAATGGTGTGGTCGATTGGATGGAATATGTTCGTCATTGTGTGAATCCGTTGGCATTTTGTGTTGTTTTTTATATCAATTATTTTGAGCTTGTGCCGAAGATGTTGCTGAATAAGAAGACCAATAAATATATTTTTATTAATGTAGTACTGATTTTTCTTATAGGTATCGGACTGGCCTTATTCATGCGCTTTTTGGGAGGACATGGCCCTCTTCATCCGGGTCCCCGTCATCTTTTTGATATTCGATGGATTTTCTTTATTCAGAATCTTTTTATGATGGCTGTTACTGCCGGACTTGCAGCAGCTATCCGTATGAGTCAGCAATGGGCAAAAGCCGAAACCGCACGGCAGGAAGCAGAGAAAAGCCGTTCAGAGGCCGAACTGAAAAATTTACGAAGTCAGCTGAATCCTCATTTCCTTTTGAATACTTTGAACAATATATATGCTTTGATTGCTTTTAACAGTGACAGGGCTCAGGAGGCCGTTCAGGAACTGAGTAAACTTTTGAGGCATGTATTGTATGACAATCAGCAGTCTTATGTCTCTCTGGGAAAGGAATGTGATTTTATTCTGAATTATGTGGAATTGATGAAAATCAGACTGTCCAAGGATGTCAAAGTGGATGTCTCTATTGATATAAAACCAGATAGTCAGACAAGTATTGCTCCCTTGATTTTCATTTCTCTCATAGAGAATGCTTTCAAGCACGGAATCAGTCCCACAGAACCTAGTTTTATCCGGATTAAACTGAGCGAAAACGATGAAGGTGAAGTATGTTGTAATATCTGCAACAGTAATTATCCCAAGAGTACGTCTGACAAGAGTGGAAGCGGTATTGGTCTGGAACAAGTGAACAAAAGACTTGAACTGATGTATCCGGATCATTATCAATGGGTAAAGGGGGTACAAGAAGAAAATGTGTATTCTTCCGTTTTAACTATTCAAACGAAATAAAAAAATAGAAAATATGATACTGAATTGTGCATTGATTGACGATGAGCCTTTGGCTCTTGACTTATTGGAGAGTTATGTAAGTAAAACTCCGTTCCTTCATTTGGTGGGACGCTATTCGAGTGCGGTGGCAGCCATTAAGGAAATTCAGGAAAACAAGGTAGATCTTTTGTTTCTTGACATCCAGATGCCCGAGCTCAGCGGTTTGGAATTTTCTAAAATCATAGGTTCTGACACGAGAATCGTTTTTACAACGGCTTTTAGTCAATATGCTCTCGACAGCTATCGAGTCAATGCTCTTGACTATCTGCTGAAACCTATCAGTTATAATGATTTTCTTGGTGCGGCCAACAAAGCTTTGCAATGGTTTGAATTGACTTCACAGAAAGGAGACATCTCTGTAGAGAATCCCGAAAAAGAAGATATGGATGCCATTTATGTGAAGAGTGATTACAAACTGGTTCAGGTGGAACTGAACAATATTCTATACATTGAAGGATTAAAAGACTATATAAAAATATATACTGAGGATAATCCCCGTCCTATCCTTTCACTCATTAGCATGAAAGCGATGGAAGAGCGTTTACCCTCCTCCAGATTCATTCGTGTGCACCGTTCCTACATCGTGCAGAAAAGCAAAATAAAGGTTATCGATCGCGGAAGAATTGTTTTTGGAAAGAATTATATTCCCATTTCCGATAGTTATAAGGCGGAATTACAGAACTATCTGAGCAAGCGGCAGTTGTAAAACTGCCTGCTTTCAGAAAGTCATTCTCATCATGAAACGGAAACCATCCTTGTGGACTCCGTAGTTGTCCAGATAGTTCAGACGGCGAACATATTCCACATGTAATATTTTGAAGATGTTATGTACTCCGGCACAAAATTCCATGTAAGGTCTTTTGTTGTCCATCACGAAGCTGGTGTAGTGTCCGTCTCTCATTGGGAATTGGAACAAATCGGCATCATTCGGATTCAAGAATGGATTGTTCTTGTCTGAAAGGCTTCCCCACAACATTTTGAATCCGATATATTCGCGCCATTTCAATTTCTTTATCAGAGGGATACGGTTCAGAATCTTTCCGTTCATATCCCAGGCAATATCCAATGAAGCGTACCGGTCGTTAAGAAATTCCATGTTGTTAATGAGGTTGAATGTCTCATATTGGATGATGTAGGAATTGTTGGCAGCCGGCATAATCAGTAACGGAAATGGAACCTTGTTCCATTGAGCGCCTCCTTTCACGTAAGTGTCAATCTTACCCCAGGAATTCAGCCACAGACGTTTGTATAGGTTCACTTCTGTAAAATTATATTTGTATTCACCACCTAGAATTCCATTAAATCCCATTGTGTGGGTAATGGAGAACACGGGGGCATCCAAATTGATAGGAAGACGGCGTTGCTTGGTGTTGATAAACGTTTCTCCAGGAGCATAACGCAGTCCTACTGTTATTTCAGAGGTCGTGATATCATGAACCAAATCACCGTTCATTCTTGTATAGGTCAGATTTCCTGTCGGCTCATCATTGGAATTCTTCATGTTTGCCGTGAATTTGAGACCGTATTGAGTTTCTTTCTCGTAGTTCAATTCGGCACTGCGCACATACATCATCTGGTCTACCGTAGAGGTCTTCAGACCTACAAAGATATTATCTTTATCCGTTTGCAGGAATTTGTCCACTGGGGACATTACATCGTATTGATACGTAAAGCTTAACAGATTTTTCGGAAATTCCCTAGGCAGATATTCTTTTTTATTGAAGGAATATTCCACCGTGCCGCTGTATTTCCATCGTTCATCCTTGAAGCCGTAAGCTGCATATCCTTTCAGGAACAGGTGTTTGTTCAGATTGGCCGTCGTTTGTGCACTGGCTCTCAGACGTAGTCCATCAACAAAGTTGCTGGTTACCATGGTGTTTACCGGTCCGATGTCCACTTTGCTCGGGTTACCTGTTTCAACAAAATTTTCTATGAGAGCCTTCATTCCAAATATAATGTATTTGAATCCTTTTATTTTGCCCAGATTGTCTATAAAGGAGCCCATTGAATTTTCCGATTTTGTAAGAGGAACCTGGCGATATTGGCTCCAGAAATTGTTGTCTCTCATCATGGCATCAGCTTCTTTTAACTCTGTACCTTTCTTTCGGAACAATTGTTTGGGAAGGTCATCGAATGCAAAATCAGAATATTTCGTTGTTCGTCGTATCTGGAATTTTTGGAACATCTTGGCAAAGGTCAGTTCTGTAATCATATCATCTGTTTTCAGAACTCTTTCTCCCGAAGGCAATTGCTCGAATTCCTGAATGACAGACAGATTGTCCACGAAATTCACATCGCTCTTTTTCGGCAGATTAAGGATACATCTCTTTACTTGATAACTGCTGTCGGCAAGTATATAGAGATGTCCGGTAAAACCGAAGTCTTGAGAATTCTGTGGAACAAAAGTCAGATGAAAGCATTTCTCTTTCTCTACATAGAGTGTATCCATGATAAAGTATTTATAGAAAGAGATGGCGCCTGTCGATGATATCGGTGAGGTAAAGGGATACTGAAGCAGACGGATATCATTGTTATAGATATTGACATCGGTAAAAACATCCTTCAAGGTTGTGGTCAGAATATCACCCGTGTTGAACAGCTCGTTTACGCCTGTTGAATTTTGACCTTTAATAATAGTTTTTTCCGATTTCGGGTCTTTTCGGTAAACCTTCTGCGAAACGGTTTCGTCCACTGAAACAGGAAGAATCAACTTGTTTGTTTCGGCACATGTTTCCACTTGATCCTTTAGAAAGGGATATTTCTTGAACATGCCGTTGTTGAGATCATCAGGTTTGATGTCATTGAGCGATAAGGTAATTTTTTGATATTTATTGTATTGGTAATATGGATTTGCGTCAAGATTACTTTGTTTCTTTGCCGCAATAACCTTTTTCATCAGTTCCACAGCCGGATTGTTCTTACGACTGTATTTTTCACGTTTCGGCTTAACCACCACTTCGCTGATAGCTATATTCTCCGATTTTATTTTGACGTCTATTTTCTGGGATTTTCCTGGAATGACTGTAATGACCTTAGTAACATACCCTACTGAAGAAAAAGTCAGTTTTGTCCATCCAACATGAGTAGGAACAGAATAGCGGCCTTCATCATCCGTTATGCCACCGACACCTTTTCCTTGATAGTATACGTTCAAATACGGTATAGGCTCATTTGTATCAGCATCCACTACCGTACCGGTAATTTGTTGCGCCATCACGCTTTTTATTCCTAGCAAAATGAGGAAAAAAAGCATCTTTATTCTTATATTTGGCAATTTCATCCTTTTAGTTTTTCCTTTTTTCTTTTTACCTCTGAAAACTAACCTCACTCTATGAGTGTGCAAAGATAGGTCCATTATTTGAATTAACAAAATGACTCTTTAGAATATTTTGGTCAAAATCACATATCCATTATCATTTTTAGCGGGTTTTTTGTTATCTTAAAAAAACTTTGCAACTAATTTGGGGTTTCCAATTTTTAGGCTTAATTTTATGGGCAAAAAAGTTTTTTATGGTATTGAAAAAGGAACAGATTGCGTTTTATTTTATTTTGTTATGGTTTGCATTTCTTTCATGCGTTGTAAGGGCTCAGCAGAGAACCAGGGATAGGATGCTGAATCTTGACATCAGCATCAGTGGTGATGGAAATAATCATGATTCTACGAAAACCAATTATTTTTCTTTGGGACTCTTGTGTGATAAGTATTGTCTCAACGGTTTGCAAATAGAGGCTTTGTGGAGTGCCGACAGAATAAGTTCTTCCGGAACTATGATTTCGGGTCTTGTAGGGGTATCTCACAGAATGAAAGGCGCGCAGATTTCAGGACTCAACAGTGTTGTTGTGCAGCAAATGAGTGGTGTGCAACTTTCTTCTATTTTGAATGTTGCCGGCGAATCCATGAACGGATTGCAACTGGCAGCCATCGGTAACCTCACTCCTCGTCTTCACGGTTTTCAGTTTGCAGGAGTGAATAACATTGTTTCAGAGGAATTACAAGGAGTACAGTTTTGTAGTGTCATAAATGTGGCAGTCAGGGCCAGACGTTCCCTGCAATTTTCTTCGTTGGTGAATGTCTGTCAGTCCAGTTTTTCAGGTGTTCAGATTGCAGCGACCAACTTCACTGACAGCCTGAAGGGTTTGCAGGTAGGTTTGCTTAATGTTTGTGCAAGACATTCCGGCGGATGGCAGATTGGATTGCTCAACTGGAGCCACAATCCGTCCATGCGCACTATCGGACTTGTCAATCTGGATCCTTCCACACGGATTCAGATGATGTTCTATGGTGGCAATACCAGTAAAATCAATACAGCTGTGCGTTTCCGCAATCAGAATATATATACCATTGTGGGTTTCGGTACTCATTATCTGGGAATGAATGATAAATTTTCAGGGAGCCTCTTTTATCGCAAAGGATTGCTTTTTCCTATTTTTCATAAATTCGAGATGGGAGGTGATGTGGGTTATTATCATATTGAAAATTTTCAGAACAATGATGCTGAGATACCCGAACGCATGTATTCGCTTCAGGCGAGAATTCATTTAGAGTACAGATTGCAGCAAAAGTTGGGTCTGTTTCTCAGTGGTGGATATAGTTGGACGAGATATTACGACAAGAATAAGTTTTATGAACGCAAGCCTCTGGTGGAGGCCGGAATTGTGGTCTTTTAATATAAATGATTGAACATGAAGAAACTATATAGCCTTTTATCGATGATATTGCTGGTTTCGTCACTTTCGAAAGCAGATAATGCTAAGATGCTGCTTCCTGTTTCCGTAAATGACGATACGCTCAAACTACCTGTTTCCGATTCTCTTTTTTTCAGGAAATCCCATGATTATGGTCATTTTCCTGATTCGATGTATGTCTGGACAACTCCCGGATACGGTAAAAAACATTATCTTAAGGCTGCCGTGGAGAGTTTCGGACTCAATCTGGCCGTCAATGGGTTCGACAGATATGTGATGCAGGAAGATTTTGCCAAGATTAGTTGGAGCAGTATCCGACATAATATCAACTACGGTTTTGTGTGGGATAATGACCAGTTCTCGACCAACCTCTTTGCCCATCCTTATCATGGAGGCCTCTATTTCAATACGGCACGTTCCAATGGCTTGAGCTTTTGGGAGTCAGCACCTTATTCTTTATGCGGAAGCCTGATGTGGGAGTTTAGCTGCGAAATAGAGCCTGCGGCAATCAATGACCTTATGGCTACCACGATTGGCGGCATTGCCATCGGTGAAGTGACACATAGGATGAGTGCTCTGGTTCTTGATGATTCCAAACGAGGATTCAACCGTTTTCTTCGTGAATTCGTTGGAACGCTCATTTGCCCCATGAGAGGACTAAATCGTTTGATGAGCGGTGAGATGTGGAAGGTGAAGCGTTCCCATTACAAGTATCATGATTACGAGAGAATTCCTGTGTTTTTCAGTATGAGTACCGGACTGAGGTATCTCTCGGACGATCATCAGTTTTTCCGTGGTGAATACAATCCATATCTGCAGCTTGGTGTCATATATGGTGATGCTTTCGATGTTGAAAACACGGACCCCTACGATTATCTTACGGCTAATGTACAGTTCGGAATGAGTGGCAACCAGCCATTTATTAATCAGGTGAATCTATTGGGCCGGCTTTGGGGTACGTCTTTGAAAACCAGTACCGAGATGTCTTTGCAGTTCGGAATTTTCCAGTATTTCAATTATTATGATTCTCAAGCGGTCCTGGACGGTAGCGGACAAATACCCTATAAGATTTCCGAGGCTGCCAGCATTGGTCCCGGCTTTATATACCGCTTTCCTCCTATCAATCATTTTGTGGGCATTGAACAGCGTGTTTATTTAGGCGCCATACTTTTAGGAGGGAGTCTGAGTGATTACTATAACGTCATCGACCGCAATTACAACATGGGGTCCGGATTCAGTATCAAGAACTATACCACCCTCGATTTCGGCAAATACGGACGTTATAATCTGAATATGGAACATTATCGTATTTTTACCTGGAAAGGTTATGAGCATAAGGATTTGTCAACAGTCAATCCTCTCTATCTGAATGCCCAGGGTGATAAGGGTAATGTGATGCTCACAGTTATCAATCCTTCCATGCAAGTTAGTCTGAACAGGCACCTGAAGATCGATGCAGGAATTTCCTATTATCTGCGTCACACTCATTACAGCTACCACAATCCAGTGGATTACCGTACTTTCGATACCAAACTGGGAATTCGTTATGAGTTCTAGAACTGGAAGTAGATGAACGGTTGGATGTTACTAGTCTTGATTTGCATGACAATACAAATCAAAATGATGATGAGTACCGCCTGCCAGAACAAAGGCATGCGGATAACACATTTCTTGCAGTAGTGACTCCAGTGTTCAGGCATGAAATGAAGCAGATATCCAACGGCCATGAGCCCAAATACCGGAGCATATCCTGTAATTACTTTCCAAATCAGCTGAGGCTCGAAATGATTCACAATACGGTCCAGCATGGTCCAGGAATCTTCAAAAGTCGCGTTGCGGAAGAATATCCAGCAGAAGCATACGAAGTGGAAGGTTATGATAATACCGACTATTTTTCTCCATCCATGGCTTGTTTCGTTTTTTCCTTTTCCGGTCAGCTGCCGCAGGAATTTATGCAGAGCCAGACCTGCACCATGCATGCCTCCCCATACCACGAAATTCCACGATGCTCCGTGCCAGAGTCCTCCAAGCAGCATGGTTATTACCAAATTAATGTAGGTACGTATTCGCCCTTTGCGGTTACCTCCCATCGAAATGTAGATATAATCACGTAGCCAGGTGGAAAGGCTGATATGCCATCGGTGCCAGAAGTCTGTGATGGATTCAGCTTTGTAGGGCGAATTGAAGTTAATGGGGAAATGGAATCCCAGTAGCAGAGCCAAACCTATGGCCATATCGCTGTAGCCGGAAAAGTCACAATAGATTTGCAGTGTGTATCCATATACTCCAAATAGATTTTCAATGCCCGAATAGAGAGACGGGTTGTCGAATATGCGTTCTACGAAGTTTACGCTGATGTAATCGGATATGACGGCCTTCTTGAACGCTCCCGCCATGATGAAGTAAACACCGGTTCCGAACATCCAGTTGCTCACTCTCAAGGGTTTCCTTATTTGGGGAATAAAGTCCCGTGCACGGACGATAGGGCCGGCTACCAGTTGAGGAAAGAAGGATACGTAGAAAGCATAGTCCAACAGAGTATCCACGGGTTTCAAATCACGCCGATATACATCGATGCTGTAGCTTAGGGATTGGAAAGTAAAGAACGAAATACCTACCGGAAGGAAAATGTCAAGCGCTTCGAATTGCCCGTTCCATAAAGGAGCAAAAACCTCATAGAAGAAGTTTGTATATTTGAAATAACCCAGAAAACCCAAGTCGATGAATAGACTCAGGAACATCCAACCTTTCCTGCAAATTCGGTTTTCGCTTTTGTCAATTTGTTTGGCAATCAGGAAATCCGATACTGTGATCACACCTAACAGGATAAAATACAGACCGCTGCTTTTGTAATAGAAGTAGTATGAAAAACATGTGACGAACAGTAGTCTCGCCGTTGTTTTATGTTTCAACAGTACATAAACCAGGGAAAACACGAGGAAGAGGAAAAGGAAAAAACCTGAATTGAAAATCAGCGGACTGTCTGATTTGTAAATGAATTGTTCCGCCAACTTCTTCCAGTCGATATTGAAGACGGCATCCCAGGCCCTGTCTGATTTTTCCAGCCACTCATCGGAGCCTGACAAATCGCATTGAGCCGTTTCCGTCAACTTATGCAGGAAAGCCGGCAGTTCCATTCCTATTCCTATGATGTTCATTTATTCTTTCTTTGTTTCGTTGGAGGTGATGTATTCTGTATATGATTTCAGTATGGCATCTGCCAGCAGACGGCCTTGCAGTGTGTATCCGTCTTCAGTGAAATGCACACCGTCTCTTCTGTAGAATCTGAGTTTCTTCCAGTTCCTGCATGCCTCTTCCTTTCCTCCTGCAATGGAGTATAGGTCCCACACAGGCATTTTTATGCCGGAAGCAAATTCTGTGATTGTTGCCGATGCCAGCACGGTATGCGGATTACTTATTTTTATGTAGCGGTTTCTTTTCCTTCTGCGGTTTCGTGTTCTTCTTTGGCTGATAAAACTTCCCGGAGGTGTGGTAAAAAGTAGTACAGATGTCGGGCAATATTGCTGCAGCATGGCTGTGAGGGCACCTATTTGACTGTGATGTTCAGCTGCCAGATAGTTCCTTCCATGGCTTTCGTTGGTCCCGAAAGAAATGATGATGAGATCCGGATGTAAACGTGCTACTTCTTTCATATTATCTGCATGGGTGAACGTGGCGCAAGTAGCTCCATTACGCCCGATTGCACTGAACACGACTCCGGACAAGCCTGTTTCATGTGCAATGGCAGTAGTGTTGTAGTTTACAGGATCGTGAAAAACAGCCTTGTCTCCCCATCCTTTTTCCAGTTCAGTGCGGATGGCCATTGGGAAAACGTGCCCTCTCACGTGTGAATCTCCTATCTGAACGATTCTTACGATTTTATTGCCTTCCCTGATTCTGTCGAATACCGGATACAAGGCTTCCGGATATTGGATTATGTTTTCTTTTGCCCCATTAAAATATTGGAGCAAAGGATGTTGTGCAGATATGTTCAAGCAAAATCCAATTAATAGGATAATAAGAATTCCGAAGAGTTTGTTATTTTTCATTTATTCTCCTTTCATATTGTTCTTCGCCTTGCGTTATGGCTTGATAGAGGATGTTTGCCAGAATCAGTCCCCCGCTATATTTGATATGTGTATAGTCGAGATTTGCCTTATGGGCTTTCACTAGCTTAACCATGCTTCCGCTTCCTCCCATGGCTTCGAAGAAGTTCCAAAAGGCAATGCCGCTTTCAGAAGCTACATATTGTTGGTAACGGATGAGGTTTTTCACTCCGGGCATAGTTTCCAGATCCCCGCTTTCATTTCGATGGGCACGATCGGCAACTCCCAGAAGTAAGAACCCTGCATGCGGAAAGGCAGTACGTAGATAGGCAATGGTGCGTTTCATTGCATTTTCATATTTTTTGTAGTCCGTGCCTCGTTCTGTGGCCACGTTGAGGCCGAACTCCAGAATAATCAGGTCATACGGACGCAATGCGTTCATTTGCTGCAAATGTTTCATGGGAATGCCGGTAAGGCTGTTCCCCGAACTGCCCCTCAGACTGAAATTGTCCAGAACGATTCCTTTTGCCCCTTCGAAAGCAGCTCCATAAAAATAGGTGTCATCAGAACCCGAAGCATCATCTACCTCCCAACGTATTTTGTGAATTCTTTGATAGAATTTCTTTTGTTGCAAACTCTCGCTTCCACTCAATACTTCTTCTTGTTTTGTTCCTCCGTTCACAGAAGTGGCCAGAGTGACCGGCATGGAGGATTTGAAGTATAGAGAAGCTACATCACACGTATCTTTTACCCGCGTCATCTTATCCTGAAGCCGGTATTGCATGTAGGATCCGCTTTGAGGACGGAAGTAACGTTCGGCTATTCCTTGCAGGGAACGTCTGAATCCTGTGGTGTCCACAGGGGAATGACACACCCATCCTCCGAAAATATGGTCCAGTGTAGGGCGGAAACTTGCTGTTTGTGAAGTGATATCCACCCATCCCACTCCGCTTCCGCCGAATTTCTTCTGCAGAAGCTTTCTCAATTCACCGGTCAGGAGATCCCCTTCGATAAAAGAATCCCCGAAGAAGGCTATTCTCACGTTTCTGGATGTTCGTTTGGATTGTACAACAGCTTTATAGAAAGGTTCCATACCTGCATGGCTTTCCGCACCGTAATCTTCAATGTTCTTTACCCCGTTTGTGCAAGTGTCTGTCAGAAGTGGTTTCTTGTCTACTACGGGCAAAGGTACCGGCATTTCATTTGCCGTCTTTTTTTGATGAGGACGTGTGTCAGCCAGGATGTCAGCCTTATAGAGCTGGATTCCCGATAAAGCCATCAGAAAAATCACAACCAGTAGCGTAAGGTAGAAAACATTGTTTATTTTGTTGTTCATAGCAATCAGTTTTCCGGCAAAATATTAAGTTGAGGAAAAACGCGGTAAAGATAGAAAAAAATCGAAAATAATACGTTATCTTTGCTTTCCGAAATGCAAAAGAAAAGAAAACTTTGGTTTTGGATATCATCCTCGGCCGTTATTCTATTGATTATTCTCATAGGCGGTTACTCATATCTTCCTTTGTCCAAGAAACAAGTCAGGCAAAGTTTTGCCAGGATTGAGTGCAAATATAATTATGCACTTGTAGTAAAAGGTAAAAGCGTTGCATTCTTTAATGATATTGATACCGACTCGGTATTCACCGATCTTTCTTATAATGATAAGTCCGCCATAAAAACCGTAAGCTATCCTGCTCGATGGATTAATAGATTCCAAATATTTTCGTGGTGTCGGGGCAGGCTTCTTTCCCCTGTTTCATTCAAGTCGGAAGAAAGAATTCTCAATCTTACTGATAAAAATCTGCCTTATCTCATTGAGAAAGAGAAAAGACTACTCAAGCGTAAGGTCGCGGATCTAAAATCGGAAATAGCCGAACTGAAATATTATCTGAGCCGACATGATGTTCAGGATGAAGGATTTACAACCATTTCAACTTTTGCTGCAAAAGTCAAGGCCGACCATGACACTCTTGTTAAACTATCAAAGATCATTCATTCCATCAGCAATCTTTCTGAGGCCAGAGTAAGGTATGTACCTCAATATACTGTCATATATAAGGATGATTCCTTGCACACGAAACGTTTGCCATGTGTTTTGCTAACCGATGAGTCACAAGGCTGTCACGTCATACTTCAGACAACAAATCATAGAACGCCTCATGGCGTAAAAGTATTATCCCCCTATCAGTACAGGAAATACGCAGGTGGTGATCTTCGCAGAAAATATCAAGAAGCGCCCAAAAAGGAAAAACCATTGAATGGACATGCCATTTCTATTAGTCCCGACGGTGATTATTATGAAGGAAGATGGGAAAACGGTAAACGTAACGGCTTCGGATTCTCTGTTGCGCCATATCGTAACGTCAGAGCCGGAGAATGGAAGAATGACGTTTTCCTTGGAGAGCGTATGGTATATACTTCCGAACGAATTTATGGCATAGACATTTCACGTTATCAGCACGCCACCAGGCTTGCGACGTTCTATGTGGGTAAAGGCAGGAAGAAAAGAAAAGTAAAAAGACTCACGGTCATTCCTATAGAATGGAGTAAGCTCCGCATCACTCATTTGGGTAATATAAGCAAGAAAACCGTACAGGGTGAGGTGGATTATCCCGTGTCATTTGTCTATATAAAATCCACGGAAGGCAAATCTTTGCGGAGTGCCTATTACGGTTATGATTACAAAATGGCTCACCGTTACGGTTTTCATGTAGGTACCTATCATTTCTTTTCTACAACATCGAGTGCAGAAACTCAGGCAAAATTCTTTCTCCGCCATTCCGTACTGCGGCGTGGCGATCTTCCTCCGGCCCTTGATGTGGAACCTACCAAAGAACAAATAAAGAAAATGGGCGGTACGGAAGTGTTGCTAACCCGTGTGGTGGAATGGTTGAAGATAGTGGAAAGCCATACCGGTGTGAAACCGATTCTGTATGTCAGTCAGATGTTTGTCAACCGCTATCTTAATGACGCTTCCTATATTAAAGACAATTATCAGGTTTGGATAGCCCGGTACGGAGAGTATAAGCCGGATGTGAAGCTGATATACTGGCAGTTATGTCCGGACGGACGGGTTAGTGGAATAAAAGGAGAGGTTGATATCAATGTGTTCAACGGATATAGAGAACAGTTCGATGATTTCATTACGAACGGAAGCATAAGGTAGGCCGAGATAATCATGACTGCATTTTGGCATAAAAAAGAATGGGTTCTTTTTGTTCTGTTCTCAACTTCCATTATCTTTGTCGTCAAATAACAGGCTTATATTTATGCAATATAATTTTGATGAAATCATTGACCGTCACGGTACCGATGCGATCAAGATTGAAGTAATAGAGAAAGAATGGAAGCGTACTGACTTGCTTCCGTTGTGGGTAGCCGATATGGATTTCCGTACTCCTGCCTGTGTCTTGAACGCCATCCGGGAACGTCTTGACAACGGTGTCATGGGATATACCTGTGCCCCCGACAGTTATTTCCAATCCATTGTGGATTGGTGCTACCGTCGCTACGGCTGGAGTATTCCGTCGGAATCCATTACTTATGTGCCGGGCATCGTTCCGGGCGTAGGCATGGCTATCGAATGTTTCACAAATCCCGGTGACAAGGTGATGATCCAGCCTCCTGTGTACCATCCGTTCCGAATCCTTTCCGAAAAGAAAGGCCGTCAGGTAGTGAATAATCCTCTTTGTTATGAAAACGGGCGTTACGAAATGGATTTCGAGCGTATGGAAAAGGATATACAAGGGTGCAAACTCTTCATCCTCTGTAATCCTCACAACCCGGGAGGACGAGTGTGGACACGAGAAGAATTGCTTCGTGTAGCTGATATATGCCATCGCCACAAAGTGCTTGTATTCAGCGATGAAATCCACTGTGACCTTACATTCAAACCCTATCACCACACTCCTTTTGCTTCCATTAGCGAAGAAGCCCGCATGAACTCCGTCACCTTCATGTCTCCAAGCAAAGCTTTTAACATGGCAGGTCTTGTAAGTTCCCATGCGCTTATTTTTAATCCAGAACTACGGGAATGCTTTAAGAATTATCTGGATGCGGGGGAACTCAATATGGGACATGTCTTTTCATACCTTTCCGTTCGTGCTGCCTATACTCAAGGAGAATCTTGGCTTGAAGCCGTACTGGACTATATTAAAGAGAACATTCTTTATATCGATTCATTTCTTCGGAATAATCTTCCTGTCATCAAGGCTGTCATTCCTCAGGCCTCCTATCTGGTCTTTCTGGATTGCTGCGAACTTCATCTTTCCCAGCCGGAACTTAATCGCTTTTTTATTGAGAAGGCTCGTCTTGCACTCAATGACGGAGAGATATTCGGCAAAGAAGGTATCGGATTTATGCGCCTTAATGCAGCATCGCCGCGCAGTGTGATTGAAGAAGCCATGAACCGTTTGCTGCAAGCTTATAAACAACTATAGAACCTATTTTTTTGTACTATGAAAACTCTTGCATTACACCATTTCACTGTCCAGACTCTGCGCTCGGAAGCGAAGGATTTCGTCATGATTGCGTTGGGTATGCTGTGTTACAGCATCGGATGGACTATTTTTCTGCTACCTAATGATATCACTACGGGAGGTATTCCAGGTGTCTCCTCCATAGTGTTTTGGGCAACGGGTATTCCCGTGCAATACACCTATTTCACTATCAACGTGTTTCTTCTGGCCATTGCCTTGAAGATACTCGGCCTCAAGTTTTGTATCAAAACCATCTTCGGCGTCTGTTCCCTTACGTTCTTCGTATGGCTCATGCAAAAGTTTGGTATTCACCTGCTCCATGACCAACCTTTTATGGCTTGTGTGCTGGGTGCCTCTTTTTGTGGAACCGGCGTAGGTCTTGCTTTATCCTACAATGGAAGTACGGGCGGAACGGACATCATTGCCGCTATAGTGAACAAATACCGGGATATAACCTTAGGACATGTTATCCTCATGTGTGACCTCGTTATCATCACTTCCGGTTATTTTGTGTTCCGGGATTGGGAAAAGGTAGTCTATGGTTACGTCACTCTTTATGTGTGTGCCTTCGTTATCGATCAGGTGGTAAACAGTGCCCGTCAGTCGGTACAGTTTTTCATCATCTCAGACAAGTACGAAGAAATAGGGCACCGCATCAATGAATACCCCCGCCGTGGAGCTACTATCATCAATGCACGCGGATTCTATACAGGCAAGGAAGTGGGTATGCTTTTTGTGCTAGCCAAGAAGCGCGAATCCACGAGTATCTTCCATCTCATCAAGGATATAGATCCCAAAGCTTTTGTTTCGCAAAGTGCCGTTATCGGAGTGTATGGCGAAGGGTTCGACCACATTAAAGTAAAATGATGATATCTTATACAACATAAAAAACAAATACATTATGGCAGACAATTATTTGGAAGATCAGTATGATCGTTATTTGACAAAAAAGGCAGCGTGGGAAAAATCACGCAAATCTGGGAAAAAAGGCCCGAAGCCCGTTTCCAATCCTTTGGACACTCCTACCGAATCGAAAAAAGACTTCGAAAAGAAGATGGATGAAGAGTTGGAAGACAACGACGAGTGATTCCGAGAATCAGTAAGCCTGAAAAAGAAAAAATCCATGATGCAATCGCATCATGGATTTTTTAATGTTGTATTTCAAAGCGGATTTTCCGCAATCAGATCTTTAGTCTGGTGAGTACCGGTACCTTCACTGTTTTTACCTCTGTTTTCGGTTCTGCATTCAGTTGTTCGAAAATAACTATTTTATTTTCTCCTTTCTTGAGCCATACACCCGGGATGTAGAGCGTCTGCTGCGGACCTACCTGCCAGTAGCGGCCGATATTGATACCATTGATAAAGATGATACCTTTTCCCCAGCTTTCCATATCGATGAATGTATCACCCGTCTGGTTTAGTGTGAACGTACCTTCATACAGTACCGGACAGTTCTTCAGTTTGCCTGCTTCGGCAACTGTGTTGGGGTGTGTATCGGCTGCAAGTTTGCTCAGGTTGGGTACTTCGCTCATCGGGAGTTTATACATTTCCCATTCACCGGTAATCTCTTTGCCGTCAATCGTTACAGGACTAATGATACCTTTCGTGTTGTGAACGATTTCGCTTCCGTAGTTGATTCGTCCCATATTTTCCACCAGAATCTGCAAGGTTGCATTGAAAGGAACATCAATGTCCATAGAGTATGTTTTTGTGTTACGGTTCAGAACTCCGACTTTTTCACCATCCACATACACCACCGCGTAATCTCTGAGACCTGTGATTTCCAGTTTTCCTTGTATCGGTTGGTTGAAGTGGCGTGTGTAGAGCACATATCCGTATCCTTGGTTCAGAGCTTCGAACGTCATCGGGGTTTCGGATTTCACAGGCTGCTGTTTCTGAGCAAACCCCAGTACATCGGCAATCTTATTCAACTTGATGGAAGGTATTTCGATAACCGGAATCTGTGCCGGAGCTGCAGGAATCTTGTAGCTTACGTATTTCTTTATCACGTTTCGGATAGAGTCGTATTTCGGAGTCACCCATCCTGCCTCGCTGATGGGAGCATCGTAGTCATAGCTTGTCATGTCTGGCTGTATGTCACGTTTCTTGTCATAGTTGGCACCGCTGGTGAATCCGAAGTTCGTTCCTCCATGCACCATGTAGAAGTTGAAGGAAACATCGTTTTTCAGATACTTTTCCGTCTGTCGTGCCACACTTGTAGCACTGGATTGCGGAAATGGTTCTGCCCAATGATCCAACCATCCCGGATAGAATTCCCCTACCATGTACGGGCCTTTTCCATCGTGGTATTGATTTACCACCGTCTTCAGTTTCTCTATATCGTTTTCACCGTTGGCTGTAGGCAAGGCACCAGGAGTGCTTCCTCCTTCGAAAAGCCAGCTTCCGTCTGAAGTGAAGAGCGGCACATTGAATCCGGCATCGGCCAACTGCTGCTTTATCTTGGCATTGTAGGCTCTGTGTTCTTCCAGCGGAATGTCTTTACGCTGAGATACATAAGAGCCGAATTCATTTTCACATTGCAACATGATGATGGGACCTCCTTTGGTACATTGCAGGTTTCCTACCTCCTTATACAAACGCTCTATATAGGCTTTGGTACATTTCAGGAATTCCGGATTGTCGCGTCTTATTTCCATGCCTTTCATGTTCTGTAGCCACCAAGGGTAGCCGCCAAATTCCCATTCGGCACAAACGTAAGGACCGGGACGCAGGATGACCATGAGGCCTTCTTCTCCTGCAATCTTCACGTATTCCGCCAGATTCTTGTCACCGGTGAAATCCCATTTCCCGGGTTCTGTTTCGTGAAAATTCCAGAATACGTAGGTGGTCACTGTATTCAATCCCATTCCCTTCATCATCTGGAATCTGTGACGCCAATACTGATGTGGAATACGCATGTAATGCATTTCTCCCGAAATGATTCGGGTTACTTTTCCGTTACGGTAGAAGTCGCCGTCTTTTATTTCAAACTTGGAGAGTTTACCCTGGGCAAATGCACACAGAGGTAACACGGCAAATAAAAGTGATAAACAAATAAATTTCAATTTCATCATAATAATTATATCAGGTTTTGGTTAGTCCTGCAAAAATAGGAAAAAAAATCGGATTACCAAATTACAAAAAAAGCGGATGAGATAAGTTTTTCTCTTATTCATCCGCTTGTAAAATCATTCATTTCTCTTTATAGAGGAGTATTATCATCAGTAATTTCGGTGTGTTCCTCCGCCTTGACTCTTTTTCTTCCTCCCAAAATGCTTTCAAGCTGTTCCGCACTCAGTACGGTAAGGTTCTTGTTCTCCATATCGCTAAAAATAAAATGAATAAAAATTTTAGTAAATCGCTGCAATATTACACATTAATTATTATTTTTCCAATAATTTATAAGTTTTTTTATTCAAACGTGGTAGCCACAGTTTTTAAGTTATCGATGATGTGAATGTGTTGAGGGCAATGTTCTTCACATTGGCCGCATTCTATGCAATCCGAAGCTTTGCCGTGTGTCTTGTTCAATACGCTATAGTACACGGTGGTGTTCATTCCTTGTTTTTCCCTGCCGAACTGATGAAGCGTGTTATAGAGTGAGAAATACTCCGGAATGCAGATTTGCTGCGGGCATCCGTCTGTACAATAATGACAGGCTGTGCATGGAATGGCAATGCTTTCGTTAATGATTTTCTCCGCCTTGTCTATGATGGTACGTTCCTCTTTGTCAAGAGGTTTAAAGTTTTCCATGTAACTTGTGTTGTCCTCCATCTGTTCCATGTTGCTCATTCCGCTCAGGACCATAAAAACATTATCCAGCGAAGCGGCGTATCGTACAGCCCATGATGAAGGACTCATATTGGGATGATAATCCTTGAACATACGTTCCACACCTTCAGGCACATTGGCCAGGCAGCCACCCTTTACCGGCTCCATCACGATGACAGGTTTTCCTTGAGCAGTAACCAGTTCGTAGCATTTGCGGGCTTCTATCGTAGGGTTCTCCCAGTCAAGATAGTTTATTTGCAGTTGCACATATTCCGATTCTGGATGATCTTTGAGAATTTGCTTCAGCAGTTCCAAATCGTCATGGAAAGAGAACCCTATATGTTTTATCTTGCCCTCTTCTTTCATGCGTGCAATGAATTCAAAGCCTTTGTATTTCTGGATTGTGGCATAGTATTCACGATTGAGCGCATGAATCCAGTAGTAGTCGAAGTACTCCACTCCGCAACGTTGCAACTGAGTGTTGAAAATGCGTTGTAAGTCGTCTTCACAGTTTATTTCCCAACAGGGCATCTTGTCTGTCACGGTGAATGCATTGCGCGGATAGCGTTTTGCCACAGCTTCACGGAAGGCCGTTTCGCTGTGTCCGTTGTGATAAGGATACGCTGTATCGAAATAAGTGAATCCGCGTTTAATGAATACGTCCGCCATCTTCTTCATGGTCTCAACGTCTATATCCGTCTTGTCATTTGCGTTCTTCAGTGGAAGACGCATCAGTCCGAAACCTAGCTTTTTCATATCTTTTCCTTTTTGATTTTATTTAGCACTAATTTTCATGATGCAAAAATAATGCAGTTTTTGGAAAAAAGGGTTACATGAATTACAGATTTTTGTACCCATTTTACGGAAATAATGGCGGGCGGCTTTGAAAAAAAATAAAAGAATGAGGATAATTCTTTGCAAACTGAAATATTCTGTATACATTTATTGCCTGTAATCATGAGTACACATCTACAATTATTTGCAAATGAGAAAAAAACTGCATAAACCGGACGATTTCCATTCTCTCATGAAGCAGTACCTGCTAAGTGGAAGTATCATGGAAAACAAGGATTTAGATAATGTAATTAAATCTATTGCAAGGGAAAATGGTATTCAATACATCTCTTACCTCGTAAAAGAAAAACGCTTTGTGAATCTCAGCCGACTCAGCAAGAATGAATATTCGGCAATCTCACATGATGCAATCTACTCTCTGGTACATCCCTATGATTATTCCGTCGTGAAAAGTATGATGGAACGTCTTGACAACGGAGAAAATTCAAAGATGAAATACGAGTATCGCTTGAAATTCAGCTTTTCCAATGAATATTCCTGGCGGCACATAAGTATACATCCTCTTGAACTTGATGACGATGGCAAGGTTCTTATTTATCTCGTTATGGGTATTGCCGATGACAAAAGTCATGAGATGATGAAAGATATTGCCTTGTTCAATAAAAAACTCCTTTTTATCAGCAGCATTAATAGTGTGCTTTATGTGCAATACAACAGGATGACCCGAGAATTTTTCCGTTTGGATGATTCCGCTGATAAAAAGTCGCACTCCATACCTTTGGATATCTGGAAAGCATCTTTTCATCCCGATGATCTCCATCTGGCACAATAATTACTTGATTTCATGGACAAAGGCGAAGGCGAAAGAGCCTATTCCGAGTATCGTTACAAATATCCAGATCAGTATGTCTGGTTTTCTGTGAATGTAGCTGCCTATGAGCATGATGAAGAAGGACGTATCGTCACCTATCTTTGCCTTTGCACCAATGTGGACAAGAAGCACAGAGAACTTGAGCGGGAGAAACAGCTTCGTCGCAAAGCCGATGCAGCCAATGAACTTAAGAATCGTTTCATTCAGAATCTCAGTCATGAGATACGTACACCGCTCAATGCCATCGTAGGCTTTTCCAATGAGATGAGCAAAGATCTTAGTGACGAGCAGGCGGAATCTTTTAAGGAAATTATTCAGAGAAACAACCGCCAGCTCTTGAGTATTATTGACTATACTCTCAATAAGTCACTTTTCGAGTCAGGCTTTGCCCAGATAGCTCTTGTTCCCGTGTCGCTGAAATCTTTTCTGGAGGAAACATATGGCATGACATCTTCAGGCATCCCTCGTAATCTGGAATATAAGATGGAGTGTGAGGAACCCGATATCACAGTAACCACCGACAAGTCCTGGCTCATAAAGGTTATCGAAGCTTTCATCCGTAATGCTTCCAATTTTACTTCATCAGGCAGCATCACTCTAGGCTACAATCGCGATCAAGACGGCGTACGCATATTTGTGAAGGATACCGGTATCGGTATTGCCAAAAGCGACCAACACCGCATCTTCAAAGATTTCGAGAAAGTGGATCCCTTTACTCCCGGTCTTGGCATGGGGCTTTCCATGTGCAAAACCGTGGTCACACAGCTGGGTGGTTGTGTCGGCGTGGAGTCACAGTTGGCTAAAGGCTCCTGTTTTTGGGTTTGGCTGCCATGTTGATTTAATGAGATAAATAAAAACATTTTGTCAAGTTTCTTTGTTCTTTTTATTCGATAGAAAGTCGCCTTTTGAAACATCCGTAGTTGGCCACCGTACTTTCGTTGATTAACTATGTTAATTGCCGTAGTTAGCTAGTACAACTGACCCCCTACCGGATATACACTATCAATCTTACACGAAAACACTATCTATTTACAGACAAAATGCCCCTCAAAAAAAGTAACCAGCCGAGGTGGAATCGTCGGTTATGTTTTTTCCCTTCGCCGGTTACGCTTTTTCCTTATATAAATGATTGGGAAAAAAGCTTCCGTATATTGTCTGTTTATCGAAAATTAATGTATATTTGCTAACGTATTCATTAACGCCTAAATCTATTATTGACTATGAAGAGATGGCACATATTTATCGGCATTGCAGGAATGATTTTCAGTCTTCAAACTAAAGCACAGACGGAGAATATTCCGAATGATTCTACTTTTCTGCAAATTCGTTCGCATTCCACTGACAAAGTAACGGAAGACCGCATGAACAAAGGTCTGGTGACGAATCCGCTGAATGCTCTGAGCGGACAGGCTGCAGGTGTGAACGTAACCCCCAGCGGGGCAAACCGCATGGCTATGCTGAGCAGTGTGCGAGTACGTGGAACGACCTCTCTTACAGGGGGAAACGACCCACTGGTTATCATCGACGGTGTTTCTTCGGATCTTGCTACCTTGAGTACCATCTATCCTGCCGACATAGAGAGTTTCAACATCTTGAAGAATGCTGCTGAAACGGCTCAGTACGGTTCTCGAGGAGCTTCGGGAGTCATCGAGGTGACCACCAAGAAAGGCAGCGGAAGTCAGTTCCATATTTCTTATGATGCAAATGCCGGATTCGAATCGGTGTTCAAGAACATACACATGCTTGATGCCGGTACCTATACCGCCACCGCCAAGGCGTTGGGATTGGATTACAACAATGGAGGTTACGACACGGATTTTCCTTCATCCATTACCCGTACGGGCTTCGTGCAGAACCATCACGTTGCTTTCAGCGGGGGCTCTGCCGAATCCAACTATCGCGCTTCCATCGGCTTCATGGATCACAACACAGTGATTCAGATAAACAAATATCAGAATTTCGTGGCGAAGCTGGATCTTGCGCAGAAAGCATTCGACAATCATCTTACGGTGGATCTCGGCGTATTCGGCTCCTCACAGAAGAACAATGACATCTTTGACGTGCAGAAACTCTTCTATTCCGCTGCCACTCAGAATCCTACCTTCCCTGCAGGTATGAATGCTTCGGGCGGATGGGACAAGAACAGCACGGCTTCACAGATAAATCCGCCTCAGGCTTTGCTTCGGGAGAAAAACGACGAAAAGAGTCTGAACTTCAACACGCACCTGCGTCTCACCTTCGACCTCTCGCGGGATTTGAAGCTGAAACTTTTCGGATCCTATTCCTATAATTCCACTGAAAATGCAAAATTCTGCCCCACATGGGTCTGGGCTCAGGGACAGGCCTATCGCGGCGAGCATAAAAGCGAGGATTGGCTGGGCAATGCCACTTTGAATTACAGTCATTCCTGGGGCATTCATCATCTGGACGTCACCCTTTTGGGGGAATATCAGAAGAGTCGCCGTACAGGGTTCTGGACACTCGTGAAAGGTTTCACCACGAATGATTTCGGATATGACAATCTCGGAGCCGGCTCCATCCGTCCATACGGCGGAACGGGAAGCGACTACCAGGATCCTTCTTTGGCATCGGCTATGGGAAGTCTGAGCTACAGTCTTTTGAACCGTTACACCTTTACCCTCACCACCCGTGCCGATGGCAGTTCCATGGTAGGCAAGAACAATACGTGGGGTTTCTTCCCCTCGCTTTCTGCCGAATGGAACCTCAAGGCGGAGCCCTTCATGCAGAATGCAGAAACTCTGAGTCAGCTGAAACTTCGCACAGGTTACGGCACATCCGGTAACCTCGGAGGTATAGATTCCTACAACTCCCTGCAATTGGTACAGCAGAACGGGGTGGTGTCCTACAACGGTTCGCCTACCGTGACCATGGGTATCATCCGCAATGCGAATCCCGATTTGAAATGGGAAACAAGGAGCACCTTCAACATCGGTGCCGATATGGGCCTGCTGAACAACCGCATCGTGATGACTGCCGAATACTATTATTCCAAGACGCGCGACATGCTGTATCTCTATGATGTACCCGTACCTCCTTACACGTATGACAAACTGCTCGCCAACATCGGCAGCATGAGTAATTCCGGATTCGAAATAGGTCTGGGTATCACTCCTGTCATGAAGAAAGACATGGAGCTGAACGTGAATGTGAACCTTTCCTGGCAGAAGAACAAACTCATCTCTCTGAGCGGAAACTACAACGGTACGCACATGACGGCTGCAGACATCACAAACATCGGCGCATTGAACGGCGCAGGTTTCCATGGTGGCAATAACAATATTGTCTATCAGATTGTAGGTCAGCCACTAGGCGTGTTCTATCTGCCTCATTGCACAGGGCTCACCAAGAACACCGATGGCAGCTACAGCTACGCCATAGCCGACCTTGACAAAAACGGCTCCGTGAACATAGAAGACGGCGGAGACCGCTACGTGGCAGGGCAAGCCACTCCGAAAATGACGCTGGGTTCCAACATCAGTTTCCGCTACAAGAACTATGATGTGTCTCTGCAGATGAACGGTGCCTTCGGACACAAAATATACAACGGGACATCGCTCACCTACATGAACATGTCGAGTTTTCCGGACTACAACGTGATGAAAGGTGCACCCCAAAGAAACATCAAGGATCAGACCGCCACTGATTACTGGCTCGAAAAGGGTGACTATCTGAATTTCGACTATCTCACCATCGGATGGAACGTTCCCGTGAAGTCTCGCTACATCAGTTCGCTGCGCCTCTCGTGCAGCATCAACAATCTGGCCACCATTACCGGATACAGCGGCCTTACGCCGATGATAAACAGCTATGTGGCAGACAGTACCCTGGGCATAGACGACAAGCGCTCCTACCCTGCTTACCGCTCTTATGCTTTCGGACTCAGTATTCAATTCTGATTGTATCACTCTAAACAAAGAACCTCATGAAATCATACCTATACATATTGCTTGGAGCCCTGGCCTTGACATCCTGCCTGGACGAAAATCCCAAGAACCAACTACCCGAAGAAGAAGCCTACACCTCGGCATCGAGTCTTTTCATCAATACGGTGTCATCCCTCTACAACTACATCGGAGGAAGTAGTGACAGCCAGGGACTGCAAGGCACCTACCGCGGAGTGTACGACTATAACACCTTCACTACCGACGAAGCCATGCTCCCCACCCGTGGTGGCGACTGGTACGACGGTGGATTCTGGCAAAATCTCTATCTGCACAAATGGACGGCCAATGACAAGCCCTTGTACAACACATGGAGCTACCTCTACAAAGTAATCACGCTTTGCAACCGTTCTCTGGCGAAGATAGAATCCCATTCAAGCCTGATAAGCAGTACTCAAAAGATCGCATTTGAAGCCGAAGTACGTGCCATCCGGGCGATGTACTATTATTATCTGACGGATATGTTCGGGCGCGTGCCCCTTGTGGTATCGGATGAAGAAGCTCTCGAAAACGTGAAGCAGAGCACTCGCAGCGAAGTATTCAAGTATGCTTTCAGTGAACTGCAAGCTGTGGCACCTCTCTTAGCCGACGAGCGCAGCAACTACGAAGGCAGCTATTACGGTCGCATGACGCGCCCCGTTGCCTACTTTCTCCTTGCCAAACTGGCCTTGAATGCCGAAGTCTTTACCGATGACAACTGGACGGATTCTACCCGCCCGGATGGAAAAAACATCTATTTCACCGTGGACGGAAAGCAGAAGAATGCCTGGGAAACCGTCGTTGCCTATTGCGACAAAATTACGGCCGAAGGCTATTCTCTCGAAAGCGACTATGCGAAGAACTTCGCAGTGCTCAATGAGAGCTCCAAGGAAAATATCTTCACCATCCCGATGGATAAAACACTCTATCTTAACGTATTCAAAAACCTCTTCCGTTCCCGTCACTACAACCACGGTTCCGCTATTGGTATGGACTCAGAAAACGGTACTTGCGCCACCCTCTCCACCGTGAAGACTTATGCCTACGGCACCGACAGCATAGACAAACGCTACGCTATCAATTTCTACAGCGACACCTTGCGCGTAGATGGAAAAATTGTGAATCTGGACAACGGCAAGCCATTGGTGTACATGCCCTTGGAAGTAAAACTGGACCTCACCGGTTCCGCTTATGAAAAGACTGCAGGAGCCCGTATGAGCAAATACGAAATAGACCGCACCGCCTATAGTGACGGCCAACTGCAGAACAATGACATCGTACTCTTTCGTTATGCCGACGTGCTTTTAATGAAGAGCGAAGCCAAAGTCCGTAACGGAGCCGACGGCACTTCTGAATTGACCGAAGTCCGCGCCCGCGCAGGAATGCCGGCAAGGAAAGCCACTCTAACCACCCTTCTCGACGAACGCCTTCTGGAACTGATGTGGGAAGGTTGGCGTCGTCAGGACCTCATCCGCTTCGGTCGCTTCACCTCCGCCTACGATCAGCGTCCGCAACTCGATGGAGAAAGCAACGGCTATACTACGGTCTTTCCTATTCCGGCCACTGCCATATCATTGAACGGGAACCTTTCCCAGAATTATAAATATTGAAAGGAGAAAAGCAGGATTTACACAAACTTTTATTACGTGGGAGTTACGTAAAAGAACAAAATGCATTTATGGACTATTATGGACTTGACAATATATTTTTAATCATTTAATTTTACGTGATTAATAGTTCGAGACATTTAAAGGGAAGGTTAGAATATATTTTATAATAAATGTTTTTAATCGTCTTTTTCTTTCTCGTTTGATTTATAACTTCATGAAAAAGAAAACCATGCATAAACTTAAAAAGACGAAAGTTAGTGAAAAAAAATTGTCAGAGAGTTGCGATATAGAATATATGGAAAAAGAAGTATATAACAAGCCTGAGAGTGAGGTTTATTATATAGAACAGGAAAGTATTATTATGATTGAAAAAACCATTGATCTTACTGCAGTAGATAAAAGTAATGTAGCAATAGAATAAGTCTTGTTGTGATAGTTGAATTTCGTGTCATAAAAGGGACTTATTCTTCCACAATATTCGAAAATTCTTTCCAAATGGTGGCTGCCTTGTAGAGGGAAAGACTTCCTTTAGGAACATAGATGGTGCAGGTCTTTTTGTCGGTAGCGTTGAATTGTGTGCCGGATATGTTACTTATAGTTGGCGGGTTGAAAGGAACACAATGGATTTCTTTCAGTTTGGGACAATTACTGAATACATTTTCGTCAATATCAGAAATAAATCCTCCTATTTTGACGTATTCCAAATTGGCGCAATCATAGAAGAGGCCTTTGTTGAGTTTGTATATATAAGCGTTAATATCGATTCTTTTAAATCCGGAATTCTCGAATGCATATTGTTGAAGCATTGTAACGTTATAGGGTATGGTGAGCTTGCCGGATGAGGTCTCCATACACTTGTGGCCATAGAAGGCTCTTTCACCTAGGCCGGATATTCTTTCGTGGAGAATGATTTCCTTCACTTTACATACATCTTTAAAAGCATATCTATTTATATAATCAATCTTTTCCGGAATACGATAGATATCACAAGATTTTTTAGGTGGAAAAACTTCTAAGTAGCCAAAATTGTATAGAATTCCATCGATGCTGTATTGGTTGCTGTTTTCACCGGTTTCTATATCTTCTAAATTACAATCGGAGAAGGCACCGTAACCAACGCCATTCATTATATTGGGTATAACAATCTTTTTTATACTTGTAGTTCCTCTCATAAAAAAAGCAGGGATGTCACCTGTATTGTTGATTTTATCTTGTTCGCTTCCGTTGTAATATGCGGTATCTCCTCCTCTTTCAGTATTTGCATCGGATAAATCGAGCATTTCCAATCGACCATCCGTGTAAACGTTTTTTTGTTTATCGTTTCCTATACCTCCCATGGCTCTGATGAAAATCAAATCTGTGCTATTAAAGGGACCGTTAACTTTTAGACTTGTTATTTTATATTTTTCATCCGATGGAATGAGTTTGTCGATATCTCCGGGATTGGATTGAATGATAAAATATCCGTTTATATGAAGATAGTCGTTGGTGTTGACATTAAGTTGGACACATCCATATTCTCCTTTCCTATTGCGACATAAAACTGAAAAAATATAAGTAGAATCCGGCTGAAGGTCAGTTAATGGAATGGAGTAACGGGTTCCAGAGATTGTCTTTGGAATGGATTGCATGATTGTATCTTTACTGTTCAACGATTTGTATCTCAAGATCATGGTATCGGGGTCTAACGTTCCTTGGTTGAAAAATAATTCAAAGCGGACCTGTTTGTTTTCATTGCATACCAAAGCCGTGTTAGTAAATGAAGGTGCTGTGTACTTGCTTGTGGTAAATTGCTTGATGGGGCTGGAGACGGAACTGTATCCGCTGTATGCTGTTAATGTGCAGTAGTATGTAGTTTGCGGAGTTAGGGATGTCAAAGATATTTTGAATGTTCCGGCAGATGGTATAACATTGATTCTTTTGAAGATGATTTTGCAAGTAGGCTCTTTAGAAAGAATCAGATAATAGGATGATGTTTCGTTATTATTGGCAGTTATCATACCTGTCAACGATGCCGAATCAAAGGTAACATCTGTGGCATTATCCAAGATGATTTCCGGTGGGCCAAGAGGTTGGAAAACATCTTTGGCACAACTTGTAAATTGAATTAGGACGGCTATTATGTAAAATAATTTCTTTATTATCATTCTTCTACTATATGCGTGAAAGTACTCCAAATCTTTGCTGAACTATATGTGGCTTTACTTCCTTTTGGAACATAAATCACACAAGATGATTTATCGGTTTTCGAGAACTGTTTATTATTGTCGTTATCAAATTCGGGGGGCGTAGAGCTGAGGCAGTGAATCTCTTTCAGTGACGGACAGTTATCAAAGGAGTCGGCTTGGATGAAATTAATGTAACTTCCTAGGGTGACAGATTCTAATTGGAGACAGTTCTGAAAGTATGATGTTCCCAAAGTCTGTACACGTGCAAGAACTTTCACGTCCTTGAATTCACCGTTCATGCAAATAGCTTCACACATATAAGAAACGGTTTCAGGTATGACCAGTCTGCCTGCTGAAGTACTTTCACGATGGTAATTCATGAAAGCTTCGCATTCAATAGAAGCAAGCGAGGCAGGAAATGAAATGGATTTCATTTTGCAAGCTCCATAGAAAGCCATATAGCTGATAATTCTGGTTCCGGCAGGTACTGTATATTCATCAGCTACTTTGTAAGGGGGATAAGCTATAAGTTTGTTATCTTCTCTCGTGAAAAGAACTCCGTCAATACTTTTATACGAAGTACAGCTGTAAGTGGTTTCTATACACTCCAGATGACTGTCGGATAATGATTCATTATTGCAAGCTTGTGATTTGTCTGGCATAATTAGTTTTTTCAAAGAAGTGGTTCCCCATGTTAGTTTTTTTGGAAAAAAAAAGTAATTAACTAGATCTTTGTAAATTTGGCCGTCATATAAAGCATTAGATAAATCCAAAGTTTCAAGTTTCCCTTGTGTGTTATTTCCTTCAACGGAAATTCCCGACATATCACGCAAGAGATTTAAATCACTTTGATTTATAATGCCTTTTATTTTCAACTTTTTCAGAGTGTATTTTTGTCTTTCGGTTATCATTTTTCCAAGATTTCCTTGCTTGCTGATTATTGCGGTATCTCCTAATGTAATCTGAATTTTTTTACTTTGACAAGTGCCTAGTTTATTAGCATATTGGGCTATGAAGGAATAAGTCGTGTTTACGTATAAATCATTCAAAGAAACAGTGTATGTCAAAGTATCTTTGACAGGTAAAGTTTGTATGATGGAGTCATTTTCCCAATAGTATTTCAGTTGGAGATCCTTTGGCTTGTACGTGCTATCGTTGAGTATCATTTTAAATTGTAGTTGATTACAGTTACGGCTTGTAATACCAAAATATTTGAACAAGGGAGGTTGGCATACGGATGTTGTAAATTTTCTAATTTCAGAAGAGTATGAGCTATATCCGTTGGATACTGTTAATTTATAATAGTAAGTAGTGTTAGGTTCCAAAGATGTAAGAACTATTTTAGCAACGGCTTTAGTCACAGTAGCTCCTATCTTTTTAACATTGCTTTCAAGTAAAGGAGACGTGCCAACAACATAATAGCAAGTATCTATTTTTCCTGATTGTTGATAGACAATACATTGCAACTCAGCTTTTTCGAAAGTTATATTTCGAGCATCTTGTAAATTAACTGTAGGTACTTTAGATTGTACTTCGTTTTCTTGGCTACATGATAATATACATAGAACTAATCCTAAAAAGAGAAAACGGATTTGTTTTACGTACCTAACTATTTCGTTAAATCTGTTTTTCATAGGAAACCATTCTTTCTGAACTGCAATATAAGCGATAATTATTGAGAATTGCAAATAAATTACTAAAAGAATGGAGTAAAATATATGTGTTTATAATTATAGGTCCTTCCTAAAAAGAATATAAATAATTGTCCTGATAGAAAATAATGCCTACTTTTGCGAATATGCTTGTGGAGCATGACATCGGTTTCGTGAAATCTCTCCCCTTTCGTATGTCTCATTTATGGTACGGAGCTATATAATCTTGAATAGCAGGAAAGTTCTCTAAGTGAACGACTGGACTTTCTAGGTGGAAAATCTATAATCGTAAAGAATCACAACGAGAAAAAAAACGTATTTTATGCTTCCATGCTTCCACTAACCTATAGCCTGTTGTAAATGAATGTTTTATATGTGGAAGCATGTGTGGAAGTATAAATTTTTTACTTCCACACATTTTTATCCTACAAAGAAACAAGGAAAGAGCAATCATTCGGTATAAGCCAAAAACAAATACGACTTAACCCGAATTCTTTTTCGCGTATAGTCGAAAGGATTTTCGGGTTATATCAAAACATTGATGGATGCCAATAAACCGGAAAAATTACGTTTAGGCGATGTAACCATACTTCCATGGTTACATCATACTTACACCGATGCCTACACACTTAATAAACTAATTTACAGTGATATACATGCTTAGTGGAAGCATGGAAGCATAAAATACATTTTTTTCTGCCGTTTCAGAGGCTTCGGCTGATTAGGATAAAGCCGTTCATCAATCCGGCTGCATTTCCACACCTTGTACTTGGCAGGCATCCATGATACGCTTTGCACTGCTACCCCAGTTTTCCAGATAAGTCATACTTTGATGAAAGCATATTGGAAGAGCTTTGGTAAATAATCTATGTGAGTATTCAAGAGAATAAAATAAAGAAGAGGAAAATTGTCCTGATAGAAAATAATGCCTACTTTTGCGAATGATGGAAATTATAAGAATAACCGAAATATCGCAATGTACATCCGAAAATGTGCAAAGGATCAAGGAACTGCTTCAACAGCTTTCCGAACAAACATCTTTTGATGAGGATGATCTCGAAGCCATCTTGGTATCTGAAGGCAGTCATTTGTTTTTTGTTTATGTGGACGAAGTTGTTGCAGGAATGCTCACTTTGGGTTCCTATCGCACCCCTACAGGGCCGAAGTATTGGATTGAGGATGTCGTGGTGGACACTTGTTACCGAGGGCGCAGTTTGGGACGGATGCTTGTGGAGCATGCCATCGGTTTCGTGAAAGAAAAAAATGATGGTGGCATACTGATGCTCACCTCCCGCCCCTCTCGTGTAGCGGCGAATGCACTTTATCAGTCAGTGGGCTTCGAAACCAAACAGACAAATGTCTATAAGATGCTATTTCCTAAAAAATCAAACGAATGAAGGATCTGGAACATTTCCCTAAAACGGATGCGCATTTCCATTCAACATTTAAGGAGGCAGTGTATGCCGATGTGGCACGCAAATATAACGTTGATTACATTAATATCAACACGGATGTGCATGATGTGTTTCCTCCCGTTGATGAACAGGAACGTGTGGCTTTGGAATATATGCGCGAATATCCGGGGATGTTCCGCTACATCTGTACCTTCCCTATGGCCGGTTGGCATGAATACGGATGGATGGAGCGGGTGAAGGCACGCATTTTACACTCCATGGAACAAGGTGCCTTGGGCGTGAAGCTGTGGAAGAATATCGGCATGGAGGTGCGCAAGCCCGACGGCACTTTTCTAATGGTAGATGATAAATGCTTTGATCCTCTGTTTAGCTTCTTGGTCGATGAGGGTATTCCAGTGCTGGCCCATTTGGGAGAACCTCGTAATTGCTGGCTTCCGCTGGATAAGATGACTTCGGAAAGGAATCGTCGTTATTTTGAACAACATCCTGAATTTCATGCTTTCATGCATCCTGAGATTCCTTCTTACGAGAAACAGATAGAAGCGCGTGACAAAGTTTTGCAGCGGTATCCCAATCTCACTTTTGTTGGTGCGCATCTGGGAAGTCTGGAATGGAATTACAAGGAACTTGCAAAGCGTTTTGACCTTTACCCTAATTTCTTTGCCGATACATCATCCCGTCTGGGACATTTGGAATTGCAGAGCTCTGATGACTATGAGGGCGTGAGAAATTTCTTCCTGAATTATGCCGATCGTCTCATTTATGGTACGGATGCTTATAATAATCTTGAAAAGCTGGAAACTTCTCTAGTGAACGACTGGACTTTTCTTGCCACAGCGGATTCTTTTTCCTGTGAGGAGATGAATTGCCGATGCCGGGGCTTGAATCTTCCGGAAGACGTGCTTCATGAGCTTTATTCGGCAAATGCACGGAGGGTATATCACAATATCAATTCATAATCCGAAACTCCTAGCCTACGGCCGAATTTCATGCCAACTTCCTGAAAATCCGAAACACGGTGGAAACCGAGTCTTTCGTGAAGAATGTAGCTTGCTTCGTTGCCGGCTGTGATACAGGCTATCAGTGCATGGTAACCTCTTTCACGGCATTCGCTGATGAGCTTTTCCATGAGGAGACGTCCGATTCCCCTGCGGAAATATTTCGGTGAGAGATATACCGTGGTTTCCAATGTAAAGCGATAGGCTGAACGCACCTTCCACAGGTGGGCATAGCAATAGCCGGCAATCTCGCCGTTATTTTCTACATCTACGTAATATGGAAAATCAAGAGAGATATCTTCTACCCTTTTCTTCATTTCATCTTCCGTGAGGATTTCCGTTTCGAACGTAGCGGTACTGTCCAGAATATATCCGTTGTATATTTCGGTAATGGCTTTGATGTCATCAGGTGTAACTTTTCGAATCATAATGCTTTCTTTTTAGCAAAAGTAGGAATTAAATTTTAATAGTGTGCATAAAAAACATACTTATGTATGCCATACTTAAAAAATGTTATTAAAATGAGCAAGTAAAGTGAAAAATACTTATTTTCGAAATCTAATACATTGAATTTAGTGGTATGAGAAAACGGGCTAGAGTTCTGGGAGTACTTATCTTTTTTCTTTTCTTTTGCTTTCATCTATGTGCGAGTGGTGGGAAACAACTCGCAATTCCTGAGACTATACGTATTGTGGGGGATTTATATTATCCACCCTATGAAATGCTTGGCGAAAATGGTGAGCCGCAAGGGTTTTGCATTGATCTTGTCAAAGAAATCATGAAACGAATGAATAAGGATTATACCATTCAACTCATGACTCGCCAGGAGTTTCTACAAAAACTGAAAAGTGGAAAGGCAGATCTGGGACTGGAAATGACTTATACTGATGATAGGGCTAAATTTTTGCATTTTGGAACTATTTATAATTATGCTTTCAAAGGTGTGCTGTATCGGGATGGGGATACTCCTATCACAAGCTTCGAGCAGATTGAAGGAAAAACGGTAGGTGTTGAAGCAAATTCTTTCTCTGAAACTTTATTGCGTAATTCCCGGCATAATTTGAAAATCTATCCTATCGGCAAGTTAGCGCAAAGTTCGGAACTTTTGAAACAACATAAATGTGATTTGGTATTTTGTAATCTTGATATTGCGAACTACATTGTTCAACATACCGACGGACTTAAAAGTTCGGATGTGGGCCTTCCTCCGGAAAAATTCTGTATGGCAAGTCCGATTGAGAAATTGCAGACAAAGATTGATTTCATTGTATATGACTTAAAGAAAGACGGAACCTATGACAAACTTGCGAAAAAATGGTTGAAGCCTGACCGAGCTGAATATTATCTACATATTTTCTATGTGAGCCTGGGTGTGTTCGTGTGTTTGATTTTAGGATTTTCCATGTTCTCTCTCTTGTTGCATTTGCGTGTAAAGAAGGCTAAGGAAGAACTGGAACATGATAGAAGGAGTTTGTCCTTGTCACTTCATGCGGGTGATATCGGCATTTGGGGATATGATGTGGAGAAAAAAAAGTTCTATAATGTATTCTGTAATTATTTTCCGCCGGAAGGGCGCTCTTATCGTGATGAAATCAAACTGTTTCATCCGGATGATTTGAATGTGTTCACGAACGCCATTCGGATGGCATCGACCGGAAATCCGCCTCAGAGTCCTATTGTTGTGAGGATGGATCATTCAGGAAAGAAAAACTGGCGCTATATTGAAAAGGAAATCCATTGTGTGTACGATAACGATGGAAAAGCAAGGGTGATTGGTACCCACAAGGATGTAAGTGCTCGGATTGTTAATGAAAAGAAGATAAAAGAATTGCTGAATGACCATGAAATAATCTTCAATCATAATTCGGTAGGTATTCAGTATTTTGATGCGGAGGGTAATCTGGTGAGAATGAATGATGCCGCTTGCAAAATATTTGGAATTAAAGACAAAATGGCTTTTTTGGCTGTAAAACCTAATCTTTTCAAATACAGTGAATTTAAGCATTATATAGATAAAGATAATTTGCACAATGATCATTTTATCATGAATTGCAAACTTGGATCGGATGATGAATATAAGCAGTACATAAGTATATCGGGCAACCGATATATTGAAACTTATATATCACCTGTATATGATTCGGAGAATAATCTTATAAGCATTATCATGAACAATTCCGATCTTACCGAGCAGGAAATGCTACGCAAAAAGGTTGATGATTATGCAGAACGCATGAAATATATTTTGAAAGCAAGCGGAGTAATTACCTGGACATATAATCCCAATGATCATTTGATTAAATCTTTCTACGAAAAGGAAAACAAGTCAAGTTCGTTGACTATGGAAAAATATCTGGAATTTGTTGATGAAGAAGACAAGGATGCTGTGAAGGAACTTATTATGCGGATGGATAAACGTAGCATTGATTCTTTCAATATAAGGGCAAGGTATTTCAAAGCTTTTGGAAAAGACTCATCAGCTTACTATAGCATTGACGGAAAAGCCGTTAAGGATAAGGATGGGAAAATCATCAATTATCTGGGATTGGGAATGGATATTTCAGAACTTATGGAAATACAGCATAATCTTCAGCATGAAAAAATGGAAGCGCAAAAAGCTGACAGACTGAAATCTGCTTTTCTCGCTAACATGAGTCACGAGATTCGTACTCCTCTGAATGCTATCGTAGGTTTCTCGAATTTGCTGCTGGATTCTTACAGTGAGGAAGAAAAAAAACAGTTCGTGGAGATTATCAAGACTAGTAATAATCAACTTTTGAAGATTATCGGAGATGTTCTGGACTTGTCAAAGATTGAGTCGGGTACAATGAAATATAAGATCGAACAGGTGGATTTGGAACAACTATTTTGTGATTTTGCACGTATCTTTTCAAAACAACTTGAAGATTCTCCCGTGAAAATAATTTACGAGAAATCACATGAAGAATACTTGTTTGCGATGGATAGACAGAGATTGACACAGGTGTTGACGAATTTCATGACGAATGCAGTGAAATATACTCGCGAAGGCCAAATAAGATTAGGTTATGAATGTATGGATGGCGGTGTGAAATTTTTTGTTGAAGATACAGGGTTGGGTATTCCCATGGATAAGAAGGAAAGGGTATTTGACCGTTTTGAAAAGTTGGACTCTTTTGTACAAGGAACAGGACTGGGATTGTCTATCTGTAAGGATATAGCTACCATGTTTCATGGCAAGATCGGTGTGGAATCCGAACTTGGCAGAGGTTCTACCTTCTGGATGTGGCTGCCTGGAGAATGTAATTTATAAACCGCATGGAATGAGAGTGAATAGCCCTGAAATATTATTTGAACAGTTTGTAAAAGATGGTGATGAAAAGGCATATAAAGCTCTTTTCTTTGAATTTTTTACGCCCTTGTGTCATTTTGCTTCCCGCTATGTGGATTCGGAGGAAGATTGTGAAGATTTGGTTCAGGATGTTTTTTTTCATATTTGGGAACAACGTCGAAATTTGTTTATTCGCGTGTCAGTACGAAACTTTCTTATGACTAGTGTAAAAAATGCTTGTATAGACTTCTTGAGAAGAACCCGCACAATGCAGAATTATGTTGATAATGAAATGATCAAGGAAGAACCGGTGGATATGGACCCACACCTGCTGTTTACCATTTCAGAACTGGAGAAGAAGATAAATGATACTTTGGCTCTACTTCCCGAAAATGTAAGAAAAACGTTCGAATTGAACCGTTATGAAGGGAAAACTTATCCTGAAATTGCTGACGTATGCCAAATATCTGTAAAAACAGTTGAGGCTCATATTTCACGTGCTTTGAAGTTACTGAGGGAGGAATTAAAAGATTACTTGCATTTGTTAGCGTTATTTATATAATTTCGCGTGGGGGGAAGTCAAGGTATATTCGTCTATAATTAAAAGGGAATTATGAATAATAAATATAAACAAAATACGCCTGAAGATAATGAGGTTCTGGAACAGTTGGACTTGTTGAGTGAGGAAAGTCGCAAACGAGCACACGAGAACTGGGGCGAACTACATGGTCGGATCAGGAGACGGATAATAGTACACCGTATTTGGAAAGTGTGCTATACTTCGGCTGCTGTTTTGGTCCTGCCTTTGCTCCTGTCGCTGATTCTTGTGGAGAGCCAGCTTAATGAGAAACAAAAAGCAATGGCTGAAGTTGTAGAGACAACTGCTTCTTATGGAGTGAGTTCAAAAATCATACTGCCTGATAGCAGTATAGTATGGCTTAATTCAGGATCTACTCTCACCTACCCTCGTCATTTTCTTTCTCAGCACCGCAGGGTTGTTCTTTCGGGAGAAGCTTATTTCAAAGTAAAGTCTGACAGACAGAGGCAATTCACAGTTGTGGTTCCGGGACACGCTCGAGTGAATGCTTATGGCACGGAATTCAATGTATCGGCATACAAATCGGATTCCTTCGTAGAAGCTACCCTGAGCAAAGGCCATGTGGATGTGATAACCAAAGAAGGCCGTTGGGCTAAATTGACACCAGGAGAATCGGCTTTCATTGACAAAGATGGAAATCGGATGTCTGTGAGGCAAACAGATCTTTGGGAGAAAACAGCTTGGAGAGAAGGGAAAATGGTGTTCCGTAGAGCCAGCATAGAGACGGTAGCTAATTCATTGTCGCGTCACTATAATGTTGATTTTGTCTTGAAAGGAAACGGTATTGATAATTATGAATTTTCAGCAACCTTCACGAATGAGAATATTCATGAAGTTCTTGATATACTGAAAATGGCTGCACCCTTGAATTATTCTATTCAATCCTTTACGCCTAACAAGGATATGAGTTATCCGAGACAAAAAATTACAGTTGTGCTGAATTGATTTTTTCTTCTTTTCTGTCGATACTTTGTTTGATATAAGATAAAGGATGATAATTAGAAGGACTTGTCTCCGAAACTTGTCAAGACCCATGTGGTTAGGTTAAGAAAAAAAACATCCGCCTTTGAGAGGGCGGATGCTATTCTTGAATATAACTTGTTTATCTTTAGAGTTTGAATTTCTTGTTTTCTGGTTCAACGGATTCTTTCTTCATGATAACCTGCATTTTCTTTACAATATCAGGGTGTTCTGCTGCAACATCATGGAGTTCCTTAATGTCCTTGTCCAAATCGAACAGTTGCATGGTGGTGTTTCCTGCTTTTATATCATCGAGAATACCTTTCCATTTACCCATTCTCACAGCTTTAGCTCCTTTTATTTCATTGAATTCCCAATAAAGATATTCATGTTCTTTCTGCTTGTTTTTTTGTCCTAACAGTGTTGGCATAAAATTGAGACCGTCTGTTGGCGGACACTTTACCCCTGTTAAAGCGGCAAAAGTAGGCATAAAGTCCTGAAAACTTCCGATGTGGGAAGATTCGCTGCCCGCTTTGATATGCCCTTTCCAACTCATTATGGTTGGTACTCTGATGCCCCCTTCATGAACAAAACATTTTCCCCATCCATATTCTGACTTGAAGATGCCTCCGCTGTTGAACCATGGGGAGTCCGAACCGCCGTTGAACGTAGGTCCGTTATCGGAGGTGAACACAAACAACGTATTATCATATACGCCATCGGCTTTCAGTTTTGCCACGAGTTTCCCGATTTGTTCGTCAAAGTAACTTATCATGGCTGCATAGGTGGCGTGAGGATAGCGGCATGGAAGATAGCCGTTTTTGATGCTCGGCTTCTCATCCCCGAATTTCTTGACGTAGTATTTCACCCATCGTTCAGGTGCTTGAAGTGATACATGAGGCAATGGAGTGGTCCACATTACGAAGAAAGGATTGTGTTCATTCTTATCGACAAACTTCATCAGTGCATCGAATATAAAATCATTGGCATAGTCTTTTTGTTGGAAACGCGCGTAGTTGGCTTCATCGTTTGGATCTTCATCCTTTCCCAAAACGCCTTTGTGCGGATCCATCACTTTGTTTTGCAGATAGACACGTTCGTCATTGTCATAGAGAAATGCCGGATAATAGGTATGTGCCTGTCGTTGGCAATTGTATCCATAAAACTGGTTAAATCCTTGTTTCCCCGGCGTTCCTTCAGATCCCGGATATCCTAATCCCCACTTACCAAAGCACCCTGTGATATAACCGGCTTTTTGCATGAGTTTGCCAAGAGTGAACGTTCCTGCCTTGAGAGGATATTGGCCTTCCAGTTCTTTATGGACATACATCGAGTCATAGTCCTGTGTTGCTCCTCTTGACGCTATTTCGTCATTGCCACGAATCTGACTATGTCCCGTGTGAAGGCCGGTCATGAGCACGCAGCGTGCCGGTGCCGATACAGGTGAGCCTGAGTAGAATTGTGTAAACTTCATTCCTTGTTGCCTAAGGAAGTCTATGTTTGGAGTTTCAATCTTTTGCTGGCCATAACATTGTACATCGCCGTATCCGAGATCATCCATCAAAATGAAAACCACATTGGGACGCGGTGTTTTCGGTTGCTGTGCAAACATTGTTCCTACAGGAAGAAGTGAGCAGCCGACCATTAAATCAATTAAATTCCTTTTCATAATATTTTCTTTTTATTTTTTTGGTAAAGTCACCTGGAACAATTCGTTGGGCCTGTGTTCATGATAGATGATGTCGACCATGCGATTCACTATATCAGGATGTTGTAGTGCCACATTATTGTCTTCATGAAGGTCACTAGCCAAATCATATAGATATGGAGTCCCTTTTTTAACAACCAGTTTCCAATTGTTCATGCGTACTCCTATTTGATCTGTTTCATGAAATTCCCAATACAGATATTCGTGGTTTTGCTGATGGGTTTCATCACCTAGCAGTGTCGGGGCAAAGGAAATTCCATCAAAGCAGTCCTCTTTGATTTTTTTGTTAAGATATTTCCCGGGAAACTTTTTATCTCCCAGCAAATCGCAGAATGTTGGCATAATATCATAGAATGCCAGTTGATGATCATTCACGGTTCCTGCTTTCACTTTCTCCGGCCAACGTACAATAAAAGGAATTCTTATTCCACCCTCATAGCATTGACGCTTTAGCCCGCGTAATTTTCCGTCGCGGCCGAAGAATTCAGGATCTGCACCTCCTTCCTCGTGAGGACCGTTATCACTGCTGAAGATTACCAATGTATTTTTGTCGAGTCCCTTTTCTTTGAGTTTGGCAAGAATCTCTCCTACATAAGCATCCAGACGGGTAATCATGCCGGCAAATTCTGCATGGGTGTGTTCCACGGCATTGTAGCGACTATCTTCGCTCCCTCCCCATGTTTTATCGGTAAAGAATTGTTTCTTATAGTGTTTCAAAATAGAGTCATTGGGTTGTGCCAGTTCTGCGTGGGGCAATGTATAGGTGAAAAATCCGTAGAATGGTTGTTTCCCGTTCTGATTGTCAAGCCATTTCAAGGCTTCCTGATGAATCATGTCGGCAGAATATTGCGGACGCTTGTTGTAATCGTCACCAAACATAGGATGCTTGATGTTGTCATCAAGAACGATACGGATGGTTTTGGTATCACCTTTCGACTTGCTGAATCGGTTTAAGAAGTTCGGATAGTAGAGATGTGCCTGAAACTGACAGATATAGCCGTAGAACTCGTCAATACCACGTGTTTCGGGGGTTGAGCAGGAACCTTCATAGCCTCCAGCCCATTTGCCGAACATTCCTGTGGTGTAACCGTTTTTCTTCATTATTTCGGGTAGGATGATGTGGTCGGGATCATAGGGCTCCTGTCCTACTACTGAATAATCGGTGTTATCGCCGTATTTCATTGTAGGGGATTGTCCCCAATACTCTTTGTTTCCACGCACATGTGTATGTCCGGAATTCTGTCCGGTCATTAGAGTGGCGCGTGAGGGTGCACTGACGGGACTTCCGGCGTATGCTTGCGTGAAGAGCATGCCTTCTTGGGCCATTCGGTCCAGATTGGGGGTTTGAATGTACTTTTGTCCGTAGCAACTCAAATCGCCATATCCCATGTCATCACATAGAATGAAGATGATATTGGGTTTGTTGTCTTTAGGAGCAGCCTGGAGTGTAGAAGTCGAAACGGTCAGCAGACCGGTGTAGAAAAAAAAATGTCCGGTTTTGTTCATATCATTTATTTATTTAGGTTGCGGAATAGGTGCGTGTTCCTTATTTATCCATGTATTAAGTCTGGTTAAAAGATATTTGACTTTCGCCTCATTCGTTTCAGCCAGATTAATCTTCTCTGAAGGGTCATTCTTTAAATTATAGAGTTCCTTGCTGTCATCCTCATAATTTTTTATGAGTTTCCATCCTTTATCTATAATGACGGATACGGGACGGGTCCTGAATTTCAAGTCATGGGTCTCAGCATTGCCTCCTTCCAGATAGGCCGGGAAATGAAAGAAAAGAGAACGGTCCGTCAGATACTTTTTTTTGTTCTTGTTTAGGAAAGGAAGAAGACTTAGCCCGTCCAGTTGCTTACCCGGTTTTGCTCCTGCAACTTCCACAAGTGTAGGATAAAGGTCCAATTGGGAAACAGGCACGTCAAATTCTTTTCCTCCTTCATAACGCCCTTTCATATAGATGATGAAAGGTTCGCGTATGCCTCCTTCATAGAAAGAGCCTTTGCCGGCACGCAAGGGTGTCTGATGCGAAATATCATAAACCCCTCCGTTATCGGAAGTGAAAATAATCAGAGTGTTTTCTGATATGCCATTGCGTTCCACAGCATTCAATATGCTTCCAACGCTCTTGTCCATATTTTCCACCATGGCAGCATATACCGGGTTGAAATGGTCTTTTGTCGCTGCTTTCGTCTTGTATTTTTCTACCAGGTCTTTCTTTGCTTCCAAAGGAGTGTGTACGGCGTATGTTGCGTAGTAAAGAAAGAACGGACGTTCTTTGCCGACGGTATCCAGATAGACTTCCGCTTCGTGTGCAAGACGGTCCATCAGATATTCTCCTTTTGGCCCGTCTTTCAGGTTTTTGTTATGATAAGGAGAAAAATAGGTGGATGGGTTTCCGGCATGATTTCCGGCAATGTTTACGTCCATACCTTGTTGCAAGGGATTGTATCCGATGTGCCACTTGCCGATGTGACATGTTTTGTAACCCGCATTTTTGAGTGCTTGCGGCAATGTAACAATGCTAAGGTCTAGCACTGATTTGTTGGGACATGGAATGAGTTTCCTGTCTTCCGGTTTGCCTCTGTCGGGTGGATCTACAGTGTAGACCCCGTGTCGCGGAGTATTCATTCCGCTCAACAGGCATGCTCTGCTTGGCGAACTGTTGGATGCTCCTGCATAAGCATATCTGAAATTTAGACCTTTGGCATGAAGTGCATTAATATTAGGAGTCTCGTAATAGGTGCTTCCGTTATATTGCACATCCGCCCAGCCCAAATCATCGATGTTGATAAGAATGATATTGGGAGTTCTGTGTTGAGCAAAAGAAATCGTGCTCAGGGAAAACAGTGAACAACCCAATAATATGTTTGATATATTCTTCATGATGGTATTATAAATAAGGGCAAAGATATGAAATTTTGCAATTACTTTCTTTGCCCTTCTTTTAGAAAACTAAATCTTTTTACCAGCCTTCATTTTGCGATAAAGTCGGATTCAAAAGAATTTCAGTGGTAGGTACCTGATAGAGATAATATTTTTCAAGCCACCCCTTTCCTTCCGTTACAGGATTGTTGAAAAGATATACATACCCTTCTGTCATGGTTCCATCATCGGCATATCCGGTTTTTTCATTCAAGAGATTCAAACCTGCTGCTTTTGCAAACGCCTTGGTGCTCCAAATGCCTTTCGGTGTCTTGTTCAGGAACCATGGAGCCATGCGCCAGCGGCGGACATCATAGAATCCGAAGCCTTCTCCCATTAGTTCCACAATGCGTTCCCTGCGAATTTCCCAAAGAACAGGATCTACTTGTATGCCGGCTGTATTGCCTTTCGGATAATAGTATGGACGGTTCGGGTCGAAGTTGGCATCTATCTCACTGACTGTCATATTGGCAACTCCGGCACGGGCACGAAGCTTGTTGATGGTTTTGTCGGCTATAGTTTGAGTGAAATTTCCTGCTTCGAAGTGTGCTTCGGCATCATTCAGCAGAATTTCTTCAATCTTGAAGATAGGTTTGTCTGCTGTATTCAGAGTTCCTTGATTGGAATTGGTTTCCCAGGCATTGTAGTTTTTCCAGAAATAATAACCTGAACGGCAGGTAACAAATGCGCCTACTCCCAGTCTTGGAACGGATGGAACCAGATTAGCTCCCCAGTTTTGGGCAGGAAGGCGTTTCATGCCTGTTCCCGGGTTACTGCAGGTGGTATTGGCACCCATGATGTCAATATATTCTCTGTCGGCCGCATTGGCTGTGTAAGTCCATGTGCGGTAGCCTTCCGGTCCGGAGCCTGCTTTCACTGTGTAAGGAGGCATAACAACCTGATAGAAACGGGGATCTCTGTTGCGGAATGTAGTGTACATGCTCTTGTCACCATAGTATCCTGAAGATGCGTTGGCAATGGGCTTGCCGTTTTTCATCAGATATAAATCAACTGTGGATTGGTTCATTTCCGTGTAAGCAGAAGATGTATGTTCGAAGTGACTGAAGTTCTGTGTCGCAATATCTTTTACATATTCCTTGTAAAGGATGATGCCCGGAACTTTACTCAAATCTTCTGTCGTCCACATTTCACCATATCCTGATGCAGGAGACTTATCGGTTCCTGTATAAAGTGTAGGATACGAAGCCATCAATAATTCTGATGTACGGATACATTCTGAAAGGTATTTGTCATAATCGCCCAGTTGATGGTATTTTCTCCAGGTAGCTTCGCGCAAGCAGAAGCGGGAAATGGCGGCCCGCACACAATCCTGATTGATTGTATTTGCGCCATCCTGAGACTTGAAGTTCCCAATGTTCTGTTCTGCCCACTGAAGGCGTGTCAGCACGCTGTCGGCAACAATCTTACGTTCTGTGCGTGCTCCATAAGCATCCGGCGAATTTTCAGAAAGTACGGTGTTCACCCAAGGCACATCTCCAAAGCGGTTGATGAGCTCCATGTACCAGAATTCATGGAAAAAGTAGCCAACGGCTTTCCAGTGGTTCTTCTCGGCCTGGGTCATGTTGGATTTGTCAATGTGAGAAAGCATCAGATTTACACGACGGATGTAGGAAAAATCCCATCCGTTGCCTGAAGCAATACTGCTCACTGTCTGATAAGCAAAGCGGTTGGCTGTACCTTCTCTTTTGTCTTCCAGATATCCGGCATCCATGTCTCCCAGATAGCAGGAGTTTTCACCGATGTAGTTTATGGCGGTACCTATATTGGTATTGCTGAACATTTCATAGCAAGGCCATGTAAATGCCTTGAAGTTATCATAAGTGCTGAAAGCATTTTCTTCGGTCAAGTCGGTCACAGGATATTTATCCAGAAAACTGTCATTGCATCCTGTAAAGACGAACCCGGCCGATACAATAAATAGTGATATTATCTTTTTCATATTTTTCAATGTTATAGATTAGAAAGTTAGATTACATCCAAACGAAATCGTTCGATACAAAGGATAGTTCCAACTGAGTGTTTCAGGATCGATACCTTTTCTCAGTGAGGTGAACGTTGCAAGATTTTCTATACTGACAAAAGCTTTGGCGGATTGCAATGAGATTGTCTTGAGCCATACTTTGGGTACTGTGTATGAAAGCGATACATTCTTGATGCGCAGGTAGGATGTATTGGACAAATATCTGTCGGACACCCGGTAATTGGAACCAGAGTTTCCATAACTGCCGTATATACGTGGATACTTGGCATTGGGATTCTGAGCTGTGTAATCGCCGTTGGCTGCATCGGTAGGTCTCCAATAATCTTCCGTTCCTTTGTATAACCCGATGAATTTAGGATCGTTGTACAAAGGGAACATGATATTGTTGGCAATCCAATTGTCGCGTTTGCCGACTCCCTGCAAGTAGATATTCAAATCAAAGCCTGCATAATTTGCTCCCAATGAGATTCCATACAGCCAGCGAGGCTGACTGTTACCGATAATCTTGCGGTCGCCTGGATTGTCCTTAGTATTGTTTCCTGAAGTTATCAGATTTGTGCCTTGATCATCGTCCATCAGGTTCTTGAATTTTACATCTCCGGGACGTGGATTGTATCCGTTGAGTGCAGTCACACCGTCTTTCAGTTTCCAGGTTGATGTACTTTCAAAATCATCTACTGTATAATAACCATCGGTGACATAGCCCCAGATTTCTCCAAGTTTTTGTCCTTCGTAATAGCTGCTCAACAGTTTGGAGTCATTGGCATCATATTTGGTTATCTTGGACGTGTAATCCGTGATATTGATTCCTATGCGGTAACCCAATTTGTTTATTTTCCCATTCCAGTTCACTGCCAGTTCCCATCCTTTGGTGCGCATGTCGGCAGTATTCTGATAAGGAGCGCTGGCGCCTACTACAGACGGAAGTTCCACACCGGGTGCGAGCATTCCTTTGGTATCGCGTTGGTACCAGTCGAAAGTTCCGTTCAGGCGGTTGTTGAATAAAGCAAAGTCCATACCGAAATCAAGTGTATAGACTTTTTCCCAAGTAAAGTTGCTTCGTACCAGTGACGGGATGGAAGTAACAGCTGTTACATAGTTTCCTCCCGACAGCCAGCCACTGTACTTGTTGTTGATGCTCATGGTTGGAGTGTAGGAATAGGAAGCAATGTTCTGATTTCCGATAGAACCGTATGAGCCTCTCAGCTTCAGCTGGTCCAGCCATGTCCGTGTGGGCTTCATGAAACTTTCTTCAGCCAATTGCCATCCTGCAGATATGGAGGGGAAAAAGCCGAAACGGTTACTTTTTGGAAATTTGGAAGATCCGTCATAACGACCGTTTACTTCCAGCAGATATCTGTCAAGGTAATTATAGTTTACACGGAAGAAACCTCCGCGAACGGTATAATCGTTGTAATTGTCGGCTACCTTGATGGTTGATGTTCCGGATGCCATGGCAGGTACTTCGGTAACAGCCTGAGCATAGGAGTATGCATCCATTCCTTCATAGTAATGGGATTCCTGATTGAAGCCGGCCATCAATTTGAAGTGGTGATTGGACATCAAGTCGAAACGGTAGGTTCCGTAAACATTGAATGCATTATAGTTGGTGTATTCCTTGTTCTTGTACAGATAATCTGTTGCAGGAACGGTAACTACACCCGCCTGAATATTGGCATAAGTATATTTTCCCGTGTAGTAATTGTAATCATTTTCATTACGGTCGAATGTATATTCGAATACTCCTTCAAAGCCTTTGAAGGGCTTGATGATTGATTTCAGGAATATTCTTGGATTGTCCACTAATGTGGATGACGTGTTGCAGTTTAATAATTGGGAACGAGGAGTTTCGCCCGGCAATTCAGTGCTTGCTCCTGAAATGGATGTAGGGAACAATCCTTCGGGATAGTAAGATACAAGTCGTGTTCCATATACTGAACCTAAGGCCGAAGAAGGCAGGTTCTTCTTGCTGTGTGCATAGCTTACGGTTGCTTCCTGAGTAAACCAAGGTGTCACATCTGCCGAAATGAAAGCATTGAAAGTCATACGGTTGAACTTGTCTTTATCAGTGATGAGGACACCGTTGCTTGATACGGCACTTCCGGAAAGACGATAACGGAGTTTATCCGTACCTCCGCTTGCCGAAACATTATGTGTCATCTGAAAGCTATTGGTGAGCATGTCCTTGATCAAGTCTTTTTCATGCAGGAAGTAAACGGCGCCGTCTGTATCCTTGAACATACCGTCGCCTACTGTATTGATGGAACTTGGGTCTTTTCTGTATTGAGCCAGGTATTCTCTCCATTTGGTTACGCTCGGTGAACCCATTGTCCAGAATTGATCACCATAGACTTCATAATAGGCCGAAAGATAATCGTCCAAAGTAGATTGTTGCGGAAGATTCACTGCATTTCCAAAAGCAAAATTGTTATTGTAATTCAATGTGAAATCAGTTTTGTTTTGAGGACGCTTTGTCGTTATCAGAATAACGCCTCCGGCTGCTCTGGCTCCGTAGATGGCTGAAGAAGCTGCATCCTTCAGAACCGTTACAGTCTCTATGTCTTCAGGGTTGATCATATCGATATCTCCCTCCACGTTGTCAATCAATACGAGAGGACTAATGGTTGAACCGCTGCCGATGGAATAGGATCCGCGGATGCGGAAGGATTTGGAAGCTCCGGGAGCATTACCCCCACTGCCTACGAACAATCCGGGAACAGTTCCTTGCAATGCATCGGATGCACTGATAATAGGGCGATTGCCTACTACATCGTCCATCTTGACGGATGATACAGACCCTGTGAGGTTTGCTTTCTTTTGGCTGCCGTAACCTACAACGACTACTTCGTCCAGAAGTTTTGTGTCTTCGGCTAAAGTGACTTTAATGGCGTTTTTTCCGGAAACTTTCACTTCCTGACTGGCATAGCCTATATAGGAAATGGTGAGTACCGAACCGGATGACACTTCCATATTGAATTCACCGTCCACGTTTGTGATAGTTCCATTTGTAGGACTTCCTTTTTCTCTGACGGTGGCTCCAACAATAGGTTCACCTTTGACATCCGTAATGACACCCTTCACTTTATGGTTGCCTTGTTGTTGCGTCGAATGCTCGGCAGGTGAAAGAATAATGTGGTTTCCCTCAATTGAATATTTGACAGATCCCTTGAACACTTCTGCCAATACGTCTCCAATGGCTTTGTTGGAGGCATTCAGGTTAATGACCCGGTCTACATTTACAGACTTGTTGTTGTAAACAAAATAATAACCGGTTTGTTTTTCAATAGCATTGAGAGCTTTTTCAATGGTCACTTGCTTTAAATTAAGTGAAACCGATCCTACTTGAGAATATACCGCCATGGCCTTTATGTTGAAAAGGACTGCAAGCAGTATGGCAAGAATAAATCTCATTTGTAGGAGTGTTTTGTGCTTTTGGAGCCTTGTAAGACTTTTTAAGCACACAGAATTTTTTTTAGATTCCATTCTCTTGTTTTTAAGGTTAATAATTCTATCAGTTTATATTTTGACGGATATCCCCTAGGAATACCCTATCCAAAAAAACATGTTATTAAACATTAAAGAAAAATGGATTCTTCTTATTACTGAAAGCGCTTGTTTAGAAAAAATGCTATGCTTATGAACATAAAACTGCCTGCAGCAACCTCCAGAGGGTATGCTGTCAGTGTGTGGAACGGTAATAAAAACGGAATGAGCGACAAGGCTCCTGCAGGAGCAAGATATTTGCCTGTTTTGTGAAAAACGAAAAGTAGCAAAGAAAATGTACAAGCGGCTGCTGCCCACAAAGGGATTCCAAGATAAATGTAGGCCAAAGTGCCTAATGTTCCCAGAAATGCACCTGCCAGCAGTAAGAGAAATGTCTGTAGCGGACGATGGCGAAAGCCCGATTGAGAGAAAATCATGTCACAGAAACAAACAATCAAAGGAGGAAGGATGAGATAGGGCCAGCGGAAATAGACCGCAATCAGACTCATCAGCGTCACAGGTATCAGAATGATAATCCAAAGATGAATCTTCCATGTAGGATGGCAGTCAGTGGTGAAATGAACTACCGGATGCCTCCATCCTATCCTCTCCATAGCTTTTTGCACGAGGATGATGATGGCGGAAATACAGAATACGGTCAGAGGAAATAACCAACTGTCTATGTTCAGCATAACTGGGAGCATGCAGGTGGCTATTACGGGAAATAGAGAGGTTCGGGTTGAATAGAGCAAGATGGCGGCTATCCAGAAAGCAAGTATGATGTTGGCAATGGGTACCATTTGGGAATAGCGTACCAACAATATGCCGCAAAGACTTGCCGAAGTGAGTAACCAGACTGTTTGAAGCCTTGTGACGCACCATACGTGCTTGTCCACTACCCAGCAGCCAATGGCAAGAGCAGCCGCTACGGGATAAATGATGGCTTTATCCTGAAACACTTCAGCGAAAATCATCATGACGGTTATCAGGATGACGGCTGAGGCTGCTCTGTATAGGCTTGCTTTCATATCAGTCTTTCAAATAATATTCAATGCTGGTCACAACACGTACTTTTTTGATGAATGGAGTGTTGGCGTCGCGGTCACTGATGTCAATCTGACCTTGGTCGGCACTTTTAATTTTACCTAGTTTGCTGTCGGAGTCCTTGGCAAACTTTTCTGCTGCATTGCGTGCATTCTTGGTAGCTTGTTCTATCATCTGCGGCTTTATCTGGTTGAGGTTTGTAAAGTCATAGATGACGGTATTGTTATAGTCATTGGCACTGACGGCTACTCCTTGAGTCAAAAGCTCTCCCTGCTGGCTCATGAGCTTGCGGACGAGATCGACTTTATCCGTGGATACGGTCATGACGGAAGTCACGTTGTAGCGGGCTTTGTAGTTGTTGTCACCATAAACTTCTGCTGCTTTATCCACAATCTGAGGTGCGTTTTCTGTGATTTCATTGGTCGGGATGCCTTTGCTTGTAAGGAAATTACGAACAATGGCATTGTTCTTGTTCACTTCCGCATAGATGCTTCCCAGGTCATTTCCTACAATTTTTACGGTTACAGGCCAAGTCACTTTATTGGCTTTAACTTCCATTTCGGCCAATCCTTTTACATTAACAACGCGCTGGTTGTCAGCCATTCCATTCAATCCACTTTTGATGCATAGACCGATTACGATGAGGCCTATCATCAACAGAGCTGCTTCAATTCTTAAGGTTTTCATGATATAATTAATAATAGTACTTTATTTCTAAGCAAATATAGTCTTTCTTTTGAGACAAACCAAGTTTTTTCTTTTTTTTCCTTATTGATTTTATATATACAATCGAAACCTTTTCCCCTTGTTTCAGGAAGTTTTTATCTCTTTCCCCATAGAAGAAAATCATATTACAGATGTGCAACGGTCGTTTCACAAATATGATACGAGCTTATCACATATGTAGAATGAACTTATTACATTTGTGAAACGATACTTTTCTAGGCATCAAAGAGTAGTTTTCTACTGAAATAAGGATGAATTCCTATATAAACAAGAAGTTTTTTTACTGACTTTTGTACATTATTGTGAACCTCTCTTTCGGCTTTTTTACGTCCCTACACCAGAAAAAGTTGATTTTCAGAGAATTCCGGTGTAGGGTACACAAGGCAAACTTTTTGTAATAGTTCTTTATAAAAAGCAGGTCACTCCTCTTGAGAATGATCTGCTTTTTATTGGGGGCCCAGCAATTATTTTGTTGTTATAGTAACAGTGGTGGCTGATGTTCCTGAACTTGCAAATTGATATACTCGGGAAGAGTTAATATCATTCCATACGGTATTTAAATTAGGACTATTTGTGACAACCCAGTCATTTATTGTTTTACCGGCAGTGCTACCATATGTCTTACAATTTGATGTATTATTGGAGGTACCATTCCCAATATAATTTGTAGAACTATACATTATACAATAATAATAACTGCAATTGGAGGAACAACCGGCAACAGTGCCGTTATAAGTACCTGATAATTTATTTGAAGGCAAATTTGACCAGCAAGCAGAAATCATACTATTATTGGCTGTTGCCGTGGGTAATGTTGTTTGAGATTTTGCACTGCCACACCCTATCAATCCACCCGCGTTATATCCGGTTACTGAAGCCGCTGTACAGTAGCACCCGCGAATGATGTTGTAAGATATCTTGGCTGTATTGAGATAACCCACAAGACCTCCTGCAGATGCATTAGTGTTTGAAGTGCTGCAACTGACGTTACTCGTATTCCAGCAAGCTTCTATTGTTGCTGTATTGGAAGCGCCATTGGTGATATTACCCACGATACCACCTACACAAGGGCCATTACAACTTGTATCGGTATTTCCTGTTCCATTACTCTTACTGTAAGTAGAAGTATTGGTAAGCGTAGCTTGATTTCGGCAATAAAGAATGGTTGTTGTTCCATTTAGCATACCCACAATGCCTCCCATGTAACTTGCATTGCCGTTGACTGTTGCATAATTTATGCAGTTTGAAATAGTGCAGTTTTCGGCATCGCCTACTATGGCGCCATATGTTGTTCTTGATGACGACGTGGAAGGTAAGATAATGGTAGTAGTCGGCGTATTGTTGGAGTAACCTATCGTAACACCTTTGATGGCAGCCGATGTGTTGTTACCGAACAGCCCCAAATTTGTATTTGTGCTTGCGCTCATATCCATGATTCCACTGATGGTCTTGGAGTTGCCATCATAAGTCCCTGCAAAATTATTGATAGGTTCCCAACCTTTTCCGGATAAAGAAATATTGTCTGTTTGCCGATAGTATTTACCGGAATAACCGGTAGTCCCTCCGATTTCATTTTCCGATGCATACGACAATAAACGCAGACCTGCTTCATCTTTTATTTCGTAAGGTGAACCGGATGTACCGCTACCGGTAAAAGTGGCCAATGTTTTGGACGGAATGGTGTACAAAGTACCGGAATTGACAGTTTTCGACCCTATCTTCGCCGAATAAACAATATTATTGGCATCGATAGCATAGATATATAGATCATTCAACGTTCCGGGATATACACATGCATATATGGTAGCTGTTTGATTTGTTCCGTTTGTTGTCCAAACAGCACCTTTTAGATTGATATCACCGGACAGGGATGATTTCACAGTGCCGTCGGCATTGAATGTGACGGAGTTATATAGCCCCGAAGAAGTGTGAAGTTTCAAATCCGATACCCCGGCAGTGGTCGGGATGGTGAGATCTAGTTTTATTACGGCCATTTTGTAAGCGAAAGACATCGTGATATTGTTGCTTTCCGTATAATTATTGATTGAGGCATACAAGAGATTGTACTTCTTGACATCAGCCAGAGTTCCCGTTTGAGAGCTTAAATTGACTGTGGCCGCACTTGTTGTTTCATCGAATGAAAGTCCCGTAGCCTGTACAAAAGCGTTGAGTGTAGTGCCGCTGCCGTTCAATGTACCGGTAAAAGAAGCAGAAGTGCTTTCCGGTAAAGTTGTAATGTTATCGGGAGTGAAATCACCGCTTTTGTTTCCTGATGAGATGGAACCCCGATAAACTATCAACCTATCTGTTGTTTCCCACTGCGGAACCAGTCCGTTGTTATAAGTATAGCTTACACGTGTATTGGCGACTTTCGTGGTAATTGTTACTTCCTTGACTTTGGTGGAGGTTGTATTGTCAAGAGAACTATCGCTACTGCTGCAAGATGTAGATATGGCTGCAGATGAGAGAAATAATATTCCTGCTAAAAATAGATTCTTTTTCATAACTGTGTTCTTTTTATTCCCAACCGGACGTATCTTCACCCATCTTCGTGATGGTTGCATTGTCACTCGTATTGAGGAGGCATCCCTCAAATTCCATTTCGATGGTTTCACTTTCCGGACAGACATATTGTCCTTTTTGTAGCGTTTGCTTCTCTATAAATTCTTTTTCTTTCATAATTCTATTTTAGATTTAATAGTTAACGCTGTGATGAATCCCCTCACCACAACGAGCATAGATTTATTGTAATTAATTTGTTGTAATTATTTTGCAAAGATAATGATATATGTTCATAAAAAGTCTGTATAATCTAAATGTTTCTTAAAATCTGTACTTTGACTCTCTACTTGCGTTATTTTTATGCACAAAATAGATTCTGATGATAAAAATTGTCATAGCAATGGATTCCTTTAAAGGATGTCTCGGTTCGGATGAAGCCAATAAAGCGGCAGAAAGAGGTGTACTTGATGTTTTTCCTGATGCAGAAGTCGTGAAATTTCCCGTTTCCGATGGTGGCGAAGGGCTTTTGAATGCTTTCAGTCATTTGTTTTCATTGAAGAAAGTAACTGTCAGGGTTCATAATCCGCTCATGAAGCCGATGGATGGATATTACTACATGACGGAGGATGGTGCTACAGCCTTCGTGGAACTGGCTGTAGCGAGCGGTCTCCCTTTGCTGGATGAATCGGAACGCAATCCTCTTGTCACAACGACGTATGGTACCGGAGAACTCATTGCAGATGCTTTGCACCATGGGTGCCGGAATTTTGTTATCGGAATTGGCGGAAGCGCCACAAATGATGCTGCCCTGGGATTGCTCAGGGCATTGGGCTTTTGTTTTAAAGATAAAGATGGAAACGAACTGAATGATTGTAGCGGACGTGTCTTGAAAGAAGTGATGCGGGTTGATAAGGAACATGTATTCCCTGAACTGGAAGAATGCAAGTTTGAGGTGGCATGTGATGTGTCAAATCCTTTCTGTGGAGAAGACGGTGCTGTCCGAGTTTTTGCACCTCAGAAAGGAGCCGATGAAATGATGATAAAGCAATTGGAGGATGGAATGCAATCCTTCTCGAACGTCGTTGCTGAAACAACAGGAAAAGATATCGCCAGAATGCCGGGTGCCGGAGCTGCGGGGGGTGTCGGAGGTAGTCTTTATGCATTCCTGAATGCACAGTTGAAGCCGGGTATTGAACTCATGCTGGATAAACTCGATTTCGATAATAAGATCGGCGAAGCCATTCTTGTAATTACCGGCGAAGGTTCCGCCGACAGACAAACGCTGATGGGCAAAGTTCCTTCGGGTATCATGAAGAGAGCCATGAAACAACACATTCCGACAGTTTTGCTAGCCGGGATTGTGAACGACTTGAAAACCTTGCAAGACGCCGGTTTCCGTCAGGTCATTTGCATCAATCCTTCAGGTATGTCAACCGCGGAAATGATGCGTGCGGATACCGCCAAACATAATATCCGGCAAGTAGTTGGTGACTTAATGAACCGATTGAGATAACTACTCCTTATCGATTAGTTTCCAGAAACTTATCGGAAGGTATATATTTTCTATTTCTACTGTATTCTTAAAGAGAGGTGCTATCTCCTCAGTCGTAAATCCTGCAATTCCACATCCGATTCTGGTAACAAAAAATTTCAGTTCGGGATGTTCTTTTGCATATATTATAAAGGTATCTATCTGAGGGCGGATTGTCTCCACTCCTCCACTCATGGTGTCGATGGCATAGCATTGACCGGTACGACCCAGGCCTTCACCCCATACGGCACCGAATCTTACCATTGCTACACGTGCGGCGCCTCCGCCATGATACCCGCTTCGGTTGCTTCCAAAAACAAAGATTTCATCTTTATTCAAATGATTGATTCTTTCCGGAGTAATTCGTTTGTCCATTTTTCTCTTATTTTTTGTTCAACCAAAATTATAGAAATTATTATAATAATCATAACAATTGTTCATTTTTTCTTTTTGAAATATAATTATGATAAAAAAAGAACAGTTTATTCGAAAATAATTATAGCTTTGCAATAACTAATTTTTAAAACGATAAAGATATGAAAGGTTTAACTGTTTTTGCAGCATTCTTAGGCGGAGCTGCCGTTGGAGCTGCGTTAGGTATTTTGTTTGCACCTGAAAAAGGAAAAGATACTCGTTCTAAAATAGCTGAAGCTCTTCGCAAGAAAGGCATTAAGCTCAGTCGTGCAGAAATGGATGAGTTGGTAGATGAAATAGCACCTGAATCAGCTGCTGAATAAAATCACGAATAATATGTTACGGCGGAATCTTTTGGTTTTGCCGTAATATTATTGTTTCATTAAAAAAAATTCTGAAATGTTTGGTAACGACAAAAGCATAGATAATCTGCAACAGCTGTTTGTAGAAATAAAGAAATATGTGGAATTGCAGAAAGAGTATTATACTCTCGATCTGGTTGAGAAGCTAACGGCCATTCTTTCGGCGATGGCTTTATATGCTGTTTTGCTGGTGTTGGCTTTGATAGCATTGTTCTATTTGTCGTTTACTCTTATTTATGTGCTTGCTCCGTTTGTGGGAGGACTTACCGTAAGCTATGCTATTGTGACTGTGTTGATTCTGATTTTGATGGCAGTCATCTATGCCAATCGCAAAAGATGGATTGTTAAACCGCTGGTTAATTTCTTGGCCGGCTTGTTCTTAAAGAAATAGCATTATGAATACAGATAATAAGACACAGGGAATTACCTTGGAGAGTATCAGTGAGCGTAAGGCTGCATTGAAAGCGGAAATAAAGACACAGAATGAGGTTATAGCCGAGATTTGTCGTGACTTGTTTGTACCTGTGGAACCTTCGACCAAAGCAGAGGCTTTGATGAATGCCGTCAATACGGGGATTTCCATCTTCGATGGTGCAATGTTCGGCATGAAGGTCATTAAACGTGTACGTACGTTCATGCGTCTTTTCAAGAAAAAATAGATTCCTTTTTTTATTCTTTTTGTCATTGCAAAATGCTTTTGTGATGTGATTTGTTATGTTTTCTGAATAAAAATATTTAATTTTGCCATTCAGAGATAGATAATGAATGCATAATGAAAAAGGTTGTTGTAACATACAATATGTTCCGTGCCGGATATGCGGAACTAATGAAAAAATATGAAGTGATTTTTCCGCCTGAAGGACGGGAAGTATTCACCTATGATGAAGTTTATGAGATGATGCCGGAAATTGATGCCCTTCAATCGATGTATAATTTCCCTGTGGACAAGAAACTGATGGATCATTCTCCAAAACTGAAAATAGTATCGAATTATGCCGTCGGCTTCGACAACATAGATATCCCCTATGCTACCTCGAAAGGGATTCAGGTAACCAATACTCCTGACCCAGTCACCGAACCGACTGCCGATATGGCTATGGGGCTCATCTTGGCTTCCATGCGTCGTATTGCCGATTGTGACCGTCGCCTGCGTACTCCCGGTGCCCTTGAATGGGGATTGCTCGATAATCTCGGCTATTCGCTTTTTGGAAAAACTCTGGGAATTTACGGTATGGGAAGAATCGGTCAGGCGTTGGCACGCCGGGCCATCGCTTCGGGTATGAAGATCATCTATCATAACCGTCACAAGGTTTCTCCCGAGGTTGAAGCTCGCTACACTGCAAAATATGTTTCAATGGAGGAACTGTTAAGAACGGCGGATGTGGTTTCAATCAATGCTCCGTCCACTCCCGAAACGTATCATGTTATCAATGCGGAATCCATCAGATTGATGAAAAAGACCGCTGTGCTTGTAAATACGGCTCGGGGTACTTTGGTTGATGAACTTGCGCTTGCCAAAGCTTTGAAAGAAAAGGTGATTTGGGGTGCAGGTCTTGACGTATTCGAGTTCGGACATACAGTGTCTCCCGAACTTCTTGAACAGGAGAATGTTGTGCTTACGCCACATATCGGTACCCAGACGTTTGATGTGAGGAATGAGATGGCTGAATGTGTATCACAAAATATTATCAATTTCTTCGAAGGAGGCCCGATCAGTAAAGTGAATATAATAGAATAAACAGATGAAAAACAAAACATTACTATGTACATTATGTATTATTGCCTTGTTAGGTACAATCAATTTGAAAGCCCAAACATTTGCACGAATATGGAACGGGAATATGCCGAACAGCAAAGGAGTGGTTGTCAAAGATAGTATAGCCAATGAACGGATCTATCAAGTTTCCAATCCGGGCATTTACACATTTCTGACTTCAAAAGCGGAGAACAAACATGCTGCTGTGCTCATTATACCTGGTGGCGGATATGCCCGTCTGGCCTATGAAATAAGTGGTTTCCAATTGGCTAAATGGTTTAATACCATCGGAATGAATGCTTTTGTACTGGCTCATCGCATGCCGCAATCCCCCGATGTGAAAGTGAGTTATAAGGCTCCGTTACAGGACGGTCAGCGTGCACTTCGTTACATACGTGCACATGCCAAAGAATATGGCATTGATGTAGATAAGATTGGTGTGATGGGCTGTTCTGCGGGTTCACATCTTTCCGCATGCCTTTCCACTATCAATGATGATTGGTCGGCTGTGGGTGATTCTTTGGATGTATGTTCATACAAAGCCAATTTTACCATTCTCATTTCCCCGGTGATTTCAATGGAAGATGCATACGTTCATCATGGGAGTCGTGACAATTTGCTGGGAAAGAATCCGAGCAAGGAACTAATGGATAAGTTCTCTTGTGACAAACAAGTGAATGCCTCTACCCCGCCCGCTTTTTTGGTACATGCCATGGATGATCCGGCTGTCAGTTGCATGAACAGTATACTCTATTTTACGGCATTAAAAAAGCAGAACGTTGAGGGTTCTGCTCTTCATATTTTTCCCGCAGGGAAGCATAATATAGCGCTTCGCAATAATCCGTTGAGTACAAATAGTTGGTCTGAACTTGCCGAATTGTGGTTAAAGGAAATCGGGATTATCAAATAATCTCAATTCCCTGTTCTTTACAAAGCTGGACTGCCAGTTCCTTGAGTCTGAATTTTTGTATCTTTCCGCTTCCTGTCATCGGGAATTCCTTGATGAAGAAGGCGTATTTAGGAATCTTGTAACGGGCAATGTTTCCCATGCAGAATTCGCGGATATCCATCAGACTCATTTCCACACCTTCGTGCAATATGACGAATGCCCCTACTTCTTCTCCATATTTTGGGGAAGGAACACCTGCAACTTGCACATCTTTGATTCCCGGCATCTTATAGAGGAATTCTTCTATTTCACGCGGGTAGATATTTTCACCTCCACGGATAATCATATCCTTAATTCTGCCTGTGATGCGGTAGTTGCCGTCGGGGTCTTTCACTCCAAGGTCACCCGAATGCAGGAAACCGTTTTTGTCGATGGTTTCGGCTGTAGCTTCCGGATTCTTGTAGTACCCTTTCATATTATTGTAACCGCGGTTGCACATTTCGCCTTGAACACCTACCGGACATTCCTCTCCTGTTTCGGGGTCTAGAACTTTCACTTCGGTGAATTCGAAATCATAACCTACGGTAGTACAACGAGTCTCAAACGGTTGGTCAATGCGGCTATGTGTCATTCCGGGCGATGCTTCGGTAAGACCATACACGCTGGTTACCTTCATAAACATTTTTGTTTCAACCTGTTTCACCAGTTCTATAGGACAGAGTGAACCAGCCATAATACCTGTACGCAAACAGGAAAGATCGAACATATCGAACATCGGATGATTCAGTTCGGCTATGAACATGGTTGGAACACCGTAAACAGCAGTACAACGTTCCTTGTGTATAGATGCAAGTACTACCAGCGGGTCAAAACGTTCTACCATTACCTGGGTGGCTCCGTGGGTAAGGATGTTCATTGTGGCCAGCACCACGCCAAAGCAATGGAACAAAGGCACGCAGCAACATAACTTGTCTGCAGAGGTGAACTTCATGTGTTCTCCAGTCAAAAAACCGTTGTTGGCAATGTTATGATGAGACAACATGACACCCTTGGGGAAGCCTGTGGTTCCGGATGTATATTGCATGTTGACAACGTCATGGCAGCTTACGTGCGATTCCATTTCGCGTAGTTCCGTATCATCCGTGTTCTTGCCAACCAATAGAATTTCTGATGAATTATACATGCCTCTGTACTTTTCGGCTCCAAGGAAAATGACGTTTCTCATTTCAGGGAAGCGTTCGCTGTGGAGATGTCCGCGCTGACAGGTGCGGAGTTCAGGAAGCATCTTATAGACCATATCAACAAAACTGCTGTCTTTTTCACCGTCAACGATGCAAAGAGTGTGCATATCCGAGTTACTGCACAAGTATTCAAGTTCATGTTGCTTGTAACTTGTGTTTACGGTTACATAGACGGCTCCAATTTTGGCGCATGCATACAGCAAGGTAAGCCAATCGGGTACGTTGGCTGCCCAAATACCCACATGAGTACCCTTCTTTACACCGATGGAAATGAGCCCTTTTGCCATGTCGTCGATTCGTTCGTTGAATTGCTTCCAGGTGAAACGGAGATTGCGATCGGAATAAACAATGTATTCCTTGTCAGGAGTTACTTCGGCCCAATGTTCCACCCACTGTCCGAGAGTTCTGTTAGATAATTCCATTTTCAGATGATATGATTAAATCGGAGTATAAACTACAGCCAATATGCGGGCCTCACATTCTTTATAAGCATGTACGTGATGAGGAATAATGGAATCATAATAGATGCTGTCTCCTTCTTCGAGTTTGTAATCGGACTTTCCATAAGTGACCTCGACCGTGCCGCTGAGTACAAAGATGAATTCTTCACCTTCGTGTGAGGATGTCTCGAATTTTTCATCATTGCTTGGAGTTACATTAATGAGAAATGGTTCCATGTGACGGTCGTTCTTGGATTGTGCAAGTGACTGATATTCCATGTGGGTACGTCCTTCTGCGGCATTGTTGGAGAAACTGATGGTTTCTACGGCACCGCCTTTGCGACAGATTACCGGTCCTGCATCTTCCGCATCGTCCATAAAGGTCCCTAAGCGTACACCCAGGGCACGAGCTATTTTTATGAGTGGAGATAGAGAAGGCAAACACTTGTTTTCTTCTATTCTCTCTATTTGATCAATACTGAGGCCAGATTGTTCGGCCAGTTGTTCCAGGGTAATGGATTTTCCCTCACGAAGCGATTTTATTTTCGCGCCAACTTTGTTACTTTTATCCATTTTCTTTTAGATTCAAAAAATTTTCGGCAAAGTTAAACCTTTCTTTAAGTTTAAACAAAAAAAATGTGATAAAATATAATTAGAATATGATTTTTTGCTTTTCAATTTGATGTAAATCATTCAAAATCATCAATGGTGAAATTTGTAAAGTCGGCAAAACGTTTGGCTTGTCGGAAAATCTCTTCAATACGGTCCAATAATGTTTCTGTGTGCTCCAGAAAGAAAGAATCCGGAACCGGACAATAAAGACTATAGTCTTTAGGACGCAGATAATCAATGTATTTAAAGTCTTTCGGAAATCCAATCGGTGTAGTCTTTACTTTCTCCTCTCCTACAGTGGGAAAGAAACGCTTGAAAGCAGGGTCTTCCACGATGGCAAGATACTCTTCAATATTGTCCATGACTGCTTGACGCACAGCTTTGAGTATATTGGATGGCCAGATATAGCTGCCTCCGCACAGCATACAGTTCCCGGGCTCTATCTGGAGATAATATCCGCAATGGACTGATTTTTTTCCATGGGCGTTTACGTAGGCCCCCATGTGTGTCTTGTAGGGTGTTTTGTCTTCTGAAAAACGAATATCTCGGTAGATGCGGTAGGTACACTGTGAAGGAACCATGCCACGGACTTCTTCATCAAAAGTACCGATACGAGTTATCAATGCTGCGGTAAAGACCTCGAATTCGGCTTTGGCTGCTTCATATTCATCTTTGTGTGCGTGGAACCATTCCCGGTTGTTGTTATTTCCTACGTCTTTCAGAAATTGGTAAATTAATTTCGTATTCATGGATTGTTCTGTTTTTTGTAAGGCAAAAATACTTGATTTTGTTGAGAAAAACAGTATTGCAGAACAAAATAAATTTCTTTTGACAAGAAAGATTGAGCGGAAATATATATTTTTGCACAAGTTATGATTACACTCTATTTAGTCCGTCACGGCGAAACGGAAGAAAACGCCGCCCATATTCTTCAGGGACAGACACCCGGTCATTTGTCTTCTTTGGGAAGGGAACAGACCGAGATGCTTCGCGATTCACTTCGTGATGTCCATTTCGACGTTTTGGTGAGCAGTGATTTGAAAAGGTGTCTCGACACTGCATGTATTTTGAATGAGGAGAGAAACTTGCCTGTGCATCAGACAAAGTTACTCAGGGAACGAGATTGGGGTAGTTTCACCGGAAAGATGATACCTACTCTGCAAGGCATAGCTTTTCCGGATGATGTGGAGACTGTAGATGCCATGTTGGAACGTTCGGCAGCTTTCATCAAATATCTCAAGGATAATTTTGATGGACTGACAGTTCTTGCCGTAGGTCACGGACTTGTTGACAGAGCCGTTCAATCGATCGTTTTGAACAAACCGATGAAGGATATTGAAAGGATGGGTAATGCCACTTGCCGTATTCTTGAAATCAGATAATTGTTTTTCTTATCTTCTTTTTACGGGTATTATCTGTGGTCTTCCCAAAGGCTTCAGATTTTGTGGAGAAAGTATGTTGTGGAAACTTCGGCTGATGGTTGTCCTGTTCACAGCATCGTAGTTTGTGAACTTGTCATAATCATAAACATAATTGCCTTTGTTAGCAATGAAAAATATTCTTTTGTAGATAGCTTCACGGGATGGTGCATTAAATACTCCGGTATTGTCTAGCATAATGCTTGTTTCGGTGGCTCTGTAAACCCCCTTTGTGTAAGTAGAGGCACCTTCGTAAGTTCCGATGTTTTCTTTTGCATAACGATTATCGGCGGAAAAGGTCTTCCAGAACGTCTGGGTCACATCTGCATGAATGTCCACATTCCGGCAGATTCCGTAGCTTTGGTACAGTTGGAGTTTGCTTTTAGCAGCTTCTGTAATGGTTCCTTGGCTTTGGTAGTAATATTCATCATCCAATTTACCGAGACCGTGTCCGATAGCTTCATGGTGCAATACTTGCTCGAATCCTACTCCTCCATAGATCTCAGAATCTGTCATTGGTACGTATGCGATGGAAACTCCTGTTGGAATGTCCGTCTTTACTTCGTTGTAATACATGGAACAGGTTCCTGCATAGTCAGGTGAGTTGAGTACAACGATAATGAGTGTATTGTCCAAATCAATTTGTGAATTTGCTTTCTTGGCATAATTCTGGCATTTTCCGTCTTTTCCGGTAATGAGGGTTCCTCCTCCAAATGTACATCCGAAAGCAGTGGCAGTGGAAGTTGTGTCTGTACTCAGTGCGAAACTGTTGTATCGGGAAACGGCTTTTACACTATACACATCGAAATATTCGCGAAAAGACTTTGTCGGTTCTATATTGAAGAAATAGTTCATGGCCTCGTTCATAGCCTTGTCGTATGTACCGTCAGCGATGTCTTTATCAAGGAAACCGTCGCCCATAATTACAAGTGGTATTCCATCCCCAAGTGTATGTGACTGCATAAGAGTTGTTTGGCCGTCGGCAGAATAATCCGTTGATTCACCTGTTGCACCGGCTTGCTGCGTGATGGATATGATGGAGGAACGTAGCCCGTTGTATTCCAACTGCATATAACCGGTCCTGCTTGCATGAGTCAGGTTTCTATTGAGCTTGAGGGTCATTGTCCACTGGTGTTCACTTGTCTGTTCCAGTTTGCCGATGCCTTTGATGATAGCTTTTCCAATCAGGGAATCACTGTAAGCCTTTATTTCACTCTTTTGGGCAAAAGTCTTGAATGACAGGGTAAGTAAAGAATCATTTACTCCTACGTTGAAATAAGTACTTCCCATTTTGAAGGCAGGCATTTGTGTAACTGTTACCTGACGGGTTATATCTCCGGAAGTTAGAGTAAGAATTGTGCTTCTTTCGGAATTGGTAAAGTCGAGATTATGGTTTGCAGAAAGTGTAACCGTCACATTACCTCCTTTTCCACTGGATGGTGACACATTTACCCACCAGATGGAATCGTTTTTTTCCAGAGTCCAGTTAGTGGCGCTACTGAATGAAAAGGTCGCGGTAGAAGTACTGAAACAATCCAGATTAACCGACACGGATGTGGCATTGTCTGGAAATGTGATTTCTGGGTCGATATCTTTTGCACAATTGCTGAAAGATATAACCAATAAAAGGACTAATGTCAGATGGAAAAGTTTTCTCATGTAAATCTGTTTTGTTACAATGCAAAACTACGACAAAAAAATGAGAATAAGCCTAATGTGGAATTTATTTCCCCTAAAAGAGTATCCTTCTATATAATATATATAATTAGGTGTGTTGTGTCAAAAAGAAATTTTATTTTAAAAAAAAAGATGATTTTGTTTGTTGGATAGAAAATAAGTATTACTTTTGTCGCATTAAACAGAAAATGAAATGAAAAGAACAGTCAATACATATTGGTGGTGGCGCTACTTACAACTCATAAAGTCGTAGGGAGTTCAGACCATGTATATGTATAGATGAATCTAAGGATATAGTAATAAAGGCCTGTCGTACTTACGACAGGCCTTTTTGTTTTAATGCGAATTCAAATCAATAAAAATAAACTGAAAACAATGAAAACTTACAATGTCAATGAAGATGGCTTTTATGGAGAATTTGGTGGAGCATATATCCCTGAAATTCTTCATAAATGTGTGGAAGATTTGAAAAATGCTTATCTCACCATCATGGAGAGCGAGGATTTCAAGAAGCAGTATCATCAGTTGTTGCGTGATTATGTGGGCCGTCCTTCTCCACTCTACTTTGCATCTCGCCTTTCTCAAAAGTACGGATGTCGGATTTACCTCAAACGTGAGGACTTGAATCATACCGGGGCTCATAAAATCAATAATACAGTCGGTCAGATTCTGATTGCACGGAAGATGGGTAAAACCCGTATTATTGCTGAAACCGGTGCCGGTCAGCACGGAGTTGCAACGGCCACGGTTTGTGCTTTGATGAACATGGAATGCGTGGTCTATATGGGTAAGACGGATGTGGAGCGTCAGCATATCAATGTCGAAAAGATGAAAATGCTTGGAGCTACCGTTGTTCCGGTTATGTCAGGCAATATGACTTTGAAAGATGCCACGAACGAGGCTATCCGTGACTGGTGCTGTCATCCGGAAAATACGTTCTACATTATCGGTTCCACTGTAGGCCCTCATCCCTACCCGGATATGGTGGCACGTTTGCAGAGTGTTATCAGCAAAGAAATTAAAAAACAGATTTTGGAAAAGGAAGGACGTGACTATCCTGATTATCTGATGGCGTGTGTAGGCGGAGGCAGCAATGCTGCCGGGACCATTTATCATTACATTGACGATGAGCGTGTAAAGATTGTTTTGGCAGAAGCCGGCGGATTGGGTATTGATTCCGGCTATACGGCCGCTACCATCCAGCGTGGACGATTAGGCATTATACATGGTTCCCGTACTCTGGTGATGCAGACCGAAGACGGACAGATTGTGGAGCCCTATTCTCTTTCTGCCGGATTGGATTACCCTGGTATTGGCCCTATTCATGCTAATCTTGCCAAACAGCACCGCGCCACAGTTCTTGCCGTGAACGATGATGAGGCTTTGAAGGGTGCTTATGAACTTACTCGTCTGGAAGGAATTATTCCAGCTTTGGAATCGGCTCATGCCTTGGGGGCATTGCCTAAGATGCACTTCAAACCGACGGATGTGGTGGTCCTTACTATCTCGGGACGTGGAGATAAAGATATTGAAACTTACTTGAAACATATAAATGATTAAGCCTTATGTATAAATACAGAACAGAATACCGCTCCATTTTGGGAGACTTGCACACTCCGGTCAGCACATATCTGAAAGTGCGTGATCTTTTTCCTCAGAGTGTATTGATGGAAAGTTCGGATTATCACGGAAGTGAGAACAATCGCTCGTTCATCGGACTTTGTCCTATTGCCAGCGTGAGTATCAGTCATGGAGAAGCCTTGTGTAAATTTCCAGACGGGAAAGAAAAGACAACGGCTATCAGTGATGAATATCGTGTGGATAATGCCATCAACGATTTTCTTCATGAGTTTGATGTGGAAGGTGATTACAGCAATTATTGCGGACTCTACGGTTATACATCCTTTAATGCCGTGAGGTATTTCGAACATATTCCGGTGAAGGACAGTATGGAGGCCAAAAATGATGCACCCGATATGCACTATATTCTCTATAAGTATATCATCGTGTTCAATGACTTTACCAGTGAGATGGTATTGATCGAGATGCTGAAATCAGGAGAGAACAATCATTTGAACAGAATACAGACTGCCGTCAACAGTACCAACTTTGCACTGTACGGGTTTCATCCAGTAGGCGAAACCACCAGTACACTTACTGATGACGAGCATCGTGCCAATATTCGCAAGGGAATAGCCCATTGCCTTCGAGGAGATGTTTTCCAAATAGTCCTCTCCCGTCGTTTCGTGCAACCGTTCACCGGCGATGACTTTAAGCTTTATAGGGCTTTGAGAAGCATCAATCCTTCCCCTTATCTTTTCTATTTTGATTTCGGAGGTTTCCGTTTGTTTGGCTCTTCACCCGAGACCCACTGCCGCATAGAAGGTCGGAAGGCTTACATTGATCCTATTGCGGGGACAACCCGCCGCACAGGCAATATTGCTGAGGATGACAAGAATGCTGCATTCCTGCGTAATGATCCTAAAGAGAATGCGGAACACGTGATGCTGGTTGATTTGGCTCGAAATGACTTGAGTCGTAACTGCCATAATGTGAAAGTGGACTTTTATAAAGACCTCCAATACTACAGTCATGTGATTCATCTCGTGAGTCGTGTGAGCGGGGAACTGGACGAGAACGCTGATCCTATCAAAACTTTTATAGATACTTTCCCTGCAGGAACCTTGTCGGGCGCCCCTAAGGTAAGAGCCATGCAGCTTATTAGTGAGTATGAGCCGCACAACCGCGGAGCCTACGGAGGTTGTATCGGTTTTATCGGACTCAACGGAAGCCTGAACCAGGCCATTACTATCCGCACTTTTGTGAGCCGTAATAATGAACTTTGGTTTCAAGCCGGAGGTGGTATCGTTGCCAAGAGCAATGTAGAGAGTGAGTTACAAGAGGTTAACAACAAGTTGGGCGCTTTGAAGAAAGCTATCCAACTGGCAGAAAAAATGTAGATGTTATGAAAAAGATAGTTATCATTGACAATTATGATTCCTTTACGTATAATCTGGCACATTTGGTAAAGGAACTCGGAGCCGAAGTTGACGTAAAACGCAATGACAAGTTCGAAATGAAGGATTTGGAGCCTTATGACAAGATCATTCTTTCACCGGGTCCGGGCATTCCCTCGGAAGCCGGTCAACTTCTGGATGTGATTCGTACTTATGCCGGGAAGAAACCCATGCTTGGTGTCTGCCTGGGACATCAGGCCATTGCCGAGGCTTTCGGTGCAAAACTCATCAATCTGAGTGAGCCTTTCCATGGAGTGCAAACTTCCATAGGTCACTATAGTAAGGATTATTTGTTCGACGGATTGGAAGATATCATTAAAGTAGGCCGTTATCATTCGTGGGTAGTTGACAAATCCGGATTCCCTTCTTGTCTTACAATAACTGCAGTGAGTAACGAGGGATATGTGATGGCTTTGAAACATATGGAATATGATATTCACGGAATACAGTTCCACCCGGAATCTGTGCTTACACCATGCGGTAAACAAATCATGCAGAATTTTTTAAACCACTAAAAACGCAAAAGATTATGAAAGAGATATTATCTCGCTTGTTTAATCGTGAAACCTTGACAAGCGAAGAAACCAAGGGAATCTTGCTCAATATAACGAAGGATAAATACAGCGAGGCACAGATAGCTGCCATGCTTGCCATTTTCCAGATGAGAGGTATCACAGTGGATGAACTGCTCGGATTCCGTGATGCTTTGATGACTACTCGCATTCCAGTGGATTTGGATGCCTATAAACCTATCGATATTGTAGGTACCGGAGGCGATGGAAAGAATACATTCAATATTTCCACTTGTGCTTGCTTTGTAGTGGCGGGTGCCGGTTATAAAGTTGCCAAGCATGGCAATTACGGAGCTACTTCGGTGAGCGGTGCCAGCAATGTCATTGAACAGCACGGTATCAAGTTTACCAATGAGCAGGATAAACTGACTCGTTCCATGGAGGAATGCGGAATTGTATATATGCATGCCCAATTATTTAATCCTGCTATGAAGTTTGTCGGTCCGGTGCGTAAGGCATTGGCTGTCCGTACTATTTTTAATCTGCTGGGTCCGTTGGTAAACCCATGTAAACCCGCCTATCAATTGCTTGGAGTTGCTGATTTGGCACAAATGCGTCTTTATACCAACGTGCTACAGAAAATGGGTGTTGGCTTTGCCGTGGTAAGTAGTCTGGATTGTTATGATGAAATATCACTCACCAGTGAGTTCAAGGTTGCCACCAATCACTATGAGAGCATTTTCCGTCCAGAGGATTTAGGCTTTACCCATGTGGAGCAACTGGAACTTTTCGGAGGGGAAACCAAGGAGGCAGCAGCCAGAATTTTCGATGACGTATTGATGAATCAGGCCACGGAAGCTCAGAAACAATGTGTCATTGCCAATGCTGCCTTTGCCATTCAGGCCATAGAGCCGCAGAAAAGTATTCAGGACTGTGTAGGTATTGCCCGTGAATCTTTGGAAAGTGGAAAGGCTTTGGCTACGCTAAAGAAATTTATTGAAATCAATAGCTGATTTGTTGAAAATGAAAGATATACTGATAGATATAGTTAATAATAAGCGTCTCGAAGTTGCCAGCCATAAGGAAGTTGTTTCTTCTTCTAATCTCATTTCCATGATACAGGAATGTACTCATGAACCGGTCAGTATGCGTCAGAGTCTTGCAGCTTCGCCAACCGGTATTATTGCCGAATTCAAGAGAAAGTCACCTTCCAAAGGATGGATTCATGAAGATGCTTTGCCGGAGATTGTTTCTCCTGATTATGAAAAGGCCGGTGCGTCGGCTTTATCAGTCCTCACGGATGAAAAATACTTCGGCGGTTCGCTTAATTATCTTCGCCGTGTTCGTGAATTGGTGCATTTACCTGTTTTGCGCAAGGATTTCATCATCGATGAATATCAGTTGCTGGAGGCACGTCAGGCAGGTGCAGATGCCGTTCTATTGATTGCCGCTTGTCTGTCACAGGAGGAATGTGTTCGTTTGGCGGTCAAGGCTCATGAACTTGGTTTGGAAACTTTGCTAGAAATTCATTCGGAGTCGGAACTGGATTATGTCACCGACGAGGTGGATATGGTAGGTGTGAACAACCGAAATCTGGGAACTTTTCATACGGATGTACAGAATTCTTTTCATTTAGCCGGAAGACTGCCTGAGGACAAACTTTTGGTTTCGGAAAGCGGAATTTCCGATGTTGAGACAATCCTTCAACTTCGTGAAGTCGGATTCAGAGGTTTTCTCATCGGTGAAACTTTCATGAAAGAAGCCGATCCCGGACAAGCGCTGGAATTATTTCTCGCACAAGTAAAAGCTGTAAGATAATGAATAGAGACTTGATTGTGAAGGTCTGCGGAATGCGTGATGCAGATAATATCAGGCAGGTAGAACCGCTTGTTGACTGGATGGGGTTTATTTTTGCTCCCCGTTCTCCTCGGTTCGTGGCAGATATGCCCTCCTATTTGCCTTCCAAAGCTAAGCGTGTAGGTGTCTTTGTGAATGACACGGAAGAGAGCATCATGAAGTATATCAAAGAATATTGCCTTGATTTTATTCAGCTTCACGGAGCGGAATCTCCTGAGTTCTGTACACGGCTGAAAGCCGATGGACTTCATCTGGTTAAAGCGTTCCCGATATCTTCGGCTGAAGATTTGAAAACGACATTTCTTTATGAGAATGCTTGTGATTATTTTCTCTTCGATACCAAGTGTCCTACTGATGGTGGCTCAGGCAAACTTTTTGACTGGTCTGTTCTCGATACCTACAAGGGCTCGGTGCCATTTTTTTTGAGTGGTGGTCTGGGAGAGGAAACGGCAGAAAATCTTCGCGGATTCTCGCATCCCCGATGGTGCGGAATTGATTTGAACAGTCGGTTCGAAATAGCTCCGGGAAGGAAAGATGCAGGACGGATAGATAATTTTTTGCAATCAGTTTTTAATAAGTAGAATAATAAAAATAAAAAATATCATGAATAGAATTAACCAATTGTTTGATGGAAGTCATAAAAATATTCTTTCCATCTATTTCTGTGCGGGAACTCCGGTTCTCGACGGTACAGTGAATACTCTTCGTGCTTTGCAGAGTCATGGCGTGGGTATGGTAGAGATCGGAATTCCTTTCAGTGACCCGATGGCCGACGGTCCTGTCATTCAGAATGCAGCAACTCAAGCACTCCGCAACGGGATGACCCTGCGGCTGCTTTTTTCCCAACTCAAGGATGTTCGCAAGGAAATCTACATTCCGTTGATACTTATGGGATATCTTAACCCTATTATGCAGTATGGATTCGAGCATTTCTGTCAGTCATGTAAGGAAGCGGGCATAGACGGAGTCATTATCCCCGATCTGCCTTTCAAGGACTATATGGATAGCTACAAGGCGATAGCAGATAAGTACGATGTCAAGGTCATTATGCTTATAACACCCGAAACGAGTGTGGAACGTATCCGTCTTATCGACGAGCATACTGATGGTTTCATCTATATGGTTTCATCTGCTTCGACCACCGGAGCGCAGAAAGATTTCAACGCTTCCAAACAAGCCTATTTCAAGTATGTGGACGAGCTTCATCTGCGCAATCCTCGCATGGTAGGTTTCGGAATATCCAACAAACAGACTTTTGAAGCAGCTTGTGCCAATGCTTCCGGAGGTATCATCGGCAGCAAATTTGTCACTTTGCTCGACGAGGCAAAGGGTGATGCCGTTCAAGCGATTGAGAAGCTTTGTCAAGCGCTTCGTTGATGTTGCTGCAGATATTCTCCTGACCCAGTAGTTCATAGAAACCCGACTTTTCCAATACTTGATGTACTTTCTCGTTGACTCCTGAAAGAACCACTGTGATGCCTTGTTTGCGACACATGCGGCAAAGGTTGGTGAGGTTATGGATGCCTGTGGAATCGATAAATGCCACTTTTCTCATGCGGATGATGCGCACTTGGGGACGATTGCCCAGCTCCTGCATAATTTCTTCGAATTTATTGGCAATACCGAAAAAATAAGGACCGTTGATTTCATATACCTCCACTCCTTTCGGAATGACCAGGTGTTCTTCATGAACTTCGGCGTCTGTTTCTTTGTTCGGATCTATTTCGTTGGTGATTACCGATATTTCGGTTGTCTCCATCACCCTTCGTATGAAGAGGACGCAAGCAATGAGCAAGCCCACTTCAATAGCGATGGTAAGGTCGAATATTACGGTAAGGAAGAAAGTAATCAGCAGTACTGTTACATCCGACTTCGGATTGTTGAACAAAGCCCTGAATGTGCGCCATCCGCTCATGTTGTAAGATACTATCACCAGTACTCCTGCTAGGCATGTCATCGGAATATATTGGGCAAGAGGCATGAAGAACAGCAGAATCAGAAGCAGAACCACAGCATGTACAATACCTGCAACCGGTGTTTTCCCTCCATTGTTGATGTTTGTCATGGTACGTGCAATGGCTCCTGTGGCGGGTATTCCTCCGAACAGCGGAGTAATCAGGTTGGCGGCTCCTTGAGCAATCAGCTCCATATTGGAGTCATGATGGTCGCCTATCACACCGTCGGCAACCGTAGCCGAAAGCAGGGATTCTATAGCTCCCAGTACGGCGATGGTCACAGCTACCGGAAAAAGATTTTTGACAGCTTCCCAATCCAGTTGGGGAACAGCTACTGCAGGCAGTTGTGACTGGATGGTAAATCGGTCGCCTATGGTATCAATGCAGTTTATTCCGGTATATGATTTCAGCAGATATACTCCTGCCGTAACAACTACAATGGCAATGAGTGAGCCTGGAATCTTTTTCGATATTTTCGGAGACAAGGCTATGATAGCAACACTTACCGTAGTTACTGAAGCGTTCCACCAGTTCACCGTATCAAAATGGCGGAAATACATTATCCATTTACCGATAAAATCACCTGGCACGGCTTCTCCGCCAAAGTCCAGCCCGAATATATCAGCTATCTGTGTGGTGAATATGGTGACAGCTATACCGCTGGTGAAACCAACTATAATGGGATAAGGAATGAATTTGATGACTGCTCCCAATTTGAAGATACCCAGCAGGATAAGCATTACCCCCGCCATAAGAGTGGCAACTGTAAGTCCGCTGAACCCATATTGCTGGATGATTCCGTAGACAATCACGATGAAGGCACCGGTGGGTCCGCCAATCTGTACTTTGCTTCCGCCCAAGAAGGATATAATAAATCCCGCTACAATAGCTGTCACGATACCCTTTTCAGGTGTAACTCCCGAAGCTATACCAAAAGCTATGGCAAGTGGAAGGGCTACGATACCGACAATAATGCCGGACATGAGGTCGGCTGTGAATTTTTCTTTGGAATAGTCCTTTAGAGTTTTGCAAATCTTTGGCTTGAATTCAAAAGTTCTCATTATTCTATGTTGTTTTTGATATTACCCTGTTAATGAATGAAAGTGCAAAGGTACACATAAAAACCGAAAACTAAAGTAAAATGTTTATGGAAAGCATAAAAAGACAAGGCTCCATTTTTCCAATCTTACTTGGGGTGGATACTCTTGTAGGTGATAAAATGACAAGAATTTATCTCTATAGTTGCATAAACGAAAGCAATTATTTCTTGTTTATATGGATATAAAACGAATATATATATCTTTTTGATATTTTTCTGGTTTTTTCTATACGAGTAATTTGGAATTTTGTATCTTTGCATTCATAAGAAGCGAAAAGATATATGTTTATAAGAAAATATCCTTCAGTACTGCTGATATATACAGGTGGAACCATCGGTATGATTCAGAACCCCGATACAGGAGCTTTGGAGTCATTCAATTTCGACCACTTGCAGAATCATGTTCCTGAACTTCGCCGCTTCAACTATCATATTTCTAATTACCAGTTCGATCCTCCTATCGATTCATCCGACATGGAACCGGCTCTTTGGGCCAAACTGGTGAAAATAATCAATTATAATTATGAACGCTATGACGGGTTCGTGATTCTTCACGGAACAGATACCATGAGTTATACAGCTTCGGCTTTGAGTTTCATGCTCGAGAATCTTTCCAAACCGGTAATACTTACGGGAAGCCAGCTTCCCATAGGCATGTTGCGCACGGATGGAAAGGAGAACCTCATTACCGCTATTGAGATAGCTGCCGCAAAGAATCCGGATGGTACTCCCATCGTGCCAGAAGTATGCATTTTCTTCGAAAATCATTTGTGGCGTGGAAACCGTACCACAAAAGTGAATGCCGAGAATTTCAGTGCATTCAGTTCTTTTAATTATCCCGAATTGGCAACGGCAGGCATTCATATCAATTATTTCAAAGATCGCATTCATCAGCCCGATTATACAAAAGCCTTGAAACCACATTACATATTTGATACGAATGTGATTGTGCTTACTTTGTTTCCCGGAATACAACAGAATATTGTTTCGCAGGTACTTCACATTTCAGGCTTGCGGGCAGTCGTGATAAGGACTTTCGGTTCCGGCAATGCACCGCAGAAGGCATGGCTTGTCAATGAATTGAAAGCGGCAGTAGAACGGGGCATCGTAATAGTGAATATCAGCCAGTGTCTTTCGGGTGCTGTGGAAATGGGGCGTTACGAAACGGGACTTCATTTGCAGGAAGCCGGTGTTATCAGCGGACATGACAGTACGGTGGAATCTGCATTGGCAAAACTGATGATTCTCATCGGTCACGGACTCACTCCTGCTGAAATCAGATACAAAATGAATACTTCTCAATGCGGGGAAATTACAGTATAAGTTTGGGAAAAATGTGATATTATCAAGAAAAGCGTTACCTTTGCATTCAACTAAGTGAGATTATGGATATTAAAGAGTTTTTCTCGAATGACCGCTATGCGGCCAGCACGGGTGTGGAATTGCTTCAGGTGAAGCAAGGTTTTTCGCGTGCCCGTATGGAAATAAAGCCGGAACATTGGAACGGAGCCGGAGTGTGTCAGGGCGGTGCCATCTTCACCCTTGCCGATTTGGCGGCTGCTGCAGCCGTGAACAGTCATGGAACGCTTACGCTTTCCATTACAGCCGAAGTTCATTTTTTCCGTGCCGAAAGCAAAGGATTTCTTTATGCTGAGGCCCATGAAATTTATAATCATGGCAAACTTGCCCACTGCCGTGTGGATATCACTAATGAAAACGGAGATTTGGTGGCAGCATTTAGCAGTATGGGATATCACAAAAGGGATGTTCTTCCTATTGATAAAGTGGAATAACCGTAAGTTAGTCTATGGCATCTACCAGAGAAATGACAGCGGGACGCCCGTTGCCTCAGATACTTAACTTTGCCGTTCCCTTACTCTTGGGGAATCTTCTGCAACAGACCTATTCTCTTGTGGATGCGGCCATTGTGGGAAAGTTCCTGGGCATTAATGCATTGGCATCGGTAGGTGCAAGTTCCTCAGTGATTTTTCTTATTCTGGGTTTCTGCAACGGATGTTGCGGCGGATTTGGTATTCCCGTGGCACAGAAGTTCGGTGCACGTGATTATAGCACCATGCGCAGCTACGTAAGTGTCAGTTTGCAGCTATCCATGGCTATGTCCGTTGTGATTGCCATAATTACCAGCATGTTGTGCGGAGATATCCTTACAATGATGAGTACACCTCAGAATATCTTTCACGATGCCTATCTTTATTTGCTCATTACTTTTATAGGGGTGCCGTTCACGTTCTTTTATAATTTGCTTTCCAGCATCATTCGTGCATTGGGCGACAGCAAAACCCCTTTCTGGTTTCTGCTTTTTTCCACGGTACTCAATATCATACTCGATCTTTTCTGTATTCTGGTTCTTGGCTGGGGTGTTGCCGGCGCTGCTATTGCAACGGTAGTTTCACAGGGCGTTTCGGCCATTCTCTGTTTTGGCTACATGAATCGTCGCTTCCCCATTCTGAAGGGAACACCGCACGAAAAGAAGTTCCGATGGACACTAGCGCGTACCCTATTATATATAGGTGTACCTATGGGATTGCAGTTTTCCATTACCGCCATTGGCAGTATCATGCTGCAGAGTGCCAATAATGCTTTGGGTACGGCATGTGTGGCAGCTTTCACCGCAGCCATGCGCATTAAAATGTTCTGTATGACGCCTCTTGAAAGTCTGGGCATTGCCATGGCTACCTATAGTGGACAGAACTATGGTGCCGGAAAGCCGGCACGTATCTGGCAAGGCATCAAGGCCGCCACTCTGCTCATGTTGGGTTATTCCGCAGTGATGGCACTTGTGTTGTGGACGGGCGCCCGCACTTTTTCCCTGTTATTTGTGGATTCGTCGGAAACACAGATACTCGATAATACAGCTTTGTTCCTTCATGTTTCTGTGAGCTTCTTCCCTATTCTCGGTTTGCTTTGCATCTTGAGATATACCATACAGGGTACCGGATATACTAATCTGGCCATGTTCTCGGGAGTGTCCGAAATGATTGCCCGCATTCTGGTTAGCATTTTTGCCGTACCGGCTTTCGGCTATGCAGCCGTTTGTTTTGGCGATCCAACAGCCTGGATTGCGGCAAACATGTTTCTTATTCCGGCATTCTACTGGGTTTATAAAAGAATACGACCGACGGGAAAGCCTGTTTAATTAGGCTTTTTACGGTATTGTGTAGGTGTCTGCTTATATAGTTCCTTGAAAGAGCGCGAGAAATAACCGAGATCAGGGAATCCGCAATTATAGGCTATTTCATTGACAGGCATATCGGTTCCCGAAAGCAGTTTCTTTGCTTTTTCCATTCTCACCTGCATGATATATACCGAGGTGCTGATACCGGTGATGGCCTTTGTCTTGCGGTTTAGTTGGGAAAGACTCATACACATCTTGTCGGCCAGATTTTCGGAGTTGAAATTGAAACTTTCCATATTGGCATAAATGGTATCGGTGAGGTGGTTGATGAAATTCTGATCAGCTATTGACAATTGCACTTGTTCGCTTTTGTCTCCAAATATAGCGCGAGTATATTTTTCTCTGAGCAACCTTCTTTGTTCCAGAAGGCTTGAAATGCGTATGCACAATTCTTCAGCATTGAAAGGTTTGTGCAGGTATGCATCGGCTCCTGCTTCCAATCCCTTCATGCGGTCCTTGTCTTCTGTTTTTGCAGTAATGATGATGATTGGAATGTGGCTGAGAGTTTCGGAGGAACGGACCTGGCTACAGAGTTCATAACCGTCCATGCCCGGCATCATAAGGTCGGTGATAATCAGGTCGGGCATCAGTTCATTGGCTTTATTGAGTCCTTCTTGCCCGTTACGTGCATAAATCAGCTCATACTGTTTGTCGAGCAGCGAGCCGATGTAGAGTGCTACATCGGAATTATCTTCCACGATAAGGATGCTTGTCTTGTTTTCGGAGGAATCCTCATTGTCTGTTTCCGGCAAGGAGGGCATGGTCTCCCCGTCTTTCATAAGAGGCTTTTCGGTTTTATCTTCCGGTTCCCATTTTTTCAGAATGTCTTCACGATGATGAATGGGCAGTTTCACTGTGATGATACTCCCTTTTCCTACTGCGCTTTCCAATCCGATAGTACCTTCCAGTGTCTTTGTCATCTGTTTCACAAGCGAAAGGCCCACTCCGGTTCCGATATTGGAAGTCGGAGTCTGTCCCTGATAGAAAGCATCGAATATATGGGGTATGTCTGCAGGATTGATTCCCGAACCGTCATCAGCGACAGTGATAATCAATTCCTTGTTGTTGGCATTGGTCATGGTTACAACTACATGCCCGTTTTTTGAGGTGAACTTCAGTGCGTTCGATAAGAGATTGCGAACTATTTTTCCCAGATATTCGGGAACGAAATCCATTTCTATATGAACATCCGAAGTTGCAAATTTCAGTTGTATCAGTTTTTGTTCCGCATAAATCTGGTATGTTTCAATCATCATCCGGATATATGTTACTACATCTCCCTTGTGCCAGTCAGGTTTTCCTATGGCGGAGCGTATTTTCGATATGTCGAGCAGTTGGTTCACGAGGTCTAGCAGATTGCATCCTTGCCGGGTTATCATTTTGCCCAACTGTTCATTGCTCAGGTTTCTTTCCCGGTTGCCAAGCTGTTCAGCCAGTCCCAGAATGACGGTGAGCGGAGTGCGGAATTCGTGAGTGATATTTGTAAAGAAAGAGTTCCTCACTTCTTCCAACTGCCGGGCTGCCTTCTGGCTGCGCAGACGTATTTTCAGTGCATAGGCCAGCAGGGCAGCTATGGCTAAGGTAAGTGTCAGACCTCCAAGGCCCATAATAAGAATGAAGTTTTTTGTATGTTTCTCTATCAGATAGTTCTGTTCAGCCTCTTCCATATTCTGTCTGTTCTTTTCTCTGAAATAATTCACCCTCAGGTTTTGCAGATGGCTTTGGTTTTTTTCATTGTTCACGCTGTCAGAGTATTCCTGGCTTTTCAGGTAAGTCTCAAGGGCTTTGTGGCAGTTTCCTTCCTTTCGGTAGCAAAGATAGCGTAGATTATATACGTCTGCCAGATGTTCCAGCGAATTTATTTTTTTAGCTGTCTTTTCGGCTTTGTCTATATATTTCGGCTGTTTTGATATTATCTTTCATAACGTACACTCTTGCCAAGGAAACGCATGATTCCAGCCAATGCCAGCTGTCGCTGTTTTCTTCCATCAGGTCGTAGGCTGCCTCGTATTCGTTCAAAGCCTTGTCCCATTCTTTTGTCTTCTCATACAGTTGTCCGAAGTGTGTGTGACAGAGAGATATTCCCAAGTCCGACTTGGCTTCTCTGTTCATTTCCATCGAGCGGCGGTAATAGATCCAGGCCGAATCGTTTTTTCCTTTGGATTCGAATATGGCGCCTATGTTGGCGTAATTGATGGCTTGCCCTAGTGCGCTGTGCAACCGGTGTTCCCCTGCCAGGGCTACCCGGAAGATGGAGTCGGCGGTTTCCTTGTTGTCCAGAGTGAGGAAGATGTTACCAAGTCCGTTTAGTGATACTACACGGTTTTTCTGTGCATCGAAGCTTTCCTTGTCACTGAATGCCTCGCAATAGGAAAGTGCCTGATAATGGAAAGAAGAAGCATCATTCAAATTGCCCAGACGGCGGTAGTTGGTCCCGATATTGTTCAGAGCCTTGATGATTTCTATGGTGTCACAGGCTTTCACAGCTTGTTGCAGTCCTTCTTTATGATATTTGATAGCATCGTCGAAACGGCTTTCCTCACGGCTTTCCTTACCGAGTTCGCGCAGGGTGACAATCTTTCCTAACGTGTTGTGATGTGAAGAAAACTGCTTGAGTAGTATTTTCAAAGAATTTATGGAATCATGAGTTGTTTCCACGATACTGTCTATACGCTGCCTTTCTGTTTGCGTATAGATTTCCTTTCCTGTCTTTTTGCATGAGATAAGTGTATAGAGGATTAAAGTTATTCCTAATAAAAACATCCCTTTGTAAAACAGAGTAAAGAAAGATTTTTTCATTTGTTATTTATATATATTTTAAATTCTATTTGCAAAAATAATTAAATAAATGGAATAAAAGAATGATTTTAAAGAAATAAAAACGATTGTTATATTTTTTATGAATGACAGGATTTGACTATATACTTATTTGATTATCAGATTGTTTTAAAGAAATGATGCGCAAATAGGTCAAATGGCAATATGAAAAATGCGCAAATAGGTCAAGTATTTGAGCATTCAGTCCTAACGTTAAAAATGGTTGAGGGCTACCTTTGCAATAACAAAGACTGAGTGAAAAGACATTCATTATTCAAGAATATTAGTTTATTGATTAATGCTTTTCTAGTTGAATGCACTTTTTTTTAGGGTTAATTGAAAAGTGTATGGATGTAGATTGATGAAAAAAGGTATTATTATTTATTCCGAATGTCTTTCTCACAGTCTTGAATGGAATTATTACAAGTATTTAAATAATACAAAATCAATGGAAGACAACAAGCATGATGACAATTTATCCTATTTCGAAGCACAGGAAAAGATTTCGGAATTGAGAAAACGCATGGAGAATGTTTCTTCCGAGGAAGAAGATAAACTTACAAGCGAACAAAATCCTCCTCATGAGAATTCTGTCAAGTCGTTAAGGAGTTTCTTTTCTGCCGCGAAAAACAGAATCTATTATGTTTGGAGAGTTTTAAGGAACAAAGATGATTTTTGACAATTAATTTATATAAACAATTATGGACAAGAAAAAGCAAAAGTATCAGTCGCCTCAGTGTGAGGTTATTGAAATGGAATCGGTTAATCCGTTTCTGGACAATTTATCAAGTGGAGTGCAGGACAATTCCCTCCTCGACAATTACGAAAACACGGATGTAAATGATGATTAATAAAAGGAGAAAAAGATGAAAAGAAATTGTTTTTATTTTGAAGCTTTCTGCCTGGTGGGCATGATGGCTTGCATGACAGCTTGCAGTGACGAGAATTTCACTCCGGAAACAGCAACAGATAACGGTAGTGTATTAACTTCAGTAATGGCATCGATGCCTACCGACGCCAGTTCGAGGGTGACATTGGCCGACGGTACCTCGTCTATCTCTCAATTGTGGAAAACGGGTGACAAGATATTTATCAATGGCAATCAGTCCGCTATCGCACCAGCAAATCAGTTCACGCTCGACAAAGGTGCAGGCAGTGCGACAGGGGCTACTTTCAAAGGCGAATTAACATACGATACAAGTGCCACAAAATTTTATGCTTACTATCCTGCTAGCGACAACTGGACGAAAGGTACCACGAGTGGAGTAATGGCATTTAACTTTGCGAACCAAGACGGAACCTTGGAAGGACTTGCCAATTTTGCCGTCATGGCAGCAGTTGCTCCCATTTCTGCGCCCTCGTTCAAATTCCACAATATGACGGCACTGATGAAATTCAACTTCACTTTCCCAGATGAAGGTGAATCATCGGCTGCATCTGCTGGTCAATATTATTTCAATCAAGCCAAGATGTATAATAATGGTAAACCTGCCTATGAATCGGGAGCCTCACACGAAATCATCTGGTATCCGCAAGATGTAAATACTTTGGGAGGTATCACACTCACGTTGCCTAATACTAGTGCAGCTCTTACAAACCACAAGTCAACAGTCTATTTCGCAATGCCCGCCGGTTGGATAGCTAACTCTGTATATCAACAGGCAAGCACCAAGAATATGATTATCAGAGTTCCCGTTGGCAGTGGTAACTATGCAGGCATCATCGGCAAAGACCAGCCGCTCGAACCGGGCAAGAAGTACACGGTGAGCAAGTCACTAGTCGCTGCAAATTACGCGGGTGCCGACGCAACATTAATTACGGATGATGGATATAACTTCTGGCTGATTGAAAGCACAGATGCTAAGTGTCAAGCCGATGTTAATTCAAAACTAAAAGCATTGACTACAGCTAACAGCACCCGTAAGATAACCTTGGTGATGCCGGGTTATACAACAAATGTCCCGAGTCAATTCGCACAGGGTTGTACGAATCTTGAGAAAGCCTACTTCCCTGCAGTTACCGGTGATATCCCATTTAGGACATTTGAGAATTGTACAAGTCTGACTACCTTTAGTGCGCCTTATGCGACATCGGTCGGAATCAACGGCCTTAGTTCAAATGTCTTTTATAAGTGTACAGCTTTGACCAACGTTGACATACCCAATGTAACGACAATAGGCACTAACGCTTTCGATGGATGTAGTGCTCTAACCAGCATCAATCTGCCCAAAGTAACGTCTGTAGGAGATCAAGCATTCAGTGGCTGCTCAGCTCTCACCGAAATCAATCTGCCGATGCTCCAAACCATCACCGGTGGTGAAGTATTCCATAATTGTACTCATCTTACCAAGATTACATTGGGCGGCGGCACAGACTGGGGAGGATTTACAGGAATCAATACAGCAAACTTAACTTCCCTCTTTAATTATCTTGGCAATTCTAACTGCTCGCTCTATTTGCCCGCAGGACAGACTGTAAGTTCAAAAAAATGGGCTGTCTTATTGAAAGGTGGTTCAACACAAACGCAAACCATTGATGTTTCTGTTTTCCAACACGTCTATGTAGATGGAGCTCTGATTTTCTAACAATCTATCAGTGCATTGACCGAAAGCAAAATGATTTTCAAACCGACTCCTCTCCCTTTCGGAGAGGAGCCATAAAAAAACTATATATATGAAGAGACTCATGAGATGTTTGATAGCGGCATTGCCTTTGCTCATGCTGACAAGCTGCTATAACGACGATGACCTCCAGAACCGTGTGGGGACATTGGAAGAAAAAGTGGCTGCCATCGAAGCATGGGAAGCCAATGTGAACACCAATATCAGCTCGTTGCAGACTATTGTTGCAGCATTGCAAAACGGTGACTACATCACCGCTGTGACGAAACTTGCCGATGGCACGGGCTATGAGATTACCTTTGCCAAGCAAGGAAAGATAACCATCAAGAATGGCGAGAACGGAACTAACGGCAAAGATGGAGTTTCTCCAATTATAGGAGTGGCTCAGAATGCCGACGGTACTTATTACTGGACTGTGGACAATGGCGACGGCAAAGGTCCGCAGGCTTTGACGGATGGTAAAGGCAACAAACTCACGGCTTCGGGTGTGAATGGAACAAGTCCTATAGCTCCGCAAGTGCGCATCAACACCACCAGCAATGAATGGGAGATTTCTACTGATGGCGGAAAGACCTGGAAGTCCACAGGTGTGAAAGCTACAGGTGCCGCCGGAGCAGCCGGTGCTACGGGAGCTGCGGGAGCAACAGGTGCTACAGGTCCCAAGGGTGATACGGGTGATGCTGTGTTCGACAAGGACAATCCTGTAGTAGATAATGGCGATGGTTCCATCACCTTCAAACTTGCCGACGGAACCTCTTTCACTGTTCCTAAGTTTACGGCTATGTTGACTGGTATGGTTACTGTAGGCACCCCACTGGACGGAGTAGTCTATGTAAATTACGGTGCAAACACACTGAAAGTAAAAGTCGTCGGAACCATCGGTGAGAACTATACCAGCATCAAGGCACAGTTCACCAGCGGCACTTATTCGGCAACCAAAATCTCTACTCGAGGTGATGCTACTGCAACCGATTGGTCCAACCTTACCGAAGTAACCAAGCTCCAAAAACAGACCGACGGTACTTATCTGGCAAACATCGGTATCACCGCTCCTACTTCGCCTAATGCAACCGACCGCAATGCCATCCTGGAAATCACTTTGATAGGCAATAACGGCTCGCAAGTGACTACGGCCCGCACATTGGTGCTCAATCCCTTCAAGGACAAGAACTTCTGTGCAAAACTGGGCGAAGAAGGTATGGCTACCGCTGCAGGTGATAATTATCCGCTCACTTTGGATGCCAATGGATATGTAGATATGCTCGATAACAATAATCTGGATTATTTCAGTGTCATCACGAAGATTAATGCAAGCAGTGCCGATGCAAACAAGATTACAGACCTGAGCGGCATAGAGCTGTTCAAGAATCTGTCTTCTCTGGATATTAGTGGCAATCAGATTTCATCTCTTGCCTTGACCGATCCTACCCAACTTGTTTACCTGAATTGGAGCAATAACGGAAAAACTGCCATGGATGTATCAGCCTTTGTCAATCTGACCGGATTGAATTGCTCGGACAACGGACTTGCAGCTCTCGATGTATCCAAGAATACCAAGCTGGAAAACCTTCTTTGCCAAAACAACAAGCTCACCGCTTTGGATATCTCCAAACTCACAAAGCTGCACAATCTTTCCTGCCAAGGTAATGGCATGGAGAAGTTGGATGCAACCACAATGACAGGGGATGCTGACTTTACTATTTATTGCGGATTGCAAAGAACGGATGTGGCATCACCCCTGACCGATGCAAACACCAAGGAATTGACCTTGAGTCTTCGCAGTGCACAAAGTGCACATTGGGATGCGTCCCTTAAAGATAAAGGAAGTTTTGATGCAACAGGCAATCTCAACTACAAGGTGAATCCTCAATCCATATTCAGCTCTACGGGTACGGGTGGTTTGAATCCATATAACAATACAACTATAGGTGGTCAACCGCAATAATATAGAGGAGGAAATGAAAATGAAGAAAATATATGGTTATAGTATAGCTCTCTTCTGTCTCATGAGTCTGGCTATATTGAACACAGCCTGCACTCAAGAAGAACTGGCCGCTTCGGGCAAAGCCGGAAATTTTGAAGCTACCGCTACCCTTCCGGGCAATGCCGGAACCCGAGTGGCTTTCACCGAAGCTGCCGATGGCAGCAAGATAACCCCTGCGTGGGAATCGGGTGACCAGATTTATGTGATGCAAGCCGATGCTCCTGCAACGAATGCGTCTCTTACCATTGCCGGGGTTCCGGCAGCGGGCGAAGACGCTACGTTCGGCGGCAGTTTCGCTCCTGCATCAGGAAAGAAATTGCAGGCATTCTATGGTTGTACGGTGAAAACGGATGAAGAAAATGTTCCTTATTTGTTCACTGAAGGCATTGAAAACCAGGATGGAACACTTGCCTCTGCTGCCAAGAAGGCTGTGATGTATGCCGAAACCACATATACAGAAGGAACGGTTCCGCATTTCGCATTCAAGAACATCTGCTCCATTCTGAAGCTCGTGGTTACACTGCCTGATGATGTAACAAAGAAAATCACTTCTGTCTATTTCGATGATTTTCTTATCAATAATGGCGCTGGCTATGATGGAAAAGATTATCAAAAAACAGACTATTGCAAGACTGATGATTTTAATTTAGATTTGGGTGAAGGCATTGTTCCTGATGTCTATCATCGGGTAACAGTCTATATGGCTGTTCTACCTATCATGAAATCTGGGGATGTTGGCATTGAGCCCATGAATCTCAAGAATTACATTCTTATGGCTAAGGATGCCGATGGCGCTACTTACATTGCTACCATTACTGCCGATCAGGAAGTGGAACAAGGCGGCATGTACACGGTGAACCTGAATTTGGTTAAATCTACGAAATCGACGCTTACATTACCTGAAAATCCTGAAACAAAAGACGGTTACAAAACGGAATGGACTGCGGAAGATGCCAACCAGGTAATGATCCTGCCTATGACAGAGGGAACAGAAAATCTTTCATTGTCGAGGAGCAGAGGATTATCAAACCTATCGATCGACAAGCAGTCGGCTGACTTCTTATTCGATGCCAAAGGAGAGTATAATTCGTACTTCTATCCTTATACAGACAAGTCTGCTGATGTAACGTTGTCATTAGGTGAAGGAGGGGCAAACTTCAAATTCAGGCTTCCTAAATATGATTTCAGTACTCAGGGAGGTACGTTGGCCTATGCACAGAATCATGCTCCAATATTTTTTATGGGAGATGTAAGCAATAATGAGGCTGCTGTGATCAAGCTAAATCTCACATTCAATGGTGTGTCAAGTGGGAATGTAAATACTGTTAACATTTCCCTGCAAGATGCTGATGGTAAAGAATTGCTTCCGGCATCGTTCACAATATGTCCGGGAGAAGGCACTCCTTTTATTACCGAAGATTTAGGATCTTTAGGTGTTTTGACTGCCAATTACCCGACTCCTATACATCTGGTTAGTCATCCCTCGGCAGATGGAACCCTGACTGTCTATTTTATTACTCTCGCATCCTATCAGACTAGTACGCTTGATACAGAGGGTAAGAACACATTTGTGTCTAAGACTGCAGGCGCTACTGCCGCTGATCTGAATGGTTTGAAAGTTACAGCCCAAATCGACACGACAGACGATGGTGTTTCTAATTTTGGAGTTTATGAAGGCACAGTTTCCGTTTCCACTCCGTTTGAAAGTGGAAACGATGGACCCGCCGCAGTCGTGAGTGTTGTAATGAATGAAAAGGCTATAACTCCTCCTTAAGTTTTAAACTTTGTGCAGATAAAAATGAAGAAGACATATAGTTTAAGTATGGCTGCTCTTTGCATCATGTGTTGGGCAGCGTTGAATACTGCCTGTACAAGCGAAGAACCGGTAGCATCCGGCAAAGCGGGTTATTTTGAAGCCACTGCCACCCTTCCGGGCAATGCCGTAACCCGTGTGGCTTTCACCGAAGCTGCCGATGGCAGCAAGATAACCCCTGCGTGGGAAG
>DAIRSI010000015.1:0-97614 GCA_036804505.1 Bacteroidaceae bacterium
ATCTGCACTGCGGGGCGTTACTGTTTTATCCAGGTCCATCTCCGTCTATGGAATAACATCAAACAAAACGCCTGTTCTGCTGTAAAAGTTATAATTCGAAATAAATATGAATAAAAAACTTTCATTTTATTTTTATATTTCAATATAAAGCATTACTTTTGCACAGTCAAAACAAAAAGACAAGGAAAATGATTAACAGTTATATCAATATTTTGCTACAGAGCATTATTATTCTACTAAAAAACTTAGTTGGAAGTGAGCTGTGTGCATGATATTGAATACTAAATGATATTTTAAAGCCTTTCTCACTTCCGAGTGTGAAAGGCTTTTTTATTTATAAGAAAAATATAATTTTTAAGATGGATATGAAAGATAAATTGTTTATTTTTGACACGACGCTTCGGGATGGCGAACAGGTGCCCGGCTGCCAGTTGAATACGGTTGAGAAAATTCAGGTAGCCAAGGCTTTGGAGTCATTGGGCGTGGATGTGATTGAAGCGGGTTTTCCCGTATCCAGTCCCGGTGATTTCAATTCAGTAATTGAAATATCAAAAGCTGTGACGTGGCCTACGATTTGTGCGTTGACACGTGCGGTAGAAAAAGATATCGATGTGGCAGCAGATGCTTTGAAGTTTGCAAAGCACAAGAGAATTCATACGGGAATAGGAACTTCGGATTACCATATCAAATATAAGTTCAATTCCACCCGTGAGGAAATAATAGAAAGAGCGGTTGCAGCCGTGAAATATGCTCGGCGCTATGTGGATGATGTGGAGTTTTATGCGGAAGATGCCGGCCGTACGGATAATGAGTATCTGGCAAGGGTGGTGGAAGCAGTTATCAAAGCGGGTGCAACTGTAGTGAATATCCCGGATACCACAGGCTATTGTCTGCCAGATGAATTCGGAGCCAAGATAAAATATTTGTGTGACCATGTAGATGGAATAGATAAGGCGATTATTTCAACACATTGCCACAATGATTTGGGAATGGCCACTGCAAATACGATGGCAGGAATCCTGAACGGAGCGCGTCAGGCGGAGGTTACCATCAACGGAATAGGTGAGAGAGCCGGAAATACTTCCATGGAGGAAGTGGTGATGATTCTCAAGAGTCATAAGGATTTGGGTATCGATACGAATATCAATACAAAGAAAATATATCCGGCGAGCCGGATGGTATCGAGCTTGATGAATATGCCTGTCCAGCCTAACAAGGCAATTGTGGGAAGGAATGCTTTTGCGCATTCGTCGGGCATACATCAGGACGGCGTGTTGAAGAATGTACAGACTTATGAGATTATTGACCCGCATGATGTGGGTATTGATGATAATTCAATCATTCTGACGGCAAGGAGTGGAAGGGCAGCCCTTCATCATCGTCTTTCCGTCTTGGGAGTGGAACTGACGCAGGAGAAACTTGATAAAGTATATGAAGACTTTCTCAAACTGGCAGATAGGAAAAAGGAAATTCATGATGATGATATTCTGGTGTTGGCAGGAGCCGACCGTAGTTTGAATCATCGGGTGAAAGTGGATTATCTGCAAGTGACCAGTGGAGTGGGTGTTCGTTCCGTTGCTGCTCTCGGGTTGGATATTTCCGGTGAGAAATTTTCAGCTTCGGCTGAAGGAAACGGACCGGTGGATGCAGCTATCAAGGCTTTGAAGAGAATCATTAATCGCCAGATGACTTTGAAGGAATTTACTATCCAGGCTATCAGTAAAGGCAGTGATGATGTAGGAAAAGTTCACATGCAAGTGGAGTACGGGGGCAATTTCTATTATGGTTTCGGTGCGAACACGGATATTATAGCAGCTTCCGTAGAAGCTTATGTGGATTGTATAAACAAGTTTAAAAACGAAGATTAAGATGAATACATTATTTGATAAAATATGGGACAAGCATGTAGTCCAAATAGTTGAGGATGGACCAACCCAGTTGTATATCGACAGACTTTATTGTCATGAAGTGACCAGTCCGCAGGCTTTTGATGGGTTGCGCCACAGAGGGCTTAAGTGTTTCCGGCCGGATCATATTTATTGCATGCCGGACCACAATACTCCCACCCATGACCAGGACAAGCCTATTGCCGATCCTGTTTCCAAGGCGCAGGTGGATGCGCTGGAGAAAAATGCGAAGGATTTCGGATTACCCTATTATGGAATGATGAATCCCAAGAATGGTATCATTCATGTGGTAGGTCCGGAGCGTGCGCTTACTTTGCCCGGAATGACAATCGTATGCGGTGATTCACATACATCCACGCATGGTGCCATGGGTGCCGTTGCCTTTGGTATCGGCACCAGTGAGGTGGAGATGGTTTTGGCATCACAGTGCATCCTGCAGTCTAAGCCGAAAAGTATGAGAATAAAGGTGGATGGAAAATTGAAAAAAGGAGTAGTGGCAAAGGATGTGGCTCTTTATTTAATGTCGAAGATGACGACTAGCGGAGCTACGGGTTACTTTGTGGAATATGCCGGTGATGCGGTGAGAAGCATGTCTATGGAGGGACGGTTGACTTTGTGCAATCTTTCCATCGAGATGGGTGCTAGGGGAGGAATGATAGCACCGGACGAAATTACATTTGCCTATCTGAAAGGGAAGGAGCATGCACCCAAAGGAGCCGATTGGGATAAAGCGCTGGAATATTGGAAAACTTTGAAGAGCGGGGATGATGCTGTGTTTGACAGAGAAGTGGTATTCCATGCGGAAGATATAGAACCTATGATTACTTATGGTACGAATCCGGGTATGGGAATGGGCATTACGCAGACGATACCGACTTTGGAAAGTATGCCGGAGATGGAGCAGGTTACATTTGGCAAGGCTTTGGACTATATGGGTTTCAAACCTGGAGAGTCATTGCTGGGTAAGTCTGTGGATTATGTTTTTCTGGGTTCTTGTACCAATGGAAGAATAGAAGATTTCAGAGCTTTTGCCTCTTTGGTGAAAGGGAAGAAAAAAGCTGATCACATTATTGCCTGGCTGGTTCCGGGATCATGGTCGGTGGATGCACAGATAAGGCAGGAAGGTCTGGATAAAATTTTTGAAGAAGCCGGATTTGTTCTTCGTCAACCTGGCTGTTCGGCTTGTCTGGCAATGAATGACGATAAGATTCCTGCAGGAAAATACTCTGTATCGACATCCAATCGTAATTTCCAGGGACGTCAGGGACCGGGTTCCCGTACGTTGCTTGCCAGTCCTTTGGTTGCTGCAGCTGCGGCAGTCACCGGAAAAATTACCGATCCGAGAGAATTAATGTAATCATTCCACAATTATTTAATTAAAAGAAAATGAAAGAAAAATTCAATATAATTGTCAGCACATGCGTTCCGCTTCCTCTTGAAAATGTCGATACGGACCAGATAATACCGGCCCGCTTTCTGAAAGCAACGACTAAGGAAGGATTCGGAGAGAATTTGTTCAGAGACTGGAGATATGATAAGGAAGGTAATAAAATCCCATCATTCGTACTGAATGACCCTACTTATAAGGGGCAGATATTGGTCGCCGGGAAAAACTTCGGTTCAGGATCGAGCCGGGAGCATGCAGCCTGGGCAATAGCCGATTATGGATTCAGAGTAGTCGTCTCGAGTTTCTTTGCCGATATCCATAAAAATAACGAACTGAACAATTTTGTTTTACCTGTTGTGGTAAGTGAGGAATTTCTTGCAGAGTTGTTTGCTTCCATAAAAGAAAATCCGAAGACGGAAGTCGAGGTGAATCTGCCGGAGCAGACTATTACAAATAAGGCAACCGGAAAGAGCGAGACTTTTGAAATCAATGCATATAAGAAGCATTGTCTGATGAACGGACTGGATGATATCGATTATTTATTGACAAACAAGGATAAGATTGCAGCATGGGAAAACGCGTCCAAATAGAAATAATGGATACGACACTTCGCGACGGTGAGCAAACCAGCGGCGTGTCATTTGTGCCCCATGAGAAATTGATGATAGCCAGACTCTTGCTGGAAGAATTGCAGGTGGACCGTGTGGAAATTGGCTCTGCAAGAGTCTCCGACGGAGAACTGGAAGCTGCCAGAATGATTTGTGACTGGGCACAAAAACATAATAAGCTCGATAGGGTGGAGGTCTTGGGATTTATTGATGGTCACACGTCCCTCGACTGGATAAACAGTGCCGGATGCAAGGTAATCAATCTCTTGGCCAAGGGTTCCTTACGTCACTGTGAACAGCAATTGCATAAAACTCCCGAAGAACATCTGGAAGATATTCGCAGAAGTGTGGAATATGCTGATTCTTTGGGTATCACAGTCAATATTTATCTGGAAGATTGGAGTAACGGAATGAAATATTCTCCTGAATTTGTCTTCCAATTGATTGACGGACTGAAAGATACAAGTATCAAGCGCTATATGCTTCCCGATACTTTGGGTATCTTGAATCCGCTACAGGTTATCGAGTATTTCAGGAAGATGCTGAAACGTTATCCTGACCTACATTTTGATTTTCATCCTCATAATGATTATGATTTGGCCGTAAGTAATGTACTTGCAGCTGTTTTGAGTGGAGCCAAAGGACTGCATACCACTATCAACGGACTTGGTGAACGTGCGGGAAATGCACCGTTGGCAAGTGTTCAGGCTATATTGAAAGACCATTTCAATGCTTTGACCAATATCAATGAAAGCAAACTCAATGATGTGAGCAAGGTGGTCGAGTCTTATTCAGGTATAGCTATCCCTGCCAATCAACCGATTGTAGGTGAGAATGTGTTTACCCAAGTAGCCGGTGTTCATGCCGATGGCGATAACAAAGATAATCTGTATTGTAATGAATTGATTCCGGAAAGATTCGGACGGCACCGTGAATATGCCTTGGGCAAGATGAGCGGCAAGGCCAATATCAGAAAGAATCTGGAGGACCTGGGCTTGGACTTGGATGAAGAATCCATGCGTAAAGTCACGGAACGTATCATTGAATTGGGTGATAAAAAGGAACTGGTGACTCAGGAGGATTTGCCTTATATCATTTCGGATGTACTGAAACATGGCGTTTCTAATGATAAAGTTCGTTTGCTGAGTTATATGGTGACAACAGCTTTCGGCTTGAAGCCAATGGCAACTATCAAGATAGAAGTAAATGGAATTCCTTATGAGGAGAACTCCAGCGGAGACGGACAGTATGATGCTTTTGTAAGAGCAGTCCGCCACATCTACAAGGGTACCCTGAACAGAAAGTTTCCCATGTTGAAGAATTATGCAGTCAGCATTCCTCCCGGCGGACGTACGGATGCATTCGTGCAGACAGACATTACATGGGATTTCGATGGAAGAGTCCTCAGAACCAGAGGGCTGGATGCAGACCAGACAGAGGCTGCCATCAAGGCTACCATCAAGATGTTGAATATTATAGAAAATGATTACGAAACAAATCAAAATAAATAAAACTATGGATTTGAAAATTGCAGTATTGCCGGGTGACGGCATCGGACCTGAAATCTCGGTTCAGGGAGTGAATGTAATGAATGCCGTATGCGAAAAATTCGGTCATAACGTAAGCTATCAGTATGCCATTTGCGGAGCTGATGCGATTGACAAAATTGGAGATCCGTTCTCAGAAGAAACCTATCAGATATGCAAGAATGCCGATGCAGTGCTATTCTCTGCAGTGGGTGACCCGAAATTTGATAATAATCCTACAGCCAAGGTTCGTCCGGAACAGGGGCTTCTTGCCATGCGTAAGAAACTGGGACTTTATGCCAATATACGTCCGGTGCAGACTTTCAAATGCCTGCTGCACAAGTCACCGCTTCGTTCCGAACTTGTGGATGGAGCCGATTTTATCTGTATTCGTGAGTTGACAGGAGGAATGTATTTCGGCGAAAAATACCAGGACAACGACAAAGCTTATGATACCAATTTCTATAGCCGTCCCGAAATTGAACGTATATTAAAGGTAGGTTTCGAATATGCCATGAAGCGTAACAAGCATCTGACAGTGGTCGATAAAGCTAATGTTCTTGCTTCGAGCCGCTTGTGGAGACAGATAGCACAGGAAATGGCTCCGAAATATCCTGAAGTGAAAACTGATTATATGTATGTGGACAATGCTTCCATGAGAATGATTACCGAACCCCGTTTTTTTGATGTAATGGTTACTGAAAATACATTCGGCGATATTCTTACTGATGAAGGTTCCTGCATCAGTGGTTCTATGGGCTTGCTTCCGTCGGCATCAACAGGTGAGAGCACTCCGGTATTCGAACCGGTGCATGGTTCCTGGCCTCAGGCAAAAGGCTTGAACATTGCCAATCCGATTGCACAGGTACTTTCTGCAGCCATGCTTTTCGAATATTTCGACCTGAAGGAGGAAGGAAATTTGATTCGTAAGGCAGTGGACGCTTCTCTCGATGCAAATGTCCGCACGCCCGAAATACAGGTGGAAAATGGAGCCAAGTACGGGACAAAAGAAGTGGGAGCCTGGATTGTGGATTATATCAAAAAAGCTTGAGAGATGAGAATGCGAATGACACTTCTGGCTCTGGCTTGTGGATGCTGCTCTCTGTTATCAGCTCAGCAGTCTACCTATCAGTCTTTGTTCGACAAAGCTATGAAATACGTGAGTAAAGACAGCCTTCAGCAAGCCGAATCGTATTTCATGAAAGCCATGAAACTGGAACCTACCAATCCGCATAATGCTTTGATTTTTTCGAATATCGGAAACATTCAGATTCGTGCGGGAGAGAGAAAAAAAGCCATTGAATCCTATTCCATGGCCCTCAACACCATGCCCGATCTTGCAGAAGCCATCCGGCAAAGAGCAACACTTTATATGCAGGAAAATGACTACAACAAGGCTTATATTGATTACAGTCATTTACTGGATATTGATGCGAATGACACCACCGCTATGTTGTACAGGGCTTTTATCAGCAAGACAAGGCGTGATTATAAACAGGCGCGCAATGATTATGAAAATCTCATACGTCTGGCTCCCGGCCATCTGGAAGGAAATCTGGGTCTCGCTTTGCTGGATCAGAAAGAAAAACGTTATCGCGAGTCCATGGATATCATGAATCGCTTGATAGAGAGAAATCCGAGCAATTCAGTTTTGTATTCGGCTAGAGCCGATATCGAAGTGGATATGGGTAATCCCGATTTAGCCCTTTTGGACTTGGAGTCTGCCATCAAATGGAATGGAAAGAATCCTGACAATTACATTGCCAGAGCCCAGATATATGTAGCTCAAAAGAAGAAAACTTTTGCGAAGAAAGATTTGGACAAGGCCGTTACATTGGGAGTACCTCGTCCTTCTCTAAAAGAATTGTATGATGCCTGCAAATAACAGGCATCATTTTTCTTTTATGAAACTGCGGATGAGGTAAACAAAATCTTTTCCGTATTTTTCTTTTTTGAAATCACCTATTCCGCTGATATTGCCGAATTCTTCGATATTCGTAGGCCGGATGCTGCTCAGCAGATGGAGAACTTTGTCTGAAAGGACAATATAGGCAGGATAACCCTGTTCGTCGGCAAGGCGTTTGCGAAGGATGCGCAAAGCTTCGAATAGATTTTCATCTTCTTTTCCTTGTGTGACGTCGGCAATAGGAAACATAGACTGCGGAATATCTTTCTTTTTCCTTCCTTTAGGCCTGGCTTCTTCTCTTTTTATTATTACAAGTTGGGCTGTTGATTTGCCATACAAAACCTTTTTCCCGCTTTCTGTTATTTTCAGATGGTTGTTTTCGTTGTAGGCAATTTCAAAATAACCGAGTTGCAGCATTTGCAGCAAGTAGTCCTGCCAGTCACGAATGGGCACGTCTCTTCCCGCACCGAAAGTCTTGAGCTTTTCAAAGTGCCTGCTTGTTATTTCGGGAGAATAAATGCCCCGAAGAATATCTATGAGCTGGTATGTGGTTACTTGTTCTTCCGTCCTTATGATTGCGCTGAGAGCCTTCTGTACAAGTATGGTTCCGTCAAATCTCTGAGGGGGATTCTTGCATACATCGCAATTTCCACAATCATGTTCAGCGGCTTCTCCGAAATAATTCAGTAGGATTCTTCTGCGGCAGATATCAGCTTCGGCATATTGCTGCATGCGTCGCAGTTTGTCCATATTGGTCTGCTGCTGGCCGCTGTCCATGGCAAACTTGCTCAGCATGACAATGTCTCCCAAGGAGTAATATAGAACCGTATCGCTGTCCAGACCGTCACGTCCGGCACGTCCTATTTCCTGATAGAAATTTTCGATGCTCTTGGGCATATTGTAGTGAATGACCCATCTGACGTTGGATTTGTCAATTCCCATGCCGAAGGCAACCGTTGCACAAACCACTTGCACTCGGTCATTGATGAAGTCTTCTTGAGTCTTGTCACGTTGCGGATTACTCAAGCCGGCATGATATACGGCAGATGGTATCCCGTTCTTGACAAGCATGGCATTTACGCTTTCGGTTGTTTTCCTGCTCATGCAGTAAATGATTCCGCATTGCCGGTAGTGCTTGTGAATGAAATCAAGAATGGAACGGTCCTTTTCTTTTTTTTGATATCCTCTTTTCACAGTCAGGCTCAAGTTGGGACGATCGAAAGATGTTATGAATATCTGAGGATCTTTCAATTCCAGTTGTTCGATGATATCATTTCGGGTGATTTTGTCGGCTGTGGCGGTAAGAGCCATAATGGGTATTTGGGGAAACTCTTGTCTGAGAAGGCGCAGTTGTGTATATTCCGGGCGGAAATCATGTCCCCATTGGGAAATACAGTGAGCTTCATCGATGGCAAAGAGTGAGATGCGGATATCCTTCAAGAGAAAATTGATTTCTCCCATCAGTCTTTCCGGTGAAATATACAGAAGTTTGATGTTTCCTCTGATACATTCTCTTTTTATGATTTCGTTTTTTGTTTCATCATTGCCGCTGTTCAGTGCTTCGGCTTTCACGCCATTGGCTTTCAGGGATTCTACCTGATCTTTCATCAGAGAGATGAGCGGGGATATGACGATGGCCGTTCCTTCCATAAGGATAGCCGGCAACTGATAGCAGATGGATTTGCCTCCCCCTGTGGGCATGAGAACTACTGTATCCTTTTTGGCCAGTGTGTTTTTTATGATTTCTTCTTGTTGCGGACGAAAAGAGTCGTATCCGAAAACAGTTTTCAGAGTCTGTAACATAACGTGCTTTTGTAAATTATGTCGTAAAGATAATCAATATTGGGATTGGGACATTAAAAAAAGGGCAAATAAGTTGCCAAATAAAAAAAATAGTGTGTATTTTTGTAAAATAAGAGTGGAGTTAAGAATATCAGTTAAGAATTTCATTAGAAAACTATGAACAAGAAGACGAAGACACAGCTTTTTCCGGATTCTTATCCTAAGAAAATAGGCAAGGAAATGACAGAAGAACTTTATGGAGGAGTCATTGATATTATTGTAAATAAGAAGAAATATAAAGACCCTAACTATTCTGCACTACAATTGACTAAGGATTTGAATACTAATTCGCGTTATATTTCTGCAGTATTCCATTATTGCATGGGTAAGAATTATAACCGTTTTTTAAATGAATATAGGATAGAAGACGCCAAGAAAATGTTGGTCGATTCCAAATACAGTCAGTACACTGCCGAGGAAATTGGTCTCATGGTGGGATTTGCCAACAGGCAGTGCTTCTATTTGGCTTTCGGCCTTTTGGTGGGAGAGACCCCCAGAGCATATCGCTTGCGGCATTCTGCCCCTAAAAAGAAGTGAATAATTTTATGAAGAAAGGATTTTTAGTAATGATGATGACAGCTGCTGCGTTTTGTTGCGGCCAAACTACAGGCACAGCAAAAACAGTCGGGAATGATTTTAATTATGTGGTTGAGCAATTTGCCGATTTGCAGATTCTGCGATACCAAGTGAAGGATTTTGAGACTTTGACCGTCAAGCAAAAAGAACTTGTGTATTATTTGTCGCAAGCGGCTTTGGAGGGACGGGACATCTTGTTCGACCAGAACGGAAAGTATAATCTCATTATTCGCAAGATGCTCGAGGCGGTTTACACGGATTATAAAGGTGACCGAAGCGGAAAGGATTTCCGTGCCATGGAAGTTTACCTGAAAAGGGTCTGGTTTTCCAATGGTATCCATCATCATTATGGAGCCGATAAGTTTATTGCCGGCTTTACCCCGGATTTTTTCAGAAAGGCGCTTAAAAGCGTGGATCCTAAGAAACTTCCTTTGGTCAAGGGACAGACGGTGGACCAACTTTGCAAAGCAATATTCCCCGTTATCTTCGATCCGTCTGTAACGCCGAAAAGGGTGAACCAGGCAGCCGGAGTGGATTTGATAAAGACATCTGCCTGTAATTATTATGAAGGTGTAACCCAACAGGAAGCCGAAGATTTTTATAATGCGATGAAAAATACCACGGATGCGGAACCTGTGATGTACGGAATGAACAGCCGTCTGGTGAAAGAAAACGGAAAGATTTTCGAAAAGGTTTGGAAAGTAGGCGGTTTGTATTCTCCGGCTATCGAAAAAATAATTTATTGGCTGAATAAGGCTGAAGCAGTTGCTGAAAATAATCAGCAGAAAGCTGTCATTCGCAAATTGGTGGAGTTCTATAGAAACGGAAACTTGAAGACTTTTGACGATTATACGATATTATGGGTGAAGGACCTTGCATCAAGAGTGGATTTTACAAATTGCTTTACAGAAAGTTATGGCGATCCTCTAGGCTTGAAAGCCAGTTGGGAATCTATTGTCAACTTCAAGGATATGGAAGCAACGAAGCGGACTGAACTGATCAGCGGGGCTGCGCAATGGTTCGAAGATCATTCACCGGTAGATGCCCGTTTTAAGAAAGAAAATGTAAAGGGCGTTTCGGCAAAAGTGATAACAGCCGCTATTTTGGGAGGTGATCTTTATCCTTCCACTGCAATCGGCATCAATCTTCCGAATTCCGATTGGGTTCGCAAGGAGCATGGATCCAAATCCGTGACTATAGGTAATCTGACCGAAGCGTATAACAAAGCTGCTCAGGGAAACGGATTTTTGGATGAGTTCGTTTACAGTCCGGCAGAAAAAGATTTGATTGATAAATACTCGGATATCACAAATGATTTGCATACGGATTTGCATGAATGTTTGGGGCATGGATCGGGCAAGCTATTGCCCGGTGTAGATCCCGATACACTCAAGGCATACGGTTCAACCATAGAGGAAGCCCGTGCTGACTTGTTCGGATTGTATTACCTTCCGGATGCGAAATTATTGGAAATGAAACTGACTCCTTCACCGGATGCCTATAAAGCTGAGTACTATTCTTATATGATGAATGGATTGATGACTCAATTGGTAAGAATAGAATCTGGAAAAAACATTGAAGAAGCTCACATGCGTAATCGCTCCTTGATAGCACATTGGGCATACGAACAAGGGAAAGCAGACAATGTGGTAGAGCTGGTCAAAAGAGAGGGAAAGACATACGTGAAGATCAATGATTATGAAAAGCTCCGCCTTTTGTTCGGACAATTGTTGGCAGAGATACAACGGGTGAAATCGGAAGGTGATTTTAATGCAGCCCGTGACTTGATCGAAAAATATGCCGTTAAGGTAGATCCGGAATTGCATCAGGAGGTCTTGGCTCGTTATGAGAAGCTCCATTTGGCGCCTTACAAAGGATTTATCAATCCTGTATATAAAGCAGTGACTGACAAAAAAGGTCAGATACTCGATGTGAAGATATCTTACACGGAAGGTTATGCCGAACAGATGCTGAGATATAGTAAAGAATATTCAACCTTGCCTTTTGTTAATGAATGATGAATCTTCAGAAAAAAATTAAAGAAATCAAGACTAATTTCAGATTATCCATGAACGGGGAGGCATCCCGCTCCATGAGAGAAAAGGGACTGGTCTATAAAATGAATTTCGGTGTGGAGATACCTCGTCTGAAGATGATGGCATCTGAGATGGGTAAAGACCATGAACTGGCACAGGCTTTATGGAAAGAGGACGTGAGAGAATGCAAGATACTGGCTACTATGATTCAGCCGGTTGATTCATTCTATCCCGAAATAGCTGATATATGGGTGGACGACATTCATACTATGGAAATGGCGGAGCAGGTCTGCATGAATCTGTTCCAGTATGTGCCTTATGCTTCCGAAAAAGCGTTCCAGTGGATTGCCGGTGAGGCGGAGTTTGTTCAAGTGTGCGGCTTTCTGCTGCTGGCCAGAATTTTCATGAAAGGAGCTGAACTCAATGAGAGATCCGAAAATGAATATGTGGATCAGTTGGCGGTGTCGTTAAGTCAGAATAATGTGAGAGTGAAACAGGCTGCATTGGTATCTGCAAAGAAGTATGTAGCTCATGATACCCTCAGGAGAGCAAAAAAAATTCTCGACAGCATAGCATCGTTCAAACATTCTGAAGATTCCGATAAAAAAGCCATCTATATAGAAATTAAAGAAGAAACGGAAGATTTTGTATAATTCTTTTCGCACTTCGGCAAAAAAACGTAACTTTGTTCGCTGAAGCGGTTAATTATGGAAGTTCAAGAACTTGACAAATTAAGAGAAAAGGTAAAACAGATTTTTACTGAATATCTGACTATTAAAGGGCATAGAAAGACACCAGAAAGATATGCCATACTGGATACTATATATTCTCTGAACGGACATTTCGACATCGACGAGCTGTATGACTTGATGATGAATGAAGAGCGGTTCCGTGTCAGCAAGGCTACTTTATACAACACCATCATCCTGTTGATGGATGCCAAATTGGTTATCAAGCATCAATTCGGAACCTCTTCACAATACGAGAAATGTTATAACATGGAGACTCATCATCACCTGATTTGTACCAATTGCGGTGCAGTGAAGGAATTCTACGATGATGATTTGGAGAAAGCTGTCTCGAAAGTCAACATGCGCCGTTTCCAGATGTCGCACTATGCGCTCTATATTTATGGATTGTGCAGCAAATGTGCGGCAAAGCAAAAACGAGAAATGAAAAAGAAAACAAAATCTATAAAACCAAAAAGAAATGAAAGTTGATGTATTATTAGGTCTTCAATGGGGAGACGAGGGCAAAGGCAAGGTTGTCGATGTGCTCACTCCCAAATATGATGTGGTAGCTCGTTTCCAAGGTGGTCCTAATGCGGGCCATACGTTGGAATTTGAAGGACAGAAATATGTACTTCGTTCCATCCCTTCCGGAATATTCCAAGGGAATAAAATCAATATTATCGGTAACGGAGTCGTGCTGGATCCCGCTTTGTTCAAGGCCGAAGCAGAAGCTTTGGAAGCATCCGGACATCCTTTGAAAGAGAGATTGCATATATCTAAGAAAGCTCATCTCATTTTGCCGACCCATCGCTTGCTCGATGCTGCCTATGAAGCAGCAAAGGGATCTTCAAAAGTCGGAACAACCGGAAAAGGTATCGGCCCTACCTATACGGATAAGGTCAGCCGTAACGGTGTGCGTGTCGGGGACATCCTTTATGGCTTTGAAGAGAAATACCAGAAGGCTAAGGCGCGTCATGAGCAGATTCTGAAGAGTCTGAATTATTCATACGATTTGACGGAAATGGAAAAAGCCTTCTTTGAAGGCATCGACTATATGAAGAAGTTCCAGTTCTCGGACAGCGAGCATGAAATCAATAATCTGCTGAAAGATGGCAAGAATGTGCTTTGCGAAGGTGCTCAGGGAACCATGCTGGATGTGGATTTCGGTTCTTATCCGTTCGTCACTTCATCCAATACCATTTGTGCAGGAGCTTGTAGCGGTTTGGGCGTTGGTCCTAACAAGATAGGTGAAGTTTTCGGTATTATCAAAGCCTATTGCACCCGTGTGGGAAGCGGACCTTTCCCAACGGAACTGTTTGATGAAACAGGGAAGCGAATCCGTGACCTGGGACATGAATATGGTGCCGTAACCGGACGTGAGCGTCGTTGCGGATGGATTGACCTGGTAGCATTGAAATATGCAGTTATGATAAACGGCGTAACCCAGCTGATCATGATGAAAAGTGATGTCCTTGATGATTTCGATACAGTAAAGGCTTGCGTAGCTTATCGTCAGAATGGTGAAGAGATTGACTATTTCCCATTTGATATTACTGAGGGCGTGGAACCGGTTTATGCTGAATTGCCCGGATGGAAATGTGATCTGACCAAGATGAAGAACGAAGATGAGTTTCCGGAAGAGTTCAACGGTTACATCTCATTCCTCGAGGATTTCCTGGAAACTCCGATAAAGATTGTTTCCGTAGGGCCCGACCGTGAGCAGACCATTGAGCGTTATACAGAAGAATAATAAAAGTTATAGTATCCAAAAAAACGGTGAATGGTCATGCTGTTCACCGCTTTTTGTTGAACTTGGCAAATAATTTGTATCATTGTTCTTGTATTAACCATTAAAAAGACAAATATATGTATTGGATTTTATTTATAGGCATAGCAGTCATCAGCTATATTGTTCAGGCTCGTCTGAAGAATAAATTTGAGAAATATTCCCAGATTCCTCTTGATAACGGAATGACGGGACGGGATGTGGCTATCCAGATGCTACGCGAGAATGGCATCAATGACGTGACAGTCACCAACACTCCAGGTATGCTGACCGACCATTACAATCCGGCCAACAAGACCGTAAATCTGAGTGATGGAGTATATGCCTCTTCCAGTGTGGCTGCTGCAGCAGTGGCAGCTCATGAATGCGGACATGCCGTTCAGCACGCTTGTGCCTACGCACCTTTGAAAATGCGCTCGGCACTTGTCCCGGTAGTGCAGTTTTCTTCCAGCATCGTCACTTGGATTCTGCTGGCAGGAATCTTTATGGTGAACACCTTCCCATCATTACTTCTGATAGGAATCATCTTGTTCGCCACGACCACCCTGTTCAGCTTTATCACCTTGCCGGTGGAGATTGACGCCAGTCGCAGGGCTTTGGTTTGGTTGAACCGCTCGGGTATCACCAATTCCTATAATCACGACCAGGCAAAGGATGCTTTGACTTCCGCAGCCTATACATACGTTGTGGCAGCATTAAGTTCTTTGGCCACACTCATTTATTACATTATGATTTTTATGAATCGCAGAGACTAGAAGATAAAAAATGACAGCAAAACCAAGTATTCCAAAAGGAACAAGAGACTTTTCGCCGGTGGAAATGGCGAAGAGAAACTATATTTTCAATACCATACGGGATGTGTTCTATCTGTTCGGATTCCAGCAGATAGAGACTCCCTCCATGGAAAACCTTTCGACTTTGATGGGTAAATACGGAGAGGAAGGGGACAAACTTTTGTTTAGAATCCAGAACTCAGGTGATTGCTTCAGTTCTCTGACTGATGAAGAGTTACTGTCGCGCAATTCTGTCAAACTGGCAAGCAAAACTTGCGAGAAAGGACTTCGTTATGACCTGACAGTTCCTTTTGCCCGTTATGTGGTGATGCATCGCGATGAATTGAGCTTTCCTTTCAAGCGTTTCCAGATTCAGCCCGTGTGGAGAGCCGATCGTCCGCAGAAAGGACGGTACCGCGAATTCTACCAGTGCGATGCGGATGTGGTGGGAAGTGATTCCTTGCTCAATGAAGTAGAGCTGGTTCAGATGGTCGATGCTGTGTTTACGAAATTTGGAGTGAGGGTCAGCATCAAAATCAATAACCGGAAGATTCTTTCCGGTATAGCAGAGATTATAGGCGAGGCAGACAAGATTGTGGACATCACTGTGGCTATAGACAAGTTGGACAAGATAGGACTGGACAATGTGAATGAGGAGTTGGCTTCGAAAGGCATTCCTCAGGAGGCTATTGACAAGTTGCAGCCCATCATCATGCTGAGCGGAAGCAATGAAGACAAGCTCCGGACATTGAAGACCGTACTGGCTGCCAGCGAAGTGGGAATGAAAGGCGTGGAAGAGAGTGAGTATATTCTGTCTCATCTGAAGTCGTTGGGCGTGAAGAGCGAGGTGGAACTGGACCTGACTTTGGCCCGCGGACTTAATTATTATACCGGAGCCATTTTTGAAGTCAAGGCGTTGGATGTCCAGATTGGGAGTATCAGCGGCGGTGGTCGTTATGATAACCTGACGGGCGTGTTTGGCATGCCGGGCGTTTCGGGAGTGGGAATTTCTTTTGGCGCTGACAGAATATACGATGTTTTGAACCAGTTGGATTTGTATCCTAAAGAGGCTGTGAACGGCACCCAACTGCTTTTTGTGAACTTCGGTGAGGCCGAGGCCGCTTATTGTCTGCCATTTCTGGCAAAAGTAAGAGCTGCCGGCATTCGTGCGGAAATATTCCCGGATTCTTCGAAAATGAAGAAACAGATGGGATATGCCAATGACAAGCAGATTCCTTATGTGGCCATCGTGGGAGAAAACGAAGTGAAAGAGAATAAGATTTCATTGAAGAATATGACTACCGGTGAACAAACGCTGGTTGACTCTGACAAGTTGGCTGAGATGATAAAATAAAGACCACATGATGTGGTGATGTTACATGAGTGAATAACTGTGTAACAAATGAGAAACAAAAATACTTGGGACTTTCAGTCCGTTATGGTATTTTTGTTTCTTGTTTTTAATACGCTTGCCATGAAAAACTTTATCAATGTGTTCGTGATGGCAGGACTGCTGTTGGCAGGACCTGTTGCGGGACAAAAGAAAATTCCTTTGGTCTATGGTGTGGAAAATTCGGGCGCTAAGTATGCGGCTCCGACCATGCCCGAATTGAATAATCTGCCGGTAATCAAGACTCTTCCGGACCCGTTTGCCTGGGCCGATGGCAAAGGACGCTCCGTGAAGTTCAAGGATTGGGAGAAGCATCGGACGGAAATCATCAGCCGGTTGCAGCATTATGAATTGGGACCGAAACCGATAGTGGATAAGAAGAATATCGAAGCCAGCCTGAAGAAAGACTCCCTTATCGTGATTGTCCATGCCGGCGGACAGGCTTTGAGATTATCGGCTTCCATCAAATACCCCTCCATCGGTGAGGGGCCGTTTCCTGCCATCATCGGCATTGGATTCGGGACGGGGTCATTGCCTCCCGATATCTTCAATGACAGGAACATCGCACAAATTGCATTCAACTTTACTCAGGTGATGGCACATACACAGAAACGTGGCCAGGAACCGATAAACCGTCTGTATCCGGATCTGGTGGAAATGGGGGCTTATAGCGCATGGCCGTGGGGAATCAGCCGAATCATCGACGGGCTGGAGATCCTTGGGGAGAAAAGCCGGATCGATTTGAAGCATCTGGCTGTTTCAGGATGTTCGTTTGCCGGGAAGATGGCGCTTTTTGCCGGGGCGTTCGATGAACGAATCGCTTTGGTCATTGCCCAGGAACCGGGAGGCGGCGGAGCGGATGCCTGGCGCGTTTCTGAAACTTTGGGAAAGGTGGAGACTTTGGGAAATACCAGTCACCAGTGGTTCAAGGAGAGTATGTTCCGGTTTGCCGGCGAGAATGTGTCGCGTCTGCCCATTGACCACCATGAGTTGGCGGCGCTAGTTGCTCCGCGGGCTCTGCTTGTTCTGGGGAATACCGATTATGAATGGCTGGCAGAACAATCCAATTATGTGTCATGCCGGGCGGCACATAAGGTGTGGGAGACTTTCGGCATCGGTGACCGTATGGGCTTTTCCATTCAGGGCGGGCACATGCACTGCGCGTTGCCCGACAGCCAGCGACCCGAAGTGGCGGCTTTTGTGGACAAGTTCCTGCTCGGCAAGCAGGATGCGGATACGCACGTGATGAGAGCAGATATGTTCAAGGATGTGGACTACATGAAGTGGATGCCTTGGGCCAAATAACCCTTTTCTCACACATAAAAAAACTATAATTCGACGTCGGCTTGTCTTTTTTATTTTATTTTTGCAGCATAGAACCCTGTCTAAAACTATAAAAAAGATGAGCAGACGTTTTTTCATTCTTACCGCTATCCTGTTTTTGTCCTTCCTTGCCGTTGCGGCTCAGAAACAAACCATGGAGTTCAAAGCTCTGACAGCCTTGAACGGATTGCCTACCAACGAAGTGCGCCGACTGTATCAAGACCGCGAGGGTTATCTCTGGATTGCCACCACCGACGGACTGTGCTCATTCGACGGTTATCAGATCAAGACTTACAAATCCAATATGTACTCGCCCGGACTGATTTCGAACAACAATATCCGTTGCGTGGCGGAAGATGCATATCACCATATCTACATTGGGACTAACAGCGGGCTGAACATTCTTGACAAGCAGACAGGGAAGATGAGAAACACCGGCAACAAGGAGTTCCTGAACAACGTAATCACTGCCATCCTTGTGACCCATAGCGGAATGGTCCTGATAGGGACCGATACCGAACTATTTCGCTATTATCCCGAAAACAATACGTGTACCGTGTGCAGTTGGGGAGGAAGACGAACCCGGCAGGCACAGCATCTTTATGAGGATTCCAAAGGGCAGGTCTGGATAGGAACCTTCAACGGACTCTTCCGCTTCGACCCGCAACGGAATCTTTTTTATGCCTATCCACAGCTTATTAACCAAAGTTCGGCCCATATCATTCTGGAAGATTCCTACCACCGGCTTTGGGTGGGGAGTTTCCGCGCCGGATTGTCCGTTATCGAGAATCCATACGACATTGATCACCTTAAGGTCCATTCTTTCGTGGCAGGGAATGGAGGCGGAAATGGTCTTCCTGACAATGTGGTGTATTCGCTTGCCGAGGATAAAACCAACCATACGCTTTGGGTGGGAACCCGAAGCGGAGTGAGCTTGCAGCCGCTCTTCAAGGATCGGATTACGGGCACTTTCACCAACTATCTGCCGGGGAAGGAACCGAATATTCCTTTTGATGAAGTGGATGCACTCATTCAGGACCGTCAGGGTACTATTTGGCTCGGCACGTTGGGCGGAGGAGTTTATTCCATCAATACCCGTCAGCCGATGTTCGGCCTTAACTCGCTGCCCGAGGTGAGAAAGGAACTTACCTCCAATTCCGTGCGAAGCATGATGATTAATACCGACGGGAAGATATGGCTTGGCATAGGCAGTTACGGACTGGTGATTCAGGACCGGAAGGCCGGTACTTATACCCATTTCTCGAAGATGCCTGCATTCAGCAAGTTCGGGTCCATGCCGACACTGAACACGATTGTCCGACTTCGCGACGGGCGTATCCTGATGGGGAGTTTCACCACCGGTTATTACGAATATGACGAGCGCAAACCAATGGGCGAACGCGCACAAAACTATAATCAGAATAATACGCCCTGGCTGATGAATGCGAGGGTGTTTTCCATCATCGAAGACCGCTATGGCAACTGCTGGTTTGGCACGCGGGGGTTGAGGCGTTGCGATAGCAAGCGGCGCGGATTCGCCTTCAGCAAATTCATTGTGGAGGGCACGGACGTTACAAACAATGCTTTTCAGTGCCTCAAGGAACAAGACGGCCGCTATATCTGGGCCGGAACAAGTGATGCCGGACTCGTGCGCATTGCCAATTATGGCGGCACCAGGGAACGAATGCAGTTCCGACTCTATTCGCGTGGGAACGGAAAGCTGAACTCCAATGATGTGCAGTGCATCTTTGTGGATTCCAAGGACCGACTTTGGGTGGGAACCGCCGGCGGCGGACTGAACCTGTATGACAAAGAGAAAGACTGTTTTGTCTCCATGAACAAACTGTTGGACCTGCCGTGTGACGGGGTATTCAGCATTCTTGAGGATGAAGAGGGGCACTTGTGGATGGGAACCAATGCCGGTCTGCTCTTTCTGCGCGTGCAGCCCCGTCTGGAGGACAGTTCCTTCCGGATGTACACCATCTCGAGCGGACTGCAGGACAATATTTTCATGCGCGGGTGCGCTTTCAAGGCACCGGATGGTGAAATGTTTTTCGGAGGACACCGCGGATACAATTATTTCTACCCTTCCAAGCTGAAGCGCATGAATCAGAATTCCAAGATTTCCATCACGGACATCAAGATATACAACGAATCGTGGGATGCATTTCCCATGGATGTGAGGGACAAGATATCCAAGCTGGCTCCCGATTTTACGGACAAGATTGTGCTCAATTACAAGCAGAACAATTTCAGCATCGAGTTTTCGGCCATGAATTTCATGAATCCGATGCAGAACAAATATGCCTTCAGATTGGATGGCTATGACCACGACTGGCAGACCACGGATGCCACTCATCGGTTTGCCTATTACAACAATCTGAAGTCGGGTACTTACGTGTTCCACCTCAAGGTGATGGACGAAAACGGTACCTGGAGCAAGAATGTGCGCACCATTGAAGTGGTGATTCTGCCACCGTTCTGGATGACTTGGTGGGCCTATGTTTTTTATGTGCTCATCATTGCCGGAGTGGTGTACGCCATCTGGCGGCAGGGAAAAATCCGCATGAAACAGCGCAACAAGTACCATCTGCTCAAGGTGGAGAAGGCCAAGGTGGAGGAACTGAACCACACCAAACTGCAGTTCTTCACCAACATCACCCATGAGTTACTCACACCGCTCACCATCATCTCCGCCACCATGGACGAACTGAAAAAGGAAGTGCCCGGACATCAGGACTTGTATGAAATCATGAGCATACACATCGGCAGGCTGATGAGGCTCATTCAGCAGATTCTGGAGTTCAGGAAATCCGAATCAGGCAACCTGAGACTGCGCGTGTCGCCGGGGAATATCGCCACTTTTGTGAAGAATGAGGCCGAGAGTTTTGCTCCGCTCATCCGCAAGCGCAAACTGCATTTTTCCGTGCTGTGCAACCCCGAGGACATCACGGGATACTATGATTCCGACAAGTTGGACAAGATAATCTACAACCTGCTCTCGAACGCTGCCAAATATAATAAGGAGGGCGGTTTTGTGCAACTCAACCTCAGCTACGGCAAGGACAGGGATTTAATTGAGCTTTCTGTAAAGGATAATGGTGAGGGCATTTCGGAAGAGGGGAGGAAGAATCTCTTCAAACGTTTCTACGAGGGCGATTACCGGCGGTTCAACACCATTGGAACAGGCATCGGACTGTCGCTCACGCGCGACCTGGTGGAACTGCACGGAGGAACCATTCGCGTGGAAAGCGCATTGGGCGAGGGTACCACGTTCTTTGTGACATTGCCCGTGGGCAGGGATTATTTCAAATCCGAGGAGATTGACGAACAGACGGTGCCGGTGCAGAAAACCATCACCGACATTATAGAAGCCGATGCTGCCGACATGCCTCGTCAGCCTGAGAACGAACACACCGTGCTGTTGGTGGAGGACAACGAGGATCTGCTGCAGGTGATGCTGAAACTGTTGGGTCGCGACTACAAAGTGCTTCGTGCCACGAACGGCAAGGAAGGTATCGATGTGATTGAGAACGAGGATGTGGATATCATCGTGAGCGACGTAATGATGCCCGAAATGGACGGCATCGAGTTCACCCGCTACGTGAAGAACAACATCGACTACAGCCACATCCCCATCATTCTGCTCACCGCCAAGAACAAGGAAGAAGACCGTGCCGAGGCTTACGAGAGCGGTGCCGACGCCTTCATCACCAAGCCGTTCAACCTGACGGTGCTCCATGCGCGCATCCGGAATCTGCTGAAGAAGAAGGAACGCACGGCACGCGACTTCAAGAACCAGCTGGTGTTCGAAATGAAAGAACTGGACTACACGAGCATGGACGAACAGTTCATGCAGAAGGCGGTGGACTGTGTGAACAAGCACCTTGACGATTCGGAATTTGATGTGCCGCAGTTCATCGACGAGATGGGCACCAGCAAAACCACGCTCTACAAGAAACTGAAATCACTCACCGGATTAAGCACCTCCTCGTTTATTCGCAACATCCGTCTGAAGGCCGCCTGTCGGGTGATGGAGGAGAACCCTGCCATCCGCATTTCCGACCTCGCTTACGAGGTGGGTTTCAATGACCCGAAATACTTCAGCCTCTGTTTCAAGAAAGAATTTGGAATGCTCCCCACGGATTATTGCGAACGGTTCTCGAAAGAGGAATAATCCGGAGGATTATCGGTGCACTTTCGAAAAAACGATGTAAGAATGTGACTTTCTTGGAGCCCTCGCGAAAAAATGGTCCAAGAAAGCTACTTTCTTCGACCGCTACGGCCCAAACACTCCAATTCCTTTGCCACCACGTCCTTTCAGCCGAGGTAGAAAAATAGTCCGTTGAGGAAGAAAGACTATTTTTCGACCTAAATTATCCAATTTTAAACTTCTTTTCACATTTTCATAGATAGTTTTGCAACGATGAATTTAATGTTTAACCCTTGAAACTCATTTATGAAAAACAAAATGAATTCAAATCAAATCTTTGGGAATCGCAAGGCCCTATGGACCTTGTTGATTTGCGCAGGTTGCATGGCAGGATTCCCTGTCTCGACATTTGCCGAAAGTAATGTAATGAAGACTGCAGCGCCGCAAAAAGTGCAGGTGTCCGGAACGGTGAAAGACTCCTCCGGTCAGCCCATCATCGGCGCCAGCATTCTGGAAGTTGGCACAGCCAACGGAACCATCTCCGACATGGACGGAAACTTCTCCCTCTCCGTTTCGAACCGGGAAATCCGCATCTCTTATATCGGTTACATCACCCAGACTGTCAAGGTCACGGGCGGACGAATCAACATTGTTCTTAAGGACGACAGCAAGACTCTGGACGAAGTGGTAGTCGTAGGTTACGGTACCCAGAAGAAATCCGACGTCACCGGTTCCGTCACATCCGTCAACAAGGACCGCCTCTCCAAGCTCCCCGTCACCAATGTGATGCAGGCTCTCGAAGGTTCCACTGCCGGAGTGCTCGTTACCCAAGGCTCCTCCATTCCGGGTGATTCTCCTTCAACCGTCATCCGTGGAAAGAACTCCATCAATGCCAGCACAGATCCTTATATAGTAGTCGATGGTGTGCCTATCAGCAAGAGCGGCGGCTCCCTGTCCGACATCAACCCGAACGATATCGAGAGCATGGAAATCCTGAAGGATGCTTCCGCAGTAGCCATCTACGGTACCAACGGTGCCAACGGTGTCATCCTCGTCACGACCAAACGCGGAAAGAACGGCAAACCAACTATCCGATACAATGCCTATGCAGGTATCGAGGACTATGCCCACAAGCTCCGCATGCGCAACGGCGAGGAATACGTGCAGAAATACAAAGACTATATGCTCCAGAAAACCGGTACCGAACTCACCGGAACTCCCGTGCCCAACTCGGCCGAGGTGGACAACTATAACTCCGGAACCGAGACCGACTGGATTGACGAAATCTCCCAGACCGGTATCACCCAGGACCACAACCTCAGCATCAGCGGCGGTACGGACAATATGAAATACTTCGTTTCCGGCGAATACCTCGATCAGAAAGGTATCCTCAAAGGCTATCAGTACAAACGTTACAGTTTCCGTATGAACTTCGATGTGAACGTCACCGACTACCTCACTATCGGAACCAATGCCTATGTGGCAGCCCACAACAAAGACGGCGGCCGCGTGAACTTCCTTCTTGGCGTAGCCATGAGCCCTTATGCAAAAGAATTTGAAGACGACGGCAGCTACACCATCCTCCCCATGGCACCCGAGGAAATGTACGTGTCACCTTTCTGCAACTACAGCAAGAAATCCGACCGCCGCAGTGTCAATATCAACGGTAACGGATATGCCGAACTCAATTTCGGCAAAATCATCCCCGCACTTACCGGATTGAAATACCGCCTGAATTTCGGCTACAACTATCTGCCCACACGCAATTCCAGCTACGCCGGACTTGCAGCTTACGACAAGAACGGAACAGGTCAGACAATTAACACCGAAACCAACGCCTACACCATAGAGAACATCGTGACCTACACGAAGGACATTCAGAAACACCACTTTGACCTCACCGGCCTCTACAGTGCACAGAATCGCAAATACCTCACCACCACAGCCAAGGCTGTAGGTTTCGTGAACGACCTTCTGGGTTTCAACTACCTCGACGGTGGAACCACCCAGACCACCAGTTCCTATGCCGACCGCTATGCAGCCATCAGCTACATGGGCCGCTTGAACTACTCCTATGACAGTCGCTACCTCTTCACCTTCACCGTACGTCGTGACGGTTCCTCCGTGTTTGGCGGAAACACCTCCAAGTACGGAACATTCCCTTCGGTTGCCCTTGGTTGGAACATCGCCAACGAGCAATTCATGAAGAAAGCCGAATGGCTGAACAACCTCAAGCTTCGTCTGTCTTATGGTAAATCCGGTAACGAGGCCATCAGCGTCTATCAAACTATCTCCAAATATGCGGCAGCCGCCTTGGCCATGAACGGCAAGACCCTCACCGGAATCTATCCTAATTCATTAGGAAATGCAAACCTTGGCTGGGAGACAACCAAGAGCTTCAACGTCGGTCTCGACTGGGGAATCTTCAGCAACCGCATCAACGGTAACTTCGATGTTTACAAATCAAACACATCCGGTTTGCTGCTGAAGCGCAACCTCCCGAAAGTAACCGGTTATTCCAGCGTATATGAAAATATCGGCAAGACATCCAATCTCGGTATCGAAGCAACGGTAACCAGCCGCAACATCGTAACCAAGAATTTCACTTGGCAGACCGACCTCGTTTTTGCCTACAACAAGAACAAAATCGTGGACCTCTACGGTGACAAGACCGACGACAAAGGCAACGGCTGGTTCATCGGCAAACCTATTTCCGCAGTCTATGACTACAAGATGCTCGGCATCTGGCAGAAGAGCGAAATCGACGCAGGCCTTAACAAGGGCTGGGACGACACCGCAGTAGCCGGCGACATCAAGTTCGAAGATACCAACAAGGACGGCAAAATCACCTCTGATGACAAACAAGTACTTGGCCATCGCGATCCAACCTGGACAGGTGGTATCACCAACAAGTTCTCCTACAAGAACTGGGCGTTGAGCGTCTTCATTCAGACAGCCCAAGGCATGATGAAGAGCAACTCCGACATCAGAACTTACGATGAGACATGGCGTATCAACACTCCTGCAGTGTTCGGCTATTGGACCTCAGCCAATCTCAACAACGAATATCCACGCCTCACCTATAACAATACTTACGGTTATGGATATTCACGCAAGGCAAACTACACCCGTCTGAAGGACATCACCCTGAGCTATACTTTCAACGAAAGCCAAATCAGCAAACTGGGTCTGGGTGCACTCACCATCTATGCCAGCGGACGCAACCTCCACACTTGGACACCTTGGGTGGGATGGGATCCTGAAGCAAGCCTCACCAACCGTGGCTGGAGCAATTGGGAAGACAACTATCCTCTCACCAAGAGTTTTGTAATAGGCATTAATCTTACATTAAAATAATGAAAACCGACATGAAAAAGAATTATATAATCCTAGCATTGGCAGGACTGACAATGATGACCGCAACCTCCTGCGAGAGCGGTTATCTGGACGAAACTCCAATGTCCAATTATACTGCCACTACACTGACCGATTCGAAAGGTATGAATGCCTTGGCGCTCGGCATGTACTATGACTTCAGTTTGATTTATTCCTACAGCGGCAACCAAGGTTTCCCTTGCGTGTTCCAGGTAGGAACCGATGTCTGCGACCCTGCACAGTTCCAGGGCGTCGAAGCACCCATGTATCAATATCAGAAACTTACAGCCGATGCCGGTGCACCGCAAATCTACTGGCAGCAGCTCTATACGGTAATCAATGCCGCCAATGTCATCATCGGCAATATCGATGGCGGATTATCATCTGCCACCACAGCGGAGAATGCCCTCTATAAAGCCGAGGCAAGCTTCATGCGTGCTTGGTGTTATGACCAGTTGGCTGTGTTCTTCGGAGGCGTGCCTTTGACTTTGGAAACTGCCACTTCTTCAAAAACTGACTACACTCGTGCTTCTTTGGACGAAGTGAACAACCAGATTCTCACTGATTTGACTTATGCCACAGCCAATCTGCCCGAGCCCGATGCTGTAAAGAACGGCAGCCGCACCAACAAATATGCAGCCTATCAGCTGATGGCCGAAGTCTATATTCGCACCGGAGCTTACCAAAAGGCCGTTGATGCTTGTAATTCCATCATCAATTCAGGCAAGTTCTCTTTGAGCACTACCTTACGTTCCGGATTGAACTATAGCGATTACTATCATGATATGTTCGTGCAAGGTTACATGCGTCGTTCTCAAGGCAACAAAGAAACCATTTGGAACTACGAAAGCGAGAACAACAACAGCGTCACCGGCGGTCAGTCAGGTTCTTTCCAGCAGCGTCGTTGCTGGGTGGCTGCCTACTATCAGTATTCCAACAAAGGCTTGGCTCTTTGCGATTCACTTGGCGGTCGTGGCTTGGCACGTATGCGCTTGAGCAGTTACATGCGTAACCTTTACAAAGTTCCCGGAGACATCCGTAACTCACAGGCCAACATCCATCGTGATTTCTACGTGAACGGAGTGAAGTTCGTGGGCACCGATGCTGTCAATGACTCCATCTACAAGTTGCCGGTATATTGCACCAAGTGGAACTGCTTCGATCCGAACGATACGTTCGGTTACTCAGCCGTTCATGATGTTCCGATGATGCGTTTCGGTGAAGTTTACTTGCTTCTTGCTGAGGCCTACCTTGGCTTGAACAACAAGACTGCTGCAGCTGCATCCATCAATGTGCTCCGCACCCGTGCATTCGGCAGTTCAAGTCTGGGACAGGTATCGGCATCCGATATCAACATCGACTTTATTCTCGACGAGCGTGCCCGCGAGATGATAGGCGAGGAGAACCGTCGCTATACATTGATGCGTACCGGTCAGCTGAAGAAACGTGCATTGATGAACAAAGATTTTGTTGCAGCCGGAAATTCCAAGTCGAATGCTCAGCTGGAAGCTACTTACGCCATCAGCGGCACCGATAATATCCAGAGTTTGTGGCCTATTCCACAAACGGAGATTGATTTGAACAAGGATGCCAAACTGGAACAGAATCCGGGGTATTAGTTCATAGGGTTGAACAATTTGTTAGAAGCGAAAATGCCACTTGCTGAGTAATTGGCGGGTGGTATTTTTGTTATCAAGAATAAAAAATAGTAACTTTGAAGAGCTTTTAAAAAGATGCAAAAGAAAATGGGACGTGAAGTAAAGATGTTTTCTCTGTTTGTGATGCTTTGGCTAAGTTTTGCCGGTGTCCATGCTCAGAAACTGATTGAGGTGGGGAAAGGATACAGCGAGACCTCTGTAAATGCCGCTGTGTTTCGGACCAATTCGGTTGTGACAAAAGGAAACACACAGTTTGTGGCTTATTACGATGGCGAGGGATATCTCACCCTTGGCAAGCGGCAGCTGTGCAGTGACACATGGACTATCCTTCGTTCGTCCTACAAAGGAAATTGCGGGGATGCCCACAATATCATTAGCCTGGGAATAGACGGTGACGGTTTTCTCCATGTTGCATTCGACCATCACAATGCCCCGTTGCATTATTGCAAAAGTGTGGCGCCTTATTCCCTCCGTTTGGGTGGTATGCAGCCTATGGTTGGCAAGGATGAAAAAGATGTCACCTATCCCGAATTCTATACATTGAAAAATGGAGATCTGCTTTTTGTCTGTCGTTCCGGCATGTCGGGCCGAGGCAATTTGGTGATGAACCGTTACGATGTTGTTCAGGGGAAATGGCAGCGGTTGCACGATGTCCTTGTGGATGGCGAAGGTCAGCGCAACGCCTATTGGCAACTGTGTGTGGATACCTTGGGCACCATCCACATATCCTGGGTGTGGCGCGAAACTCCTGCCGTGGAAACCAATCACGACCTCTGTTATGCTTGTTCTAAGGACGGTGGCCGGACGTGGCAGAAATCCACTGGAGAGAAATACTCTTTGCCCATCAATGCCGCCAATGCCGAATATGCTTTCCGCATTCCGCAGGGCAGCGAACTTATCAACCAGACCAGCATGACGTCCGATGCTGACGGTAATCCCTACATAGCTACTTACTGGAAATCGGCCAAAAGTACAGTGCCTCAGTATCGCCTGATATGGAAAGACGGCGCCAAGTGGAAGGCATCTCAAGTGATGCAGCGGAAAACGGCTTTTTCCCTGAGCGGAACAGGCACGAAGATGATACCTGTATCCCGTCCTCGTTTGGCGGTAAGCACGGTAGGAGGAAAGGTCCGTGCCTATTACCTCTTCCGTGATGCCGAAAGAGGCAGTAAAGTGTCCCTCGCTTTCACTCCCGACTTGAAGAAGGGTCGGTGGACTGTTTCAGACTTGACCGACTTTTCAGTCGATGCCTGGGAACCGAGCTACGACACAGGTTTGTGGAATGAACAAGGCTTGCTTCATGTCTTTGTACAGCATGTGGCTCAAGGTGACGGTGAAAAGAAAAAAGTATTGGAACCTCAGCCCGTATATATATTGGAAGTGGAAACACCCGATTCTCCTGAAGCTGCGAAAGTGAAAAACCTCATGAAACGTGTAAATGTCTTGTGGCAGCAAAACCATGCATCAGACTACAGCCCCTTCTGGGACAATGCCGTCTATCACACCGGCAACATGGCTGCCTACACATTGCTGAAAGATTCCGCCTGGCTGAAGTTCTCGTCCGATTGGGCCGAACATAATTCCTGGACGGGAGCCAAGGAACCCGATCGTTCACAGTGGCTTTATTTCTATGGAGAGAATGACAAACACGTGATGTTCGGAGATTTTCAAGCCTGCTTTCAGACTTATATCGACCTTTATAACATAGCACCTGATTATCGCAAGGTAGCAAGGGCACAGGAAGTCATGGAACATGAAATGACTACCAACAACAAAGATTACTGGTGGTGGGCCGACGGTCTTTACATGGTGATGCCTGTGATGACCAAACTCTATAACCTCACGGGTTCTCGTCTCTATCTCGACAAACTGTTCGAATACGAGCAATATACCGAGAGTCTCATGTTTGATGAAGAAACCGGGCTCTTCTACCGGGACGCCCGTTACGTTTATCCTCAGCACCAGACTCCGAGTGGAAAGAAGGATTTCTGGGCACGCGGCGACGGTTGGGTGATAGCTGCACTGGCAAAAGTCATTCAAGACTTGCCCGCCAGCGATGCTCACCGGCAGTTCTATATTGAGCGTTTCCAAAAAATGGCCAAAACCTTGGCTTCCTGTCAGCAGTCCGAAGGTTATTGGACCCGCAGTCTGCTCGATCCTGAATTTGCTCCCGGTCCCGAAACCAGTGGTACAGCCTTTTTTACTTACGGCATCCTTTGGGGTATCAATGCCGGCTTGTTGGATAAAGCAGCTTTTACTCCCATTGCCGACAAAGGCTGGAAATACCTTTCCGAAACAGCCGTCCAGCCCGATGGCAGCATCGGTTATGTCCAGCCCATTGGTGACAGGGCCATTCCCGGTCAGCAGATCAATGCCCGCTCCACTGCCAATTTTGGCGTAGGCGCATTCCTGCTCGCGGCGAGCGAACGAGTAAAATATCTTAACAAACAACAATAATTTAGAATTATGAGAAAAACCATTATCCTAGCATTAGCCTTGCTTTGCAGTTTTCCTGCCTGGAGCGGGAACAAAAAGAAAGCTCAAGTAGTGAATGATCGTACTTATTGGTGCAATCTTCTTTACAAGATTTCTTCACCGGTACTTCGGGAAATGAGTGAAGGGAACCTTCAGAAGAACATGTTGGTAGAACTGAGCCCCACATGGGACGGTCGCGACAAGCGTGTCACCTACATGGAGGCTTTCGGACGTACCATGGCAGGACTTGCTCCCTGGCTCTCCCTGCCCGATGACAACACCCCCGAAGGCATCCAGCGCAAGCAGTTGCGTGATTGGGCTTTGAAAAGCTATGCTAATGCCGTTGACCCCAACAGTCCAGACTATCTGCTGTGGAACAAGGAAGGTCAGCCGCTTGTGGATGCCGCTTACGTTGCCGAGAGTTTTATCCGTGGTTACGAAAGCCTTTGGCAACCTCTGGATACATTGACAAAACAGCGTTATATCAAAGAATTCCAGCAATTGAGAAGAGTAAATCCTCCTTATTCCAATTGGTTGCTTTTCTCTTCAACCATCGAATGCTTTCTGTACAAAGTGGGAGCGCAGTATGACATGTACCGTGTGGCTTCCGCCTTGCGCAAGGCCGAAGAATGGTATGTGGGTGACGGATGGTATTCCGATGGTCAGCACTTCGCCTTCGATTATTACAACAGCTATGTCATCCAGCCCATGTATCAGGAATGTCTGGATATCGTGACTGCCGACGGAACAAAAGACTACAGCAATGTCTGCAAGAAGGATTTGCCTGCCGAGACTCTTCTTCGCATGCAGAAGTATGCGCAGATTCTGGAACGCTTCATTTCTCCCGAAGGAACTTATCCCGTTTTCGGACGTTCCATCCCTTACCGTATGGCAGTTCTGCAGCCCCTGGCTTTGTTGGCATGGCACAAACAACTGCCAAAGGAACTGACTAACGGACAAGTCCGCGCCGCAATAACAGCTGTCATGAAACGCATGTATGCCGATGATACCAATTTCAATGCAAAAGGGTACCTCACAATCGGTTTTGTGGGGCATCATCCCGGCGTTGCCGACTGGTATACGAATAATGGCAGCCTGTATATGACCACACTTGCCTTCCTGCCCCTCGGCTTGCCGGCAGACGATCCTTTCTGGACCGATGCACCTCAAGACTGGACATCCAAGAAGGCTTGGACCAATCAGGACTTTCCTAAAGACCATGCCTGGCACTAGTTCATTGTCATAAACTGGCAAATAAATGTTTGCCAAGGAATGAAAAAAGCGTGTCAATCTGTCACAAGAAGCAGTTTGGCACGCTTTTCGTTTTTCCCAAGATGTCGCAAGACAAATAAAATTGATTTAATAAAACAATTAAAAATTATAATCATGAACATTAAACCATTAGCAGACAGAGTTCTTATTCTCCCTGCACCGGCAGAAGAAAAGACAATTGGCGGAATCATCATTCCTGATACAGCCAAAGAAAAACCATTGGAAGGTGAAGTAGTTGCAGTTGGTAACGGAACAAAAGACGACGAGATGATATTGAAAGTCGGAGATCACGTTCTTTACGGAAAATATTCCGGAACGGAACTGGAGCATGAAGGCAAGAAATATCTCATCATGCGTCAAAGTGATGTAGTAGCAATTATTGGATAAAATGTTTAATTAAAAAAATAAAGAATTATGGCTAAAGAGATCAGATTCAATATAGATGCTCGCGACCTGTTGAAAAAAGGTGTCGACGAGCTTGCTGATGCAGTGAAAGTTACATTAGGCCCTAAAGGTCGTAACGTTATTATCGAAAAGAAGTTCGGTGCTCCTCAGATTACGAAGGACGGAGTAACGGTTGCCAAGGAAGTTGATTTGGCAGATCCGTTCCAGAACACAGGCGCTCAGCTTGTGAAGTCAGTAGCTTCCAAGACCGGTGACGATGCCGGTGACGGAACAACCACTGCAACCGTTTTGGCCCAGGCCATTGTTGGAGTAGGTTTGAAGAACGTAACAGCTGGTGCCAATCCTATGGATTTGAAACGCGGTATCGATAAGGCTGTTGTAGCTGTAGTTGAATCTATTAAGAAACAATCTGAAAAGGTTGGTGATAATTATGACAAGATAGAGCAGGTTGCTACTGTTTCTGCCAATAACGATCCTGTTATCGGTAAGTTGATTGCCGATGCCATGCGTAAGGTTTCCAAAGACGGTGTCATCACCATCGAAGAAGCTAAAGGCACTGACACCACTATCGGTGTGGTAGAAGGAATGCAGTTCGATCGTGGTTATCTGTCTCCTTATTTCGTTACAGATACCGACAAGATGGAATGCGTAATGGAAAATCCATACATTCTTATCTATGACAAGAAGATTTCCAACCTGAAAGATATGCTTCCAATCTTGGAACCGGCTGTTCAGACTGGCCGTCCATTGCTTATCATCGCAGAGGATGTTGATAGCGAAGCTCTGACTACTTTGGTTGTAAACCGCTTGCGTTCTCAATTGAAGATATGTGCTGTCAAGGCTCCGGGTTTTGGCGATCGCCGCAAGGAAATGCTGGAAGATATCGCCATCCTGACCGGTGGTTTGGTTATCAGTGAAGATAAAGGATTGAAGTTGGAGCAGGCTACTCTTGAAATGTTGGGTTCTTGCGAAAAGATAACCGTTACGAAAGACAACACAACTGTTGTCAACGGCAAGGGTGCTAAAGAGAATATACAGGAACGTATCAACCAGATCAAGGCTCAGATTGCTTCTACAAAGAGTGATTATGACAAAGAGAAACTGGAAGAACGTCGCGCCAAATTGTCAGGCGGTGTAGCTGTTCTGTATGTAGGTGCAGCTTCTGAAGTTGAGATGAAAGAGAAGAAAGACCGTGTGGACGATGCTTTGCATGCCACTCGTGCCGCTATTGAAGAAGGAATTGTTCCGGGTGGTGGCGTAACCTATATCCGTGCACTTGATGCTTTGGAAAACTTGAAGGGTGACAATGCCGATGAATCAACCGGTATCGATATCATCAAACGTGCCATTGAGGAACCGCTTCGCCAGATAGTAGCCAATGCAGGTAAAGAAGGTGCAGTTGTTGTTCAGAAAGTCCGTGAAGGAAAAGCCGACTTCGGTTACAATGCACGTACCGATGTTTATGAGAACCTCCATGCATCCGGTGTGGTCGATCCAGCCAAAGTAACACGTGTTGCACTTGAGAATGCAGCATCTATTGCCGGAATGTTCCTGACAACAGAATGTGTCATCGTAGAAAAGAAAGAAGACAAGCCTGAAATGCCAATGGGAAACCCCGGCATGGGCGGTATGGGAGGAATGATGTAAATCCTCTCTAAATGATAAAATGAAAGGTCGCTTCCGAAAAGGAAGGGACCTTTTTATTTATTACACAATAATTATTAAATATAAATCGAAAGAGTTTGCATCATATTGCTTTTCTTTTTACTTTTGTATTCAAAACAAACATTTTTAAAAAATAATGATTATGGAAAATTTCTTGACTGATGAAAAACTTGTGATTGTCGGCGCAGCCGGTATGATCGGTTCAAACATGACTCAGACTGCATTGATGATGCATCTGTCTTCAAACATTTGTCTGTATGATATCTTCTCTCCGGAAGGAGTTGCAGAAGAAATGCGTCACTGTGGTTTCGGTGGTGCCAAGATTACTGCAACAACTGACGTGAAAGAAGCTTTTACCGATGCTAAATACATTGTTTCTTCCGGTGGTGCTCCTCGTAAGGAAGGAATGACCCGTGAAGATCTGCTTGCCGGCAATGCTACAGTTGCAAAGCAACTTGGTCTTGACATCAAACAATATTGCCCGGATGTAAAACATGTTGTTATCATCTTCAATCCTGCTGATATCACCGGTTTGGTAACATTGGTTTATTCAGGCTTGAAACCTAATCAGGTAAGCACTTTGGCTGCTTTGGACAGCACTCGTTTGCAAAGCGCATTGGCTAAACACTTCGGAATCCGGCAGTGTGCTGTTAAGAACTGCTGCACTTTCGGCGGTCATGGCGAGCAGATGGCAGTATTTGCTTCTCCAGTTTCTATCGACGGTACTCCTCTGTTGGATATCATCGGTACAGGCAAGGCTGTAAACGGAAAGACATTGTCTGAGGAAGAATGGGTTGACATGAAGAAGGCTGTTACCCAGGGTGGATCTGCAATCATCAAGTTGCGTGGCCGTTCTTCATTCCAGAGCCCGGCTTATGTTTCCATCGAAATGATTGGTGCTGCTATGGGTGGTGCTGAATTCTACTGGCCGGCTGGTACTTATGTATCAACTGAGAAGTACAACCACATCATGATGTCTATGCCTACCCGCATCACATCTGACGGTACTTACTATAAAGGCATCACAGGTACAGACGAGGAAATTGCCAGCTTGGATGCAAGCTATGCACACTTGGTTGACCTTCGTGACCAGGTTATCGGTATGGGTATTCTTCCTACACTTGATAAATGGGGTGAAGTGAATCCAAATTTAAAATGATCGCATTTTAAAGATAGATATGAATGAAAAAGGAGGTCATGTAGACCTCCTTTTTTTGTTTATTGGTTTCAATTCTTTTAAGATTCGGACAGGTTCAGCCGGTTGAATTCATTTTCAAAATTGGGAGTGAAGATTCCTTTCCCCATGTTGCCGAGAATTTCCCGAATACTCCAGAATCTGCCTCCGTCCAGTTCTTCGCTGGGGGTTATGGTTCCGTCATAAACGGTTTTGAATGCATAAACCAGTTCTTTTTCCCGTGCCGATTCAAAGACGTATGAAGCCAGTTTGACAGGCTTGAAATCTGTCATGCCCAATTCTTCTCTCACTTCTCTTCGAAGAGCATCTTCCACATTTTCTCCCAAATCCACATGACCGCCTACGGACGTATCCCATTTGCCCGGTTGGATATCTTTCCATTCAGGTCTTTTCTGAAGGTACAATTCATCTTTGCCGTTGAATACATGGAGATGGACAACGGGATGCAATAGTTTGCTGCCATTGTGGCATTCGCCGCGGGTTGCCGATGAAAGGATATTTCCCAACTCATCCACCACAGGAAACAATTCTGCAGAATTATCTTTCATTCTTAAGGTATTAAAAGAGAACTGTCGCCGTAGCTCAGAAAACGGAAACCATGTTTCAGTGCATAATCATAGACTTTCCTCCAGTCTTCACCGATGAAAGCGGAAACCAGTAGGAGCAGAGTGCTCTGCGGCTGGTGAAAATTGGTGACCATGCCTTTTACCACGTGATATTTGTAGCCTGGGGCAATAATCACCTGAGTGCTGGAATGCAGTGCGTCCAACTGATGCCTGTCCATGTAAGCGAGAATATTTTTCAAGGCATCCAAAGTGGAGACTTCAGTCTGATGGTCGTACGGCTGCCATTGGTTTACGTGCATTTCTTCTTCCGTAGCATCTGGATTCTTTGTCAGAGTTACTCCTATATAATAAAGACTCTCCAAAGTCCTTACCGAAGTTGTCCCTACAGCGAAGCACTCTCCGTTGAATGCAATCAGTCTTTCCAATGTGTGGCGGCTGATGGAAATATATTCCGTATGCATTTCATGTCCTTGTATTTCTTTGGCAGTGACAGGCTTGAATGTTCCGGCTCCTACATGCAACGTGAGTTCTTCTATTTCGATATTTTTCTCCTGAAGAGAATCGAATACCTGTTGCGTGAAGTGCAAGCCGGCGGTAGGAGCAGCCACCGATCCCTTTATTTTGGAATAAATCGTTTGATAAGTAACTTTATCGCTTTCCTGAGTTTCCCGTTTCAAGTAGGGCGGGATGGGCAGTACCCCGAACACTTCCAGAATGTCGGCAAAAGTGACTTTTGCATTATCCCATCTGAAATCCACCCGCGTGCTTGTTCCGATGGTATCACCCTTTTCTGCCGAAAGAGTGATTTTCTTGCCTTTTACTATCATCTGTCTGCTGAGGATTTCTCCTTTCCACTTTCTCAGATTTCCAATCATGCACTGCCATGCCACATGCTCCGTCTGCTGGAAATTCATGGCATAGTCTGCAGGCTCGTCGGGTTCCAGACAAAAAACCTCTATCAAAGCACCCGTTGCTTTGTGAAAATGCAAGCGGGCCTGAATCACTTTCGTGTTGTTGCGTATCAGCAAGGTCCCTTCGGGAATATATTCCGCCAGACTGCAGAATTTGCTTTCGCTTATTTCTCCGCTTTTGTAAAGAAGCAGCTTCGATTGGTCACGTACTTTCAACGGAAATTTCGCTATACGTTCTTCCGGCAGATCGTAATTGTAATCACTGATTTTGATATGTTTGGTACCGCTCATTCTTATCTTGTTTTTAATATTATGGCAAAGTTAAACAATTATTATGTATCTTTGCCCATGCTAAATGAGAAAAAACAGTTTTTAGATATGAAAATAGGAGATAAAGTACGCTTCCTCAGTGAAGTAGGAGGAGGTATCGTGAAAGGTTTTCAAGGAAAGAACCTTGCTTTGGTTGAAGATGAAGACGGTTTTGAAATACCCATGCCGATAACCGAGTGTGTGGTGATAGAGACCGATGATTACAATATCAAGCGCAAGCCGCAGGCACCACAGCCCGAAGCGGTCAAGGAAATGTCAAAAAAAGAACAGGAAAAGCGTTACGCTGCAACGATGAATGACGAGGAACCCGAAGAGAATCTTGACATCACTTACAAGGCCAAGCCGATAGAAACGAAAGAAGGTGAGAAACTGAATCTGTTTCTGGCATTTGTACCTCAGGATATCAAAGCCATTTCTTCCTCATCTTTTGAGTCTTACATTGTGAACGACAGCAATTACTATGTCCGTTTCAGCTATCTTTCGGCCGAAGGCAAGAACTGGCAGATGCGGGTTACGGATGTCGTTGAACCCAATATGAAGTTCCTTTTGGAAGAGTTCGATAAAGACAGATTGAATGAGATGGAGCATGTAGCAGTGCAGTTCTTTGCCTATAAAGAAGAAAAAAGCTTTTCTTTGAAACCGGCAGCTACTGTGGAGTTACGCATTGATACCGTGAAATTCTATAAATTACACACGTTCAGGGATTCCGATTTCTTCGAACAGCCAGCTTTGGTTTATGATATTGTTCGGAATGATGTTCCGGAGAAACAGGTTTATGTTGAGGCTGAAGACCTTCAGAAAGTTTTTTTCCAGAAGAAGGATGCCGATCAGACACATGCTCCTCAGCCGCAAAAGAAAGAACACAAGAATGGTATTCTGGAAGTGGATTTGCACATCAACGAGCTATTGGATGATACGGGGAAAATGTCATCCGGAGAAATTCTCAATTATCAGTTAGAGGTGTTCAGAAAAACTTTGGAGGAATATAAAAACAAGAAAGGACAGAAAATCGTGTTCATTCACGGCAAAGGCGACGGGGTACTCCGCAACGCCATCCTCGGTGAATTGAAGGCCAAATATAAGGACCGGTGTTCGTATCAGGATGCCTCTTTCCGGGAGTATGGTTTTGGCGCTACCTTAGTCATTATCAGGTAAGTTTCTACTAACAAATACATACAAGAATGAAAAAGACATTATTATTGGCCTTTCTTCTATTAGGCACTACAGCAGGTTATGCGCAATTGGATGTACAGTTACATTATGATTTGGGAAATGGACTATACGGAAATAATCTGGGTAACCGTCCGCATCTGACTTCTACGGTTGAGAATTTCAAGGCCGACAGATGGGGTAGTACTTATTTCTTCGTTGATTTCGATTACAAGGACCATGAGAGCAAATCCGCTTATTGGGAAATCTCGCGGGAACTGAAATTCTGGAAAGCGCCGATTTCGGCACATGTGGAGTATGACGGCGGTTTGAATACCAGTGCCGGATATAACGATGCGTATCTGGTTGGTCCTGCCTATGGCTGGGTTAGCAAGGATTTCAGCAAGAACTTTTCTTTGCAGCTGTTGTACAAGTACATCACCGGTGTCCGTCAGCATCATAACTGGCAGGTTACGGCTGTATGGGGAGATACTTTTGCTCAAGGACTATGCACGTTCAGTGGTTTTGCCGATTTATGGCATGACAACACGGTGAAAGGAAATCTGATTTTTTTGAGTGAGCCTCAGTTTTGGTTCAATTTGAACAAGGTGAGAGGTGTTGCAAAAGATTTCAATCTGAGTTTAGGTAGTGAGGTAGAGATAAGCAATAACTTCGTATGGAACACCAAAGGGCAGAACAATCGCGTTTATGCGATTCCTACAATTGCTGCCAAATGGACTTTCTGACAGGCCTTTAAACTGATAAAAATAAAAATCCTTTTGTTCCGGACTGGTTACAGGAACAAAAGGATTTTTTTATTGTGTTCAATAAAAGGAATCAGGCTTTGCGATAGCTTGCCAATTCTTCCTCTTTGAAGTTTTCAATGAATTTGCTGTGCTTTTCGATTTCAGCTTCTGCATAGTTCACATACACGCGAAGAGATTTTTCGAAGAGCTCTTTGTCGGCAGAAGTATCCTGCAACAACAGCTGGCACATCACGCAGTCGGCAGCCATTTCCATAAGGCGGCGCGCTGCAAAGTCTTGGAGTTCCTGATCGGCAGCCTCTTTCACCAGGTTTGTGCTGGCTTCGAACTTGTCCGTCATGGTTTTGATGCGTTCTTTAATGCCTTCCAATTCCGGAAGAGTCTCTTGAGATTCCCATTCACGCAACATCTGCAAGTAGCTTCCGTTGGTCACATAGCGGATGGCGGCAACAGTCTGCAACTGGGTTGTTCCTTCATAGATGCTGGTGATGCGGGCATCGCGGTAAATGCGTTGGCAGGCATATTCCAGCATGAATCCCGAACCTCCGTGAATCTGGATACAGTCATAAGCGTTCTGGTTGGCATATTCCGAATTCATTCCTTTTGCCAAAGGAGTGAGTGCATCGGCCAGTTTTGCATATTTTTTCTGTTCCGTACGTTCTTCAGGGGTCAGTTTGCGCTCGCGTGCAAGGTCTTCAAGAGCTTTGTAGATATCCACGAAACGTGCTGTCTGATACAGCAAAGCACGTCCTGCATCCAGTTTGGCTTTCATGGTAGCCAGCATGTCATAGACAGCCGGGAAATCGATGATGTTTTTGCCGAACTGCTTGCGTTCCAAAGCATAAGCAAGTCCTTCATTGTAGGCAGCCTGTGACAATCCAACAGATTGAGCGGCGATACCCAGGCGGGCACCGTTCATCAGCGCCATTACATATTTAATCAAACCGAGTTTGCGGTCGCCGCAAAGTTCGGCATGAGCATTCTTGTAAACCAGTTCGCAGGTAGGAGAACCATGGATACCCAATTTGTTCTCGATGTGGCGTACATCCACGCCGCCCTGTCTCTTGTCATAGATGAACATGGAGAGTCCGCGTCCGTCATGAGTTCCTTCTTCGGAACGAGCCAGAACCAGATGAATGTCAGCATCTCCGTTGGTGATGAAACGTTTTACTCCGTTCAGCAGCCAGCAGCCGTCTTCCTCGCTGTAAGTAGCTTTCAGCATGACGCTTTGCAGGTCGGAACCCGCATCCGGCTCAGTCAAGTCCATTGACATGGTTTCACCCTTGCACACGCGAGGAATGAAACGGCCGTGCTGTTCTTCATTTCCGAATTCATAGAGAGTTTCGATACAGTCCTGGAGTGACCAGATGTTTCCGAATCCGGCATCAGCCGCGGCAACTATTTCCGCACACATGGTGTAGGGAGTGATAGGGAAGTTCAGTCCGCCAAATTTGCGCGGCATGGTCATTCCGTTCAGTCCGGCTTCCACCATTGCTTTCATGTTTTCTTTTGTTCCCGAAGCATAATCCACACGGCCATTGGCCAAATGAGGACCTTCGGCATCCACACCTTCTGCATTCGGAGCGATGGTTTCCGCACTGATGGCACCCGTTATTTCCAGTACCTTGTCATAAGAATCCAAGGCATCGTTGTAATCAGCCGGAGCGTAGTCGAAATCGTCCTTGTCTTTGTAATCGCGTTCTTTCAGTTCGCAAATTCTCTTCATCATCGGATTGTTCAGATGAAATCGGAGTTCAGGTATATCGGTATAAAAATTTGCCATCTTTACTTGGAATTTTGTTTGTAATACTTAATCATTTTAGGAACCACCTCTTCTACGGTACCTGTGATAACGTAGTCGGCTATTTGATTGATAGGAGCGTTCACATCGCTATTGATGGAAATGATGATTCCGCTTTCTCTCATACCTGCAATGTGCTGGATCTGTCCCGATATTCCACAAGCTATGTAAAGTTTGGGACGTACGGTGACACCTGTCTGGCCTATCTGGCGGTCATGCTCGCAGAAGCCTGCATCTACAGCGGCGCGGCTGGCGCCCACTTCGGCGTGAAGTTCCTTTGCCAGTTCGTAGAGCATTTCGAAATTCTCCTTCGAACCTACTCCGTAGCCTCCGCTCACGATGATGGGAGAGCCTTTCAGGTTATTCTTGGCCTTTTCTATATGGCGTTCGATGACTTTTACCACGTAATCCGTGTCGGCTACATATTTGCCTACTTCGTGTCTGATGACTTCACCCTTATAATTTGCATCGAGGATTTCTTTTTTCATCACACCTTCGCGAACTGTCGCCATTTGAGGACGATGTTCCGGATTGACAATGGTTGCCACGATGTTTCCTCCGAATGCCGGACGAATCTGATAAAGCAGGTTCTCATAAGTCTTTCCTGTTTTTTTATCTTCGTGCGAACCTATTTCGAGAGCTGTACAGTCGGCAGTCAGGCCGCTTGTCAGTGCTGAAGATACGCGCGGACCCAAGTCGCGTCCGATAACTGTTGCACCCATGAGGCAAATTTGAGGTTTCTCTTCCTTGAACAAGTTCACCAAAACAGATGTGTGAGGCATGGATGTGTATGGGAACAGACCCGGAGCATCAAAAATATGAAGCTTGTCCACTCCGTAGGGAAGAACCTGCTTCTCTATATCTTTCAAGTCGGCTCCTGCAACCACGGCTTCCAGCTGGCAGCCAAGCTGATTAGCTAACTTGCGACCTTTGGTCAAAAGTTCGAGACTTACATCGGCCACTGTGGTGCCTTCAATCTCGCAATAAACAAAAACGTTATTCATAATCCTTATCCTATAGTGTGGTTAGCTAATAATTCAACAATCAAATCTTCTACATCCTTGTCGCTTCCTGTCATGGATTTGCTTTCCTTGGTTTGGAACACGATGTTCTGGATGGCTTTCACCTTGGTAGGTGATCCGCTGAGTCCGCATTGAGCCAAGTCACCGTTTACATCGGCAACGGTCCACTCCGTAATGTTCAGATAAGGTTTCTTGTCATATTGGTCGGCATAAGGAAGAGCCTCGCCATTCTGAGTGATGGCTGCTTTTTCCTGTGCACCCAAGGCACGTTTGTATTTCATCACCAGTTTGGCATTCTGTGGACGGCAGGGAGCTGCGCTTCCGTTCACCGTAATCACGATAGGAAGAGGTCCTTCCACCGTTTCCACTCCGCCGTCGATATGACGTTTCACTGTGATTCTTTTTTTATCTTCATCCACTTTAAGGATTTCCTCAGCATAAGTAATCTGGGTAAGTCCCAGTTTCTCGGCAACCTGCGGACCAACCTGTGCGGTATCTCCGTCAATGGCCTGGCGTCCGCCGATGATGACATCGAATTTACCTATCTTGCGGATGGCGGTTGCCAAAGCATACGAAGTGGCCAGGGTATCAGCACCGGCAAAAGCTCTGTCGGTCAAGAGATAGCCTCCGTCGGTTCCGCGGAACAGTCCTTCACGAATAATAGCAGCGGCCCTGCCCGGACCCATTGTCAATATATGAACAGTCGAACCCGGAAACTGGTCCTTCAGGCGAAGAGCCTGTTCTAGTGCGTTCAAGTCCTCAGGGTTGAAGATGGCTGGCAGTGCAGCACGGTTTACTGTGCCCTCCGGCGTCATAGCGTCTTTTCCCACGTTTCGAGTGTCTGGTACTTGCTTCGCTAATACTACGATTTTTAAACTCATGTTATATTAATTAAAGTTTTTACCTTTTTTTATAAGTTCTGAAAAAATCAGGCTGCAAAATTACTCAAACCTTGGTTATTATCAAAATATCTTTGCTTAAAAATGCACAAACGGCTTTCTTTTGAGCAATAGAAACTCAAATCAGTAAGATGGGTATAAAAAACAGTGATATATTTTATTGTTTATTCCATTTTTGTTTTTACATTTGCAAAAGTCGAAAAAATTAAAAAACAATTATAAACTTAAACAATATGCAGACAGTCGATTTAAAGCTCCAGTCATTGGGGTATTCGCAAACAAAGACCTATCTGGTAGCAGCTATTTTCGTTGTGGGAAACGTTCTGTTTCCACAGCTATGTCATCTAGTTCCTCAGGGGGGGCTGATGTTTTTACCTATTTATTTCTTTACTTTGGTAGCCGCTTACAAGTACGGATGGAAAGCCGGATTGCTCACGGCAGTACTATCGCCGTTGGCAAATCATCTTTTGTTCGGCATGCCGGCTTTGGCAGTATTGCCGGCCATTCTTACCAAATCGGTATTTTTGGCAGTAGCTGCTAGCATGGCTGCACGTTATTTTAATAAGATTTCCATCCCTATCATGCTTCTGGTGGTATTGTCCTATCAGGTATTCGGTACTTTGGTGGAATGGGCCATGGTAAAAGATTTCTTTGTTGCCGTACAGGATTTCAGAATGGGAGTTCCGGGAATGCTGATTCAGATTTTCGGTGCTTACCTCCTTATTAAATATATTTTGGCAACAAAATAAAAACATCTCTGAAATTATACAATAAGTGCCGTCAATGAATTATAAAAAATTCACTGACGGCACTTTCTTTATAGATTCAACGCAGCAACCCTTTCTGCCGATTCTTTGAATTCCTTCATGACATCCCGCACGATGTCACCTGCAGGAAGTATTTCTTTGAGGTAGGATGCAATCTGTCCTATTTCGAGAGTACCTTCTTCCATGTCGCCTTCGAATATGCCTTTTTTGGCACGGGCCTTTCCCAGAATCTCTTTCAGCTGTTCAGGAGAAGCGCCTTCGGATTCAGCCGTTTCCACTTTTTGGTAGAATTCATTTTTTATCATTCGGGTAGGAGAGAGCTTTTTCAGGCAAAGCATAGTGTCACCTTCGTTAAGAGCGCAGCACCTTTCTTTATAGGCTTCGCTGGCAGAACTCTCGGCACTCATGGCGAAGCGTGTGCCCATTTGCACTCCTTCGGCACCCAGTACGAAAGCTGCAAGCATGGCTTTTCCGTCGGCTATGCCGCCGGCAGCAATCAAGGGCAGTGTGGTGGCTTTTCTCACTTGGGGAATCAAGGTGAGAGTAGTCGTTTCTTCTCTTCCGTTGTGACCGCCGGCTTCGAAGCCTTCGGCAACGACGGCATCCACGCCGGCAGCCTCACATTTCTGTGCAAACTTGGAGCTCGAAACCACATGGGCTACCTTGATGCCCGCTTCGTGTAATGTGGAAGTCCACGTTTTGGGATTTCCTGCCGAAGTGAAAACTATTTTTACTCCTTCTTCTATGATGAGGTCTATCAGAGCGTTTATGTCGGGATACATCAGCGGTACGTTTACTCCCCAAGGTTTGTCCGTAGCTTCTTTCATCTTGCGGATATGCTCCCTAAGCGTTTCGGGATGCATGGAACCTGCTCCCAGCAGTCCCAATCCGCCTGCATTGCTCACTGCAGAGGCCAGACGCCATCCGCTGCACCACACCATACCACCCTGTATGATAGGATATTCAATCTGAAAAAGTGAAGTTATTCTGTTGGTCATATCTTATATGTTTTTTGTTGATTTTGCTAAGATAATACTTTTCTTGTAAACTCAATCAAAATTATTAGCAGAACTTCCGGTTCGTGATTTTTGTTTTCTCGAATTCATCCGGATCAATGGATGAGTTTCAATCCGATACGGATAGATGGTCTATCCTGAAATCCTTGCAAGGATAGGGGGTCAGTTGTGACTGCTAACTACGGCAATTAACATAGTTAATCCACGTAGTTGCGATAGCCAATCAACGTAGTTACAGAATGTCTTTGTAATAGCTATGGAATTTTCCTCAAAAAGGCTGGATATCTTACTTGAATATACCCTAGACGCTTCCCTGAAGTCGGGAAAACAGCCGATGTATATCACCTTTTGTAATGGTTCTTCGTCAATTTAGGTGGAAAAATCTATAATGGCAGAGAATCGCAACGACATACAAAAACGTTTTTATGCTTCCACTCATTTTCTTCCTGTAAAGGAACAAGGAAAGAGCAATCATTCGGTATAAGTCAAAAACAAATACGGCTTAATCCGAATTCTTTTTCGCGTATAGCCGAAAGAATTTTCGGATTATACCAAAACATGAATGGATACCAATAAACCGAAAAAATTACGGATAGGCTGTGTGTAACCATACGTAAGCCTATCCTATATGTCATATCGGATAGGCTTACCAAAAGTATAAGAAGAATTTAAAATATACAAGCTTTTTATTTCACAAAAAATTCACGAATGACAGATATTCATGGATTGGACTTCCTTTTTACTTAATCATTGGTATTCGGAAGATCCTTCAACTTCTCACTCAGATTTTTGCTCAGGTTCTTCATCTTTTCGTTGAAGGGTTTCCAGTCGAAGTCATCGTATGTCTGAAAGGAATTCTTCCATTGATCCATGGAAACTCCGTTGATGATGTATGAGCTGTCGTCATCATCGTCATCTTTGTCTTTATTGGCTGCATCATAGTTGATGATGGATATGTAGAGATAGGGTTTGGAATTTGCACTATAGATATTCAGTGTATAGATACTTTTCTTCTTTCCCTCTTCAAAAATGAGAGTCATGCTGTTTTTTCCGGATAGTCTTCCGTTTCTGATAACACTGATGGCCTGTTCGCTATCTTTGTTGAATGCGTTTTGGAATTTCTTGATGTCATCATTCTTCGTATAGAAACTGATGCTTTTTACTTCCTTATATGTCTTCTTGGTTGTTCGATTCCTCTTGATGACTGTATTTTCGCTAATGTTTCCCTCTTTTTCCATTTCGCTTACCAGTCGGTCAATGTTATTCTGGGCTACAACTCTGCCGGCACTGCAACTTCCCAATATGAATAGGGACAGGCTGGCTATGAATAAATGTTTTGCTTTCATAATGGTGTTTATTTAATCGTTTAATATTTCACTGATGATTTTTCTTGATTTCTCGTCCGGAGCATTCCTGAGAATTTCTTGTTCTATCTCTTTCTCCGGATTCGTAATCTGTTTGTTTGCCATTTGTTCGGTCTGTGCTTCGTGCGCGTCGGCCTCCTTCAAGGTCTGTTGCAAGATGGGCATGATGGTGTGCAGGTCGGTGATCTTTTCACCGTTGCGGATGATATAACTTCCTTCGTAGCAGCTGTAATCCGGCATCTTCTGATACAAGGTGAACAGTTTCACACCAATTCCGCAAGCGATGACCAAGACTGCCGCTATGCCTATCTTCAGCCAGGTGAAAGTTATCTTTCTGGCTTTGTGGGACTGCTTTCCCTTGGGCAGAGGGTCTTTCATTTCTCCCTGGTACCAGCCGAACATAGCTTGATATTTTATCAAGTCACGAGGTACGTCGCCGGTGGAAAAGAATTCATAAAGCGCTTGTTCTTCAGCGTTGGACGTTTCTCCACGAAGAAATTTTCCAACCCAGTCTTTTGCATTTTGTTTGTTTACTGTCATTTTTATTTTTCTTGTAAAAATAGTTCCATAATCTTTTTTCTGGCACGTGAAAGATTCGTTCTCACTGTGACCTCCTCACAGCCGGTCATTCTGGCTATCTCGCTGGTCTCCAATCCGTCGATGTGCTTCATCCGTAGTGTGGCTTGCTGCACATCGGGCAACTGGTCTATGATGCCCATCAGTCTTTTATAATCATCCTTTTCAATCAAGGCTGCTTCGGGAGAGACGGACTCGTCGGCCTTTTCCACATCGTCGAGGCTTGTGAGGGGATTTGTCAGCCTCAGTCTGTTTACACACAAGTGTTTGGTAATGACCAATGCCAATGCTTCTACGGAATGATACTCCTCCAGATGGAGGCGCATGCTCCAGAGTTTGAGCAGGACTTCCTGTGTCACATCTTCCGCGTCATCGGCATTTTGCAGGTATCTCAGTGCCTGTCTTCGAAGATGGCTGCGGATTCTTTGGGCTTCGATTTCGAATTCTTTTCGTTCCATTTCAATATGATGACACATGAGTGTCGGATTTCGTTGCATGCAAAGATAAACTTTTTCTTATTTTCTTGGTTTATTTTGTATTGTAACATAATTGTAATATTTTTGTAACATCGGTATAATGCCAGTAGCATACTTTTGTGTCAACAAAATAAAAAGATTGTATGGAAATAGTTTATTTGGGCATTGTTATTTTCCTGTTTGTCTTGGCCGTATTCGATTTGACGGTCGGCGTGAGCAATGACGCCGTCAACTTTCTGAACTCGGCCATAGGTGCAAAGGCGGCATCATTCAAAACCATAATGATTGTTGCGGCTATAGGTATTTTCTTCGGTGCAACCTTGGGCGATGGCATGATGGATATTGCCCGTCACGGAATCATGAGGCCGGAGAATTTTTATTTCAACGAGGTGATGTATATCTTTGTGGCGGTCATGGTGACGGACATCGTGCTGCTGGATATATTCAATTCTTTGGGATTGCCTACATCCACCACCGTTTCTATGGTGTTCGACCTCTTGGGAGGAACCTTTGCCATTGCCATCATGAAGATTGCCAAGGATTCCACAGGAACCTTGAGCTTCTATGACTTGCTGAACACGGAGAAAGCGCTGACGGTCATTTTGGGAATTTTCCTTTCTGTGGCTATCGCATTCTTCTTCGGATTGCTGGTTCAGTATATTGCCCGAGTGATCTTTACCTTTAATTATACGAAAAAACTGAAATACAGTATTGCTCTCTTTGGAGGCATTGCCGCTACTTCCATCGTTTATTTCATGCTCATCAAGGGTGTGAAGGATTTTTCATTCATGACTACAGCTAATAAAGCGTGGGTTGACGGAAATACGGGAATGATTGTTCTCTCGTGTTTTGTCTTCTTCACTGTGCTTGCTCAGATATGTCATTGGTGCAAAGTCAATGTGTTCTGCCTCATTGTGCTTCTGGGAACTTTTGCCTTGGCCATGGCTTTTGCAGGGAATGACCTGGTGAACTTCATCGGAGTCCCGCTGGCAGGATTTTCTTCTTTTCAGGATTACACGGCCAATGGCGGCGGAAATGCTACAGGGTATTTGATGTCTGCGCTGAATTCATCGGCAAAGACTCCGGTCTATTTTCTTACAGCTGCAGGAATCATCATGGTGATTTCTTTGGTTACTTCCAAGAAGGCTTACAATGTGGTGAAGACTTCTGTGGATTTGGCCAGACAGGATGCAGGTAACGAGATGTTCGGTTCTTCGAGAATGGCGCGTACGCTGGTGCGTTCCACCACTTCGGCAGTGTCGGCGGTATTGGAAGTCATACCCGACAAAACCAAGAAATGGTTCAACAGCCGCTTCAATCAAGATGATGTCATCTTGGCCAACGGGGCGGCCTTCGATATGATTCGTGCTTCCGTGAATCTGGTTCTTTCGGGTTTGCTCATTGCCGTGGGTACTTCTTTGAAATTGCCTCTTTCCACTACTTATGTCACTTTCATGGTGGCTATGGGTTCGTCTCTTGCCGATAGGGCTTGGGGACGTGAAAGTGCTGTGTTCCGCGTAACGGGTGTCCTTTCTGTCATCGGCGGCTGGTTCATCACAGCAGGAGCTGCTTTCGTGTTGTGTTTTCTGGTTACACTGATCATGTATTTCGGGGGGAATATTGCAGTCTTTGTCATGGCCTCTCTGGCGATTGCCATATTAATAAGGAGTAATATCCAATATAAAAAGAAAATGGCATCGGAGAAAAACGATACGTTGTTTGCCGATATGCTCGCTACAAATGATGAAAAGGAAGCCTGGAAACTGCTTATGCAACATGTGCAGACCAATCAGGCAGAGTTTATGGATTTTGCTTCACAGAATTACGGGTATGTTACCGACGGGTTCATCAATGAAGACTTGAAGATGTTGCGTCGGGCAGAGAATAATCTGAATGAGGAGAAGCAAATGCTGAAGAAGATACGCAGGAAGGAAACGATAGGCATGCAAAAGATTGACAAGGGGATTGCCATAGAAAAAAATACATGGTTCCACTTGCTTCACAACAGTAGCGAGCAGATGAATTATTGTCTTCGCCGCATGTGTGAACCTTGCGAAGAACATATCGACAACAGCTTCAAACCGCTGCCCAAGGAATGTATCAAGGAATTCATTCCGATGCGCGACATGATGATGTTCCTGATGGCACGTACCAAAGGCATCGTGGAGGAAAGTAAGTTCGATCAGGTAGAGGATATCCGTATGGAATGTGACCGTCTGAAGGATATGCTGAGCAAGATAAGGCGTTTGCAGATTGATCGTATGCAGGACGAGAAGAATAATCTGGCTGTAAGCTATGTCTATTTGAACGTATTGCAGGAAACTCAGGAAATGGCAAGTTCTTTGCGACATTTTCTTCGCGGAGTGAATAAATTCTGTGAAGAGTCTTGACGATAAAGTAGGTTTTTTAGTAATTTTGTAAATGTAAAAAATATCAGTATGAATCAAGAACGCATTTTGGTAGTGGACGATGAGGAGGATTTGTGTGAGATTTTGAAGTTCAATCTTGAGAATGAAGGTTACATTGTGGATACGGCTCACTCGGCTGAAGAAGCACTGAAACTGGAACTGACCGGTTATGACTTGCTGCTTCTGGATGTGATGATGGGCGAGATAAGCGGATTCCGCATGGCAAGCATGCTGAAAAAGAATCCTGAAACAGCCTCTATCCCCATTATATTCATCACTGCCAAAGATACGGAAAATGACACCGTAACAGGTTTCAATATCGGAGCTGATGACTATATATCCAAACCTTTCTCCTTGCGTGAGGTGATACTTCGGGTGAAGGCCGTGTTGAGACGTCTGGCAAAACCTTCGGAAGAAGAGGAAGACAGAATGAATTATGAGAAGCTCGTGGTCGACATGGAGAAAAAGAAGGTATTTGTGGATGCAACGGAAATTCAACTTACCAAGAAGGAATTTGAAATTCTGCATCTGCTGCTTCAAAACAAGGGACATGTGTTCACAAGGGAGGAAATTCTGGATAAGGTGTGGAGTGACGAAGTATATGTGCTGGACAGAACCGTGGATGTGAACATTACACGCCTTCGCAAGAAAATAGGGAAGTACGGGAAATGTATTGTCACCCGGCAAGGGTTCGGATATTGTTTTGAGAATCTATAAAAAAAGTATATATGAAGCTGGTCAAGATTTCTTTTGGCAACAAACTGTTTGTTTCCGTCCTGTTGATGTTCATCGTCATAGGAGGTTGTTTTACCATCTATCAGAACCATCGGGAAAAAGCTTATAAAATAGAGCTGCTGGACACTCGCCTGCAGGATTTTAACAGGCAGATGAACGAGGCAGTCAGTGAAGATTCCATTTTTAATGACAGCGTGTTCACACATTATGTGATGACACATGCCATTCCTCATATCCGTGTGACTATCATTAAGTCTAACGGACAGGTTATTTATGATAATAAGGAGGCTGACGTGTCTCTGATGAAGAATCATAAAAACAGGGCTGAGATACAGCAGGCTCTGAAGACGGGTAGCGGATATGATATCTACAGGGCTTCGGAAACTTTGGGTGGCAACAGATATTTTTATTCAGCTACTTTTTTCAAGAATCAGGATTACATCATTCGAAGTGCTTTACCCTATGATGTGAATCTTATAAAGTCTCTGAGTGCGGACATTCACTATGTGTGGTTCAGTCTGGCGGTGAGCATCATTATCATTCTCATGCTGTTCCGCTTCACCAAGAGGTTGGGAAAGAATATTTCCAATCTTCAGGAATTTGCGGAAAGGATAGAAAACAACGAACCATTCAATGAACTGCGTGGAAAGTTTTCGGACGATGAACTAGGAGATATCTCCCAGCACATTGTCGGTCTGTATGAACGCTTGAATTCGAGTGAACTTGACAAAGTGAGGTTGAAAAGACAGCTTACGCAGAACATTGCCCATGAACTGAAGACTCCTGTGAGCAGCATACAAGGATATTTGGAGACCATCGTGAACAACAAAGACATGCCTGAGCAGACCAAACAGGATTTTCTTGAACGCTGCTATGCGCAAAGCAACCGTCTGAGCAATCTGTTACGGGATATTTCAGTCTTGACACGGATGGATGAAGCTCCGGAACTGATTCAGAAGGAGGATGTAGACATCAATGTCATAGTGGGAGCAATCCAGAAGGAGGTGGAGCCTCAGCTGAAGGAGAAGAAGATGGAATTCCTGCTTATGCTGATTGACGGTATTCATGTGAAGGGAAATCCGTCATTGCTTTATTCCGTTTTCCGGAATCTGACTGATAATGCTATCGCTTATGCAGGAGAAAATACCTGCGTTACTGTGAAATGCATGAAAGAAGATGAACACTTCTATTACTTCTCATTCTCGGACAACGGTGTGGGAGTAGGCAAGGAGCATTTGCCTTTCTTGTTCGAACGATTCTACAGAATCGACAAGGGACGAAGCCGCAAGTTGGGAGGCACAGGTCTGGGACTGGCAGTGGTGAAGAATGCTGTGAATATTCATGGAGGTACCATTGTGGCAAAGATAGCACAGACCGGAGGTTTGGAATTCGATTTTACCTTGGCAAAGAACAAAGAATAGAATTGTTGTCGTATTTTCGCTATTTCATGATTTTTTATATATATTTACACGTAAATATATATTTTACCGTGCAAAATGGAAGAATTTAAACTTATTACCGAACAAATAAGTTCAGCAATATGGGGCTGGCCAATGATTATACTTCTGCTGGGTACCCATATATTCCTGACTATTCGTCTTCGTTTTCCACAGCGCAAGCTTTGGACGGCTATCAAACTTTCAGTTCACAAGGACAAGGATTCGGCGGGTGACGTAAGTCAGTTTGGTGCTTTGGCCACTTCCTTGGCAGCAACAATCGGGACGGGTAACATTATCGGCGTGGCTACGGCTGTTGCTATGGGAGGTCCGGGTGCGGTGCTATGGTGTTGGCTTACGGGAGTCTTGGGTATTTCTACCAAATATACGGAAGGTCTGCTGGCTATCAAATACAGGAAACAGACTGCTGACGGGAAGATGCTTGGCGGTCCTATGTTTGCTTTGGAAAAAGGGCTGAAGATGAAATGGCTTGCCGTCTTATTTTGCATTTTTACCGCGGTGGCGGCTTTCGGAATAGGCAATACGGTACAGGCTAATTCAATTTCGCTTTTACTGAACGAATCCTATGGAATTTCTTCTTATGTCTCCGGTTTAATCATGACAGTTCTGGTGGCTTTGGTCATTCTTTTCGGAGTGAAGGGTATCGCCAAGGTGTGTACCATGCTTGTTCCTTTCATGGCATTGTTCTATATATTGGGATGCATTGCCATTCTTTGTTTTAATTCTGCTTATGTGGGCAAGGCGATTGTCTTGATAGTTGAGTCGGCCTTTACGCCTCAGGCCGCCGGAGGTGGTTTTCTGGGAAGTACTGTCATGCTTGCGGCTCGTTATGGAATAGCGCGAGGATTGTTTTCGAATGAATCAGGATTAGGTTCGGCTCCTATTGTAGCTGCTGCTGCACGAAGCAAGAATCCGGTTAGACAAGCTTTGGTATCTTCTACCGGAACATTCTGGGATACGGTGGTTATCTGCGCACTTACGGGACTGGTATTGGTGAGTAGTATTATTGCTTATCCGGATATTGACTATACGCAAGGTGGCGCCTTGACGAAAGCCGCCTTTTCCAAGATTCCTTATATCGGTACCCTCATACTAGCTGTGGGCATTGTGACTTTTGCCTTTTCCACCATTCTGGGATGGTCTTATTACGGAGAAAGGGCTGTGGAATATCTTGCCGGAAAACGATGGATCAAGCTCTATCGGGTTTTGTGGATTATCGGGGTCTTTGTGGGATCTGTGATGAATCTTGCTATCGTGTGGAATATTGCCGATTGCATGAATGCACTTATGGCTTTGCCAAACTTGATTTCGCTTCTTCTATTGTCCGGCGTCGCCGTGAGAGAGACACGCAAATATCTTTGGAGTGGACATCTGGATGATGTGGCTCAGGATGAATGATTTAGAGAAAGAATAACGAAACTCCTATGACGCTGACTATTGCTCCGATAACTTCTTTGACGGTTATTTTCTGATGGAAGATGAGAGCGGAAGGAAGCAGAATGAATACGGGCGTAAGCGCCATGATGGTTTGGGCTATTCCTGTTTCAGTATATTGAATAGCCATAAGTGAAAAGGATACTCCGATGAAGGGCCCGAAGAGTGTTGCTCCAAGTGCTGCTTTCATGCCTTTGCCATCCTTGATGACGACCGGAAGGGTATGGAATTTCTTTTGCAAGCCCATTATGCACAGAAAACAAAGAGTACCTGTAATTGCTCGGATGAATGTGGAGGCAAAGGGCAGAATGCTCAATACAGAAGAGGCGTTTGCAGGGACGCTTTGCTCGTAGGCATCTATACCCATTTTGCTGAGAACCAGACCAATTCCTTGTCCCATAGCTGCACCGATACCTAGCAGTACGCCTTTGACAGGAAGCTTCAGATTGAGCTTGTGCTTTTCTTCATCTCCTCCTTTGTTGAGAACGGACATGCCAATGCCGGTTATTGTTACGAGTATTCCGATGATTACCAACAGCGAAAGGTGTTCTCCTAGCAGGATATAGCCCGACAGAGCAGCAAATACAGATGCCAAAGTCATGAACAGCTGTCCGAAGCGGGAACCTATGATGACATATGAATTGAACAGACACCAGTCTCCGAATACATAGCCGACAAAGCCGGATAGGGAAAGCCAAAGCCATGCTTTAGGATTGCAGAAAAGCGGATAAGGAGATCCCGTTACGCAGAGCATTGTGATGCTGAGCAGAACCAAAGACAGGAACATGCGGATTACATTGAGTTGAAGGGCGCCTAATCGCTTACTTGCAACTTCTGCAAAGAGCGCGGTAGCTGTCCATGAAAGAGTAACGGCAAACGAGATAATTTCTCCTAAGTATTGCATATAGAGACAAAGATGCCTCCCGACTAAAATCATCAGGAGGCTGTCTTTTTATAAAGGGGTTTTGTTATAAATTCTTGATTTCATCCAAATTTTTCTCAATGGCTTCATCCGTCAGATCATAATTCTGGAGATTGCCTTGCAGATATTGGTCGTAGGCTGTCATATCGATAAGACCGTGGCCTGACAGGTTGAACAGAATGACTTTCTCTTCTCCGGTCGCTTTGCATTTGTTTGCTTCGCGAATAGTTGCTGCAATGGCGTGGCAGGATTCCGGTGCGGGAATAATGCCTTCGGCTTTTGCAAACAAAGTACCTGCCTGGAAACTTTCCAACTGCTGGATGTCCATACCACGCATCATGTGGTCCTTTAGCAGTTGTGACACGATGGTGCCGGCTCCGTGATACCGGAGTCCTCCGGCATGGATATTGGCCGGCATGAAATTGTGTCCCAATGTAAACATGGGCAACAGAGGTGTGTAGCCGGATTCATCTCCGAAGTCATATTGGAACTTGCCTCTGGTCAGTTTCGGACAAGAAGCCGGTTCTGCGGCGATGAACTCTGTCTTTTTACCTTCCAGGATATTGTGACGCATGAATGGGAAAGAAATTCCGCCGAAATTGGAACCACCTCCGAAGCAGGCAATCACCATATCGGGATATTCTCCAGCCATAGCCATCTGTTTTTCTGCTTCCAGTCCGATGACAGTTTGATGAAGAGTGACGTGGCTTAGTACGGAACCTAAAGTGTATTTGCAGTTAGGTGTATTCATGGCCAATTCTATGGCTTCGGAAATTGCTGTGCCTAAAGATCCCTGACAATTGGGATTTGCGGTAAGTATATCTTTTCCGGCGCGAGTGGACATGGACGGGGAGGCAGTAACCTGGGCTCCGAAAGTCTGCATGATGCTGCGGCGGTATGGTTTTTGTTCATAACTGATTTTTACCTGATAGACAGCACATTCCAATCCAAAGACCTTGGCTGCATAAGAAAGAGCTGCACCCCATTGACCGGCGCCTGTTTCAGTCGTTATATTGGTGACACCCTCCTGTTTGCAATAGTATGCCTGAGCTAAAGCTGAGTTCAGCTTGTGGGAACCAACCGGGCTTACACTTTCATTTTTGAAATAGATATGTGCCGGTGTACCCAGTGCTTTCTCCAAACCGTAAGCACGGACGAGAGGTGTGCTGCGATAATATTTGTACATTTCACGGACTTCTTCGGGAATGTCTATCCACTGGTGTTCTTGGTCAAGCTCCTGTTTACTGCATTCTTTTGCGAAAATTGGGAAGAGGTCTTCCGGTTTTAAAGGCTGTCTGGTAGCCGGATTCAGCAAAGGCATCGGCTTGTTTATCATATCGGCCTGAATATTATACCATTGGGTTGGTATTTCACTCTCAGGGAGAATGAATCTTTTGATTTTGTTGCTCATAATAACATACTGATTATTTAAAACTTTCCAAAAGTAACTAATTATTGTCATTTACTGTCTTTTTGTCGAATTGATTTAATGTTTTTTTACGCTTGGAAAAATGTCGTATTTATTTGTTTATCTCACTGCTTTTTTATTTCTTTGTCGTCTCAAAGAAGATACGTATGAAAAGATATTTATTTATTTTGGCTCTATTTACATTGTTCATTTCCGGTTGCGGACAAAAGAAAGATTCTGTAAAGGATGATATTTCGACTGTAGAAATGCAAAAAGATAAGAGCGGCCTTAACAGAATGCAGCCTTATAAAGTGGATTCGTGTGCGATGGTAAACGGAAAGCGGTTTGATTACGTGATAGAACGCGTACCTTGTGATTCTATGGCCAAAGTGAAAAGTGAAGTGGGAGATACGTATGTGGATAATCATATAACCCTGACAGTCTCATCGGGTGGTGGAACCGTTTTTCATCGGGTTTTTACAAAAGCGTCTTTTTCTGCCTTTGTCGATTCAAAAGTAGCGAAATCTTCTATTCTGGAGGGAATCGTATTCGATCGTGTGGAAGGAGGAAACCTTATATTTGCAGGTAGTGTGGGCGATCCTGAAACTGATATGTACACACCATTTGTCCTGACTATTACTTCCGGCGGTTCTCTTTCAATCAAAGAAGATACCGTGATGGACGGGTACGACGAGACTGAAGAAGAAGCGTCGGAAGCAAAAAAGCCTTAGGGCTTCACTACACGTATACGTGCATCGACCGCCCAGATTTCTTTTTCTGTAGCCAGAAGCGGATTAATGTCCATTTCCTTTATTTCTGTGGCAAAACGCAGAAGGGTAGACAGCCGTACGATGATTTCGGCAAATTTCTCCTGATTGATTCCTTTGCCTCCTCGGGTTCCCTGAATGATTTTATAGGCTCTCAGAGAATGAATCATACTGTAGGCTTCTGCGTATGACAGGGGAGCCAGACCGGAAGATACATCTTTCAGCACTTCCACGAAAATACCTCCTAGTCCGCAAAGTACCACATGGCCGAACTTGTCTTCGTATTTCCCGCCTACATAGAGTTCTGTTCCCTTCAGCATGGGTTGTACCATGATGGCTTTCACATCGGGCAGTTTCATCATGCGATGAATTTCCAGAGAAAGATGTTCCGTGCTTTGTATGTTGAGGCTGACGCCGCCGATATCGCTTTTGTGTACAGGCCCTACTACTTTGGCTACTACAGGAAATCCTACTTTCTGAGCAAAAGCTGTTAATTCCTGTTCGTCGGAAGAAACCAGTTCTTTGGCAAGAGGCAATCCTGCTGCACTTAGTAATTCATGCACTTGCTCGGGGCTAATGTAGAAATCACAAGAATCAGGCAGGGTATCGATGATTCTTCTGATACGGGGAACATCCACTCCAAATAGTTCAATCTCGTTCTGGGCGGGTTGGGGTGCATTCAGTATGCGTGCCAAAGCCGTTCCTAAGGTTACCTCGTCATTGAAGCTAACGTGCCCTTTGGAAAGAAAGTCGGCAACCTCTTCTCCTGCCGTATGTACGGAAGGAAGTATCGGAATGATAGGCTTTTTGCATGTCTGCATCTTTTGATGAAGAACTTCGTACGTGTCGAACATGGTCACCAGTCCCGGTGTACCGAAAATCACAATAATGGCATCGATGCCTTTAAAATGTTTTTCACAGTAGTCCAAACACAATGACAGATGTTGGGGTGTTCCGGTTGCCAAAATATCAATAGGATTTCCTACGCTGGCTCCGGGAAACAACTGTGCTTTTAGTTCGGCAGCCTTGTCACCTTCCAGCTTGGGGACATTCAGTCCGCCTTTACTCAATGCGTCCGTCAGCATCACTGCTGGTCCGCCTGCATGAGTGATGATGGCAATGTTCTTTCCTCTCAATGGGGGAAGAGTGAAGACGCAACCCACTGTCGTAAGTTCTTCTCTGCTGAAACAGCGTATGATACCTGCTTTGCGGAACAAGGCTTCTACAGCTGCGTCACTGCTGGCAATGGCTCCCGTGTGGGAACTGGCTGCTCTGCTGCCACTTTCACTGCTACCGCTTTTGATGGCTGCGATGTGGCAACCTTTTTTGATGAGAGATGAAGCGTGGAAAAGAAGTCTGTCCGGATCTTTGATACTTTCTATATAAAGTAATTTGATACGAGAACCTCCTCCAAATGATTTTTGTCCGGAGATGGAATCTTTCTCATCAAAATGTTCATCCATATATTGCAGAACGTCTTCCACGCCAATCTGCTTGGCATTGCCTACACTCCACACCGAATTGAAACGCAATCCTTTGCTGATGGCCGATTCCAGAATGAATACGGCAGTGGCGCCTGAGCTTGAAATCAAGTCGGCCCCGTCTTCATGAAGTTGCGGAATGGGTTGTGTAAAAACGCTGTGGTGCCATCGATTGAGCAACCCAATGCAATTGGGCCCTATCAACGAAGCCCCGTATTTGTTTACCGAGTTCAAAATCTGTTGTTCCAAAACAGCTCCTTCATGTGTCTCTTCTCCGAAACCGGCACTGAGTATGATAAAGGCTTTTGTTCCTTTGTCTCTGGCCAGTTCTTCTACACTTTGCGGGCATGCTGAAGCCGGAATGGCCAGTATGGCAAGGTCTGTAGCCGGCAAGGAGGCAATATCATGATGGGCTTTGATTCCTTGAATTTCATTCTCTTTAGGATTGACGGCCCTTAATTCTCCGGCATACTTTCCAGACAATAAATTGCGAATGATAGCGCCGCCCGGCTTATGTACATTATTGGATGCTCCGATAACGACAATGCTTTTTGGATAAAGCAGTTCTTGATTTATCATAGATGTTCTGAATATTTATGTCACAAATATAAGCATTAATGCGATAGGATGCAATAGGAAGAAAATAAAAAATACAAGTCACATATAAATGTCCTTGTCAGTTAATGGAATATTTGACCTGCATTTCTATTTTTATACTAAAATAAAGCCGGGTTTTATTAGGTTGTGTATATAAACATAGGTGTACATTCCCTTTTGATAGGGTATGTTCCAACATCGTACAGGGATATATTATCGGGATGCGTTATCTGATGCCTATTATCAAATGTGTCTGCAGGCTGAGTCTCCATTCAGGATGGTTCTTGATACATTCAATAGTTTCCTTCACATTCTTATTTGAACACGGTTGTAAAAATTTGTTGGGCGTGTCGTAGGTTTCATATTGCAAGAGTGATTGTCCTTCATAGACTACCTTTAGTTCATTGATGTGTTTCAGAACCACTGATTTTTCAGATTTGGGCGAACAGGTTATCCAATCGATTCCTCCGGGCAATTCGTTAGTCCCGTTTGTTTCGATGGTTATATATTTGCCGTTATCATGCAGCATTTTCAGTAGGTGACTGTCAATCCATAGAGAGGGTTCGCCTCCAGTGAGCACGACCATTCGTGCAGGGTATTTCTTCACTTCGTCAATGATTTCTTCATCGGTCATCATCACACCTGTTTCATGCTGAGTATCACAAAAGTCGCAATGCAGGTTGCATCCGGAGAATCTGATGAATATAGCGGGTGTACCGGTATGATATCCTTCTCCCTGGAGACTATAGAAAATCTCATTAATCTTTTTCATAGACAGCGGTATTGTTGGTGGATTCGTTTACTTCCACACGATAGCAGTGTTCTATATGTTCGCAAATCCACCGTGCAATATTCTCGGCAGAAGGATTGAACGGAAGTATGTCGTTTAGGTTCCTATGATCCAACGTCCCTTTTATCATTTGCTTGATTTTTGTAAAATCGACCACCATACCGTTCTCATTCAGTTCTTTGGACTTGCAGTATATGGTGATAATCCAGTTATGACCATGCAAGCATTCACACTTGCTTTCGTAAGACAGTTTCAGGCTGTGGGCAGCCGAAATCTCCAATTGTTTTTTGATGTAATACATTTCACTTGTTTTTATAGAGGTTGCAAGCACTCTGAGTTTGTTTAATCGGCCCAAAGGTAATCAAAAATCCAAATATATTAAATTATTAGAATAAAATTTCCCCATATGACGGTTATATATGATAGAAGAAGAAAAGATGTAAGAACAGAAAAAAATAAATTGATGAGCTTATGTAACAAAAGTGAGAATAAAAAAATAATACAATGTTTATTTTGCGACAAAACGTAATATTCCTATCTTTGGACGTCCTTAAATAATGATAGTGATATAAACATGGATGAAGAATCTTTTTATTTAAATGCAATTGCACGTGGAGATGAAGAAGCTTTTACAAAAGTCTTTTTGCTTTATTTCTCAAAAGTGAAAAGATTTATTTCAAGCCTTTTACAGAATGATTTTGCTGCCGAAGATTTATCCCAAAACATCTTTATCCGGTTGTGGCAGAATCGGGAGAAACTGACAGAAATAAATAATTTGAATGCCTATTTATTTAAATCTGCCAGAAATGAGGTCTTTCAATATATCAGGCATGAATTGGTTATTCGTGAATATCAGGAAACACATTATGAAAGAATGCTGAAAGATGAAAACAGCATTTGTTTTGCCCCGGAAGATAATTTTGAAGCTGAGGAACTGAGTTTACTGATAAAACTGGCTGTAGATAGAATGCCGGAACAACGTAAGAAAATCTATAAGATGAGTAGGGAAGAAGGCAGAAGTAATGATGATATTTCCAAAGAATTGAACATTAACAAGAGGACTGTGGAAAACCATCTGACACAGGCTCTGGCAGATATTCGTGAAGTCGTTAGGCATTTTTCTTTGATCTTTTTTCTTTTTTGACTGTGTGTGATGAATCGTTCGAGCATCTTCTATATAAAAAGACGATTGTATGAACGAGTCAAAAGCCCATAAAATACTGAGAGAATTCCTTTCTCGCCCTCATTCTGATTCTGTAAAGAATGCATTTTGGCATTGGTTGGTATCGGGAAACAGGGAGGAAGAGAAAGATTGTGCTTTAAATGGATTGTGGGATGAAACAGAGAAAGGCATGAGCCTTGATTCAGTTCGTTCACTCAATCAGGTCATGAATAGATTGAAGAGACAGACGGTTCGTAACGTTTGGTGGAAGAATATTTCACGAATTGCAGCCATGATAGCAATTCCTGTTTTAATGGTAATGGCATTCTCTTATTTCTATTATCATTCAGATCAAAATCAGATGATTGAATGCATGGTACCGACCGGTCAAAGAAAGATAATATCTCTTCCCGACGGTACAAAAGTGATGGTCAATTCAGAGACTTTTCTGGTTTATCCAAAGACGTTTAAGGGCAAGACACGCACGGTCTATCTTTCGGGAGAAGCCAATTTCGATGTCCATAAAGATCCGAAACATCCATTTATCGTTCAGGCGGGGCAATTTTCAGTACAGGCTCTCGGAACAAAATTTAATGTTCAGTCCTATCGCGATATTGGTAAGATGGTGGCAACCCTTGAGAGAGGATGTATCCAAATAACAAATTTACTTGACTCTTCTCAGGTTTTTGTGTTAAAGCCCAACGAACAATTATCATACAATTATATGACCAGAGATTTTTCCAGAAAGAAGTTGGATGCAGACATAGCCTCTTGCTGGACACGGGGAGAACTTAATTTCGTAGATTGTCCGATGCGTGAAATGCTTGTCGCTATTGGGCGCTTCTATAAGGTGAGAATCAATACAAGTCCTAAAATTTCGGTTTCTGATCTATATACCATTAAATTTAAGAAAGGCGAGAGCTTTAGAAATGTCATTCAGTTGCTGGAGCTGACCTCCGGTAATATCAAAGCTGACTTTGTGAAGGATGATGAAGTGAATCTTTCTCTTCTCAGGCTCAATGCCAGGAAAGGAGGTGAAAAATAGACCGGACAAACTACCATTTGACCGGCCCATAGAAATAAGTACGTGAAAATAACTTGATTGTGATCTTAAATTATAGTACTCATTTAATTGCAAAATTATGAATTTTATTTATCTCAAAAAACTATCAAGGGATATAATATTGCGAAAATTTTATTTATTTATCATTGTGTCCCTTTTACCACTAAGTGCAATATTTGGTCAAAATACAACGGTAACTTTGACGGAAAATCAAATTCCGCTTATTAAGGCCTTTGAATCCATCGAAAAGCAAACTCAGTTGAGTATTGCCTATAATAGAACAAAACTTGATGTCAATCAGAAAGTCAATACTAATTTTAAAAATGCATCTGTCAATACGGTGATGCAGAAGCTATTGCAGGGAACCGGTTTCGGATTTCGCAGAGAAGGTTCATATATTATTATTACTACTTCCGTTACTGACAATAAGGTTCATGGTTCGTCCACAGTGAAAGGAAAAATTGTGGATAGTAACGGCGAGCCCATTATTGGTGCCAGTGTTGTTGAGAAAGGTACAACAAATGGAACGATAACAGACATTGACGGAAACTTTGTTCTTTCAATGCCTAACGATAAAGGATTGTTAAATGTTTCTTATGTAGGATATCTGTCGCAAACAGTGAAGACAGAGGGTAATAAATCTTTGAATATTGTATTGAAAGAAGATACTCAAATCCTTGATGAAGTGGTTGTCGTAGGTTATGGTACGGAGAAGAAAATCAATGTTATCGGTTCAATAGTACAGGTAGGTGCTGAAAAATTGCACGATCGTTCTACTCCTCAATTGTCCAATGCTTTGGCAGGACAGATGTCTGGTGTTACTGTCATTCAGAGAACAGGACGTCCGGGTGCTTCCGGCGGTGAGATTAGAGTGAGAGGTGTAGGTTCTTTTGGCGGTTCAGACAACAAGTCGGATGCTTTGGTGCTTGTTGACGGTATCCCCGGTGACTTAAATACTATCAATGCAGAAGACGTGGAATCCATTTCTGTATTGAAGGATGCTTCTACGGCTGCCATTTATGGTTCACGTGCAGCAAACGGCGTTATTCTTGTAACAACCAAGACTGGACAAGAAGGAAAAATAGCGGTAAGCTATAATGGCTACGTGGGATTCACCAAGCCGACCGAACTTCCTGATTTTGTAGATACATGGGAATACGCTACCATATACAATGAAGCTGTAGGTCGTGAGGCATATACGGCTGAAGATATCCAGAAGTATAAAGACGGTTCAGATCCGGATCATTATGCAAACGCTCGTTATCTGGATGAATTGTTCTCACGCAACGGTCTCCAGACTGGTCATGATGTAACAATTAATGGCGGAAACAAACAGAACAAATATATGATTTCATTTGGATATCTGAGACAAAACGGTATTATTGAAACAAATGATTTCACACGCTATAACGCGAGAGTCAATGTCATTAACGAACTGAGTTCCAAACTGAAATTGACAACTCGTCTTTCCGGATTGAGCAGTCAGCGAAATGAACCTCTTCCTGCTGCAGGTGATGATGGCGATAATCTTCTGAGTCTTATCAGCAAGGCAGTACGTTTCCCCGGATTGACTCCTTCTATTTTGTCCGACGGTTCGTTCGGCTTGGGAAGAGAAGGACATGGAACTCCCTATGGGTGGGTGAAGTCCGGATCTTTTCTGAAGAATCCCGTGTTCTCGGTAAATGCCAACGTAAGGTTGGATTATCAGCCTATCAAAGATTTGGTTTTATCAGCTATCGGAGCATATACTTATACAAATGGGGAAAGCCGTACTTATCGGGCTACCATGAAGCTGAGTGACGGACGCCTATTGGGTCCTTCGAATCTGACTCATAGTATGGGAAAGACTACCTATCAGAGTTTTCAGTCTACAGCCGACTATAATAAGACTTTCGGAAAACATAGCATCGGTGTTTTAGCGGGATATTCTTGGGAACAGGAAGATTATCGGGGACTGACCGGTTACCGTGATAATTTCCCCGGCAATGATTTGCCATATCTGAATGCTGGTGCACCGGATAATCAGCAGTCATCAGGAGGCGGCTACGGTTGGGCTTTGCAGTCTTACTTCGGTCGTGCCAAATATAATTTTGATCAGCGTTATCTGTTTGAATCAACTGTTCGTTATGATGGTTCATCACGCTTTTCAAAAAACAAGAGATTCGGATTCTTTCCTTCTGTAGCTCTCGGATGGAGATTGTCAGAGGAAAAATTCATTAAGGAAAATGAGAAATTAGGATTTATAGATAACCTGAAGCTAAAAGCTTCATGGGGACGTCTGGGTAATCAGAACATCGGTAATTATCCTTATCAATCTGTTTATGTATTAGGACAAGATTTTCCGTTTGGAGGATCCTTGGCGCAAGGCGCTGCTGTAACTACTGCAGTGGATCCAAATATTAAATGGGAAGAAACGGAAACTGTTGACGGCGGTTTTGAGGCTGTTTTATGGAAAGGATTGCTAAGCTTCAACGTCTCTTATTTTCATAGAAACACCTATGACATTCTTTATAAACCGAGTGGTAGTATTTCTTCCGTATTGGGACAGAATATTTCAGAAATGAATACCGGTAAGTTGAAAAACAGTGGATGGGAATTTGAAGTAGGCCATCGCAATAAAATCGGTAAAGTGTCTTACAGTGTGAATGCCAACCTAAGCATTATTCAAAACAAACTTACTACATTAGGAGTAGGAAACGTAACACAGTTGAATGGTTTGGTAGGAAATGGAAGTGATCTTTTTGTTGGCTATCCTATACAGATGTATTACGGTTATTTATCGGACGGAGTATTTTTGGATCAGGCTGATATTACTTCTTGGGTTGACCAGACGAAGATTACGCCAAAGCCACAGCCGGGTGATATCAGATACAAGGATATTAGCGGTCCTGATGGAGTACCCGACGGCAAGGTAGATCCCAATTATGACCGGGTTTATTTAGGCTCACGTATTCCTAAGTATACGTTTGGCTTAAGTTTGAGTGCTGCTTATCAAGGCTTTGATGTCTCCGTGTTGTTACAAGGAGTGGCAGGAGTAAAAGGACGTCTTGAAGGTTTTGCAGGCTATGCTTTCCGTGGAGATGGAAATATACAACGCTGGCAAGCTGACGGGCGGTTCAGAGCCGATAATCCTACCCGTTATCCTGCATATCCAAGAGTAGAAGATTTGAGTAACTCAGTAGGGCCTAATATCGAATTGTCTGATTTTTGGCTTCTGGATGCATCTTATGTCAGAATGAAGAATCTGCAAGTTGGTTATACTGTTCCCAGCAAATGGTTGAAGAGTGCAAAAATTAGCGGATTGCGCGTTTATGTACAGGCAGAGAATGCCCTTTCATGGAACAAATACAGAAAGGGATGGGATCCTGAACAAAATACGGATGGTAATTATTATCCGATTCTGGGAACTTATACTTTTGGTGTAAACTTAAATTTCTAATGAATATGTCAACATTTAAAAATATAATAGGCATGGCGGCATGCTTGATCTGCTGTGTGTCTTGCGAGTTGGACCGTACGCCTTTGGACCAATTCTCTGAAACTGATTTCTGGACTAGTGAGGCCAATGCCCAAATAGCCTTGACCGGTATTTATAGAGGTAATATGGGTTTCAATTCTCCCGAATACAATCCAACTGACTGGTGGACTTACGGAGGGCTTATCTTTATGGAATTTCCTACTGATAATGCTTATGACCGTCGTGGAACAAACTCCAACTTTTATAAGATGACCAATGGCACTTTATTGGCTAATAACCCATATACCAAGAGTTATTGGACAAACTCTTATGCAAAGATAACTCGTTGCAATCGTTTTCTGGAAGGTATAAGCAAGATGACGGATGCTGCAGCAGTAAAACGTTTTACGGCTGAAGCTCGTTTCCTTCGTGCTGCCCAATATTTTTATCTTTCGCAGTTTTTCGGTAGTGTTCCTTTGGTAACGAAAGTGCTATCGAAAGATGAGGCTAATGTTGTAGAACGTGCGACGAAAGATCAGATAGTGGATTTCGTTATTAATGAATTCAAGGAAGCAGCAGTGGACCTGCCTAGATTTAAGGATTTGAAGACTACAGAAAGTGGAAGAGTCAGCAAACAGGCTGCTTTGGCTTTTCTGGGACGTACTTATTTGGCATCCAAGAAATATAAGGAAGCTGCAGATACCTACAAAGAAATCATTGATTATGGAGACAACATTATTGATCCTGATTATCAATCACTTTTCTTGCCGAGTGGTAAAAGCAGTAAAGAGAATATATTTTCACTTCAGTATCTGCAGGATTTGGCGGGAAGTGCTATCCCACAACATGCTTTTCCTGTAAAGAACGGTGGCTGGTGTATTATCAATGTTGCAGAATCTCTTTTTGCAGCCTATCAGTTTAAGGATGGAACGAATTTCAGTTACGACAGTCCGATGTACAATCCCAAGAATCTGGGACAAAATCGCGACCCGCGTCTGGATTATACTATCTATTATGACGGTGCTATGTTCCATGGCTCGAGATACGTATGCCATCCTGATTCCGCGAGTGGTGACAAGGTCGCAGGCGGACAAACCACACAGACGGGATTCATGATGCGCAAGTATTTTGATGAATCTTATTCAGGAAATCTTAATAGCTATGGCATGAATCTTCCCGTTATCCGTTATGCAGAAGTTCTACTGAGTTATTTGGAAGCAAAAATGGAGGCTGGCGATGCAATTACACAGGATTTGCTGGATGCTACCATCAATAAGGTAAGAGGAAGAGCTTCTGTGAAGATGCCTGCCATTACCCAGACTAATGCAGAACTTTTGCGTCCTATCCTGCGTAATGAACGTCGTGTGGAGTTGGCAATGGAAGGAATTCGTTATTGGGATTTGCTTCGCTGGGGAATTGCAGCCGAGACTCTGAACGGTTATGTCTATGGAGCTCCGTTCCCGGGATCAAAACGCGTGAGCAAGACTCCGGAGGGCACTGTTGACAAATATGGGCGGTGGTATGTGAACAAACGTGCCTTTAGGAAAGGGCAGGATGAAACGTGGCCAATACCGCAGTCGGAACAAGATATAAATCCAAACTTACGTTAAATAAATATTAAGATGGAAAAACGATTGGCATTTCTCATCTCTCTTGCACTTATCACATCAATTGTGAAGGCTCAGATTTATAAATCGGAAGGAGTCTCTGTAACCCTGCCTGATAATCCCACCAGGGAGCAAGTTGTGGAACTTGCCACTCAAGTGAGGCCTTCTTACAGGCAACTGGATTATCAGGAAAGAGAAATGTTAGGATTCATTCATATTGGAATGAATACTTTTTCAGGAGTTGAATGGGGGACAGGGAAGGAACTGCCTTCCCTGTTCAACCCTACTCAATTGAATGCCGACAAGTGGGTGAAAATCTTTAAAGATGCGGGACTGACTGGGGTTATCCTTGTTGCCAAGCATCATGACGGATTTTGTGTATGGCCGAGCAAATTTACGGAACATACGGTAGCTCATTCCCCTTGGCGAAACGGGAAGGGTGATTTAGTGAAAGATGTTTCGGAAGCATGCAGGAAATATGGCATGAAGTTTTGTGTTTATCTTTCTCCTTGGGACATGCATGAACCTACTTATGGGACTGCTGCTTATAATGACCATTACATCAGTCAGCTGGAGGAACTTCTTACTCATTACGGACCTGTTTATTTGTTGTGGTTTGATGGGGCCGGTACGGAAACTTCCGTAAGTGGAAAAAGCATGCCTTTTGATTGGGAACGCATTTTCAAGCGGGCCAGGGAACTGCAGCCGGATGTTCTTCTTTCCGGAAATGCTCCCGATATCAGATGGGTCGGTAATGAGAAAGGAAAGGGTAGAGAAACGGAATGGAGTGTTCAAGGAATTAATAACGGCGAGAAGTTATTCGGGACTCTTGTGAACTACAATTACCGTATACCTAATCTTGGAAGTATTGAGGATTTGATGCATAAGAAACGCTTGGTGTGGTATCCTTCCCGAGGAGGATTGCCTTTACGTAAAGGATGGTTCTACAATGCCAATGATGACAATACTACCAAATCTTTGAGCTATCTGGTGGATTCATATTTCTCGACTGTGGGGCACAATTCAAATCTATTGCCTAATTTATCGCCGGATAAAACAGGACGTATCCCTGAAAAGGATGCACAACGCCTGATTCAATTTGGAAAAATCATTTCTAAAATGAAATCGGTAGATTATGCAAAAGGAGCTAAGATTGTTCCCGTTTCGGGATGGACAGGCGATGTATCTTCTTCATTGCTTACCGATAACTCTCCTTATACTTCGTGGCACACTTCTGACGGGGTGGTTTCGGCTGTTGCCGAAGTTTACCTTGCGAAGGCGGCTACCGTGAATGTCATTAAGTTGCAGGAGAATGTCCGTGATTTCGGACAGAGAATTGAGCGTTTTGCCATTGATGTTAAAACGCCCGAAGGTTGGAAAGAATTGCAGCAGGGAACCACAATAGGCTTCCGGAGAATGATCCGTTTGGATAAACCAGTTCGTGCAGATGCTTTTCGTCTGAGATTTTTAGAAGCCAGAAAGTCCCTTTCTATCGGCAATATCTCGCTGTATTATTTGGAAGATATTCCTGAAGAAACGGCTCAGAACCAGAATATACAGATAGATCCAAAGCATGTCCGATTGGATTGTCTTGGTTTTGAAAAAACTGACGATAATAATGCAGTTATTGATGGAAATCCTGATACTTCAGGCCATTTCATAGTAAATCATTTACCCGTAAGTTTGGTTCTGACATTAGATAAAAAAGAGTTAATCAAGGGATTTTCTTATTTGCCTTCGGTAAAAAGTGACGGACATATTGATTTTTATCGTATATTTGTAAGTGAAGACGGGCGTAACTGGGGAAAACCTATTGCCTCTGGCCGTTTTGGCAATATTGAAAACAATCCGGTAGAACAATTTATTCCTTTGGAATCCCGTTCTGTAAAAAGTATTAAAATTGTGATTGACAAGATAACTTCAGAACATAAATCGATTATGATCAGTGAGCTGAAATTATTTAAATAATACCTAATAACTAACGAAATGAAAAATATTTTATGGCTGGCTTTTCTTTCGCCTTTGGCTGTGATGGCAACAAATTCGCAGAAAGGGGATAAGGCAAAGCCGAAAGCTAATGACAAGAGACTGCCTAATGTAGTGTTTATTTATGCCGATGATTTGGGATTCGGTGATTTGGAATGTTATGGGGCCAAAAATGTTAAGACTCCTAATGTGGACCGATTGGCTTCGCAGGGCATACGTTTTGTTCAAGCACATGCTACTGCAGCAACCAGCACTCCGTCCCGCTATTCTCTTTTGACGGGAGAATATGCATGGAGACGCAAAGGTACTGATATTGCAGCGGGAAATGCCGGAATGATTATCCGTCCTGAACGTTATACGATGGCTGACATGTTCAAGAATTGCGGATATAGTACGGCGGCTTTCGGAAAATGGCATCTGGGATTAGGTGACAAAGCAGGAGAACAGGATTGGAATGCTCCATTGCCATCAGGTCTGTCCGATTTGGGATTCGACTATTCATATATCATGGCTGCTACAGCCGATCGCGTACCTTGTGTTTTTCTTGAAAATGGAAAGGTGGCTAATTATGATCCAAGTGCTCCTATTGAAGTGAGTTATGAAAAGCCTTTCCCCGGAGAGCCTACAGGGAAGAATAACCCGGAATTGCTTTTCAATATGAAAGCCAGTCATGGTCATGACATGGCTATCGTGAATGGTATCGGACGTATAGGCTACATGAAAGGAGGGGGTAAAGCGTTGTGGAAGGACGAGAATATTGCCGATTCTATTACAGCTCATGCTGTACGATATATACATCAGCATAAGGACGGACCTTTCTTCATGTATTTCGCTACGAATGATGTGCATGTTCCTCGCTTCCCTAATCAGCGTTTCCGCGGAAAAAGTTCTATGGGAATGCGTGGTGATGCCATTGTTCAGTTTGACTGGAGTGTAGGGCAGATTATGGATACTCTTGACAAACTGGGTTTGACTGACAATACTCTGATTATCTTGTCGAGTGATAATGGCCCTGTGGTTGATGACGGCTATCAAGACCGTGCAGTAGAACTTCTAGGAGGTCATAGTCCCGCCGGACCGCTACGTGGAAATAAGTATAGCGCTTTTGAAGGAGGCACACGTATACCTGCTATTCTGAGATGGCCAAAGGAAATTCAGAAACCGATGGTTTCCGATGCGCTCGTTTCGCAAGTAGACTGGTTTGCATCTTTGGCTTCCTTGATTAATGCAAAGCTTCCGACAGGGGCGGCTCCCGACAGTCAGAATCATTTGTCCACATGGTTGGGCAAGGATCAGGTTGACAGGGATTATGTCATTGAGCAGTCAGTATTTCATGTTTTGTCCGTCAGGACCAAGGACTGGAAATATATTGAGCCACACGATGGAATCAAGTTGCAGAAAGAAACAAATGTTGAAACTGGCAATTCCAAAGAGCCACAGTTATATAATGTGATTCAGGATGTACATGAAGAGAATAATGTAGCGTTGGAGCATCCCGATATTGTTTATAAACTACAAAGCATTTTATCGCATACAACTGCATCTTCCGAGGTGAGACACTGATTTTAAGCTTACTTCTTGCCGACAGGATGAATTAATTTCATTTTGCCGGCAAGAATAGCTGATAATTGTTTATATTTGCTGCGTGAATGATTCCGAACTTTATCATTGATGATTTTTATGGAACTTACGCAGCTTAAATATTTTCTTAAGCTTTCCGAAATGTTGAACTTTACGGAAGCTTCCAGAGCCTTGTTCATCACGCAGAGTACTCTTTCGCTTAGTATCCGGCAATTAGAAGATGAGCTGGGCATTCCTTTGTTCGATCGCATTGGCAAGCGCACGTATCTCACGGAGGCGGGAAAAGCTTTTGCCGAATCGGTAAGGAAAGCTGTTGGCGAAGTGGAGACGGGAACCTTGCAGCTGAAAGAAATGCAGGGAATTTATAGCGGCAAGTTACGCATCGGAGTCACCTATAGTCTTTGCTCCGTCCTCAATGATTGTATTTTGCAGTTTGTTCATCTTTACCCCAATGCTCAGTTGAGTATATATTATTCTCCTTCGGTAAATACATTGGCAGACATGGTGGCCGATGACCAGCTGGATTTTGCCCTAACCTATCGTCCGGAAAAATTATTGTCACTGCTCGAATTCTCGGAACTCTTTGAATCACCGCTTTGTGCTGTGGTTCATCAGCACCATTCTCTGGCGGGCTTGAAGGCTGTATCTTTGGACAGGGTGCAGCAGTTCCCTTTGGCCTTTCTTTCTCCTGGAATCCATTCGAGAGTTGTCATGGAAAGGATGTTGCAGTTGAACAATATCACCTTAACTCCTAAAATAGAAATCAATGATGTGAGTCTGATTCTTCAAATGGTTCAGACAGGACATTTTGTGACTATTTTGGCCCGTTCCGTCATTAAAAGGCATAAGGACCTCATTGCCATCCCTTTATTAGGAAAAACGGTGACCATGTGTGGTTGCCTCCTTCGAGTAAAAGGAAAATATCAGTCTTTTCTTGAAAAGGAGTTCTATTCTCTTGTGAAGGACTGTTTCTAGTGCATTTCGGTCGTTCCGAATTTGAATATGGTTTGCGAGTGAAATTGTTCTCCCGGTCTCAGCAGGGTAGAAGGAAATTGCGGCTTGTTGGGACTGTCAGCGAAATGCATGGTCTCGAAACAAATGGCTGCACGTCGGGGATAAGCTGTCTGTTTCTTTCCTATGATTTTTCCGTTTAGCCCGTTGGCCGTATAGATATGAAGCCCCGGCTCCGTCGTGTAGACTTCCATAGTTCTGCCGCTTTCGGGATCCGTCAGCAAGGCAGCTCTTTTACGGATGTCACCGGGGCTGTTCAATCTCCATGTATGGTCATATCCGTGCACTACGTTCAGTTGTGCATGGTCTTCATCAATGCGGTTTCCTATTCTTTTCATTGTTTTGAAATCAAAAGGGGAGGAAGCTACTGTAATAAATTTTCCGGTAACGCATTTCGTACTGTCGTACTCGGCAATACTGTCCCCGTCCATCTGCAGTAATTCGTTTTCAATGCTTTTATTCAGATTTCCGCTGAGGTTGAAGAATGAATGATTGGAAAGGTTCAGTACGGTAGGCTTGTCTGTTGTGGCTTGGTAATCAAGACTCAGGGAGTTGTCTTTTGACAGCGTGAAAGTGAGTGTTGTCGTGAGTGTTCCCGGAAAGCCGTTTTCCCCATCAGGTGAAACATACATCAGTTGCAGAGTCTGTCTTTCCGATTTCTTCACGCTCCATATTCTGTCGGCAAATCCCGGATATCCACCGTGTGAAATATGTTTGCCTCCATTCTGCTGAAGGTGGTATGTTGTGGAATCTATCGTCATTTGCGCGTTGAGAATTCTGCTTATGTAGCGTCCCACCGTTGCTCCGAAGTTCTGACGGATTTGTTGATAACTGTGAACATTGTCGAAGCCACAGACAATGTCGGAATATTTCCCGTTCTTGTCCGGAATCATTATTGAAACAATGCGTGCGCCATAGTTGGTGATGCAGACTTCCATTCCGGTTTTGCTCTTTAACACGTAAAGATTCGTTTTACTGTGGCCCTCGCCGCTTATGAAATTACGGGAGGAAAGTCCGGATGTGGAAATAAACTCCTTATGTTCTGCGCAGGAGCACATAAGGAGTATCATAATACATAGGAAAGTAATCCGTTTCATTTTATTCTTTGGTGATGGATTGAATCAGACAAGTCATATTACCGATAAAGGTTTGTGTGGAAATTCCTTTTATTGGCTTTTCGCTTGTATAAGGTGAAGTATCATATTCATCACCTACCATCGTCGTAATATATTTCGTTTCATTGCTGGGCGTATTCATGCTCTCTGGAGCCGCTTTGTAGGTATTGGATATCTGTTTGATATCGCTTAGCCAATAGCCTTCCTTACTGAGTGACTGAATGATATCTACCGCATTCGGTTCTTTTCCTCCAAAACCGTGACGAGGCTGATAGTAGAATTCGGGAAGCGGAATATATGTTTTCTGGAGAAATGGAGAATCTTTGGTTGCCTCTTCTTTGGTGAGAGTCAGTACTTTTTGGTATTCTTCTTTCAATCTCTTGATATTGACCGTAGCCGCCGAGCTGTAATGTCCGATGGTGTTTTCTATGTTTTGGTCCGTATAGTAAGTACCATTGTGCACATTTGTACCTTTGCGGTGAACGTAGAGAGGGGTTCCTGTTTCGGGTTGAATGAAGCGTGGAACCAGTATCTCATCGGGTCCCGGAGTGCGGTGCCCGAATCTCTTGACTTCCGATTCGGGTAGTTTCATCGATTCCAAAAATGCAATGGCAGCAGGAATTCCGCTTAGAAATTTGGTGTCGCCCGTCAATCTGTAGTAGTCTTCCATCTTTTGAATCATGTGTACTGTAGTTCCTGTGTTCACACTGCGGGGTTCGTAGGAGCGGGCGTGAGCGGGTTGCAGGTCGGCAACCGTATATTGGTCTGCCCATCCGGCATAGGGAGCACCTTGCTGCAACATCAAGGAAAGATTCATTGCTCTATAGATAGGTCCCTTCAAATCCTGCATTCCCAAGGTTTGATAGCATTGCACCAGAAAATCAATATTTTCGGGTATCACATCGTCGTTCAGAGTAATGAAAGAAGTGTAATCGGCTTTTCCTTGAAACGGATGGTCGTACATCAACGGGTAGCGCTGAGGCCATCCGCCAATAGGATATTGGCTTTCGAGCACGAATTTAATCACTTTGTCCAAGGGAGCCTTATAGGCGGGATCACTCTTTTCGAGATACAGACGCAGAAGAAACTTGGCAGCTTGCATGGTTCCTTCATCATCAAAGGTAGCATTGCCGTAGTAATGCTGAAATTCTTCCAAGCGCCAGCCATTCTTTCCAACGGTATCGTACCAGTCGCGAATGGAATTTTCTCCGGCAAAGTCTATCAGATAACTCCATCCACCGCAAGGCAATTGTCCCCATATCAAGGCATTGGCTATTTTCTGTGCACATTGGTAATAGTATTCGTCATGAGTGGCATGGTAGGCATCAAGCATCAGATGCCCTACAGCCGGTGTGCCGGGAGGCTGAATCCAAACCATTGTGCGTTTGGCTTCCATTTCGCCCCATTGGCGTGACATGTCCGGGAGGTAGTTCCACACGAAGCCGCCCCTGTAGCTGGCTATATCCATCATGTACCGGGTTGCTTTTTTCATGGTCAGAAGTGTCTGGTCATCAGTCTTTACCTTGGCATTCATCGTGAATGTTCCCCAAAGAAGCAGACTACAAATGATTAATAGTAATTTTTTCATTTAATTATCAGATTTGGATTGTTGATGCAAATTAAATGAATTTTCCGTTTACTTTGTTCTTTGCCAGAGGTGACAAATTGGTCTTTCTTGTATACTTTTTGGTAGGACGAATCTTTAATTGCAGAATATGTTGTTCATCAACCGTTTGATAAACTACGAATAGTTTATCCGTTGCGATCTGCGACATAACATGTAGGCATTCGTGATGCGCGGGTGTATGGAAGTGATTCCTCATCGTTTTATCAGTTTGCAAATTACCGTTAGACCCATATCTGATTAGTGTCTTAACCTTATATAATATGCTAAAGTACCTAATATAACATTATTTTATTTCTGTGAAGCTATTTCTTTACATCTGTAATAATTGCTCTTTACATTTGTTGAAAGATATTATCACATAAGTAAAAAGAATAAATATTACCTATTTAGCTATGATTTTCTCATGAAAGAGCAGAAAATATCAGGTCTTGCTTCATACAATAGGATGATAGTTTCCTGCTATCGGATTATCTGAAAAATGACGAAAAAGATATGTTCGATGACGAGTTTGAAAAGCTGTTGTTTGATTTTTTTCTGAATATCGGTATGATAATCACAAAATATTCCTACTTTTGCAATCAGTAATCAAAAAAAAGAAAACGACTATGAGTAAATTAAGAATCTTATGTATGGTAATTTTGGCTGTGTTTGCCTTGAACGGAACAGCCCAGACTAAAAGCAGTAACAATTGTAGAATTGATGAACCCATGAAGACAAGAAGCGATAATTTTATTTATGAGAAAGATACCCCCTGGCAGCCGGCCGGAGAAGGTGTAACCCGTCAGATTCTAGGTTATGACGGTAATCTGATGATGGTCAAAGTGAAATTCGAGAAAGGTGCTATAGGGGCACTCCATCATCATTATCATACTCAGTGTACATACGTGGCCAGCGGCAAGTTTGAGTTCACCATCGGTGGCGTGAAGAAGATTGTTTCGGCCGGTGATGCTCTCTTCAAACAACCGGATATAGAACATGGTTGTGTATGCCTGGAAGCGGGAGTGCTCATTGATACATTCAGTCCGATGCGGGCCGATTTCCTTACGGAAAAGAAATGATCAGATAGGGAATTCAAATCCCGGATATTTATAGAAAGATGAAACTGACACACTTTTTTATGTTTGCAGGGCTCTTTTTTTCTCTTTCCATAGTAGCTCTGCCAGAGAAGAACCATCTTCCCGCTCCTAAGAATGTTTCTTTGGATGCGGCAAATCCCGTATTGTTTGGTGGAAATTATATAGTCTATCAGAACAGGAAAATCGAGCTGAATGAGCATACATTCTTCATCGATGGAAATATGGCAGCTGCTGAGGCTTCGAAGCACAGTTATGTATTCCGTTCCTTGAATGAAGCTGTGTCCCATTTGAAAGACGGAACAATCGATTGCCCGATGACTTTGTACATTGCTCCTTACGTATATTGGATTGACAATCCCGATGATCCAGCAGTGAGAACTCCGCAAGGCAGGCACGAGCCCATAGGCTTGAAAGTGAAATGTAATTATCTCACTCTTAGCGGACTGACGGAGAATCCACGCAATGTGGTGCTTGCATCGAACCGTGGCCAAATGGAGGGGGCCGTGGGTAACTTTACCATGTTCCTCTTTGATGGAGACAATCTCTCGGTGAACAACCTCACGATGGGTAATTATTGTAATGTGGATTTGGACTATCCGCTATTTCCGTCTTTGAACAGAAAGATGCGTATGCCTGCCATCACACAGGCTCAGTTGGCCTTTTGTACGGGCGACCGAATCCAAGCTCATAATGTTCATTTTATCAGCCGCCTGAATCTTTGTCCGCTTGTAGGAGGAAAGCGTACTCTTTTCGATGGATGCCATTTCGAATCGACCGATGACGCCCTTTGTTCCACGGGTCTTTATCTGAACTGCGATTTCGATTTTTATGGTTCGAAACCCTTTTATGCCACAGCCGAAACAGGCTCCGTGCTCCTCAATTGTGATTTTCATGTGTGTTCTGCCGACCGCCAGTATCTGGTAAAAGCGGAGAGCCCGGTTGTACTGGTAGACTGCCGCTATCATGCAGATAGTCCTGTCTTTATCGGTTGGACGCAGGACCCTACAGGAAATGTAAAGTGTTATCAAAGCAATGTTTCCCTCAATGGAACTCCGATACTGGTTAACGCCGACCGTCCCGAACTGACGGTGGACATGACCGGCAAGTCACTGATGAATGCCTACAAGGTGGAGTTTCAAGGAAAGACAATCTACAATACATATAATTTGCTCCGGGGGGATGACGATTGGGATCCCATGCATGTAAAATCATTTCTGAAGGAAGCTGAAGAAACTTTGAAAGAAAATCTGACAAACATCCCCGTCTGTCTGAAACTGGAATCCACATCCGGAGAAATTAGAACAGGCGGAAAAGAAGTCGTCATGAAGGCAGTTGCCCTGCGATTCGGAGGCTATGCTTGCGATGCAAAGCAATGCACATGGGCAGTGACAGGGCCCGATTCTGCTTTGGTCAGTCTTGAACAGACTGATGGCAGTCGGAATCAAGTCATTTCCACAAGCAATCAAGACGAAACGGCTAATGTGATGATTAAAGCATTCACGAGCGAAGGGCTGGAGGCATCTACCGTACTTTCCGTTTCCCCAAGTTTGCTGCAAGCACCGGAATTTCTCTCGATGCCCAAGTTGAAATTAGGGAATGAAGGGATAATGAATCTTCTGTATTCACTGGATTTGTCAGGGCGGAAGGATTGTTCCCTCATCAGTTGGTATCGCTGTAGTGACAGTAAAGGAAACAATGCCGTGCCTGTAAGCGTTTCCAGACTTAATCATCCCGAATCTTTCTATGAACTTTCCGGAGGTGATATCGGTTATTACTTGATGGCAAAGATTTCTTCCCGACATGTCCGCTCCTTGGTCGGTAAAGAGGTAGTTTGCATTTATCCGAAACGTATCAGGAAGAAAGATGTTCCTGAACGGAACACTCTTGAAACCGATTTCAGAAATTTCCCTACCGATTACCAACCCCGAATAATCTCTGGATTCTGGACAGTGGACGGATATAAACCTGTTGATACCAAGGATTATGAGTGGGAGCCGAATCCTCAAAACAGTTGGTACTATGGCACCGGATTCGATGCGGCCGAGGGCACCGGACTCATGCAGGCCAATAGGGGAGCAAGATTGCTTTACACTCCTTTGCCCGGCACGTATGGTGATATGAAGCTTACCTTGGACGTAGATCCGTGCAAACAGTTGGGGCAAGGATTCGGCAGCGCAACGGGTCAGTATATGGATATCTGCATCAAGTTCGATACTCGTACACTTACCGGTTATGCAGTGCGCATCATCCGTACAACCAAGTATCATAATGCGGTGGACTTTGTTCTGGTGAAATATCGGAATGGAATAGTCAGTGCCCTTTCGGCGCCGGTGTCTGCCACTTGTTACCGAGCGCATTGTCACATAGAGGTTTCGGTACGTGGAACCTTGTTCGAAGCACACGCACTGACAACCGCTTCACCGATGAAAGATGCAAAACTTCCTAACAAGGCGGATTTGCAGGCATCCGTGGAACCCAGCATTTTCGGAGGTATAGGTATTCAGCATACAGGTTCCAACGGACCAAGTGCAACCATGCTTCATTCGTTGAAAGTGGAGTGGAAGTAATGTGTATATTAATCATAATGCCTAAATAGAACGACAAAAAGATTATTATTTACACCTAAAAAATGAAAGAAACAGATTATTTCTGCTTATTTTTGAACATTAATTATATAATCAGGTTCCAATGAAAAACAAATTGTTTGTAACACTGCTGGCAATGTTTTTACTGTCAGCATTCAAAGCTGAGGATAATGTCATCACGGTCTTCATGATAGGTGATTCCACCATGGCCAACAAGGTGCTTACCGGTGGAAATCCCGAACGTGGATGGGGTGAGATGCTTGCAGGATTCTTTACCGAGGATATTCGGGTGGATAATCATGCAGTGAATGGCCGCAGCAGCAAAAGCTTCATCAACGAGGGAAGATGGGATGCCGTACTAGGGAAAATCAAGCCTGGAGATTATGTGATTATCCAGTTTGGGCACAACGACGAGAAGCCTCAGGCCGATCGTCACACCGATCCCGGAACTACGTTCGATGCCAATCTGCGCAAGTTCGTGAACGAAACCCGCGCCAAAGGAGGAATCCCTGTATTGATGAATTCCATTGTCCGCCGCAATTTCATTGCTCCGATGGATTCCGTAGTGGCAAAAGACCACGGTTTGGTTCCCGGGAAATCGCCCGAACCCGTAGAAGGTAACGTTCTTTATGAAACTCACGGAGCTTATCTTGATCCGCCTCGCAATGTAGCTAAGGAACTGAATGTTCCTTTTGTGGATGCAAATAAAATCACTCATGATCTGGTACAGGGCTTGGGACCTGAGGAAAGCAGCAAACTATTCATGTGGGTGGAACCCAACGCCGTTCCTGCTATTCCGCAAGGACGCCATGACAATACGCATTTGAAGGTGCACGGGGCAAGAATCGTTGCCGGTTTGCTGGTCGATGCTTTGGCAAAGGAAGTGCCGGCGTTGGCTCGGTATGTGCGTCATTATGATTTCGTAGTGGCTAAGGACGGAACAGGAGATTTCTTTACAGTGCAGGAAGCAATCAATGCTGTGCCCGATTTCCGCAAGTTATCCCGCACTACCATTTTGGTACGTGCCGGTGTGTATAAAGAGAAACTCGTTGTCCCCGAATGCAAAACGGGTATTTCTTTGCTGGGGCAAAACGGCGCAGTAATCAGCGGAGATGATTTTTCCGGCAAAAAAAATTGTTTCGGAGAGAGTATGGGGACATCCGGATCCGCATCATGCTACATCTATGCACCCGATTTCTATGCCGAGAATATTACCTTTGAAAATACGGCAGGAAAAGTGGGACAGGCGGTAGCATGCTTTGTAAGCGGTGATCGGGTATTCTTCAAAAACTGCCGTTTCAAAGGGAATCAGGATACTCTCTATACTTACGGAAAGGGCATGCGCCAGTATTTCGAGGATTGTTATGTAGAAGGAACGGTGGATTTCATTTTCGGCTGGAGCGAAGCGGTTTTCAACCGTTGCACCATCCACAGCTTGGGCGATGGTTATCTTACGGCTCCTTCCACGGACAAAGGGCAGAAGTATGGTTATATCTTCTATGATTGCAAGATGACAGGTGCGGAAGGAGCGAAAGCTTATTTGTCGCGCCCATGGCGGCCTTATGCTCAGGTGGTTTTCATTCGTTGCAGTCTTGGGAAGCAGATACGTCCTGAAGGATGGGACAATTGGGGAAAGGCATCCAATGAAAAGACCGTGAACTATGCCGAATACAAGAATACAGGTGAAGGAGCGGCCCTTACCCACCGTGCGGCTTTTGGCAGACAATTGAATGATTTGAACGGATACGATATAGAAAAGGTATTGCTTGGAAGTGACGGATGGAATCCGGTTAAGAATGGAAATGTACTTTTTGAAGTGAAAAGATAATTAATTCTTTTATCAAGCAATAAATCCGCTGGAGAATCAGTTCTTCAGCGGATTTGTTTTATTTGAAGATATGCTGTAAGCTTATTTCAGCCAGCGGTCAAAGAAGGTGAGTGTTTCTTCCTGCATCGGAATTCCAAAGTGATGTCCGCAGTCGAATATTTTGGTAGTAAGCCTGTTGTCGACTTTTTGACTCTTCCATACTTCGTGCATGGTGCGGTAGCAGTTCTCCACACCTTCCACCGGAAACAGTTTGTCTTGGGCTCCGTTGAAAAACAGCATGGGTTTGGGACAGGCCAAAGAAGCTACATGAGCATAATCCAGATAGTTGCGAAGATTGGGAATAAGCATGGAATAAGCCGACCCTCCTTTGTTCTGATTATTTGTCATAGTCATAAGATGTTGCGTGTCATTCATCCAGCAGATAGCTGCCGCAGCTTTGATTTGAGGACATAGGGCGGAAACCATCCAAGCCCGATAAGCACCCATGGAAAAACCTACGGCACCGATTTTCTCCTTATTTATAAAAGGAAGAGAAGCCATAAATTCTGCCGTGTAGATATCATCCCATACGATGAAAGCTCCCCATGACATGCCCATTTGCAGGAAATTGGAGGAAAGAGCCTGTTGTCCGTCGTATTTTACTCCTTCTTTTCTTCCGCGTTCGTTCCAGAACAAGGCATCTACCGCCAGTACTGCATAACCGTGGCGGGCATAGTAATCGCCTACGTAAACACCGTCCATACAGGTTTGTACCCATTTGTCTGCATCAGTCTTTACTGAATCCGGAACATTGAACGGGCGGATGCATTTTTCTTTGCCGATAGAGAAGTGCGCACCGTGATCGTGATACATCACGATGGCAGGAAACGGGCCTTTCCCGTCGGGTACCAGCAGATAGGCAGGAACCCGTGACCAGGCCGAAAGGTTGAATTCAATTTTTTCTGCCTTGTAACCTTCACGTTGTTCGGTCTCAATGATTTTCATATCGTAGGCTTTTGCCCGAGGCTGGGCAGGTGACATGCATTCTTCAGCTTTGGCAATGCCTCGTTTCCTCCACGTATCAAATTTCATGGTACGGTTGTTCTGCCAGGCGTAAGGGAAAGTCAGTTTTGCCTTCATTTGTTCGCAGAACAAGGGCATGTTATTGACTAGTTCATATCTTTTGGACTCTTGTTTTTGGCCGTACATGAGAGTCATCATGCACAAGAGAGATAGGGTGATGAATGTTCTTTTCATTTTTCAGATTATTTTTGTTTTCAAAGATAGTGAATTATGAAATAATTGTGTATTTTTGGAATGAAAAAATGTGAATCTGATTCTAGTTATGAAGAGAGTATTCCTGTTAGCCTTACTATTAATGGTAACGTGCGTTCTGAAAGCACAGCTGAAAGAATGTAAATTCACTCATTACTCATCAGAGGATGGGTTATCTCAAAACACTGTCATGTACATGATTCAAGACCATGAAGGCTTCCTTTGGTTTGCCACTTGGGATGGAATCGACAAGTTCGACGGTTACACGTTCACCACTTACAAAGCAAGGTCTGATAATCGCATTCCGTTGACAAACAACCGAATAGACTGGATAGGGGAGGATAACAAAGGCTACATTTGGATCCTTACTTATGATAGCCGTATACATCGTTTCGATCCTCATACGGAGATAATGGAACAGATTCCTTCTTCCGGTGATTTAGCATCCATGAACATACAAACTATCAAGCTCTTAAAGAATGGTGTGGCATGGTTGATGACAGATAATGGAGGCTCCATTCGAGTGATGCAAATCGATCAGGATGGGAAATATACTACTGATTTCTTTTCTGAAAAATCACGTCTTTTTCCTTGTCAGATTATCTATTCTATTTTTCTGGATTCCGATGGGAAGGAATGGATGCTGACAGATAAAGGATTGGCTATGTTCAATAGAGGACGTCGTGTCCCCATTTCATATTTTGGCGGAGGCAAGGGACGCTTTTCCGATAAAGATCAAGCTTTTTATTCTGCGTGTGAAGCCGGTAACTCCGATTTCTTTGGGTCCGATTCCGGACGTATTTGGAGATATATTCGTTCCAACGGACATTTTGAGTTGATACAATTGCCTACAAAAGAAAATATAAAGGCATTGGGCAAATTACCAAAGGGAAGGCTGATTGCCATGACGGAAACGGACGGATTCTATGTCTATGATATAGCATCCGGAAAGACGGAGTCTTATAGTCGTACTTCTTGTTGTGCCTTGCCCGGAGAAAAATTGCAGTCTCTGTATGTGGATCGTTACGGTACCGTGTGGTTTGAAGTCGATAAAGTCGGGAAAATCTGTTTTCTGAATACACAGACAGGTCAGGTGAAATGCCAGATTATGAAAACTGAGATAGGAAACGCAGCCCGTTCCAATCCGGCCTTTCATATACATGAGGATATTAATGGAATTGTGTGGGTTCAGCCATACGGAGGCGGTTTCTCCTGGTTTGACAGAGCTCATAATTGTTTGATGCCTTTCTATGATCAGCCGGGAGAAGCTAATTGGCGCTTCTCTGATAAAGTGCATTCATCTATGTCTGACAAACAGGGAAATCTATGGCTCTGTACACATTCCAAGGGCTTGGAGAAAATTTCATTTGTAGATAAGCAGTTTCACCTTCAACAGCGGAAACAGGCAAATTATGAAACTTTGGAGAATGAGGTGCGGGCTTTGTGTCAGGACCGTGACGGTAATATATGGGCCGGTCAAAAAGATGGTTATATTTCCGTGTATGATGCGAACTGTCATTATCGGGGATATCTCACGGAAAGCGGAACCATCGCTCAATCCGGAACACCTGCCAGCGGGGCAGCTTACTGTATTACGCAAGATCGTAAGGGAGTAATCTGGATAGGCACGAAAGGACAGGGACTTATCAGAGTTGAGAAACAGGGAAGCCGTTTCATGTTGTCTCGATTTAAAGTAGAGGCAGATAATATTTATAGCCTGAATAACAACGACATCTATAATATTTATGAGGATGCTAAAGGACGTATTTGGATAGCGACTTTCGGGGGTGGAATCAATTACATCGAGAAGAACGGAAATCAATACCGATTTATCAATTACCGCAACAATCTAAAGAATTTCCCTATTTCAAGGAGTTACAGAACGAGATATATTACAGAAGATGCCGAAAATAATATTTGGGTAGGGACTACTACCGGCGTACTCTGTTTTCGAAATGATTTCAAGAATCCTGAAGACATTGTATTCCATCATTTTGGCCGAGTGCCTGGAAATATCAGTACGCTGAGTAATAATGATGTGCTTTGCATTTATCTTACTTCCAGAAAGCAACTTTATTTCGCTACCTACGGCGGATTAAACAAATTGGTTTCATATGACGGAAAAAACAAAGCTATATTTAAATCTTACAATGCTTTGAACGGATTGCCCTCGGATGTTCTTCTGTCTATTCTCGAGGATAGCAAGAGATTACTGTGGATAAGTACAGAGAACGGCTTGTGCAAGTTTAATCCACTGACAGAGAAGATTGAAAGTTACAATGACTATGAATTGGATATGGACGGTGCCCGTTTCAATGAGGCCACCTCGACAAAAACAAAAAATGGATTGTTGTATTTTGGAACAAACAAAGGACTTTTATCTTTCAATCCTAACTCTATCAGAAAAAGTAATTACGTACCTAAAATTATTTTTTCGAAATTGATGGTTGCCAACAGACTTGTGCTTCCAGGCGACAAGACTTCGGTGCTTCAAAGAAATATAAATGATACGGATGAACTTGTTTTGTCACACAAGGATAATATATTTACTATTGTATTTTCGGCGCTGGACATGAAGAATCCGGCAAATATTGATTATGCCTATAAACTGGAGGGCTTTGACAAGGAATGGCAGTATGTGGATAATCAACGATCCGCCACCTACACCAACCTTCCCAAAGGGAAATATATACTTCATGTAAAGTCGACCAACAGTGACGGCGTTTGGGTGAACAATGAACGTACTCTTCTCATTAAGGTCCTCCCTTCATTTTGGGAGACGCCTTGGGCATACATATTGTATGTCTTGTTCATCGTATTGCTTTTCTTCGTCATTTTGTATATTTTGTTTACAATTTACAGACTGAAGAATGAAGTTTCGATAGAACAGCAGATATCCGATATCAAACTGCGTTTCTTTACAAATATATCTCATGAACTCCGGACACCGTTGACTTTGATATCGGGTCCTGTCGGATATGTCTTGAGAAAGGACAATCTTCCGGACGATGCAAGAGAACAGTTAAAGATAGTGGAAAGAAATACTGACAGAATGCTGCGTTTGGTGAATCAAATTCTGGATTTCCGGAAAATACAGAGCCATAAGATGAAGTTGCGTGTGCAGCAGATAGAGTGCGTGTCATTCGTTCATCATATCATGGATGATTTTCATGCTTTGGCGGAGGAACATCATATCGACTTTATTTTTGAAAGCGAACAGGAAAAATTGAATCTTTGGGTAGATGCCGACAAGCTGGAAAAAATTATCTTCAATCTTCTTTCGAATGCTTTCAAATATACTCCGCAAGATAAGATGATTACAGTTTTCATTCATGACAATGGTGATTCGGTTGCCATTGGAGTGCAGGATCAGGGTATCGGAATTCCCGACAATAAGAAAGCATCCTTATTCGTCCGCTTTGAGAATCTTTTGGACAAAGGATTGTTTAATCAGGAAAGTACAGGGATAGGCCTTTCATTGGTAAAGGAATTGTCGGAAATGCATAAAGCTACGATTCAAGTTGACAGTAAACCTGGTGAAGGAAGTTGTTTTACAGTAAACTTCTTGAAAGGTAAAGATCATTATGACAGTTCCACAGAGTTTATTATGGGAGATTCTGTATTCCCGGAGTGGATAGAAAGTAAGCCAGCAGATGGTAGTGATGAAACAGAATTGGAAGAGAAAGCAGCTCCTCAACAAATCATGCTTCTGGTTGAAGACAATATAGAACTCCGTTTTTTCCTGAAAACCCTGTTTAGCTCTGATTTCAGAATCTTCGAGGCGGCGAATGGAATGGAGGGTTACAATAAAGCTGTGAAATATATTCCGGATATGATTATCAGTGATGTAATGATGCCCGAAATGGATGGAATCGAAATGACAAAGGCTCTTAGAAAAGAATTGTCCACCAGTCACATTCCCATTATCCTTCTCACGGCAAAAACGACCATAGAAAGTCAGCTGGATGGTCTTGAAAAAGGAGCAGATGATTATCTGACCAAGCCGTTCAGTGCCAGTTATTTGAAAGCAAGAGTCGATAATCTCTTGATTCAAAGAGAGAAACTCCGTGAGATATTTACGGCCAATCTGATGAACGAGAAGCTCACCATTGAAGAGGATTCAGAACTTCATGAGGCTGAATTGTCCCCGAATGACAAGAAATTTATGGACAAACTCATGATGTTGATGATGGACAACATCGACAATGGAAATTTGGTGGTAGATGATTTGGCGAAGGAGTTGGCGGTGAGCCGCTCTGTCTTCTTCAAAAAACTGAAATTTCTTACGGGTCTCGCACCCATTGAATTCATCAAGGAAATAAGAATCAAACGAGCCGCTCAATTGATAGAAAACGGGGAATATAACATGACTCAAATATCTTATATGGTAGGAATCAATGATCCGCGTTACTTCAGCAAATGCTTCAAACGTAAATATGGAAAGACTCCTACTGAATATAAGGATAGCTTGAAGAAGTAAATTAATGAGAGATTTATCTTTCGCAAGTCATTTCAATTCCGGCACCTAGACAATCGGCACCCATGGGAGGATTTTGTTTGGTAATTTTGAGCCAGATGGAATCGACAAGAGGAAAGTATTCCAATAAATGATTGGCAATACGTTGTCCCACGTGTTCAAGGAGGAGGGATGACTTTTCCATTTCTTGCCTGATGATATCATACACTGCGGCATAGTTCACCGTATCTGTCAAATCATCGCTTTCGCAAGCCTTGGAAATATTGGTCTTTAGTTTGATGTCTACAATGAAATTCTGTCCTACGGTTTTTTCCAAGGCTCCGACTCCATGAAAAGCATAGAGTCGGATTCCTTGAATAAAAATATATGATTGGGAAATGTTCATCATCCACAGCGTGACGTTCCGCAATTGGTGCAAATGAGACAACCTTCTTGATAGATCAGTGTTTCGTGTCCGCAATTAGGACATTTCTGGCCTTTAGCAAGAGTACCGTCCTGAACATATTTCTTTAATGCTCTTTCCACACCGTTTTTCCATGTATTGATGTTCTCGCTGTCCAGCTGCAAAGAACTTACCAACTTGATAACTTGTTCAATAGGCATTCTATAGCGAAGTACGCCTGAAATCAATTTTGCATAGTTCCAGTATTCCTTGTTGAACTTTTCGGACAAGCCTTCAATCGTAGTCTTATATCCGCGTTTGTTCTGGAACTGGAAGTCGTAGCGTTTTACTCCGTTTTCATCTATGTTCTTGATTATTTTACCTTTGGTGACTGTCTTGGGCAACAAAATACCTTCGTCATCGTCTTGCAAACCGGTAAATATTTCATAAGGATGTCCGTCGAGTAAACCTACGAAAGCCACCCACTTGTCTTTGTTGTTCTGGAATCTCACCACATCACACTCGAGGCTCTGCGGACGAACTTCGACAACCTTTGGTGGCTTGCAAGGAGGCAGTTCTTCTTTCTCCTCTTTGGTAGAGAGCAGAACGCCGGCTCTTGAACCATCTCGATAGACAGTGCATCCTTTGCATCCTGAACGCCATGCTTCTACATACAATTTGTTTACCAACTCCTCATCTACATCATTGGGCAGATTGATGGTGACACTGATTGAATGATCCACCCATTTCTGAATGGCTCCCTGCATCTTGACCTTCATCAGCCAGTCTACATCATTGGATGTAGCTTTGTAATATGGAGATTTTTCAACCAGTTCGTCAATTTCTTCCTGAGTATAGTTCTTGGTAGTGTCATACCCATTTATCTTCATCCATATGAGGAATTTATGATGGTAAACGATGTATTCTTCGAAAGCATCGCCCGTTTCATCCACAAAGTCGATATGCACCTCTTCATCGTTGGGGTTCACCTTTCTTCTTCTCTTATACACAGGCATGAAGACTGGTTCGATGCCTGAGGTGGTTTGTGTCATCAGACTTGTTGTTCCTGTAGGAGCAATAGTCAGACAGGCAATATTGCGACGGCCATATTTTTTCATATCTTCATACAAGGCAGGATCAGCTTCTTTCAGTCGGAGAATAAACGGATTGTTCATTTCTCTTTTGTAGTCATAGATTTCGAAAGCCCCTCTTTCTTTAGCCATATTTACTGAAGAACGATAGGCTTCGATAGCTATTGTTTTATGAACCTGCACCGAGAAATCAGTTGCTTCAGCAGTTCCATATCTTAATCCCATGGCTGCTATCATGTCTCCTTCAGCAGTGATACCAACGCCTGTGCGACGCCCTTGGGCACTTTTCTTGGCTATCTTTTCCCACAAGTGGCGTTCTGTTGATTTGACTTCTTCGCTTTCGGGATCCGATTCTATTTTTTCATGAATCTTTTCAATCTTTTCCAGTTCAAGGTCGATGATATCATCCATGATACGTTGGGCAAGCATGACATGCTTCCTGAACAAGTCAAAATCAAAATAGGCATCCTTGGTGAAAGGATTCATTACATAGGAATAAAGATTAATAGCCAATAGTCGGCAGGAATCATACGGGCATAAAGGAATTTCACCGCATGGATTTGTCGACACGGTCTTGAATCCTAAATCGGCGTAACAATCAGGAATGGATTCTTTGATAATGGTATCCCAAAAAAGGACTCCTGGTTCTGCTGATTTCCATGCGTTGTGCACAATTTTTTTCCAAAGAGCAGAAGCATCGATTTCTTTACTGAATATCGGCTTTTTTGAATCAATGGGATATTGCTGTGTGTATAGTCTTTCGTTGATGGCATCTTCCATAAACTCATCATCCAGCTTTACGGATACATTGGCACCTGTAACTTTGCCTTCTGTCATCTTGGCGTCAATGAAAGCTTCGGAATCCGGATGCTTGATGGACACGCTCAGCATGAGAGCTCCTCGGCGTCCGTCTTGTGCCACCTCACGTGTGGAATTGGAATATCTTTCCATGAAAGGAACCAAACCAGTGGAAGTAAGAGCTGAATTCTTTACCGGAGAACCTTTTGGGCGGATGTGTGACAAGTCATGCCCAACACCTCCACGTCTTTTCATAAGCTGAACCTGCTCTTCGTCAATGCGGATGATGGCACCGTAAGAATCGGCATGTCCATCCAATCCGATAACAAAGCAGTTAGAGAGAGAAGCTACCTGAAAATCGTTGCCAATGCCAGTCATAGGACTTCCCTGAGGGACGATGTATCTGAAGTGATCCATCAGGTCGAATAACTCTTGTGCACTTAGCGGATTCTGATACTTCTTTTCAATGCGGGCAATTTCATTGGCAATTCTCCAATGCATATCTTTGGGTGATTCTTCATAGATCTTTCCAAAAGAATCTTTTACCGCATATTTGTTTACCCAGACCCTAGCGGCTAACTCATCACCTTCGAAGTATTTCAATGATGCCTCGAAGGCTTCGTCATACGTATAAGTTTTACGTTCCATGACATTAATTGATTAAAAGAACTTTAATAATTTACTTTTTGGTAGAAGTCTGATTTATTGCTAACAAATGTTTTGCAAAACTAGGAATGTTTTTTGGTATAACCAAATGTATTTAGAAAAAGTTATCAACAAATTTGAAAGTTTTTCTTTTTTATTCTATATATTATTGATTATTAGTTATATAATTAATTATACTGTTACTAAAAGTTTTCCAAAAAAATAATTTGAACTTGTTATTTGTTCTATAAAGTTGATTAAAATGGAAAATAATATAGATATAAAAATGATAGAATATTATGATTTTATTTGTTATCTTTGCCAAAAACAAAGATTATGGAATCAATTAAGACAAGAAGGACCATCCGCAAATATACCAATCAGAATATTTCCTCTGAGTTATTGAATGCTATGCTTGAAGAGGCAAGTAGAGCAGCGACAATGGGTAACCTTCAGCTCTATAGCGTAATAGTTACTCGTGATATTGCCATGAAAGAGAAGTTATCTCCTATACATTTCAATCAGCCGATGGTTAGGAATGCCCCTGTGGTCTTGACTATTTGTGCTGATTTCAGGCGAGTTACCGATTGGTGTAGTCAGCGTAAAGCTCACCCGGGATATGATAATTTTTTGTCATTCATGAATGCAGCTATTGATGCGTTGCTATTGACTCAGAATTTCTGTACAATTGCAGAGGACAATGGTTTGGGTACTTGCTTTCTTGGTACCACGATTTACAATGCAGGGCAACTTGTAGAAATTTTGGATTTGCCAGAATTGGTAGTTCCCGTGGCTACGATAACCGTAGGATATCCTGATGAGAATCCTCAGCAGCCTGACCGTTTACCTTTGGAATCATTTATTCATGAAGAGTATTATCATCCATATACAAATAAAGATATAGACAAATATTATTCTTTCAAGGAATCTTTGCAAGAAAATAAGGATTTTATTGCTCTCAATAAAACCGAAACATTGGCTCAAATCTTTACAGACATCCGCTATCGGAAAGAAGACAATGAAATGATGTCAAAGACTTTTTTGGAGACATTAAAAAAGCAAGGATTTTTATCATAAAAATCCTTGCTTGTATTTTTTATTATCTTTAGTCCATTTATCCTTTAATAGCATTTTCTATTTCAGCAACCTCTTCCCTAAATGAATTATCTAGTTCACACTGGGTTTTTATCAATTTATAGGCGTGAAGAACCGTGGCATGATCTCTTCCTCCAATAGCTTGTCCTATTCTTTCAAGGGAATTGCTAGTGTATTTTTTAGAAAAATACATGGCTATCTGGCGAATGAGTACAATATCTTTTTTTCTGCTTTTTGTCTGCAGATATTCTTCATTTACATCATAGTGCTGGCATACTGTCTTAATGATGCTGTCAATAGTAATTTCCTTACTCTCTGTTTTCTTTATTCTTTTGACAATCCTTTCGGTCATATTTAAATCTATCTCATGATTGTAAACCATGGAATAGGCCATTAAAGAATTGACAATGCCTTCAAGGTCTCTTACACTGTCATCTATATTTTTTGCAATGTAGTCGACTACGTCTTCCGGGAATCTTAATCCGTCACGATGCATTTTGGATACGAGAATATCTTTGCGCAATTCCGTATTAGGCTTTTCCAGTTCTGCCTGCAGTCCCCATTTGAATCTAGTCAGCAGGCGGTCTTCCAATCCTTGTAGCATAGCTGGAGAACGATCTGATGTAAAAATCAGCTGTTTGTTGTTCTGATGCAGATGATTGAAAATATGGAAAAAAGTATTTTGGGTCTTAGTCAGATTGGCAAACTCTTGAATATCATCGATAATCAGGACATCGATAGTCTGATAAAAATTAATGAAATCATTCGTTGTATTCTTTCTGACAGAATCTGTATACTGCACCTGAAACAAATGGGCCGATACATACAATACCCTCTTGTTAGGATACAATTCTTTAATTTTTGTACCTATAGCATTGACGAGATGGGTTTTACCGACACCCGAAGGTCCAAAAATAAACAAAGGATTGAAATCTTTTGCAGGATGAAGGGCAACAGCTTGCCCTACAGAACGGGTAAGTTTGTTGCTTTCACCTTCTATGAAATTATTGAAATTATAAGTCGGATTCAACATAGGATTCAAATCCTGTGTTGAAGGAATTATTTTTGAAGGACTTTCAGGTCCCGACTTGACGGGTGGGCAACTGATGCTTGATCGGTCGCTTTCAGGAATATTTTGCGAAATTCCATTCGTCTTGTCTGTTAATATCTTATACATAAGGTTTGCTCTTGGTCCAATTACTTTATGTAATGTGGATTTGAGCAAATCAAAGAACTGACCTTCCAAAAATTCATATACAAAATGACTTGGAACTTTTATGGTCAGTGATTGAGTGTCTTCCTTATAGTCTAAAGGTTCTATTATCTCAAAAAATGTCTTATATTGCTGGATACTTACATTATCCTTTATAATACGGAGACAATGAGCCCATAGTTCACTTGCTTTATTTTCAATCATCGTTAGCACACTTGTTTTTTGTCAAACTTCTACTTATGCAAAGTTGGCAATGTATTTTTAAAAAAACAAACCCATTTTTTTTTGCGAAAATGAAAGCTAAAGTAATTTCTTTATTTTCAGTTGTTTAGAAAATAATAAAAAAAAGCTACGTTTTTCTAAATTTGCTTTTTTGTAAGTTCTTGATTATTAATCAAATCAGCATAAATTACTCTAAAACTATGCTTTATGGCATAAAGACATAAACTTCTTGTTTTAACCCTATATGAGGTCTTTTTGATTCAAAAAATAAAAAAAACAGTATGCTTCGTTATTTAGAAAAATTCTATTTAATATATTTTTTTATTTATCTTTTCTTCCAAAAAGTGAGATCGTGACATATCGTTTGGGATGTGCTTTCAGATCTTGAATAAGACTCGCTGCACTGGCCGATGTGGTATTAAGGTTATCGTAAAATTCTCGGTCATTAAGCAATAATCCGATAGAATTATCTTTTCTGTTCAACTTATCCGTCATGTCTTTTACGTTTGAAAGGGTCGCATCCACTTTTTGCATGGTTTGGGCATAATCAATTTTATTAAGGTTATCGCTTATATTGACAAAATTATCACAAACCTTATTTATTTTACCAGTCATTTGAGGAATATCATTTTTTAATATGGCATTTAATTGCCTTGAACTGACAGTCAGGTTTTCGGATACAGTTTGAGCATTGTGCAATGTTGCTGTCAAGGCAGGATCGGCCAACAGCTTGTTGAGTGATGTGGCGATAGAGTCCAATTTGGGAAGAATCTGTTCTATTTTAGGAATCATTCCCGTAGCGGCATTCATCAGTCCTGTAGCGACAGACCCGCGCAACGTATCACCATAATCCACGAAATTATTGTATTTGGATGGAATGTATAGATTCATCTTGACGGTACCCAGCATTTCTTTTTCCAGTTCAGCATAAGTGCCTTGAGGAATTTTCATGTTCTTGTCCACTTCTATATCCACAACCACATGCCCCGGATGGTTGTAATTATAGGCAATGTCTCTCACAATTCCAATATTGAAGCCATTGGCATAAACGGGACTGGAAGCAACCAGACCACACACATTTTCATATTCGATATAATAATGTGAGCTTGCCTTGAACATGTTGATACCTTTCAGGAAATTTATCCCGTAGAACAATATGGCAACAGCGGCTATGCCCGCAAGTGCAATCTTCACTTCTTTTGTAAAATATTTCATAATCCGTTTATTATCTGTTTTTGATGAATTCCTGTATCGCTTCATGTGTAATCATTTTTTCATTTCCCTTGAAAGCGATAATGAAAGCATCCTTGAATTTGGCATTTAAGCCTTTCTTTATTTTTAATATTTCATTGTAATTATTCGTGTTACCTATTGTATATTTATAGGAATCATTTTCCATATAAAAATCAATGTCTGTTTCACCTTTCAGGCGAGGATCGTTATTCTTCAGCTTTTTTGAAGATGTCAGAATTTGTATCTTAAATATAGGTTTTTCTGTGTCTACTGTTTCTTTTATGGCTTCCACAGCTTTTACTGTCGGACTTTTTTCGACAGGAACAGTCCTTTTTGTTTTTCTGATAGGCGATGCGTCCTTTTTAACAATCCTCACGACCGGTGTATCCACTGCTTCTTGAATAGAAGGAGCTGATGCCGGTATTTCAGATACGGTGTCGGGTTTGTTATCAGCTTGTTCCATTGGCTCTTCTGAAGGAATGATTACCGATTGGGTCCCTGTCTGTTCATCCTTATATTTGAGGAAACCCTGAAATATGCTCCGGCTCATGGATGCGATTCCGTTGTCGGAATTCAGGAAGTTTTCTTCATCATAAGTCGAGATGTAACCCAATTCTATGAGAATACTAGGCATGGAAGTAGCTCTAAGTACAAGAAACCCTGCCTGATGTACGCCTTTGTCAATTCTTCCGGCTGTATTCCGGAATTGAATTTGCATCAGCTTGGCCAGGTTTACACTCTGAGCCATGTATTTATCCTGCATAAACTCGAAAATAACATAGCTTTCGGCCGAGTTGGGGTTGAATCCGGCATATCGTTCCTTATAGTTCTTTTCTACCAGAATAACGGAATTTTCCTTTTTGGCAACGTCCAGATTTTCTTTGGCTCTTGCCATACCCAAAGTATAAGTTTCCGCCCCTTTGGCAATCTTGCCTTTAGGCAGAGAATTAGTATGGATGGAGATGAAGAGATCGGCTTTGGCATTGTTGGCTATTCTGGCTCGTTCGTCGAGCGGAACGAACACATCTTTCTTGCGGGTGAAAATTACTTTCACTCCTCTGCAATTGTTTTCTATGAGGTTTCCAACTTGAAGAGCCACTTTTAAATTGATGTCTTTTTCTTTCGAGTAACTTCCTGTAGCTCCCGGATCATGACCTCCATGACCAGCATCAATAACCACCGTGAACCTTTTGTCTTTGGCTGCGTGGCAGATAGAAGTTGTTCCCACTCCTAAAAGGGATAAAACCAAAATTAGTGTATATAATCCTTTTACGCGCATATTACCTATCTAATATTTCGCAAAAGTACTAATTTTTGTCCAATTCGATTCTTTTTTTCTGTGTTTTGTGTAGTATTATACAAAAAGAGAGGAAAAATGAACAACTTTTCCTCTCTTTTTTGAGTTTTTTACAAATTAAATCGATAGCTTGCTCCTCCTCGTATCCAAATTCCGGGTTGAGGAACGTTGCCTAAGTCATAATATGTCTTGTCAAACAAGTTGTTGCCTTCTGCATAAAGAGTGTAGTTGGGAGTTGTCCATGATATTTTCAGATCCAGAATGCCGTATGGCTTGAAATTGGTATTTACTCCATTCTTGTCCTGAAGATAATCCGTGTAACTGCCTTCGCGTTTCTGCCAGCGGAAAGCCCATGAGGCCATCAGCTTACTCCAAATCTTATGGTCGATTTTTGCAACTAATTTATGTTTCAAGTAGTTGAGGGCGTATTGTGAAATGAAACCGGCTTCCTCATCTTTGTCTTGGTAGATATAGCTGTAACCCAGGTAAATGCTCGTGACGGGGAAGGAGGGTGCAATGAGTTCTTTCATATTGAATACGGACGACACTTCCACGCCGAAAGTATTGATGTGTGTATAATTAATGGACTTCCAGATGGTTTCATCGGTGGCACGTACCCAGTCAATCATGTTTTTACCTTTGTGGTAATAGGCACTGATTGTGAGTTGAATTCCTGGAGTGAGATATTTGCTCCCGACTTCGAACGCCTGCATTTCTTCAGGCTTCAGATTTTTGTTGCCCTGATGGGTTTCATTGGTGGTGTAATAAAGTTCCGTGAACGTCGGCATGCGCAGAGACGTGTTGTAGGACGCGTATATTTTCCATGGCTCGGACAGTTGGAAGGAGGCGTCAACGCCCGGGTATAGACGGAAATTGTGATTTATGAGCCCGGTGTTCATGGTAGCCATGCATCCGGCGGAGAGTGTGAAGCGGTCTAGCAGGATGTTGTGTTCCAGATGGAAGCTGATATTGGTACGATTCACTCCTTTGGTATAGTTGAGTGAAGTGCCGCTAATGTGTTTCGGCTCTTCGAGCGTTTCGCCAAGTTTGGTACTGATGACATCTTCATTGCGCGTTTCGGCTCCGATGGCTGTCTTTCCCAAGATAGTGGTGAAGTAGCTGTTCAGGTTCACTCCGTAAGTGGTGGTCTTGTGATAGTTGAACGGAACCTTGCTTGCATCGTCGCGAATCAGTTCGAAGCGATCAAAGGCTTGGGTCCAGTACACCACCGGTTTGAAGTGAAAGAAACCCTTCGTCTCAGCTTGTGCCGATGCAAAATACTTGCGTGTGTGTTCAAACTGGTTGGGGTATTTCCCGCTGTAGAACGTGTTGGCACCATAGTCTTTATTACTGAAGCCTGCCTGCCAGCTTACGTTTACGTCCTGATGATTGAACTGGCCCTGATAATAGGCTTTTTGCATCTTCGAGTCGCTGTTGACAGTGGCGCCGTCGCTGCGGAGGAAACTTCCGGAAAGCTGATTGGACAGTGCCCCTTTGGTCACGTTCACGCTTGCTCCGCTACGGAACAGACCGTAGGAACCCCCTTCTGCATTCACGGCCACGTGGCTTTGCGGATCGCTTTTGGTCACGATGTTTATGGCTCCCAGTAAGGAGGATGTTCCGTAAACCCGTCCGGCTGGGCCTTCGAGGATTTCGATTCTTTCAATATCATTCAAGTCAACAGGAAAATCGGCGGCATTGTGTCCTGTCTGCGGGTCGCAGATGTTGGCACCGTTCAAGAGGATTGTGATTTGGTCGAACGTGCCGCCCCGGATACTGATGTCCGTTTGTACTCCTAAATCACCGCGTTGGCGGACATCCACTCCAATCGCGTATTTCAATAAGTCATTTACACTTTGCACCGGCGCGGCGGCAATCGCCTTTCTGTCAAGTACAGTTACAATTCTCGCAGCTTGATTCAAGGTAGTGGGGATTCTGCTTCCGGTCACCTCCACTTCTTCCATTTCCACTTCCTTTTGAGTCTGCTGACGAGATTCGGTTTGTGCCGTCACAGTCTCAACATTGGCAAATGTCAGAGTAGTGAACGCCAGTACGCCAATCTTGATTTCTCTTTTCAGACTGCGGAAAGCGGAGTAGGATTTGTGGTCGAAATGACGCCAGCAAACCGCTGCCTCTCTCTTCTGGTTTTGTTTGTACATAATTACTTTATTAATTTTTTTTGCAAAATTGCATGACAAAGATAATGATAATATGTTAACTTTGCAGAAAATACAGAATCTAATGCTGAAATTCTTAAAGAATTGGACCCTTCCGATAGCCATGATTACGGGTGCCTGTGCCTATCCGCTGTTGATACACATCCGTTTCCTCATGCCCTATCTGCTCTTCCTGATACTCCTCGTCACCTTCACCAAGGTGTCGTTCAAGGATATCAAGATGGAGCCTCTTCACGGGTGGCTGCTCGCCATTCAGCTGTTCGGGTCCGTGATTCTGTTCGCCTTGCTTTATCCCTTCGACAAGTATCTGGCCGAGAGCGCCATGCTCTGCCTCATTGCACCCACGGCTGCTGCTGCTGCGGTGGTTACCGGCAAGCTGGGCGGAAGCGTTCCCTGTCTCACCACCTATACCTTGCTTAGCAGTGTGCTCACTGCTTTTCTGGTGCCGCTGTTCTTTCCTTTGGTAGCATCCCTTCCGCCCGATATCGATATCCATGTGGAGAGTGATTTCCTTTCTTCGGTGCTGCTCATCCTGAGTCGTGTGTTCATGATTCTGGTGCTGCCGCTCATTCTGGCATGGGCCATTCGCGGGTTTCTCCCCTCGCTCCACAGACAAATGGTGAAGGTGAGTGGAGTATCGTTCTATCTCTGGGGCTGTTCGCTCACCATCGTTACAGCCGTCACGGTAGATACACTGGTGAAGAATGAAGACAAGGGGATGATAGAAATACTTGCTGCTCTTGTGGGACTTGCCGCCTGCGCCCTGCAGTTCTATCTGGGCAAGCGCATCGGCTCCCGCTATGGCGAACGCATCAGCGGCGGGCAGGGACTTGGGCAGAAGAATACCGTGCTCATCATTTGGATATCACAGATGTACCTGAACCCCGTGTCAAGTCTGGCACCCTGTTCCTACGTCATCTGGCAAAACATAGTCAATTCCTGGCAGCTGTGGAAGAAGCGCAAATGCGATGCCCGGGAAGAACAGATTCATTAAAACAGATAATATGAAAAGGGGAACAGTCATATTGTGTGTGTTGGTTTTCTTTACCAGCCTTTCCATAGCCGGGGAAAATCCTTTTGCACGTTTTGTAGGAAAGCCTTACGGAACCTACCATTACGCCATACGCGATTCCATGCGCAAGCGTTATGACAGCAACAATTATCCTTTTGTGATGCAAACGGTGGCGCAATTGCGCCAGCTTCCCGATGTGCTGAACGACGGTCAGTGGCAGTTGGAAGCCGATTTCCTTGAAGTCAATTACATTCACGATTATCGTGGCGGGAGCAACCAAGTGTTTCTTGCCCGTCTCGACAAGATGCTTCAGACCAGCCGCAAGTGTGGCAACCGGGCGTTTCAGGTGAGGATTCTCCGCCGGTTGCTCGACCATTATATCGACAGTGATTTGCTGGAAACTGTGAAACAAGCTCTTTTGCTCGAAGAAGCCCTTTACAATATATCTTTAAGTGAATATCCTGATGCTGTAGATTGCGAGTACCGGCTGGCCGAAATCTACCTGAAGCACAGAGACTATCTCCGGGTGAAGAAACTGTGTCTGAAGATTCTGGAATCACCCGTATTCCAGCAAAACCAGCGCATCTTTATCCATGCCCGCAACTGTCTGGGCATTGTGTATCGCGACTATTATCGTGATTATGACCGGTCCGACTATTGGTACCGCACCATCATCGACTTCGACCGCAAGTACCACATCAAGGAGCTGCCCGAACAATGGAAGGCCATTGTGAAAGGCGAGCTCGGCATTAATGAAGTGCTCAGAGGCCATTATCCCAACGCCCGGAAACTGATGGAAGAATCCATCCGTGTGATGTATGAGGCCAAAGACTATACCTTTTGTTATTCGCAGGCTTGCTATCTTGCCGATTGCTGCTGCGTAATGAATGCCCCTGCCCAGGCGGCCCGTTATGTGGCAATCGCCGACAGTTGCTTCCGCCGGAGTCCGGTGCCTGTTTCCCGCCAGATGCTGTTCATGGCCAAGAGCAAACTCTATGGCAAGCAGAGTCGTCCAGATCTTGCCGGTCGTTATCTTGATTCGGCTTTCGTTGCCCGTGACAATTGGGACTTGAAGTACAATATGAAACCGTTCCTGCTGATAGAGCAACAGCTGGCCCAGGTCGAGCTGCAGAACAAAGCCGAACAAAGCCGTGCCAATTACCGCAAATACCTGTTCATCCTGTTCGGTTCCATTGTGCTGATGCTGGCGCTGGGCATCTATCTCGTGCTCTATATTCAGAAGAGTCGTGCCTACAGGGCTTTGGTCCTGAAAAACCAGCAATGGGCGGAGGCAAAACCCGTCTATTTGGAAAAGGTCGATGTCATGGCCGAGTCTGTCGGGCCCGATGAGGAGGTCATCAAGGCCGATGACGGTTCGCCGCTGATCATGCAGTTGCAGAAATATCTGGAGCGAACGGAATGCTATTGTCATGCCGATTTGACATTGGACTATCTCTCCAAGAAGCTCGGAGTGAACCGTTCTTATATCTCCAGTGCCATCAATGCCACGGACAGCAACTTCAATTCCTTCATCAACCACTACCGCGTGCGCATGGCCATCCGCATTCTGACGGACAGTCCCGAGAAATCCGTGGAGGAAATTGCTCTGTCTGTGGGGTTCGCCAACCGCAAGAGTTTCTACAATGCTTTCCGCAGCATTACGGGATTGTCGCCCACCCAGTTCCGGAATAATATGGAGCCAAAAGCCGTCAATAGTTAAATTTTGTTCCTTTTTACGATTTTTCCCATCCTTTTTACGATTTTTCCCCACACCTGAGGAAACAGTCTTTATATTTGACCCGGTATTAACCTAAAACAATTATGAAGACATTTTTGAAACACACCCTGACGACTCTTGCCAAGTTCTCCATTTCGGGCGCGCGCGAGAATCATGACAAGGCTGCCGATAATGACAGTGCCATGCGGGATGCTTTTTTTAGACTGACGGATGCTCCTCTCTACAATGCCATTGGCAGAGGCACTTCGGAATCACCGTATCTTCTTTTCAACGCCATGCAGCTGGCCGATCTGGCTATGACGGTGAATGCAGGCAACCCCATGAAAGGAATTTTCTTTGAAATGAAAAATGATATTAACTTGAGCTATTTGTGTGGTTCCACTCCGCAAGGGTGTTCCTGCTGGATGCCTATAGGAATATCGATGAAAAACCATTGTTTCGCCGGTACGTTTGATGGGGGAGGTCACCGGGTGAGCGGTCTTTTCATGGACACCCCCCTCAGTCATCGGAGCCTTTTCGGACCTACCACAACTGCGGCGGTCATCAGGAACCTGTCGGTATATGGTTCAGTGGCGGGTGATTTCTTTGTCGGCGGCATAACGAGTTTCAACCGGGGACTCATTTCTCACTGCAATTCCTTCGTGAAGGTGTACGGAACTGACAACAGTGTCGGTGGCATAGCGGGTTTCAACGGAGGCATCATAGAGCACTGTAGCAATAACTTGACGGTGAGCGGCAGGAGCGAAGTGGGCGGCATAGTCGGTCGTATCGGTCTGGACGGAGTATTGACGGACTGCAAGAACATGGGCATGGTGAATGGGCATAGCATCGTTGGCGGAGTGACGGGAATCAACATAGGCAGCATCAGTGGCTGCTTCAATATGGGGGCAGTGAGTGGCGTTTTGGACTATTCGGCAGGAGGCATTGCGGGGGTGAATAATCTGGGCACCATTTCGGACAGTTACAGCACAGGTGCAGTGGTCGGTTCACACACGACAGACGATATAGTAGGCGTCAGTGACGGAGATACGATTTTTCCCCACACCTGTGCAAAGTCTTTTTAAATTTGAAACATAAAAACATTAATCATAAATCGATTTATATGAAGAACATTATCAAAAGCACGCTGGCGGTTTTCGCCTTGCTCACCCTGTTGGGCAGCTGCAAAAGTTACGACGACGACATCGATGCACTGGACAAGCGCGTCTCTGCCCTCGAAGAGTGGCAAAGCACAGTAAACACCAACATCACGA
>DAIRSI010000016.1:0-96890 GCA_036804505.1 Bacteroidaceae bacterium
TAATGAGTATTGACTTATATGAAAAGAGGGCGAGTCGTTTTGACACACCCCCTTCAATTTTTGTCATAAGTATTTATGAAAAACTCTTATTAATTTCTATAACCACTCTTGTTCCATCTTTATATTCTGGATCAATATAAATACTTCCATTCATACGCTTCATAATCAATCGACAAAGATAGAGACCAACGCCTGTTCCCGGTGTGAAAGGACTGATTTTAGCGAAACGCTCAAACACATATTCCTGTTTGTCGAGAGGAATACCAATACCGGTATCAGAAACATAGATATAATAATGTTTCTCATCCGAAGAAGTATCTATGACTATTTCCCCATTTTCAGTGAAACGAGATGCATTTTCAATAATATTTTCCATTAAATATGAGAAATAGAAACGATTTACAGGCATTCGTGTACCTGCCTTTATATTTGAAAAGAACATCAGGTTTGCCTTTCTTGTTTCATTCTTCACTTTCATCATGCATTGATAACACAAGGCATAAACATCTGCATCTTCCACCTCGAAATTTTCCTGGGAACTATCCAACTTACTTATTTGAAGCATATTGTCTATTTCTGTAGAAAGCATCTTTAGATTACCATTAATCTGACTTCTTATTTCCTGTCTCTGATCTAATGTGATATCCTTTTTTTCCAAAAGCATCATTAATTCATTAGTGACATTCAAAGGAATCTTCACTTCCGTACAAATAAGTTGCATAAAACTGCTTTTCATGGTTTCACTTTCATTCGCTTTTTTACTCTCAATAGAAAGCTTACTATAAGATTTCTGCAACAGTCTATAAAGCTTACGCGTTTTCCAAAGATATAAAGCAACACCTGCCACTACGACAAATAATATTGAAATGCCAAGAATTAGAACCAGACGTTTGGTCCGCTCATGAGCTATATAAAGGTTGGCATTCTCTAATTCTAATTTATTCACGTTCAGCTGTGTCTGAACTTCATCAAGCGCTTTGGCTTGTGAAGCTTTTTGCAAGGAATCCGATTTATTCACATAATGGATCAAAGCCTCGTTCGCCTCCTTGTATTTATGCATATCGGATAATATTTCCGACTTGATATACAAAATGTTAGGTATCATGCTAGGTCTTGTTTTCAAGACATTAAGAAGGGAATCGCAATACAGCAATGCCTGATTATTTTTTTTAATTCGTAGATAATAATTAAGTGAAAAAGAATAAAAGGTTACTTTTCTATCAAGATTATCGGGCATATATCTGTTTATGGAGGTCCTAAACAAAGAATAATATTTCTCATTCTCTTTCTCTGTCAAATCTATGGCACATGACAAGCTTGCATATGCCTTCACCAATTTACTTCGTTCTGCATAAGGACGACGGTTGTATTCATCCGTCTTTTCCTTTTGTGTTTCCAAATCAATCAATTCTTTTGCATAATGGGATGTACCACCTGTTGCCGTATAAACATCACAAATGAAGATTAAGGATTGTTCCCTGAACATCAAAGATTCTGAAAACGGAAGTTTCTTGGCTATCTCATATGCCTTCAGAAAACATTTAATAGCCTCGTTAGGCCCATGATTGGTTTTCTCCGTCATCATCTGCACCAGATATCCTCTTCCTGTTATGAGTAAAACTACCATTTGTTGATGAAGAGACAATTTTCTGTGACTGTGTTGGGTGTTACGTACTAAATTCTGGTTTGCTTCAATTATTTTTCTCGATAAGGTAGTATCTCCCTTTGAAAGAGAAAATGTTTGTTCCATTAGATCAGCATAATTTATCAGATAATCTGATATTTTTTTGGGCAACAAATTCTTTATTTGTTTCTTATAAAAATAGAGACTATCGTTCTGCTCTGTATTAATCATATAGCGCAACAAAGACGTCAAAGCAATCCGTTTGCCATAAATACTCTTTTTCTGGACTGATTTCTGCAGTAATAAATGTGTATAATAATTATTATCAGCTCCATTATAATAGTCACTCAAATTTACCAAAGCATCAATTTGGCTGAGACTCCCGGCCTTAGCTTCAGTATATTCCTTTTTCAATTTGTTTTTTAATTCTATATCGGATGCTTCAGAATTCAAAAAATCTATTGATAAAAAGAAAATCAAAAAGATTCTCATCACTCTCATAAACTCTACAAGCTTGTTTTATGCAAAATTAAGAAAAAAAACAATTTAATTCGAAAAACGACACTCCTTTTTAATTCAACTATAATAAGATGTTATTCATTCATGGCACCACAATAGGGACATTCCCCTTTTTGCCCTATCCGCTTTCCGCAATTTCCACAAACGTAAATTGTTTTATGTTCTTTTTTGAAACGATATATCAAAAAAAACACGAATAAAACAAAGCAAGGATATCCTACATATTTTAATGTTGACAATGTAAAAAACAAATAGCTGAAGACACAAATAACTCCCAGTCCGGACAAGTAAGTAACTGCCGTGATAAAGTTTTCCTGGCGGAATATTTCGTCAGCAGTGGCAATAGCAACAATTATGATTAACCATAGCATTGTAAGGAAAGCTGACAAGATGAAAGGGACCGCAAATGGATTGAGTGTCGGATGAAAATAATATTCCTGCCAAGTATCGGGCACGTATAGCTGAATACTTCCATACAGGACTGCGGCACAGACCATAAGCAAGCATAACAAAGTAGGGTACCAGCTTTCAACATCATTATAAAACAATATTTTTATCTTTTGATGTCGGGCAACTCTAAAAACATAAAATAATACAGACGCAATAACTATAGCTAAAAACCAATAGATATGGGTCCCGCTGAACATATGTATAAATTGTGAAATAGGATCAGTAGGTACTACCCCTTTCAGGAGATCTTTTTCATGAATCCACCCCATTGTGTCCTGATCTTTTGCAACCTTAATCCACACGGAATCCACACTATCCTTTGACATGGTCTGAATATCAGCAACTACTATATGATCTCCATTCACGACATAAATTGTATCATTCAATCCTTCTTCCTGAAATTGCTTGTACAAAAGCAAAGAATCGGCATTGACCTTAAAATTATAATTCAAGGTATAGTGATGTGTCTTTTCAAATTGCAAGGAATCCCGAGTTTTGTCACTCATATCCCATTTAGACATATCGAATTCTTTATAATGACAGGAAGAAAAAAATAAAGAAAAAAGAAAAGATGTCATTACCACAAGAAAGACAAAACCTGAACTAGATTTTTTATTCCACATAAATTTTCATTTGACAATTCTTACAATCAAATTCCAAACGGAATCGTTTGCCGTCTTTGGAAACCAGGTAATATGGTTCCTTAAAAGTCAAATGATTTCCTTGATAAACAGGACAGCCATTCAGATTATAACGAATGCAATATTTGCAGAACATAACAGGTACTTCTTTAGGTTCCTCTCTTTCAAAAGCCCATGCCACGGATTTTATTCCATGCTCCAGATAATATTGTTTTGCCTTCTCATTCATGACATTGCCTAAATAAGACAAACTCTCTACGTTGAAAGTCGGCTCATGAGACGATACTCTACGCACATTCTGATGATAATTGACTCTACGAGCCTGCAATAATTTATCAACGAGAATTCTGCGCCATTCAGATATCACTGAAGAGGGTATAAACTTGTCTTCTACAAGTTTTATTTGCGTAGAAACGGCTTCGAATGGCGTATTTCCCAATTTTTCCAACTGCTGGCACAAGTTTTCTTTTTGAGATGTGCGGGCAAGTTCTTTTTTATATAAAAAGGATACTGAAACAGAAACCCCTTCTTCATCAGTAAAACACAATACATAACCGAACGGAGATTCAGATAAAATAATATGCAATGCTATCTTTCTCTCCGCTGTCTTTTTCGACATCAGGTTTTCAAATTCCTGATCGAAATTCCTATACAATAATGTTCGCGGAAGAACTCCTGGCATTTCCTGAGGATACAATCTGTTGTTCTCCACTCTATTTACTCTAAAGCCGTTCAATACGCCGTTTTTATCAAAAAAACAAAGTCCGTCACCATTATTGAAAGATTTCAAGCCGGACACAGTAAAGCTTCTTTCTTTTAATTCCTTTACCGTTCCCATCTCTTCACCTATTGACTTCGGAGTATTGACGGATGCCATATCAAGATTTCGCCCCTGCAAAAAATAATGAGTAAAACCCCGATTAAAGCTTTTATCAAGTTGAGGTTTAAAATCAAATTTAACGGTTCCAAATGAAGCTCTCTTATATTCACTTCGTCTGGAAAGAATGGCGTCAATCCGTTGTCTGTAATAAGCAGTAACGTTTTTTACATAACTGATGTCCTTCAGGCGTCCTTCAATCTTAAAGGAAGAAACACCGGCATCGAGCATCTGCTCCAGCATATCGCTCTGATTCATATCTTTTAAAGAAAGCAAGTGCTTATTTTTTATCATCACTTTACCTTCAGCATCTTCCAAGTCAAAAGCCATCCTGCAGAACTGGGCACATTCTCCTCGATTGGCACTTCGTCCAAAACAAGCCTGTGAAGCATAACATTGCCCGCTATAGCTTACACACAAAGCTCCGTGTACGAATGCTTCCAAGTGAACAGAACAATGTTCATGAATTTTTCTTATTTCTTCCAACGTAAGTTCTCTCGCAAGAACAACTTGTTCAAAACCTGCCTTTTCAAGATATTGAACCTTATCCACAGATCGATTGTCCATCTGCGTACTGGCATGAAGTGGTATCGGAGGTAAATTCAGTTTCAAAAGGCCCAAATCCTGAACTATCAAGGCATCTACACCAATTTTATACAATTCATGTATCAAATTTAATGTATCATCCAATTCATTATCTTTAAGAATCGTATTAACAGTTACATAAATCTTCACTCCGAAAACATGAGCATACTCCGTCAGGGCCTTTATGTCCTCCAGTGTATTGCCTGCTGAAGCTCGCGCCCCATAGCGTGACGCTCCAATATATACAGCATCAGCCCCGTGATTGATTGCCTCAATTCCACATTCAAGGTTTTTAGCAGGCGACAACAACTCTATTTTGCGGACATTACTCATCGTATATCATTGATATTGTATGGAGTTTCCTGATAAACATAATAGTTCAGCCAATTGGAAAAGAACAAGTTAGCATGTCCCCTCCATCTGACAAGAGGTTGCTGTGAAGGATCGTCATCTACGTAATAATTCAAAGGTTTCTCAATAGACAGGCCTTTCCCCAAATCCCTCTTATACTCCACATCCAGTGTATTGGGGGAATATTCGGAGTGTCCGGTCACGTAAATCTCTCGACCGTTTCTGGACATTATCATATACAATCCAGCCTCTGGAGATTCAGCTAAAATTTTCAAATCCTTAATTTTAAGAATATCTTCTTTGTGAATCTCGGTATGTCGACTATGAGGTACATAAAAAACATCATCAAATCCCCTGAATATTGGCAATTGCGGTTCATTCATGTAATGTTTGAACACACCAAAAAGTTTATGGGGAAGATCGTATTTGGGGACTCCATAATAGTAATATAAACCGGCAAATGCAGCCCAGCAAATATACAGGGTAGAATATACATGAGTACGAGCCCAATCGAAAATTTTCGAGATTTCACCCCAATAGCTGACTTGCTCATAGTCCATCTGCTCCACAGGAGCCCCTGTAATAATCATACCATCAAATTTTTCATCTTTCATCAACTCAAAATCTTCATAAAAAGCCTTCATGTGCTCAATAGGAGTGTTTTTTGAAGTATGACTTTTCAATTTCATAAACTTAATTTCCAATTGAAGGGGGGTATTGGACAACAATCGTATCAAATCCGTTTCTGTCGTAATCTTCAGTGGCATCAAGTTTAATATGACAATTCTCAACGGACGTATATCCTGTTCATTGGCACGGGAAGTGTCAATAACAAAAATATTTTCTTTCTTCAACAGCTCAATAGCTGGTAATTTATCTGGTAAATTTAACGGCATTTTTTACTCCTTTCATTTTGGAGATGCAAAGTTAATCATTTCATCTCAAAATGAGCTAAACATATAGAAATATTATCCATTCCTCCTGCTTTACAAGCCATATCAACGAGTTCTTCAACAGAATTCCTATCTTTTAGGATACTCTCCATTTTATCATCAGACAACATATTACTCAATCCATCGGAGCAAAGTAAAAAGGTATCATTATTAAATACGAAAGCTGTAATATCTTCCAGATCAAAAAATGAGGAATTCCCTGCTCCTATCGAGTTGCAAATGACATTGGGATGCCCCTTTATGCCTGTCATTTCCTCCAAAGAATGGTCTGTAGACAATTGAGTGAGAAAACCGTTCCGAAATCTATAAATCCGGCTATCTCCACAGTTCAACCATATAACTTTATTTTCATAAATAACCAAGCAGACCATGGTTGTCCCCATACCTTTAAGCAAAGCATTTTCTTCCCCACGAACTTTGAGCTTGGTATGTTCTTCTTCTATCCAAATCTGAAAATATTCTCTTAACTCATTATAAGACAAAGAACCCGGAAGGGCATTAAAAAAGGAAGACATATCAGACGTCACAATCTCACTTGCCACCTCTCCCGACTGATGACCTCCCATACCATCGGCAACTGCTACGATATATCGGTCCTTATTGTCTAAGAGCACTTTAGTCACCAACGAGGAATCTCGCACGGTTCTTGTAGATACGAGAATCATATCCTCATTATTTTCACGTACCGGCCCTCTGATACTTTGAGCTTCTATGCTGATTGTAATCATATATCTTTTATCAATTGAACGGTAAACTCCATGTTTGCTAATGCTAACAGACTTCCTGAATGAAGAATCTCAGGCTTATCAGGTACAATCCTAAGCCCGTCGATAAAGGTCCCGTTAGAAGAATTCAAATCTGTTATTGACCAACCCAGTCCTGGCATGTAGGCCAACCTTGCATGAGTTCCCGAAATATAAGGATTCCCCTTCAATAAATCCGAATAAATTCCATTTCTTCTTCCTATGACTGCATCTTGTTTGCCTTCTATGCGGATATTTTGTTTTGTATTTAACAATAATAAACGAGGAATATCCTCATCCATTGGCACTGATATTGTATCAGCTTTTGTCACTTGTGTTGGAAATTCTTCCTTCAAAGGATGCGGAACCAGAGATTCCATCATACCGCCGCAGTTAGTACAGCGGTTCCCTTTCCCCACTTTCCCGCAAGAAGAACAATACCGAAGTTCAATGCCACACTGATCACAAAACCAGGATTTATCTTCTATTTCTGCTTTACATTTCGGACACAATATCATAATACACCTCCTTGCGTTCCTATTATATCTTCCGGCAATATCAACTGATAAGTTGCAGCCGTTATATCTCCCGGAGCCATTTTTGAGACTCTGATTGATAATTGCTGGATAGTATTGTCAAACAATTTGCGGATTTCCCTTGCATTTGCAAAATTCCGTGTTTTGTTGATATACATCTTGGTAACTTTTTCCATCAGAGCAGCTTCTGCCATCGGTGTCAATTCATATTGTTTCTTCGATGCCAGCATTTTAAAAATCTCCATAAGTTCAATCTCGTCATAATCATCAATATGCATACTGTGGGTAAATCTGCTTTCCAATCCTGGATTGGCATGAAGGAATCTGTCCATTGCATCTTTATAACCAGCCACTACCACTACAAACTTACCTTTATCGTCTTCCATTCTCTTCATGAGAGCTTCCACAGCTTCTTTACCATACTTGTCTGTTGACGGATTATCTGGATCAATCAAGGTGTACGCCTCATCAATAAACAAGACACCTCCTATCGCTCTATCACACAATTTATTTACGATTTTAGGAGTTTCTCCCATATACTGCCCAACCATCTGACTTCTGTCAACTTCTATGACTTTATTGGTCGGTAACAATCCTACAGCATAAAATACTTCTCCCAGTTTACGGGCTATCGAAGTTTTTCCAGTACCAGGATTTCCTGTCAAAACAATATTGATTGCCATATTCTCTGCGCTGCCTATACCCATTTTCAGACGTTGCTGCATAAAGACAGCCTGTACGGCCAACCGACGTATTGATTCCTTTACACTCTTCATTCCCACAAAATCATCCAGTTCTGACATAACTTCATCGAGACTCTTAGGTTTGGCCATCTCTTCTGCCTGCAAATCCTCAGGAAGTATCTCAAACATCATGTCTTGTGCAAAACCCGGTTTATTAATCAATGACATTAAACGGCGGCTTTGACGTTCTACAACTCTGTCGAAGAACTTACGAGCTTCTCTTGCATTTCCAAAGTTTTTATCTCGGGAAACATACATAAGTTCAAAAGCATGTTTGACAGCTGACTTCGTTTGATCAGAGAGTATAAAATTCTTACCGCCAGCCAAATGAAAAAATATTTCAGAAAGTTCTTCCGGCTGATAATCTTCAAAATGAATGCTTTGGGTAAAACGAGATTTCAATCCTGGATTTGAATCAATGAAATCGTGCATTTCTTTGGTATATCCGGCAACAATACAGATAAACTTACCACGGTCATCTTCCAATCTTTTCAACAAAGTATCCAGAGCCTCTTTTCCAAAGAAATCATTATCTCCCGTCTGCAAGGTATAAGCCTCATCAATAAATAACAGGCCTCCCATCGCAGTATCAATAAGCTGATTTGTTTTAATAGAAGTTTGCCCGGCAAATCCTGCTACAAGTTTACTTCTGTCGGCTTCAACCAATTGACCTTTCGAGAGAATTCCCAATGACATAAAAACGTCCGCCATAATTCGTGCAACAGTCGTTTTCCCAGTTCCGGGATTACCTGTAAAAACATAATGCTTTCCCGCAAAGGCTGAAGTGTCACCTCTCTGAACCTGCATATTCAAGAACGCAGCCAGATTTGTAATTTCTTTCTTAACATTCTTCAAGCCTACCAATCCGTCGAGTGCTTTCAGACAAGTAGTATAATCAACTGTCTTAGGACGAATATATGGTATATCATTCTGGTCTATCGTCACAAGAGCTTCATCGGTTTGCTCTTCTATTGGTAACTTACTAATACGTTCCGCCTGCCGAGTACATATTGACTCGAATAAAGAACGCATCTCACGTCCATTAGCAAAATTTTTATCTCTAGATTCATATATTTGCTTGATTGTCAACTTGGCATATTCTTGAGCCCCTTCTGTAAAGACATACTTTTTCTTGCGAACAAAGACCATCAAAATCTGGTATAATTCATCAGCTGAATAGTCATCAATATTCAAAAATCTATTGAAACGACTACGGATACCTGGATTCACGCGCAAGAGGTTTTCCATTTCCGTTCGATAGCCTGCAGCAATCACGACAAACTTGCCACGATCATCTTCCATTCTTTTCATTAACCGCTCCAAAGCTTGGGCCCCTTGTTCATCTTTGGTCCCAGCTTCATTTATTGGAGCAAGCGTATAGGCTTCATCAATAAAAAGTATTCCGCCCAAAGCTTTATCGCATAGCTTATCTACGAGTTTGGGAGTTTCTCCCATATATTGGCTCACCATCTGACTTCTGTCCACCTCTACTACATGACCACTATCCAAAAAGCCGATAGCCTCAAATATTTCACCCAATTTACGAGCGATTGAAGTTTTTCCGGTTCCCGGATTACCAGTCAAAACGATATGCAACGATAGTTTTTCTGATTCGCCAAGACCTCGAGCTGCCCTTTGTACATTGCTCTGCACTTCCAAAGCTATTTCACGAACCGCTTGCTTAACTTCCTTCATACCGATAAAGTCATCCATTTCGGCAAGGATTTCCTGCAAGTTCCTTTCCGGAGGAATATATCCTTGGATATCTTCTGCCTGTATTTCTCCATTCACATTGGGCATTCGTGAAATATATGCTGTAAAAATATCTTCAGCTTTCTGTTTCGCCAAGTGTCCGTTGCCAAAAGACTCATCCTTATTTTTAATCTTATATCCCAGTTGCCTTTGAAGTTTTTTTGCTGCGTCCGGTGATATTCTGTCGATGCCATATTTTGTATGCAATGCCTTCAAACAAATTGTGACAAGATCATCGACCCTATAAGATGGAAGGCGGAACAAATATTTAAAGCGATTTCTTACAGCCGGATTATTTTCCAGAAACTGATCAAATCCTCCTGGTAAACCTGCCATAATCACAATGGGATCGTCATTCCAATGATCCATCTCAATAAAAAGCTTATCCAAAGGATTTACATTCTTTGAATAACTGTCAGGAAGCAACTTCTGAACATTATCGAAAAATAAAATTCCTCCCTTTACGTCTTTTATATTACTGTCCCATTTCTCGACAAAACGTTCATAATCCACCGCATCAACAATCTTCAAGAGATTCTTTTGAACAATCTTATGCTGATAAAAATAATCTTTCAACACTCCTGCCAAGAAAGTTTTGCCAGTACCTGTATCACCGATTATAATTGTATTTATGCCCAGACGGATATTACAAGTTTCCTCACGGGAATGTAAATATGAAAATGTCTCTTCAATATTCTTAACCTGCTGTTTAACGTCAGAAAGCCCTACTATCTGATCCAAAGGATCGATATTTATTTCGATTGGGGTTCCACACCATTTGCAAAACTTCGCGATCGAACGATTTTCTCTTTTACATTTTGGGCAAATCATTATTTCACATCATTCCATTTATGAATTAGCGCTCTGATATTCACTATCCATTGGTCGATATCAGGGACAGGCAGATTAAGCAAATATTTATGATAACAAATAAATTCCAGTATCAACAATCCCATAAAGAAGCACCACATCATATAGTGAATCAGGAGTTCACCGCTGGATGCTTTCACTACATTCACCACATCATCCAACAATCCGAAATTACTCCCTTTATATTTGAAGGATTTTGTCTTGAAAGTATAATACAATGGCTCTAGCAACGAAGTATTGATATCCTCTTTAAAGACGTTATTTAATTCATTCAAATTAGACAATGATTTCTTACGACATTCCCAATAAGCAAAAGTAAAATAGCCGGCAATGATAATAACTGCCATCGGTACCATCAACCAAGGGCTACTATGACCGGCCCACTTCATAAGCTGTATAGGAACGAAAGAAGACAAGATACCGGCAAAGCCGGATAAACATATAATAGATGTTCCAAATCCGGCAAAGTAAGCCCAGACGCCGCAGAGAACCATTGTTCCAATACCTACAGGAACTCCCACTGCATAAGTCATATTATCCAATAACAATGCTGAATTACTAAAACGGAACAATAGCAATAGTACGACTAATACTCCTGTCAAAATAACAAGCATCCTCCTCCAGAATCGTTCTTTTTCATGTGCCTCCTTGAAATATTCCTTTGTTTCTTCCAGCTTTTTTGCAGACTGTTCCTTAGCCAAAAGGAATCGTTTGTAATAATTGTCAGACGGATCATACTGACCTACCTTCATCAGATAGTTTTCCAAGACATACTCATAACTATACTGTTCTGAGAAATCAGCGTGAGGATTCTCGTGGAAAAACAAAGAAATCCAATGTTTTAAACTTCCGCTTCGAAGCTCATTTTTAACTACACGAGGGTCTAATGAATCCATTTCCTCAATGGAATGTATCACGTCATCATTAATTTTATATCCAGGTTTTTCACCTATCATATCGCAGAACTTATAGGTTGCCGTGCGCAAATCATAAGCACTATATCTTTCTTTGTTTTCTTTCGAGTTCAAATCAAAACACGATAAGAAATCATGTAAAAAAGTATTCCATCCATGAAGCTTGGCATAAAGAAAAAGTCTCCCGTTATTCTGGATATAATCGGACATTGATTCTTCAAATTCTTCTTCCGTCTTTTCCTGTGTTTTCTGTAAATCCTGTGACAGAAGAACAGCTATTTTCTCAGGAGTATCTGCATCTATCAAATCATACCCACAATCTCTGTTCAAATGGTACAGCACATTATATGCCAATGTCTTGCTATACTGTTTTTTTTCCGTAAGCAGACGAATCTCTTCACACAAAGCTGTCTCACACTTTCCATACATCCAAGACAAGAGTCTGCCGTCCACCAAAGATTTCCATTCGTCTTCGGAACATTCTTTAACTCCAAAAGAATGAACAATGAAGTGCACACTGGTAGAGGGCTTATTGCTTAGGAAAGGTAAATCCTGATCCATCTCATAAAGCAATTTCCACAGAGCCACTTCTGCCGGATCAGTTTTGAAATATGTACGTATTCTGTCTATATCTAATTGGGTAACACTTTGGAGGTAAATAAACAATTCATCATTAGGATTTTTCAGGAGCAATTCATATTCCTCCATATTGGACATAACGGCTAATGTTACTTCGTGGATACTGTAACAAGGATTACCTTTCAAATCATAGTAAGGGAAATTTGAATCAAGAGTATATAATGCCGCCAAAAAGCCGGCATTCTGATCAAGCGGATAACGTTTTTCCACAATATCCTCTACCTCAAGAGATAATTTATTGTTTCCACATTCATCAAGCCACTTGCTGATACGTCCGCTATATAAGTATTTAATGCCTAAAGGTTTTCGGTCATACAGAAGAGGGACGAGTTCCTTAGCGTCTTGGGCAATGACGTTCTTATCAGGATCAACGACAAAAGACTTGTAACGGAGATAAACCGAAGATTCATCAATTTCAACTTCTTCACCTTTATACCAGCGTTCAACTTCTTCATACCCCCAACGTTTAGAAGGATTTACAATGGTCAATCCTCTGACAATCTTGTTAGCGAAATCAGGCAAACGGTCCAACATGGGCAACTTGCCTTCGTTCTTCATTCGCATCATGAGGCGTTCATCTTTAGGAAACGGACTCTTCCCTAACCACACAAAAAGCAAAGTGACACCTAAGGAATAAAAGTCAATCTGAGGTGTTATTTCCACTTCTCCATCCAGCACATCATCATACATTTCCGGTGCTGCATACAAGGGAGTTCTTGCCTGTGTCGTTTTGTGGTAAAGCTCATCATCATCACAAAATGATGAAATGCCAAAATCACCTAATACCAACTGGGTATGTTCCTTATCCCGGAAAAAGAAATTTCCAGGCTTGATATCTTTATGAATAATATTGTTGTTATGGCAATAAGTCAGCGAAGCTGCTGCCGCTAAAGCAATTCTTTTAAACTGTTGTTCATCCTTATCCAAGACATATTCATTCAATGTCCCGCCTTCAAGATATTCCATCAGTTCATAAGACCGATTAGTTCCATTGATAAATATTTTTCCATAAGCATACAGTTTGACAATAAACTCAAACTGCATATTCCAAAGAACACGCAACAGACTTTCTTTCGGCTTAAAGTTAGGATAATATAATTTCAATACATATTTTTTTCCTTCCTTTTCCACCAAATAAACTTGCGCTTCTCCGGAATTATCCGACAAGACTTTCAAAGAATGATATTCTTCCCCCTCTAATGAAAAAACATCCACAGACAAAGACGGCATCTTATTTTTCTTAGTCTTAGAAGTGCGGGTAACTTCTGTTTTATCGCTTCCTGCGACATTTGTTGTAACAAAAGTCCTCTGCTTCATACTATCCGGAACCACAGTAGCCTCATCAGGCTTGGTTGTGGACGTTATTGTCTTTTGAGTATTTATATCATCCATAACCTGCTTTTTTATTCATCATCAACTATCTTATGTTCAGATTTTCCATCTAGGACTACCCATTTCCCACCTAATTGGGGACATGCGCAACCACAAGGACCTGAATGGATGGCATGTTTGTAATTACACTTCCATCCCAAAGAAGATCCGATTGGCTTATGAGCCATGGCATAATTACGTGCCAAAGCCGGATTCTCCGAGCTTCCCGTTTCCAATGAATCCAGCATTTTCTGCAATTGGTCTCTTTTTATCTGAATAAGTCCCATCAGTGACTCACAATCTAATCCTGAACCATTAATTGAATTCGCCTTCGGTACTTCAAATTCCATATTCAGCAATTTAAGCACCCGTTCTCTCAACTCGGCATTTTCCTTTTCCCGTTCTCGTTGGAATACTGAATCTACAGGATCTACATGTAATAGTTTTTCAAGTTCTTTCGCAGCTTCAGTCATTTCCTTGTAAAGCGGTTGCTGCTTGAATTGTTCCATCTGTCTACGGGCAAGTTCATTCAGCGCAGTTCCACATCGAGGACAAAAGCTGAACATACTTAGGGAATGACAAACAGGGCAAACAATACCTCTTCTCGGAGAGCCGCATTCAGGACAGAAAGCATCGTTTTCTCCCATCTTAGCTCCACAAAATGAACAAACGTCATTAGCCAAATAGCTTTTACAATGTTCGCAAAGGTCGGCTTCCTCCGATACAGAAGAACCGCAATACGGACAAACTCTGCTTTTTAAGGAAGAACCACAATTCTCACAATACAAAGCTCCCGGTTCATTTACAAAACCACACCTAGGACATCGATTAACGGAAACAGACTGTTCCTTGGATAACTGTTGTTCTTCCGGTTTTGTCTTTTCCAAAATTCTTTGTCGGTCCCTATATTGTTGCTCCATACCTTCGTAAATTATTATAGTACGCTACAAAGGTAATATTAAAATTGAAAAAGTTCTCTTTTTTTATTAAAAAACACGAATAAAAAGTCCGATTTTTTTCCAAAATCGGACTTACTTATAAATATAATTACCACCAATCGGTAATCTATGCTTAAAATCAATGGATTAAGTCTTTCTCACCAAATACTTACCCGCTTTTCCTTCGGAACAAACATTGAATCCTGAGGCGTTATGTGAAAAGCTTCATACCACGCATCAATATTAGGTAAAGAACCATTCACACGCCAGCGGGCTAAAGAATGAGGATCACTCTTAGTACGAACTCTTATTTCTTCTTCTCTGACATTACCTGCCCAAACATTTGCAAAAGCCAAAAAGAAACGTTGCTCCGGTGTAAACCCATCCACTTCTTTCAAAGGATTATCCTTCATGGCATTTTTAAATGCCTGATATGCAACCATAAGTCCACCATGATCTGCAAGATTCTCCCCAAGAGTCAATTCACCGTTTGCTTTCAATCCGGGTAAAACTTCAATGTTTCCAAAGAAGTCTACCATCACTTGTGTACGTTTCTTAAACATTTCGCCATCTCCTTTTGTCCACCAATTCTTCAAATTCCCTTCTTTGTCGAATTGCCGTCCCTGATCATCGAAACCATGAGTCATTTCATGTCCTATAACAACTCCGATAGCCCCATAATTGAAAGCATCATCCGCACTCATATCAAAAAAAGGATATTGAAGAATGCCTGCTGGAAAACAAATTTCGTTGGTTGTTGGATTATAATAAGCATTGACTGTCTGCGGAGTCATCAGCCATTCATTACGATCTACGGGTTTCCCATATTTTTTGGATACCATATAATTCCAATTAAACAAATTGGCTCGTTTTGCACAATTCCAATAAGAATCTTCTTTGATTTCAAGATTGCTATAATCACGGAATTTATCCGGATAACCCACTTTCACATAAAAAGCATTCAGTTTGTCTATTGCGGTAGCTTTAGTTGTATCGCTCATCCATTCCTGAGCCATAATACGTTCTGATAGTGCCTTCTGAAGATTCTTTACTAACTTGATCATCCGTTCTTTTGCTTCTGCCGGAAAATATTTCTTAACGTACATTTCACCAACCGCATCTCCTAAAATTGCATCTACAGAACCTATAGCCCGTTTCCACCTTGGTTTCATTTCCTTCTTTCCGGAAAGTACCTTTCCATAAAAATCAAAATCCTCACTAGCGAATTCATCACTGAGATAAGAAGCAGAAGCATTAAGCAGATTCCATTCCAGACAAGCTTTTAAATCCGTCAATGATTCCGTTGTCAAGATGGAAGCAACTTCTTTAACTGGTTCCTTCTGCCCGATGCTCAAACTCTGCAAATCGGCTAATCCTAGCGTCGTAAAATAAGTTTTCCAATCGATTCCGGGAATTTCACCTTCAAGTTCCTTCAAGCTCATTCTATGATAATTAGCTTCCGGATCTCTCAGTTCGGTAGCACTCTTTGATTGTTTGGCAATTCTAGTTTCTATTTTCATAACCGCTTGCATTTTCTTCTGTGCAATTGCTTCAGAGAATCCTGCCAAGCGGAACATTTTAATGATGTGAATTTTGAATTTATCCCGTATACTCCTGGTAGCGTCATCATTATCCAAATAATATTCTTTTTCTCCCAAGGACAATCCCCCTTGAACAATCTGAACCAAATTGGCCTTGCTTGCCTTGATATCGGCATCGATATATATGCCGAAAAATCCAGGAATTCCTTCCTTATAAAGTTCTGTAGCCAAAGCAAAATATTGCTTTTTATTCTTCACTGCCGCAATGCGTGCCATATCCGATTTGACAGGGGCCATGCCTTCTTTATTCAATTTCACACTATCCATTGCCAAATTATACAAGTCACCAATTTTTTGAGCTACAGTACCATAGGCATTTTTCTTGGCAGCCAATCCGGTCACCAAATCGTGCAACTGTACAAGATTATTCTCTGCCAGCATATCAAAACTACCGAAGCGGGCATACTCGCCTGTCAACGGATGAGCCTTCATCCATCCGCCACAAGCATATTCATAAAAATCGACGCCCGGTTTCACCGAAGCATCCATATTTGCGACATCCAAACCTGTTTTCATATCACCATCTTTGTAATTAGATGCATGGGCGGTTACAGCAATAGCTGCAAATGCCACTAAAGGTAAATAAAGTTTTAAAGTCATAGATTCTATATATATTGTTGATTCTTTTCTTCCAAATCCATCGAGGCAGATTCCCATTCTTCAACAAGAGTCTCCAATTGTTTTTTCATTCCGCTATGTTTCTCGTAAAGAGAAATATCTCCTGCTCCTTCAGGTGTAGACATTTGTGCTTCTAAAATGGCTACGGCCGACTCTAATTCATTGATTGCAGATTCACATTCAGAGACTTTTTTCTCTAGTTTCCTAAGCAGTTTCTGCTGTTCTTTCTTCTGCTCATAATTCAACTTGTTTTCGCTTTTCGTCGGTAAATCCACAGGCGTTGAATCCCCTTTATTTATTTGGGCAGGAGAAGAACTCAAAAAATCATTGATACTCTCTACATTCTTATTTTTCAAGAAATCATAAATGCCTCCTATGTGTTCCACCACTTTTTGTCCGCCGAATTCATACACCTTAGTAACCAGGCCATCAAGGAATTCACGGTCATGACTCACAATAATGGCAGTCCCGTCAAAAGACTTAATAGCCTCCTTCAACACATCTTTAGACTGCATATCGAGATGATTGGTCGGTTCATCAAGAATCAGCAGATTCACCGGTTCCAGCAGTAAACGAATCATGGCAAGACGCGTTCGCTCTCCTCCACTCAACACTTTAACCTTTTTCTCAATAGCTTCTCCTCCAAACATGAAAGCGCCCAGAATATTCTTTATTTGCGTTCGGATATCTCCCTGTGCCACATAATCTATCGTCTGAAACACCGTCAGATTCTCATCTAGCAATTGTGCCTGGTTCTGAGCAAAATAACCTATCTTCACATTATGTCCTATAGTCAGTTTTCCACCATAGGATATCTCACCCATGATACATTTCACCAACGTAGTTTTACCCTCCCCATTCTTTCCCACAAAAGCAACCTTTTCGCCTCTTTTGATAGTAAGATTCACTTTAGAGAAAATAAGATGTTCCCCGTAGGTTTTTTCGGTATCTTCACATATTATCGGATAATCTCCACTACGCATGGCCGGTGGAAATTTAAGATGAAGAGCTGAATTATCCACTTCATCAATTTCAATAGGTATCATTTTAGCCAGCTGCTTTATACGGCTCTGAACCTGTACAGCCTTTGTCGGTTTATATCGGAATCTCTCAATAAAATCCTTTATATCCGCCATTTCCTTTTGCTGGTTTTCATAAGCCCTTATCTGCTGTTCTCTTCTTTCCACCCTCAACTCCACATATTGATCGTAAGGAACCTTATAATCATAGATACGACCACAGCTGATTTCAATGGTTCTGAAAGTCACATTATTTATAAAAGCCCGATCATGGCTGACTAGTACAACAGCTCCGGAATGGTTTTGCAAAAAAGCCTCGAGCCACCCGATACTCTCTATATCCAAATGGTTTGTAGGCTCATCAAGCAAAAGTACATCCGGCTTACGAAGTAATATCTTGGCAAGTTCAATACGCATTCTCCATCCGCCACTGAACTCTTTCGTCGGTCGATCGAAATCATCACGGCTAAATCCAAGCCCCATCAGCGTTCGCTCTATCTCCGCATGGAAGTTAAGCCCTCCCATCATCTGGAAATGTTCATTCAAATGAGTATATTTATCTATCAGCTGCAAGTAGCCTTCTGATTCATAATCCGTTCTCTCAGCCAATTCTTCATTCATCCTGCGTATATTCTCTTTCATCTCAAAGATGTGTTCAAAAGCCAATTCCGCTTCTTTCATGACGGATCTCTCATCTGTCAAAATCATGACTTGCGGCAAATAGCCTATAGTCAAATCCTTCGGAATAGAAACAGTCCCGCCTGTAGGCTGCTGTAATCCGGCCAGAATCTTGAGCATAGTGGATTTACCCGCCCCGTTTTTTCCAACCAAAGCAATTCTATCTTTTTTGTTGATAACAAAAGAAACATTCTCAAAAAGAGGACGAGCGGCAAACTCCACTTGTAAATTTTCAACTGATACCATATTCAACTAAATAAACTGTGCAAAGGTAATCTTTTTTTCTGTTTTTCTAATTGAGATTATCCAATATTTGATTTATATCAACTAAATATGCAAATGAGCTTTAAAATATGTTAGAAAACAGATGTTTTCGCACACAATACTTGCACACAAGTAAAACTCGCCTTATCTTTGTAGTGCAGATTTAGAAAGGGAGTAGTGATACTCGGATTTGATTTGTGTTTTTCATAGTATTAGATTTAAGGTTAACAAAGGTTGGGCTCAGCGGAGCCCTTTTTTTTTTGCCCATACTTCAAAGGCACAACTCTCCAAATAATATATTTCCAATTTGTCACATTTGCTTTAACAGCATAGCCAAGACATTCAGAATTTTTTCTACATCGTCTTTATTAGATACAGGTATCTCCAATAACATTTTTCCGGTAGTTGAATCCACCTTCACTAATGCATCCATCAGTTTTTTTCTTTTCTCTTCAGAAGACAGAGTATCGGCTAATTGAGAAAAAAAAGAAATTCCATCTTCGACTAATTTAGAGGTTTCTCCTGAAATGTCTGCCTTAGACGTTATCTCTTCATTATCAAACATGAAATTCTTTTCAACCTCCGACTCTCCGATTCTTTCCTTTTCCTCTTCTTTTTCAAACTTCGTATTTTCACAGATCCCGACATCATTCTTACCGGCTATTTCTACGACCATAGACATCAATTCATCGAATTTTTCATCTTCAAGGAATACAGAAGACTCTCCGGTATCCAATACTCCTTCTGCAACATGAGACTTAAAATCAAGTGTAGTCAACATCCTTTCTTCAATACTTCCTTCAGATACAAAATTAATTACCTGGATATTTCTTTTTTGGCCTATCCTGTATATTCTTCCTACTCGTTGCTCCAAGATAGCAGGATTCCAAGGCAAATCAAGATTCACCACCCATGAAGCAATCTGGAGATTAAGTCCGGTACTCCCGGCATCCGTTGACACAAATATCCGGCAATCCGGTTTTTCGGTGAATCTGTCCATGAGTTCCTTCCTTTTAGCTGAAGGAACACTTCCATTCAAATAGGCGTAATCAATCCCTCTCTTATCCAAATCCTGACAAATAAGGCGAGTCATTCTTTCCCATTGGCTAAACACAACCATCTTCTCTTCCCCATTCTCAATCATATTCTCCACAACATCCATCAATTCATCAATCTTAGTATCATGACGACTCACCTGGTCAAGCACAAAAGTACTATCACTTACCATCCTCATTTGATTTAGTAAAAGCAAAAGACGTCTTCTGTCTGTTTCTGAAAGGAAACCTCCATGCCGCCATTTATCTACTATCTGAGCCACACTCACTTTGCACTCTTCATGGATAGCACGCTGTTCTCCAGTCATCGGAACGAATAGATTCTGGTCACAACGCTCTGGTAACTGCAAAAGGACCTCTTTTTTACGACGACGTATCATGACCGGTTTCAATTTCTGACCTACAACATCCAAGTTTCTGTATCCTAAAATCTGTCCTGTCACAGAAAAAATAGTCGTAAAATCCACAAAACGGTAATAAGGTCCCAGACAGAAAGGGGAAACAAACTGAACCAAAGTAAAAAGATCCTGCAATTTATTTTCCAAAGGAGTACCCGACAACACAATCGTATATTCCGATTCAATTTTATGCACGGCCTTGGCAATCTGACTGTTCCAGTTTTTCAGACGCTGGGCCTCATCCATAACCAACATATCCGTGTACATAGTCCTTTGCGCCTTCATGTCACTACATACCGTATTGTAAGATGCTATTTTGTAAAATGCAGAAGAATTAACGTATTGCTGCTTCCGTTGTAAAGGGTATCCTTCCACTACTTGAGCCATTTCACCCGTAAATTTCTCTATCTCTTTTTTCCATTGATATTTCAGCGAAGACGGACATAAAATAAGGACAGAAGATATAAACTTCTCTTTCCGAAGCAATTCTGCACATCCGATAGCCTGAATTGTTTTTCCTAGCCCCATTTCGTCAGCAATGATGGACTTACCCGCTTTGAAGGCAAATTTTATTCCCTCCTCTTGATACGGATAAAGCGAAGTCCTCAACAAATCATTCAGATTTCCGACATATGTCTTCTGTATCAACTCGGTTCTTTTCTGCCGGTCACGAATATCCAGAATATATTTCATGGCATCCGGATAGCAGCGGAAGCTATCACTTATCTTACGGGCATCCTTCAAAAATGCTGAAAAGTTCTGAATACCCTCAGGTAATAATTTATTATCATGAGAAAAATATCGGGTAGCTAATTGGATAAAAGCATCACGCCGCTCAGAGCCTATACGAATGCAAACTTCCTGTTTCCCGACATAGTTCAAATAAACGGATGTATAAACAGGTAATGAAGCATGTATTTGCATATGATTCTTCCCAATCCATAACTTAACAGCTTCCAGATGCTTGCAAGTTCCCAACTGGTTCAACTTAAAATCCATACAGGAACAAAAGTTCCAAGGGCTTTTCTCTCCCCTGTAAACCACTTTATAAATACTTTTCGAAATTGGATTAACTACTGTATAACTGCCATCCTCCTCTTGATCTCCACTTTCTGCCAGACGAAAAGACTCCTTTATGGCAGCTTCTCTGCGCAAAGCTATCTGCCACTGTTCCAAAGTCATTTCCTGAGGTTTGCATGTATTGGAAAGCCTTGTTTCCCGTTTTATCCTATTTCTCTCCATTTTAATGCCCGTATAAAGGAATTATTCCATTACAAATCCGTAATAATACGGTTTATTACCATCAATAGTATACTTCTCGAGAGTACGAGCACCCCAAGAATCACTACCTCCCACACCGTGAACATTCAAATCCACATTCAGATTTACATAATTACGTTGCGGCAATTCATACGGATGCCTGGCTTTTTCTAAATCATCCTCTGAATAGTTCCAGGCCCGGAAACACAAAGGTTGCAGTCCCGTAATTTTGACAGAAGCACCATCATCACTTTTCAAAACCAACCAACGAACATCACATCGATTCGCATTATCTTGCGGGAACACATAATCAGTCATGAAATCCTTCAGCTCCGCACTGTATATACCCAACAAGGCCCCGGTCTTTCTGTCCGGATAATTTTCAAAAGCACCTCTGCCATACCAGCTAATCTGCTTTAGATTCTGTTGCAACCGCATTCTCATACCGAATTTCGGAATTAAAGCAATATTTTTCCCTTGCGGATTATAATCCGCTTCCACCTGTATCTGCCCCTTACTGTTTATCTTATAAATCAAAGAATAGGAAGCATTCACTGTAGGTAAAATCATATCAAAGGAAACGACAACCAATCCGTCTTCTTCCACGCATTGGGAATTTTGTATTTGACGTTTCTCAGCTTCAGTCTTCCATACTCCCAATCGCTGGGCATATCCGTTCCTCATTTGATTATCATTAGCCGGTTTCCAGAAATATGGTTCCAAAGGAGCCACCAGCATTTCCTTTCCGTTTTTCTTCCAACTGTTCAAAGCCCCGTTCCTAGGATTAAAAACAAATGCAAACCCATTCCCCGAAATCGTATAAGAAGATTCATTTCTCAGTATTTTCAACTTATCCCCATCGTTAGAAATATCTGGGTATGTATAGGTCCCGATTACAAATTGCTGGCGCGCTACGATAAATCCAGCGTCGGCCCACAAGGCAGGGGCTTTAAGACGTGCATATACATTCAAACAAGCTTCAACATCGCGGAACTCCAAATTAGGAATATGCAATTCATCGCCATTCGTCAAACTGACGGTTCCCTTTTCTTTGACTGCACCGTTGAGCAACCACTCATAGGAATAATCAAAATCAGTCAGTTTCAGAAAATCATATTTATTTTTTACCTTGATAATACCATTTTCGGAATCTGTACGTTCAAAGTCTATGTTCTGATAAACCTTCTGTACCTCATAGTAATGCGGATGAGGAGTTCTATCCGGACCTATCAATCCGTTGATACAGAAATTCTGATCATTAGGCTTATCACCAAAATCTCCTCCGTATGCCCAAAACTCATCTTTATTCAGAACCAGTGATGATACATCTTTGCCATACTTGATTGGACTCCCATCTATTTTCTTTGCGATACCCTGATCAACCCAATCCCAAATGGCTCCTCCCACAATACTTGAATCTGCATAAATCACATCCCAGTATTCCTGGAAATTTCCCATCGAGTTTCCCATAGCATGAGCATATTCGCGCATGAAGACAGGTCTGTCGCTTATTTTCTCTCCTAAAGCCTTCAAAGCATCAGGACGAAGGTATCCATCGTCATAAATAGAAGAGACATCCCGTTCCGAATCACAATAGATTAAGCGCGAAGGGTCTATAGATTTGACAGTCTCTGCCATAGCCTTGAAATTACGTCCTTTTCCACCCTCATTTCCTAAAGACCAGAAAATAACGCTCGGATGATTTTTATCTCTCTGCACCAAGCCTTCCACTCTGTCCACATGGGCTTTCGTCCAATCCGGATTGTCACCCAGAACTGTATTTCCTATACCATATTCGTGACTCTCCTGATTTGCTTCATCCATCACATAAAGGCCATACTTGTCACATAACTCATAAAACAGAGGTTCATTCGGATAATGAGAAGTCCTTACCATATTTATATTGGCTTGCTTCATCAGCTGTATGTCTTTTTCCATCGTAATTGGATCTATGTGACGACCGGTTCGTGGATGATGTTCATGCCGGTTCACGCCCTTCAATTTTACATTCTTTCCGTTAATTTTGAACACTTCTCCCATTACTTCAATTTTTCTGAAACCGGTATCGTAATGAAACTCTTCCAATATCTCGTTTCCTTTTTTCAATGCAATATGCACATCATAAAGATTCGGAATCTCAGCTGACCATAATAACGGATTATCCACATCACATTCCAATGCTATATTCATTTGAGAAGAAGCTTTGATTGAAGGTACAGGCTTCCCCATTTTCCGTTCCAATCTGTTTCCTTCTGCATCTTTGCCTGAAAGAGTCGCTTCCAGAACCAAACCCTTTTCAAGACTTTTGCCTCTATTTGCAACAAACGCATCAATCGTCAAATGAGCTCTTTTGAAATTATCTGTCAAAACGGGTTTAATAAAATAATCCTGAACAAAAGTCTGAGGACGCACCCATAAATCTACCGAGCGATAAATTCCACTAAACCGCCACATATCCTGATCTTCCAGATAACTGCCATCCGACCATCTGTAAACCTCTACAGCCAGCTTGTTTTTCCCAACCTGAACAAAATCAGTTATATCAAATTCCGCTGGTGACATGGAACTCTGGCTATAACCGACCTTTTTGCCATTCACCCAGATATACATAGCTGATTTTACGCCTGCAAAATGCAAGAAGAACCGTTTGTCCTTCCATTCAGGTAAAACGTCAAACTCTCTTATATAAGAACCAATCGGATTACGATGGTTATAGCTGTAATAGTCCGTCGGAGGCTCTTCCGTCACTTTTGGCTGATCCGTTTTAAAAGGATTTCCCGCATTGGTATAAATCGGTTTTCCAAAGCCTTGAAGTTGCCAAGTCCCGGGAACTTCAATCGAATCCCATCCATCCGGATTATAGTCTGCCTTGTAAAAATCCATAGGTCGGTTCTGCGGATCCGGTGACCATTTGAATTTCCACACTCCATCCAGCGAAATACATTCACTGCACTTCGATTTTTCCGATGGGAGGACTAAGGTTGAATGGTAATTTTCTTTATTGATTCCGACGACTAAAGGGTTTTCCCAATCATTTTTCTGTGCTATAGATGTTGTACCTATACAACAAAGCGCAATGACTATACTCGATTTACTAAAAAGATCCATATTATTAACTCTTTTAAGGTTTGCATTCTTCCCATTCAAAGACCGTTCCATTCTTTCTATCAGGAGTTGTGCCGGTCCAATCAGCGGAATAAGGTTCGCCCATATCCGGTGAGGCCCCTACATAACGATTGGTTTTCAGGGAAAGAAGCATAAACTGATTACTAATACTTATCATATCCTGCCATTGAAAAAGACAATCATCTGTTTTTTCTTTCATCATTCTTACATCTGCTGACAAGCCTTTTCCAATTACAGTAAGGAATCCGGTTCCGTTCATAGCCTCCAAAGCGACTCTTCCGGTTCCGCAGTCAACCACACGGAACATACAGCCTTTATTCATTTTATCCGTAGGAGTCAACATCCCATGAGGATTTGCCCAAGCCATCTGTCCGTTACTCAAATTAGTCAGCTTGATTATTTTTCCCAACGGTATGTTCTTAGCTCTGTAGGCCAAAGGTTCTTCCACACGGAAATCATCAAATTCAGCATAACCGCCTTGCTTTCCTTTCGTATTGAAAGCAAACAAAGCCATTCGAATTCCTTGGAACGTCTTCAGCTGATATGGCAATACGATACTGTCTCCCAATACTTTGTAGCTATCTCCGTCCAGACTATAATTGAACCAAGCCTTGCCTTCATCGAAATTTCCACGAACACCGAGATAAATTTTCTTTGCAGAAACTGGTTGCTCTACCGTCTTGTCATTTAACTGATCGTATAAACGAAGAGACATCCCCTCTTTTGTTTTGACTAGACCGATCCAGGCACAAGGCATATTCAATAAGCCCAGTCCTGCAACGTCTCCGTCCTTCAATTTACTTCCATCGAGCATGACTGTCGTGATTGAGACAGGTCCTATGCAACGCTGCGTCAAGGTGTTTCTTGCCCAAAGGAACTGATTTGCTGGAAGAGTATTCAAGCGCAACACCCCTTTTTTAGTGTCGAGCGCCCATTTCCCGTCAACAGGATTATGATTCCACTGCCAGATGGGAAGGAGTTCCTTGCCATTGAAATTATCGCTACGCTGATAAGGTGCATGAGGAGTTACCTGTACCTTCACATCTGGTTTTACCCACGTACGCGGAGAACGTCCCAAATTTCCGGGAAGACCGAAATAAGGCCATCCATCTTGCCAGGTAACAGGTGAAAGACAAGTTGTGCGTCCTTCCGACATGAAATCGAGCATAGAGAATCCCCACCAGTCGCCGTTCGGAAGATCCACAATTCCTCCTTGATGAAGAGTGGCACATCCCAAACTGTTATTCCCCGGTTTGGAAAGTTTGAATTTGAATCCATTCTCAGGTATAGGGAACCGCTGTGACAGATTATCCACACCCCAGGCACGCGAAGTACCCAGACTTTCTTCCGCACTAATAACCGTCGTTTCATAGGGCCCGTAAATATTCTCAGATCTGGCACACTGCATACGTCCCATCGGAGAATAATCGGCACTGATGATATAATATTTCCCTTTGATCTTATAGATATGATGACCTTCTCCCATAGCATTGCCACGAGGAATGATTACCCGTTCGCTTCCTTCTACATACCCGGAAAAATCAGGTTTCATCTCGATAATCTTCACTTCATCATAATTATACACTGCATATATTTTCCCATCGTCATCAAAAAGAACAGACAAATCATGAATGTTACCACCCATATTAGTATGTTTCCACGGGCCTGCCGGATTCTTGGAAATGAAGACCTGCAATCCATGGCCATTGATGTTGGAGAAAATATAAAAAGTTCCTTTATGGTAACGGATACAGGGCGCCCAGATACCTTGCCCGTAAGCGTCTTTACCGTTCTCAAGATTAAATTCTGGTCCCTGGTTAAATCGGTCGAACGTGTAACTGAGAAATTCCCAGTTCACCAAATCCTTGGAATGCAGTACAACCACTCCCGGTACACAATGCATCGTGGTTCCTGCCAAATAAAAATCATTACCTACCCGAATCATATCCGGATCCGAAAACTCATCATAAAACAACGGATTAGTATAAGTACCGTTGCCATTATCCGCCGTCCATGATGTCTGTGAAAACAAACTGACAAAAGGCAAAAGCATCAAAGAAAAGAGAACAGACTTCTTCATAAAAAACTTGTTTCGATTAACTTCGACAAATATAATCATTTACCTACAGTTAACCGAAACAAGATGTTACAATTTTTAGTTATAGTGTATCAAAAAAATTATTTCAGCATTATTTTATATACGATGGCCTCCTGATTGGGAAATTGACTGGGTATATTGATTGCCAGACCTTGAGAATTCTGTTTCCAAGCGACTTTTTCAGTAGTGCCCAATAAGAAAACATTTTTGATTTTTTCTTTCAGCAGTTTGGAATCCTTGCCCAAATTCTTTATCATAACATTTTCTGCAGGCACACCTAAGAGTATTGCATACAATGCTTTTCCTTTCGAAGTGAAACGTATATCCTTATAACTCATTTTCACTTTTCCTTCATTGAAACCTTGTGCATTAATGGGATTTGCTTGTTCTGCAGAAGGTCCTTCACCATAGATTTTCCAAGGACGAGTGCCATATATAGCTTCACCGTTCACTTTCATCCATGCTCCGATTCCTTCTACCACCTTTTCTTCAATAGAATCTATGGTGCCATCCCCTTTTACGGGAATGTTCAGTAACAAGTTGCCATTCTTGGAAACCACATCGGCAAGAATCCGAATCACATCCTGCGGAGTCTTATAGGAATCCTCATAATAACGGCGTTTGTCATAATGCCAGCTTCCAATGCAAGTACATGTCTGCCAGGCTGTCGGCTGAATTTTGTCGGGTGCACCTCTTTCCACGTCCCATACAATAGCCTTTTTCTGATCTTCATTCAATATTTTGCCTGTCAGCACAGCTTCATTCTTTCCTCCATGCTCCTTCATACTCTTGTTATAGAAATGGGCCGTAATATCAAGACCGGCATCACTTACAGGATATAAAGGAAGTACCGTATCATCAAAATAGATAATAGAAGGATCATACTTGTTAATCAAGTCCATCGTACGATTGTAGAACTTGTCACAATAGGCCTGGTCGGGTGTTGTAACCACACCTTCCTTCCAATCCCATTCACGATTGTTCTTGCTCAACTCATGTCTTTGTTCATACAAATCCTGAGGATCGTATCCTTCCCACCATTTACCTTTTCCATCAGCCTTGGTCAAAACGCCGTCGTAAGGCACACCTTTGAACAATCCCTTCGTATCAGCGCCTCTCGACACTTCATACCAGCACCAGGCATGAGCGGCATGCACACTCACTCCAAACGGTATTCCGTTCTCCTTGCAAGCCTTTGCCCATCCTCCGATCAAATCCTTTTCAGGGCCCATGTTAACTGAATTCCAAGGCTGATACTTACTATCGTACAAATCAAAATTATCATGATGATTGGCCAATGCCATGAAATACTTGGCTCCTGCCTCCTTGTAGAGTTTTATCAAATGTTCAGGATCCCATTTTTCGGCTTTCCATTCATGTATCCAGTCTTTGAATCCAAATTGTGAAGGATGTCCCTTCATATACAAATTGTAGCGATACTGGTCACTTCCCTCTACATACATGTTTCGAGCAAACCAGTCACCAAATTCCGGCTGGCATTGAGGTCCCCAGTGTGCCCACAATCCGAGCTTGGCATCGCGAAACCATTCAGGACACTGGTAATCCGACAAAGACTCCCAGGTAGGTTTGTATTTTCCTTCTGCAATAGGTTCCTTGTCCGTATTCACTTTCACTTTAAAGTCTTGTGCAGAGGCCGAAGTTAAAGCAGCCAATACAAAGACAAAGGTAATCATTCTATTTTTCATGTTCTATCAAAATTTCTTTCTACAAAGAAAGAACATTTTCAGGATATAATCATTGTCCGAAATCGACATTTGATGTTACTTTTTCTAGTTTATTAAACTCCAGCCTATTCATTTCTAAATACGGATTTTCCTCTCCATACATCAGGCACTTTCAATCGCAAAAGATCAGCTATCGTTACAGCTGTGTCATAACGCATGACGGGAAATGTTATCTGATGATTCACAGGTAACTTACCGCTTACTATAATCAAAGGCGTCTGCATCTCGGTCATGGTCTTCCCTCCATGCCCCTTGTTAATGCCTCCGTGATCAGATGAAAATACGATAGCAGTCTTGTTCATATCATACGTTTTCTTTATCGTTTTTACAATCGTTCCTATATAAGCATCAATTGTATCACAAGAGGCATAATATTCTTTTGAGCACCATCCGGAGTGATGTCCCACTTCGTCAGGATTAGAAAAATAAACAAAAAGCAGATTAGGTATTTTTTCCTGTATATACTTGACGGCCATTTCCGTTACTTCAGCATCATTACCCTCTTTGCACGGCATATTATAATTGACTGCCTCATTCTCGTAAATATACTTAATGCCCGACCAGGAATAAATGACACCGGTTTCAGCATGAGGATGCTGTTCTCTCATCACTCCAAAAATTGTCGGGAATGTGCCCCATTGGTTCGTAAAAATGGGTTTAACTTCCGGAGTCTTAGTACCCCATTCCGTAAAGCCATGCATTTCACTTCCTGCACCGGAAATCATAGTTTTCCAATTAATGGCACTTGAAGAAGGAAGCACACTCCTCGACTCCAATGTCCAACACCCCTCAGCCATCAGAGCCTCTATATTTTTATATCGCCCGGGGTTATTGTGGAGAATTTCAGGCGTTAATCCATCAGCTCCTATAAGAATCACATTTTCACATTTCGGAGTCTGCTTTGCATAAAAAGGCAAACAACAAAGCAACAAAACTATCAAGAACAAATTTTTTGTTTTCATATTATCTATTTTTTCTAAAGTTAAACGACAATAACTAACCATTCTGCAACTCGTCCTTCTTTTCAGGAGCTGTCGGTTCTGTTCTCTCACTCGGATTCAAAGGATTGAAATAATAAATGCCAAGAGAATCCAGATAATCCAGATATAGAGGAAGCCGCTGCATGAAAAGACTGCATTCCTTTACATTCTCATTTGTCCACGCAGCCTCAGCAAGAGCCACTAACCGCGGAAAAGTCATAAAGTCGAGCCGTCGGCCATCGGCTATGCGTTCCGTCCATGCACTCATCTGCATTCCGAGAATCTGATTATTGTACCCTTCTATCAAATGTGACACAGGGACGGGAAAAGCATACACACTTTCTATCGTATTATAACCGTTCCATTGCCGTCCGACTTTATGTGCTCCAAACTGGGTAAAATCAGCATATAAAGGTTTCCTCGGCGTCAAGATCACCCGATAACCCCTTTCCAAAGCTTTCAACAACTGATCCCGTTTATCATGCCTCCACCACATGACAACAGCCTTTTCCGGCGCTACATCAGCATCCACTATTTCATCCCATCCTATCATGGTTTTACCTTTCGATCTTACTATATCGGCAACCCGTCGAATAAAATAATATTCGAGACCTTTTTCATCAGAAAGGTTATGGTCTTTGATGAACTTCTGAAACTCCGAACCCGTATACCATATCTGATTGCCAAAACGCACCTCATCCCCACCGACATGAATGTAAGGAGAAGGAAACAACCGAATCACTTCATCCAGCACATCGCTTATAAACTGATAAGTTTTTTCATTGCATGGGTTGTACGTAAAGTATTGCCAGCGTCCATCTCCGCCACTTGCCAGTTCCGGATAAGAACTACAAGCAGCTGTGGCATGGCCCGGCATATCAATTTCAGGCAGTATCATGATTTGTCGTTCATTAGCATAAGCTACGATTTCCTTAATATCTTCCTGAGTATAGAATGTAGGAGCAGCTTCAGGATCATGCCAATTACCCACAGCACCCTTTTGAGTCAGTTTCGGGTATTTCTTGATTTCGATTCTCCAGCCTGTTTCATCCGTCAAATGCCAATGGAACACATTCAAATGCAGGGAAGCCATTATATCCAGATATTGTTTCACTTTCTCTTTCCCGAAGAAATGGCGACTTTCGTCCAACATGAATCCTCGCCATGAATAGCGGGGCGCATCCCGAATAATACAACAGCGTATCGTACCCTTGCCATACCTCATCAGTTGCTCCAAAGATTCCTTGGCATGGAACAAACCTTCATCAGATGATGCTTTCACGATAATGGAGTCAGCGAACACCTGCAAATTATAACCTTCTTGTGGCATTTCACCGACAGGCTCCTTTATAACACGAACCACATGTGATTTCCCGTTTTGTCCGTATTGCTTGCCAAAGACGGACAAAGCATATGCTATTTTCTCTGCATAAGGGGTATTTCCCTGAAACTTGGTATTATTGGAAAGGGAAAATGTTCCCTCCGAGGTTTCAAGCTGGTTGGGAGCTGGGAACACCACTTGAGCCCGCAAACTTCCTGACAATAAGAACAATAGTAAACTTAAAACGGTTAGATTCTTCATAGGTTACATATACTTTAATTCTGTTACTGAAAAATATTTTTCATACAAAAATAAAACAATAAAGTTTCCTAACCTAGTAAAAGAGAAAAGATTATTCATAAAAAAGCCACTCCTCGATTTATTCCGAAAAGTGGCTTTTAAACTAATACCTGACTAATTCATTGTATACTCATGAATCACCTTAATATATTGGCACCCATGTATGAGCCTAAATGTTTTATTAGGGATGATCCACATAGAATCACTACTATATTTTACTTCCTTTTATATTTCAATAATATTGTAATCACGATACTAGCAATCATTTATATTCCAACCAAGCCGTAGCGTCGGTATCCTTGTCGGCAATGAAGCGTATCCATCTTGCAATGTATCCGTCGGGCAATTGCTTTACCAGTTTCTCTCCCGGTCTGACAGTATAGGATGCATATTTCATCCATTGTCCGTCTCCGGTAGGGTCCATCTCTATGGTAAAGGTCACATTTTTATCCGACTTATGAGAAAGGCTCAACGTCTTCTTGTCATAATGTCCTATCAGATAGGCATCCGAAGGTTCTCCGGCCTTCACACGTGAATTCACCCAAGGACCGCCCATTCCTACGGGTTTGCCCAGTTTCCACAAGTCATCTATCACGCCGGCCCAAACCGAACATTTGCCGTCAGAGGAGGTAAATACATGCTCCGCATTTTTTATTCCCGTCTGGATTCCGGTCATCACCAACATGCCACGATAGGAGGCATAATCATTGATCTGGAGATGATGGGTGGATACAGGACGTATTTTGGCATAACCGTCGGCATTCTCTGCCGGCAGTTCATAGAAGGTACCTCCGCAGTTGAAGACATCCCTTTCCGTTGACACCTCGCGACAGATGCGCAAAGCATTCTTTTCCATAAGCGTTCCGTAACGTTTCTCTCCCAAAGGAAGACGCCAGCGACGATTGGAATCATCGATAATCAGATAAGAACCGGATTCCACGGTCACCACTCTGGTAGGAATGGCCATCCGGGTCCTGATGAGACCTGCTATGGAATCATTTTCTTTCTTTACCAGTCTCATATTCCCGTCCAGTTCATAATAGCCGTTTTCCTTTATAGTCCCATTTATGGAACTGTTTGCCAGAATACCCAGTGCATGACGGTCTTTACCCAAGGCATAAAGCAAGCCACCCTCGCTTTTCTCATCTCCTATTCTCGACAAGCCTTTAAATATGGGAGAACTGACCATCGTTCTCCTGCGGGTATCGGAATAGACAAAGGATACCGTTCCGCGGGTTGCCTTGTCGTTCTTCACACGAATCCATTCACCTTGGACCTCATCCAAAGGCAGCATAATAGACTGGCCTGCCTTTATCTCAACCTGTTTATATTCCTTCCACAGGCCGGTGCCGTTCTTGTCTGTTTCCAATGTGTAATGAACGGTTTCCTTTCCCTGATTCAATATCCAGGCAGTACGTCTGGTCCATCCCGAAAGAAGAAACGGATCCGATATGGAACCTGCCGCAATCGCTTCATTCTGCCAGACGGAACCACAGGCATCAGAGGTTCCCGTTTGGGCCGGCTTGTCAAGAGCCGTGAACCAAAGATTGGACTGTGACTGTCCCGGTCCTGCTATATTCCCTTTCGCTTTTCTCTTATTGTAAAATTCGCTCATGGCCGAATCATCACAGCCGAAAACCAAACGGTTGTTCCACCGACAAAAATCGCCGACTATCTTCAAATAGGAAGACAAGGGACGTATGCCACAGGCGTGGTCCACACTGAATGTCTTCGGGAAATCCCAGAACATGCCGTGCATGGTCATCAGGTACTTTGGCTTTGCATCAGTACCCACATTACGGATTCGGGGCCATTCGGTATTCCATCCGTGAGCTCCGTCATAACTGTTGTCGGCCTTGGGCAGGCGATAGAAGGACCATCCCTTGCGAGCATCACGGACTCCCATGAGCAAGGACCTGTAATCCCATCCGACCGACCAAACAGGATCTGTAGCGGGATCCGGATTACCGTAGATGCCGCCGGGTCCTGTAATCTCGGTAAACTGGTTGCGGCGAATCTGCTTCCATGACCTTCCGTCATACTCAGCCAGAATACCGGCCTTAATACGCGGATTGAACGGAGCCTCGGGACTGTCTTCTCCATTGTTGGCAAAAAAGTACAAACCTTGGCCCGAATAAAAACCTTTTCCGTGCACACCCTCCAGCATGGAACTTTGAATGGTCTTTGCCCCTTCCTTATTCATCTGGTTGCCGTCTTTGAACCATGTATTAACTTTCAGAGAATGGACATCCACTTCATAAATGCCTTCTTCCATGGTCGCTATGACCACTTTATTGGCAGGATCCGTCACGCTACGGGCTATGCCTGTGAAACGGCCGGGAGCAACAGATACGGGGATTACTCTTACCCGGCGGTTCGCATCAATCGCGTAAGGACCGATAAAGAGCTGATTGCTTTCCTTGTGAATCATACGGTCGGCTGGTGTTCCACCTATACTTTCGAGACGCGTAATCTTCTTCAAATCAGGTGTAATCTCATAGAGTCTATCCGAAGACCCGAAAGGCAGATGAGGGCCGTAAGATACAACCCACAAGCGACCGGCCCACGGCACAACTGCACCCGTGCCACATTCTCCCTCTTCATTATAATTGGCCAGACTCGGATAGATTCCCGATATCTGATTACACATTTTCTTTGAAAACGATTGTGCCGAACAGTAAAATATTACATACAAGATGAAAAACGCACAAAGATTTATTCTTTTCATTTTCTTATTTTTAATAAAAAAGTTCATCCATTACTTTTTATTAAAATATGGATGAACTTTAAAACAACTACTTTTTACCTATTTCCTGCAAATAATCTTTTAACGCAACTGCTACATCACGTCCAAACGATCTCATTTTATCCGCAGTAACCATTTGATACCCATTAACCCCATAAGGTACTTCTATGCACACAGACAATTCATTATTTTCCAAATCGGCAGCCCATGTCGTGGAAGAAAATCCTTCTTCAGGATATTTAGGTAGAGTCCAATCTTTTGAACCATATTTTATAAAGCCATGAGGATCATAAGTTAATTCACTCTTATTATTTTTTTTAATTAAATCAGAAAAGTGAAGTTGCCTTATCTCCATATCTTTCCTGCTGCTACCACATAAGAAAATAGAGTCATTATTACCTGAATGTATCCAAGGACAATGTATATCAATCATCACATTCTTCTTTCCCTCCAACCAAACTGGTATATATTTTCTCAAAGCAGCGGTTGTTTCGTGAATACTTATTTGGCTATAATCTCGATTGTGATCCCTAGGCCGACGATTTTTACCCTGATCACCATCTTCTACACCATCTTTATCCATAAAAGGCACAAACAACATTTCTACATTATCTCTAAGCCAAGAATCATCCAACACATACGATATGAGACCTTCCATAGCATAACTAGCAACCATCTCACATGCATGATGACGAGCCGTTATCAAGACTTTCAATTTTGGCTCTGACTGAGGTTTTCTAATATCAATCATTTCAGCCATTCTACCTTTTTTTGTCTTTGCCAAATACGTAAATTTCACATAAGAGTCATTCTTGTACTTGTTTATAAAGCTATCCCAATTTTTTTGAGTATATGGGATACCCATACTAAAACGAACTTCATCATCTGAGTTGAATCGATAAACGAATCCATTATTCATAAATGCTTCAGGTTGTTCCCACTTCCAATTCATGCCTCTATCTTTACTTACTGATACTCCAGCTTTACAAAAACAATCTTTAGGAAATATAAATGATAATTTTTTCCCTTTTGCCTTTTGCATTGCAAAATACCAATAAAACCAATTTCCTTCAGTATCTCTCAAATCCGGACGAACCCAAATAGAATCTTTTTTAATTTTAGTAATAATCCCGTTCCCTCCAGGGAAATCTGAATAAAATTCTGTCTGGGCTGAAACATTTAATGCTAGTGATATCAATACAATTCCTATAACTATTATTTTATTTCTCATTTTTATTACATCTTAATAACCTGGATTTTGAGTTAAATTTGGATTTGCATCAATTTCTTGCTGAGGAATCGGAAATAAATAATCACGATTAGGATTAAATGTTCGTTTTTCAAGAATTCTAAAAATATCTTGATATGCATCATAATTAGGAGCTTCACCGGTAGAATCAAATGTTGGCATTCCTTCATATTTTCTTGTCTTTGATTTTGGACGTCCATAAAGTGTACAATTCATTACTTTCTCTGCAAGTTTCCATCTACGTATGTCATATAGTCGAAAACCTTCCTGTGCCAATTCTACATTGCGTTCACGACGTATCATCTTCCTCATACTTTCCTGTGTAGGATTCGTTTGAGCATTTATCTCCGGCATCATCACAGAAGGTCTTCTTCTAATCTGATTAATTGCATCATAAACAGATTGATCAATTTGATTTAACTCAATCTTTGCTTCTGCATAGGTCAACAAGACTTCAGCATAACGCATCAAAGTAAAATTTTCACTGCACTGATTTGGCGTTAAATCCGTTTCATTGTAATATTTTAATTGTCCAAAGCCTGTAAATGAAGCATATGCTCCAGTAGCATCTAGATTTTGGCGAGATTCTCCTGTTTCAATGTTTCTTGTAACAATACTATCGGGATGTGAATTAAAAACCCATCCTCCTGAAATATCACCAGGACGCATAATAGACATACCCATTCTTGGATCTCTGTTTTTAAACGGATTTTTTGGATCGTATAAAGGTGACTCATTTATCGGAAATCCATCTATACACTCATAACTATCTACCATTTTAAATGTCGGTACAAAAGTTGAGTAAGCTATCAACATTCCTCTGTTCATTTTTACACTTAGACAAACTCTCATTTGTGTTGACCTTTCGGTGCCATCCCAACTATAAGACAACATAATTTCATTTGATTTTTCACCAGCCCTTAAAAATAAAGTTCGGTAATTCTTTTCCAAAGAATACTTATTTAAATCCATACAAGCTTTGGCTGCCTTCGCGGAGAGTTCGTAATCCCCGTTATATAGGGCAGCTCTTGCTTTAAGCCCCAATGCAGTTCCTTTATCAGCGTGTTGCTTATCCGTAGCGTTCAATGGTAAATAATTTACAATGTCATCAAGTTCACTATATATGAACTTAAAGATATCTGCTTTAGGTGTTCTAGTGACCAATGCATCAGATAAACTTACTGTGCTAGTGACTAATGGAACATCACCAAAACACTCAACTAAATGCAAATAACTATATGCTCTAATAAAACGAGCTTCTGCACTTATCTGATTATATGAATCAGAATCTACATTACCCTTATTTTTTTCCATTCCTTCAAGTAGACGGTTGCAACGACCTATTCCCTCATAATAATGACTCCAAATATCATAATATTCAGAAGTACTTGCATTACTTGCACCTTGTCCAATGACTTGTGTTCCTCCTCGGAACCAACCTATATCAGTCATTTCATCCAAAAACATTTCAAGGGGCATCCTGCTCCACCACGCAGTAAAAACCAAATCAGAATAACAGCCATTCAAAGCCAAAGTCATCTCATCCTTATTTGAATAAAATGTTTCTGTCGAAGGGCTATCCAAAGGATATCTATCCATAAAATCTGCACATCCAGATAAAGTACAGACTGATATTATTACTAGAACTATACTTATTTTTTTCATAATTTTACATTTTAAAATTTAACATTCAAACCACATGATATAATTCTTGTCTGTGGATAACTGTTCCCACTTGTAACAGAAGAGACTTCAGGATCCCAACCTTCCCAAAAATTATTTAATTCAAATAAATTATCTGCAGAAACATATAATCTACAATTCTTTATATTTAGTTTATCAAGTACTTTTTTAGATAAATTATATCCAAATTGTATGTTTTTCAAACGTAAAAAAGCTCCGCTCTTAACAAAAAAGCTAGATATTTCCTGATTATTTGTATAAGTTGTGGTTAATCTTGGAAAAGAAGCATTTTTATTTTCCGGCGTCCATCTATCTAAATGAATATTTTGTACTTTACCTCCATTATAAAAAGGTAAAATAGCATCATACGTCAGGAGGACATCTCTTTTCCCAATTCCTTGGAACAAGAAACTAAAATCAAAATTTTTATATTCGGCTGAAAAATTTAATGAATAAGTATATCGTGGAATCGGATTCCCAATAATTGCCCTATCTTTGGCATCAATAGTATTATCTCCATTCAAATCCTTATATTTCAAATCACCAGCCTCTACAATACCACTCTGCTTTGCATGTGAACTAACCTCTTCATTTGACTGAAAAATACCTTCACAAACATAACCAAATAGAGAACCAATAGGACTTCCTTCCTGAGTAATAGTACCTGTATCATAAAAAGGACCACCACCCTTCAAACTGATTACTTTATTCCTTACATCAGATAACATTCCCAATACAGAATAATGAAAACCATTTATTGTATTCCGATAACCAAGAGTCAAATCCCAACCTCTGTTTCTTACTTTTCCAGCATTCTGCGCAGAAGCATTAAGTCCCATTGTTTTAGGAATTGGTAAATTCAACAGAATGTCTGAAGTCACTTTATTATAATATTCAAAAGTACCGTACAAAGTATTCTTAAACAAAGAAAAATCTAATGCTACGTTTGTAACAGTTGTCTTTTCCCAAGTTATAGAGGAATTAGAATAATCTGTTTGAGAAGCACTATTTACCAATTCATGATCTACAACGTTCGTTCCAAAAACAATTGATGAGATATAAGGATAATTGCCTATTAATTGATTTCCCAATTTACCCCAAGATCCTGTGATTTTCAAATTTGAAAGCCATTGTATATTCTTCATAAAGTTTTCTTCGGAAATTCTCCAACCTCCTGAAAAAGAAGGAAACGTTCCCCATCTATTATTTTTTGAAAAACGTGAAGAACCATCTCTACGAATATTCGCTTCCAATAAATATTTACCTTTATAATCATAATTAATACGTCCAAAATATGATTGTAAGGCCCATTCATACCCAGTTCCTTTTGCCTGTTGATTTGTAACATCCCCTGCATTTAATTCTGAATAGTCAGAAAGAATGAAATTATCTCTATACCCACTAAGCCAATCATCTTTATAATAAATCTGTTCATATCCAGCAAGTAATGCTATATTATGATCTTTTATCTTCTTAGTATAATTCAAATATAATTTCGTATTAAGATTCATATCATCTGTATTCAATCTGGTCAATTTTGTTAACGATGGATTATAAAATGCTACAGACTTATCAAGAGAATACAAAGTCATTTTCTTAATATAATTTTTATCATTATAATACATAAAATGAGGTGAGAAAATAAAGGTTGCCTTTAGTCCAGATAATGGTTCATACGATAACTTTCCTAAAGCTGTAATATCTGCACATTTGTATTCATTTCGTCCTGCGTCTTCAGAAGCAATAGCAGCCGGATTCGTACCTATATAGCCTTCGGCAAAACGTGATCCTCCATCATAATACGCTGCATACATTGGAGCTGTTCTATATGTTTGATACAGGGTTTCTCCAAAACCAGAACCAGGTTCCCATCTTTGAGTGTAATTTGCATTTAAATCTATGCTAACATTAATCTTTTCAGTTGGAGTTAAATCTGAATTAATTCGAAGTCCATATCTGTCAAATCCTGTATTTTTCATATTACCCTGCTGACTGATATAATTGGCGGAAAGTAATAATTTTGCCTTCTTACTCCCTCCTGTAGCAGTAATTCCATAAGATTGTTGAAGGCCCGGCTCTGAAAAGACTTCTTTTCCCCAATCAGTATCAGGATATTCTTCTGAGCCTCTATTTGCCTTATATTTAGAAATATAATCTTCTGTATACATTGGGGTTTTGCCTTCATTTGTATAGGCTTCATTTCTTAATTGCATGTAGTCAAGTCCCCCAAGGTATTTAGGAGTAAAGGTTTGATGTTGCACACCTATATTCATTCTCACGTCAAAATCCACTTTATCGGAATTTCCTCTTTTTGTTGTAATAAGTATAACTCCATTAGCCGCCCTTGATCCATATATTGAAGCTGATGCGGCATCTTTTAAAACAGATATAGATTCTATATCATTTGAATTAACATTATTAAGATCTCCATCAACCCCGTCAATCAACACTAATGGGCTGGAATTTCCCAATGTTCCTATACCACGAATGTTCAAATTTACTGTTGCTCCTGGATTTCCTGCATCTTGTTGAACATATAATCCTGGGGCCAAGCCTTGTAATGCCTGAGAAGTTTGGGAGACACTTCTCTTAACCATATCTTCACCCTTAACAGTAGATACTGAACCCGTCAAATTTACCTTTCTTTGAGTTCCATATCCAACTACAACAACTTCATCTAATGTTTTTGTATCTTCCAACAAATCAATTTTCAAACTAGATTTGCTACCAACAGCTATATTCTTTGTAACATATCCCACATAGCTTATTACTAAAGTTGAATTATTCGGGACTTCACTTAAAATAAATTTTCCGTCAACATCGGTAATCGTTCCGTTTGTTGTCCCTTTAACCAAGACACTCGCACCAATGATTGGCTCGTTCTTTTCATCGAGAACCAATCCAGAAACATTTTTCCTTCCTTTATTGACATTGGATTTGTTACGTTCTTTTGTAACGAGTAGAACTTTTTTCCCTTCTATTGAATAAGAAATATCGGTGGATTTAAACACATCATTCAACAAAGTACCAATCGATGCATTTCGTACATTCACATCGACTTCATTATTCACATCGACAGTATTGTCATTATAAAAGAACTTATATTGAGATGTTTGCTCAACTTGTTTGATAATAGACAAGATAGAAACATGATTCTTGCTCATAGTAAAAGTGCTATTCTGCGCCTTCAATTGGATTGGCAATATCAGAAAACATAGCGTTAAGAGCGCCAAATAATGTGTAAAATTATTTAAGGATACATAATAATGTATCCGCTTTTGATGTATTTCCATAATTTTGTAAGGTTTAATGAAATAATATGAAGTGGGATTGCACCCCACTTTGTTTTCTAAAAATCCCTGGGACTGGAGATTCTCTGAATCTTCAGTCCTTTTTGTTTGTTATGACGTATCTTTCATTATTATTGATTTAAAGGTTAATACAATAGCTATTTATATATCACATAAGTTTTATCTTCCTTTCTCACAGACAAAGGAGAGATTCTATCAATGATTTGCATCATTTCACTCATCGTCTCACTATCAATCGAGAAAGTAAAGCGATAACGCTCTGCTATATTCTCATCACAGATAATGTCTTTTCCATACCATTGTCTTAGTCTTGGAAGAATGACGGACAACTTTTCATTAATGAATTCCAGTCCGTTTCCGCCTCTCCACTTGGAATAATCATCGGCATTGACGTTTTCTATAACAACTGTTCCTTCATTGTTGACGGAAATTTTCTGATTGGGATGCAAAATAAAAGTCTGCTTCTCATTACTGGCATACTGCGGAACTTCCACCTTCACTTTTCCGTTCAACAAAACGGTTTCGGCCGTTTCCTTGTTTCCAAAAGAGAACACTTCGAAAGCTGTTCCCAAAGCCGTGACCGTAAACCTGTCTGTCTTGACAATGAATGGTTTCCTAGGATTCTTAGCGACTTTAAAGAAGGCCTGTCCATAAAGTTTGATGAGACGTTTGTTCCCTTCAAAATTCTGGGGATATGTCAACTTGCTTTCTGCTCCTAACGATACTTTACTACCATCTGACAATTCGATAGATTCAATATGCTGACGACCGTTAATCGCAATAAAAGTAGGATTAGCCTCAGCCTTTTGTGCCTGCTGATAGAACCAGACAGTGCTTCCCAAAAAGACTGCAATCAAAAGACAAGCTGCCACTGCTCCTATCTTGATATATAATGGAATCACTTTGTTTTGTCCCCATATAACGGATTTCACAAAATGCAGAATTTTCTCTCCATCGACTTCTTCGGCAAAAGAAAGATTCTTCGATTTATTCCACTCTTGCTCCTGACGCTTTTCAATGGACGGATTATTTATCAAAGCTGATTCGTCTTCGAGAGACATTTCGCCTTTCATGATATTTCTCAATATGGTATTTTTACTTTTCATATTTTCTGTTCTTCATATATAAATACGGAAATAAACAAACGAACCCTAAGTGGGGTGATGAAAAAAATGATTTTTTTTGGAATTTCTTTAGGATAGCATGAACAAGACAATCATTTCCATGTTCTCTCTCAAAAACTTCAGAGCACGGGTGATGCCTGCCTCTACGGCCTTCACGCTGATTTGAAGTTTCTCAGAAATTTCTTGATTGGTCAGATGTTTTTCACGACTCATTTTAAATATAGTTTTGCTCTGAGAAGGCAACTTTTCTACCAAGCCTTCAATATAATTACGCAAATCATCTGTACAAAGGCTTTCCTCCGTATCTTCATAAGCATCTTCAATGACAGCTACTAAAGGTAGAATCTGATAATCGGAAATTTGTTTCTTTCTGTAAAAATCAAAGATTTCATTTCTCGTGATGATGAACAAATATCCCTTAAAATTCTTGTTTTCATCAATTTGTGTCCTCCCTGTCCATACTTTGATGAAAACTTCCTGCACGATTCCCTCGGCATTTTCTTTAGATACATACAACCGACAGAAATTATAGACATGTCTCCAGTGCTGATTATATAGGGAAGTGAAGGCTTTGGAGTCTCCATTCTTCAACAATAATATCAACTGTTCTTCTGACATTGTTTATTTAGATTAAATGTGAATTTTTCTGATTTAAGGGGCCTTTTTTCTTTAAGTTCTTCAAATTTACAAATTAAAATAAATTCACTAGCAAAAAATACAGTCAAATTCTACATTTATTTTTAATCCTCTTCGTGTTATGTCTGTCCTTCGAAGTTCTACTTTCCGTATCAGCAAAGGGATAGAGGACTGATTGTTTATCCGTTTGGAACGTACATATAAGATTGAAAAAAACGTAACCAACTGAGAAGAAAAACGTAACCAGCCGTTCCGACTAGGCTGGTTACGTTTTTTTGAAGGGGTAAATCGTCGGCAGAAACATGTACTTTCCGAGTAAGATTGATAGTATATCCGGCATGGATTGATAGTCTTTCCGGCAGAGGGTCACTTACACCTGCTAACTACGGCAATTAACATAGTTAACTAACGAAAGTACGATAGCTAACTGTATAAATTCCAAAGACCAACTTCCCTCTTTTCAAAAACTAAGGTTCATCATCAATTTAGGTGGAAAAATGTTTTCTAATTGTTTTTTATGCTTCCATGCTTCCACCAAGTGTGTATATCACTGAAAATTAGCCTACTAAGTATGTAAGCATCGATGTAAGCATAGTGTAACCATGGAAGTATGGTTACATAAAGCCTATACGTTATTTTTCCGGTTTATTGGTATCCATTCATGTTTTGATATAATCCGAAAAGTCTTTCGGCTATACCCGAAAAAGAATTCGGATTAAGTCGAATTTGTTTTTGATTTATACCGAATGATTGCTCTTTCCTTGTTCTTTTGTAGGATGAAAATGTGTGGTAGTAAAAAATTTATACTTCCATTCATACTTCCACATATAAAGTACTCATTCACTGCCTACTACGCATCAGTGGAAGTATGGAAGCATAAAAAAACTCCATATGTAAGCCTACTATTCCTTAATATCTAAATTGTCGAGATAGATAATAAAGAATATTATGTTAGATTTACTGTGCAAAATGAGAAAAAGGGGCAATCGGGAACTCATTCTGCTTTCGTTACAAACGTAGAAATATACAACAAATCCTCAGATGCTGCTTCTGCATCAAGAAACCCTGAAGAGAGGTTGGACACCAAAGGAATCGTTGATATAAAACTACAATCATATTTTGATTCTGCAAACAGTTCATCTAAAATATTAGATGAAAACTGGGAACCTTTGAGCCATTGGAGCAGAAGGTGAAAAGATATTCTCAAAGTTGTATGAAGAAGCCGGGAAGTCGGAAGAAAAGAAATCGTTTGTCGATAAATTGAAACAGTGGGTGAACGACACATGGAAATATATTAAAGATACATATCTCCGTGGAGCAAGAGCAATGTAGAAAACATAAGTTTGCAGGACTTCATAAATATGCCATTGGCAGACTTGATAAAAGGTACAAAACTGGATGGGAAGAGTGAAACTGTTCAAATGGATAAAAAATCATCAAGATTGTCAGACGAGGAGAGAGAAATTATTGATGATTCAATGAGGGATGGGACTTATATGAAATCCCCAAATGGGAAACCTACCAATCTTGATAGAGATAAATGGGTACAAGTAAGAACTAAATCATTCAAAGATTGGTTTGGATATTGGGAACTTGGGCAGAAGACGATTAACATTGTAAAGACAGGTATCGAACATGGTTTCAAAAATTTTGAAGAGGCCAGAGACTGGGCGAAAAAGAATATCTCCATGATTCTGTCTAATGATGAGACGAACGGAAAAGGAAATATAAGAATAAGCAATACAGCCATTGATAAATTCATTTCTGAGAGTTCGATTACAAAGAGCGACAGCAAGGACATACATCTAGCCGTGCTGAAAATATTGCCTGACGTGATACGTGAAAGTATTGACGCTGAACAGCATCCGGACTACATTAAAGGCGAGGACGGAATCCGTCGCAAGGAGAACGGAATTAATCCAAATGTTTTAATTCATCGTTTGTATGGTGCCGTGGAAATAGACGGTCACACATATAGGGTGAAAACAACGATAAAGGAACTTCCTGATGAACCTAAGACAGATAGCAAAGTGCATAGTTACGAAGCAACAAAAATAGAGCTGCTTGATAAGGATCAAACAGCTCCACGGAGCTCGACCAGCACAACAGCACCAATCGAGATTACAAATTTACTAAATGGAGTTGAGAAATCCTACGAAAAAGGTAAAAAATTGTTGGATTACTCAAAGGTTTTAGACGAGAACGGGGAGCCATTAGAAGTAAACCATGCAACAGATGGATATTTCAATACGTTTGAAAAAGACAAACTGGGTGCTGAAACAGACGGAAATGCAACCAATGTAGGGTTAGCTGCAACTTCACATATCGGATTTTGGTTCAACAATACAGATAACATTCTTAGTGACTTTCATAGTAATAAAATGAATACTTATCTTAATATACGCAATCCAAAGGAATATAGCAGTTTAGAAGAATTGGTAGCTGATATGGATAACGGGAATGGGAATGGAAATAGTAAAGAAGTATTAGACGATATACAAGGTGTTCTGGATAAAATGCATATTGTTATAAATAGGATTAAATTGAATCAAACACGCATTTTGCAGTAATAAGTAAAGAATATAAAGGGATTCCTCGTGATAAACGGTTACTAACGGCTTATGAAAAGAAAAACAGCGTCCTCGACAATACGATGAACACTGCTGAGACCCTTAGGGGCAACGGGAATGACACAGCTACTCCCGAAAACGCTGTTTCTCAAGACAAAAATAATGCAACTGAAACAAAAAAACAAGAGAAAGTACAAAAGAATTTCTCCAAGCCCACTATCGAGCGGTTATCACAACCGCCCGTGGTGATGAATCTCTTCCAGAAACCATAAAAGCTAGAGAAGAATTATCCAAAGTTGGAATCTGCAGGAACGAAAAAAATCCGAAAGAATCGTTGAAACTGCCGAATTAGATGAAGGTTGCAAAAATATTCTATATTATCCGAATGTTGATTACAATAAAAATGAAATATTTGCTGAAAATAGTACTAATGAAAAGAAAATCGAGACTTGGATAACTCAACAGCGGTCCAATTCCGCTGAGGTGGAAATCTCAAATCTCGATATCGCTGCAAATATAGTGATAAATTTTAAGAATCCAAAAATATCACAAGATTGTAGGGATGATAAAAGATGCAGATAACTAGGTATCTACAAATCAAAAAGAGATTTTGGGTATATTACAAGAAAATTTGCCGAGCGAACTTGTGAAGTAGTTGGAGTATTATATCATAAAGAAATAGAAAGCGATATATCACCTATTCACGCAGAATAAGGAAAGAAAGGGCAAGGTCATTGTAAGACCAGATAGTTGAGGAAGAAGAGAGAGCCAAAGAAGAGTATTGTCAGGAAGCAGCCCCTACCTCATCGGTACTTTAGAAGAAAAGTACAAAGATTTTAATGAATCGGAATATTATAGTAAATTTGGAGAAGAATTACATAAATCAGAAGAGTATGACACCACAGGAAAAGACACAGCAACTTCTGGAAGCAATCAGATTTTGCAAGGAACACAATCTGTTCTTCCCGAAGGAAGTACAGAAAGCGGTAACGAAGGAACAACAGTTTCGCCTAGGATGCGAAGCGATACTACGGAAGGAACTTTACCTGAAAGCTCATCCGGAGGAGAAGTAGATCCTAAACCGATATGGAAAGGTCCTTTCGGAGATATTTAGGACCAATTCAAAGGAAAATCGAAAGAAGTAATAGCTTTTCTAAGGAAAAAAAGTGATGAAGTAGTTGGAGTATTACATCATAAAGAAATAGATGGAGATATATCTCTTGTTTGGGATGATGGTAAAATTGGCATTGATAAAATAGAAAAAAACATCCAGAAGTATTAGACGATTTACAAGGTGTTATGGTGCAGTAAGAATTGGAGATAAATTGTATAGGGTGAAAACCACTATAAAGGAACTTCCTTACGAATCTATAACGGACAACAAAGTTCATAACTATGAAGCAACAAAAATAGAGTTATTAGCTGGACAACATGGAGACGTCTCATCGACCTCTCCCCGCAATTCTAACAACTCTATCTCAGTTACAAATTTACTAAATGGGGTTGAAAAATCCTACGAAAAAGAAAAGAATTTATTAGATTCCTCAAAAATAGTTGACGAGAATGGAGAACCGCTGGAAGTATGCCACGTAATAACACGCCACCGACTAAACTGCCACCCCCTGATCCAGAGATTCTTCACACCGAACCTCTACCGTTCAAGGATTGTCCCACCAAGCAGCCCAGACCGCTGCACGGTGGGCTTTTCTTTTTCTATAGGTTTTTCGCTACAAAAAAACAAGAATGATAAAAGATACTGGAATGAAAATCTTGTTGAACTAAAAGACAAGAACGGCAATAACTTTGTCGTTGAGTTAAATACCGACGTTCCAAGAAATATATTTAATAAAGAGTCAATACAGATAAATAGTATAAGAAGCGTTTATCCCAAAGATAATGAAATGATGTCATTAATTGGATAAACAGAGGTGATTTATTACAATACGCGGACAAAAAGAAAATCGAGACTTGGATAACTCAACAGCGGTCCAATTCCGCTGAGGTGGAAATCTCAAATCTCGATATCGCTGCAAATATAGTGATAAATTTTAAGAATCCAAAAATATCACAAGATTGTAGGGATGATAAAAGATGCAGATAACTAGGTATCTACAAATCAAAAAGAGATTTTGGGTATATTACAAGAAAATTTGCCGAGCGAACTTGTGAAGTAGTTGGAGTATTATATCATAAAGAAATAGAAAGCGATATATCACCTATTCACGCAGAATAAGGAAAGAAAGGGCAAGGTCATTGTAAGACCAGATAGTTGAGGAAGAAGAGAGAGCCAAAGAAGAGTATTGTCAGGAAGCATTCTATATAAGTGCAGAAAAATACGATATGTTCATGATAATTTAGATAAAACATTGCCTGAAAACTTCCTTAAGGAATAACAATTTAACGAATTAAAAACTATATTTGCTGAAAAGTATGAAGATTATGAAAACAATCGAAGAAATGAACAATCAGGAGCGAATGGAATACGCCAAGAAAGCGATTCTGTTCTGCAAGGAGAAAAATCTGTATCTCCCGTCACAGATGAAAAAACTGAAGGAGAATCCAAGGGAAATGGTAATAACCTCGATAGCGAACATGGAACTTTACCTGAAAGCCCATCCGGAGGAGAACCAGAAGTAAAAGAAAAACAAACCATCGAGCAGCTTATCACAACTGCTCGTGGTGATGAATCTCTTCCAGAAACCATAAAAGCTAGAGAAGAATTATCCAAAGTTGAAATCTGCAGGAACGAAAAAAATCCGAAAGAATCGTTGAAGCTGCCGAATTAGATGAAGGTGGCTAAATATATTCTATATGATCCGAATGTTGATTACAATAAAAATGATATATTTGCTGAAAATAGTACTAATGAAAAGAAAAGTTCTTATAAAACCCAAAAAGGTAAGGAAATCAAATATGAAACCTTACCCCTGTTTACCGACGAAGACTTTTATACTGGACGGAGATCCGATAATTTACAACGGAAAGAAGATTTATCTAGAAACAAACTTCGTAGATTAGAGGAAAGAGAAATATGCATCGTTGAGCGAGTATTCACAGAATCAAAAGCATTCAGTTTTTCAGGTAAAGAAAGGATAGAAAGTGTTGAAGATGTTGCATACATCTTTGACCAACTTGAAATGACTTCCAACGAAAACTCGTTTCTTGTAATGACATAAAAGATTATTTGGCACAAGACATCCTTGGATCAAAAGAAAAAGCCGTATTCCAATAAAGGAATACAGCTTTATAATGTGTCAAAGGTCGGCAGTTCCTCGAGAACTCATTTACAATCCCTAAAACTTGACTAATGAGAAGATGCAAGGTATTGTAAAGGGGTTGCAAAATTGGGTTGATACAGGAGAATTTACGGACTAACGAATCCCAATTATTAACCAACTAAAACCTAAACAATAATTCTTTCTAAAATAGCCATCCTTAACACGTTACCCAATTTTGATTACGGAGACACCGATTTAAATGATAATTTATATTCAGACTCAAAAAAATAAAGAGCCAGATAAAAAATCCGACTCCTTATCTCCTGTAAAACAATGATTTTAACTCTTGTCTCTTTTAGTGAGACACACAACTCTCTCTTTAAATGGTTGAATAAGGAAGCTTCACCCAGTTATAAGTATCTTCCCAGCCTGCATTTTGCTCCAGTACTCCGTTCGACAGAGTTATTTGAGATTCAGGTATCTTAAAGAAACCACCTCCTGTCTGTTGGTAACGAGTCATAAAAGGATAATTGGGATCGAACTCATAAACATCAGTCTTGCCTCTATTCAAAATCTTCTGTCCGGTTTGGTTATCAACAATCTTCTTAACATCCCCCCAACGACGTAAATCATTCCAACGCAGACCTTCAAAACAAAGCTCGTAACGACGCTCCTTCTTGAGATTCTCAAGGGAATATGCTATTGCAGGTAATTTGGCACGCTGACGAACTTTATTCAACCCACTCAGTCCGTCAATAATTACTTTGCCATCTGTCAATTCACTATGCATGAGCAGTACATCAGCAAAACGTATATAAATGATGGATTGAGTCAAACCTTGTTGTCTGTTGTCCTGACCACCGTAGAAATAAGCATAGGAATTACGTAGGGTACCATCCGTATCATAAGCTCCACACCCCAAATACTTCTTTGCCAGCAAACCGGTATTTTCAACTTCTTTCGACTTATCTCCTACATACTTAGGTAATTCAGCAGCACGATCACAAATAGAACCTTCACGACGATAATCACCCGAATAATCAGGATCTGCAGCCCAATCCGTCCAAAGTTTCAAGCTGGCAGGGCCGTTTGAATAACCCTGTACGCTGAATGGAAAAGCAGCATCCGTGGTTTTGCGGGGATTCATATATTCAACGATACGATTGAAGTAAATATTGCTTCCGCTATTATTAGACATTTTCAAAGAGAAAATAATCTCTTTATTTTCATCTGTAGCCCATTCCAGATTATTGTTTTTAGCATATGGATAATCCTTAGCAGTATAAGGATTAGTATAAGGCCACAAATTACGCTGGTCACTCAACAAACCCTGACCACTGTTATTTATACAATCTTCCAAATAACCTACCACTGCAGATTTCTCTACAGAAGACCCGTCGGTATTAGGCAGTGAAGTTTTGCCATAGAAGCCGGTATAAAAAAGAAATACTCGTGCCAGTAAAGCCTCTGCAGCCCATTTCGAAGCATGACCTTCGCCATAATCAGGATATTTAGCGGAAGGGAATAATGAAATAGACTTAACTAAATCAGAAGTAATCTGTGCATAAATTTCGTCGGCTGACGATTTTGGTAAATTCTGTGCTTCTGTGGACAACACCAAAGGAACTTGCCCAAACACCGTTACCAAATCATAATAAAAATAAGCTCGCAAAAAATAGGCTTCACCAAGCAACTTGTTCTTCTGGTTACTATCCGTCCATTCCGTAACATTATCCATGGAAGCGATCGCACTATTTGCCCGATAAATACCGGAATAACGATCGCTCCATATATTCTCGAACCAGCTGGTATAACTGTTCATCAATCGGTCAAGCCCTTGAGAACCCTTGTTACTGGTACTCCCTCCTCCGAGACGATCATCACCTGCCATCTCGAATATGAAGAACGGATCTTGCTCAGGGTTTGCCAAAGACAAGTTAAACACACTGTAAATACCTGTAATCATTTCTTCCGCATCGACTTGCGATTTAGGAAAGTTAGAAGTATCCTTCTTTGTCAGGTTATCAGTGTCAAGAAAATCATTGCATCCGGCAAGAAGAACCAAACTGGTTGCCAATGCCATATATTTTAAACTTTTCATATTTCAAATCTATTTAGAAAGTTATACTTACACCACCCATATATGTCTTTGGATTAGGATAATATCCAAGGTCTATGCCGGAAGCCCAGCTGTTACCAGCTCCATAACCTACTTCAGGATCCATACCATTATAACCTGTAAAAGTTATCAAATTCTGTCCGGTAAAATAAATACGACACTGCTTTAATGGCATATTTTCCCAAACTTGCTTGATATCATAACCTATTGTAATATTGGAAATCTTCAAATAATCCCCATTTTGCAAATACATATCAGATATCTCCTTCATGTTGGTATTCTTTCCATCCGAGAAACGGCAATACTTGTTAGTTGTGCCTTCACCTGTCCAGTATTTAGTGACATCCAGACTGGTATAATTCATATTTGGAGTATCGCTAAAGTTTCTATAACACTGAGCAATCTGCTGTCCTAATGCACCATAGCCGCTAATGGAAAGATCAAATCCTTTATATGAGCAATTAACATTGAGGCCTACATTGTAATGGGGATTAGGATCACCAATCTTTGTCTTGTCACTGACATTGATTTCTCCATCACCATTATAATCAACGAAAATCAAGTCACCGGGCTGAGGATTTGCTTGCAGAAAAACACCGCCTTTTGCTTTGTAATCATCAATTTGCGCCTGTGTTTGGAAGACTCCGGCTGTTTTGTATCCCCAGAAGTAGCCCATCGGATATCCTACTTCAGCACGATAGAATCTGTCTGTATTCTGGGCAAGGATATTTTCATCACCATAAATAATACCTTCCTGATTTGCTAGTCGAGTTACTTTATTCTTGTTATGTGACAAGCTAAAACTTGCCCCATACTTGAAGTCTCTTCCTACATTATCATTCCATGAAATGGCAATTTCCCAACCCTTATTTTCAACATCACCACCATTAATATAAGGTGCGCCTGTTCCATAAGAAAGAAGTTGAGGAGCAACAACCAGCCAGTCCTTTGTTTTCTTGCTATAGACATCGAAATTAACGCCCAAACGAGAATTCAAGAAGCGGGAATCAAAACCCAAATCAGTTTGTTCTGATGTTTCCCACGAAACGTTTTCATTAGGAAGAATATCAGGATAAGCACCCGTGCTGCCATTGTTCTTATCATTATAATAATACTTGGCTCCATCACCGAAAGCAATTGTCGCTACATACTGAAAATTAGCAATGTTGCAATTACCGTTCTGTCCCCAACTTCCACGTAATTTAAAGAAGTCGAGCCAACTTTTTGTATTTTGCATGAATTTCTCATTGGTCATCACCCATCCCATAGAGACTGACGGGAAATAGCCCCAACGGTGGCCTCGTGCAAAGTTACTGGATCCATCGGCTCTCATCACGACAGTAGCCATATATGTTTCTTTGTAGTTATAGTTGATACGACCGAAGAAAGATGCCAAAGCGCCATTCGTATTAGGAGCACCACTGATACTTGTATCTGTAGTCGTCAGCCCCTGCGTATTATTAATATAAGCATTCTTGTAGGAATTAGGGAACAAAGAATTTGAATTCTTCACGGAAACACTATTACCGTATCCCCATTTTTCAACTGACTGACCGGCTAGTATATCAAAACTGTGTCCGCCAAGTTTGAAAATATAATTCAATGTGTTCTCCCAAGTCCAATTAGTGCTATAGTCTTGAGTCTGCGTGACGTCATCTGTTGTATTCGAACTCTTTGCTGTCAATTCATAAACAGGCACATAACTGCGATAGTCAGAATGGTAATATTGCCATCCGCCTGCTGTACGGAATTTCAATCCTGCTATCGGCGAAAATTCCAGAAAAGCATTCGATTGCAGGCGATAGCCATTTGTCCCAGCATCAGCATGCGTATATTTTATCAAAGCTAAAGGATTGGTCTGGTCCGTATCGAAATCCCAATTGTCATCCTTCATATCCTGATAAACGAAATAGTCTCCATTGGAATTATAGGCTGGTAGCAACGGGCAAGCATTGAGCAAGTCACGTACGTTATTGCTATAAATACCTCCCAGATTAATACCGCTCTTTTTAGTCGCCGTAAATGTTACATTCTCACCGAATTTAATGATATCACGATCATCTGCCTTCCATAGGGAATGATCCGAATTCAAGCGAACTGTATATCTGTCATATTTAGGTTGTGCCGGCTTGCCTATAGTCCCTTTTTGATTCAATGCGGAAAACCCGAATGCGAATCGAGACATATCGGAGCCACCTGTCAGGTTGACGGCATTACTCATTATTGGTGCCTGATTATCAGTAGATTCTTTCAGCCAATTTGTACCATCCCAAGTTCCATTCATAATTTTGGAATATTCATTGGGAATCAAAGATGCAAAATCATACTCCAAAGTTCCGGCACACTTTAAAGCCTCATTGACCAATGTCATGTATTCTTTCGCATTAGCCGGACGAATTCCGTTTGTACGAGGGCTTTGAATACCATAATATCCATCATATGTCACAGTCAATTTACCGGCCTTACCTTGTTTGGTTGTAACCAAAATAACACCGTTAGCGGCACGAGCTCCGTATATAGCCGCAGAAGCGGCATCTTTCAAAATATCAATTGATTCAATATCGTTAGGTGACAAAGCTGAGATATTTCCTCCGGCAACTCCATCAATGACATACAGCGGAGTGGCAGAACCTGTTGTTCCCAAACCTCTGATGTTAATCTTATAACCTTCGCCAGGTTCTCCTGAATTCTGGGTAATCTGCACTCCGGCAGCTTGACTCTGCAAAGCTCCGAAAGCATCCACCGTATTCAATTTTGAAAGCTTGTCGCCTGTCACCTGTATAGTAGCACCGGTAACAAGTTTTTTCTTCTGAACTCCGTAACCAACTACTACAACCTCATCGAGTATCTTGGAATTTTCTTTCAAAACAACATTAATGGAATTTTTTCCACTGATAGGAATCATTTTTTCCTCATATCCAATATAGGATATTACAAGATTACCATCTAAGGGCGCTTCAAGAGAAAACTGCCCGTTTACATCTGTAATGGTACCTGTTGAAGTTCCTTTCAACAATACATTGGCTCCGATAATAGGTTCACCTGAAGCGTCTGTAATGAGGCCTGATACCTTGCCTCTTTTTCCGTTTGGGACAGACTTCCTCACTATTTTCTTTACGATAACATCTCTCCCTCTCATCTCATACGTTACCTCCTGACCTTTTAGAATTTGCTTGATTGCATCTTCCAATTGGGATGCCTGTACATTAATTATTTTTTGCGTATCCAAATCACCGGCTGCATACACAAAAGAATATCCGCTTTCTTTTTTCAACTGAGTTATTGCCTCTTTCACAGATACACTATTCATTTTCAATGAAATAGTCTGTGCCACAAGGGTCAAGTTCAGGCAAAACAAAGTTATGGCCACATATATGACCTTTTTTGTGTAACTCATAATATTAATTATAAATTGATAAAAACTAAAGATTCAGGCCTCCGTTTGGAGTTTTTATATTATTTTTGCCGAATCTTTTTAAACTCACTCATTCTTGAATTTGAAAAGATATACAAAGCTGGTAGATCTGCAACATCTTCCAGCTTTTATCTTTTACCTTTCTTTTGTCAACTACTATTTTCTTTCATATTCATAATAAATTAGATTCAATAAAGGTACTATATCAAATTAATATAACGTTATATTATTTCCTTTTCTGGAATAATGCATTTTTCCTGTTGCCGTCAATGCGTTGAGCACTTCTTCAAGGGTCTGCTCTTGGCGAACAAAGTTTCCATAGAATCGAATATCTTTCAAAGAGTCTGTTGCAAAACTAATTTTCACACTATAACTGCGTTGCAACTCCTTAACGATATCAGTCATCAACTCTTCATCAAAAAACAAATACCCGTTTGTCCATTCCCGGGAATTGTTTACTTGCATTGACTGGATTGTCATATTTCCGCTCTTCTTGTCTAGAATGACACATTGGTTAGGTTTCAGAAAAGCCTCTGCTTCATTCTTCAACAGATTATTCAAAGCCACCTTTCCTTCCATCAACGATACCATCACTTCTTTGTCATCCGGATAATCCCGGAAATTAAACTTCGTTCCTAACACTCGAACTTTCAGGTCCTTCGTTTCTACAAGAAACGGAACATCTGCATTATGTCTCACTTCAAAATATCCCTCACCTTGCAGTTCTACCTTGCGATCATCCACTCCGAATCCTTGTGAATAGGCTATCCGAGAACCTGCATTCAACCACACTAATGTGCCGTCGGGTAAGTTCAATTTTGTTCGTGATCCCATAGGAGCTTCAACCACAATTTGTGCAAAGACTTTCTTCACACTTTCACCGCCTTTATAATAAGATATCATACTGATAGCCAACAAAATTGCCACTACTGCCACATAACGGAAAAACAAAGGGAAACGTCTGAACGACTTTTCTTTTTCTTGGCAGCCCCGCCTTTCTGTTTTATTTCTAAACAGTTCAAATGCCTTGTTTACATCGTACAAAGAACTCTCTTTTTCACTTATGGAAGAAAACCAAATCTCTTGCCTTTGAAGGAAATATTTCCTATTCTCAGAAGATTCATTCAACCATACCTTTAATGCCTCTATATCTTGACGATTTGCATTACCACTCAGATATGCAACAATCAAATCTTCTTTGTTATTATAATTTTTATCTTCCATTTTTATGTATTCTATGTTTATGACAATATTTTCCCTTTGATGGGTAGTCAGAATAGTACTTTTTTTCTAAAAGAAAAGAAGCAGATAGAAAAAAGCGAAAAGATAGTTGGAAAGGTCCTTATGGAGAGAAGACAATGCATTCTTCATATGATATTTCACGGTGTTAACTGAGATTTGCAACTCTTGTGCTATTTCTTCATACTTCTTCCCCTCAAAGCGGCTTTTGAGGAAGACGCGCCTGCATTCTTCAGGCAAATTCTGTATTGCTTTTTTTACTTCGTTCTCCAATTCCTGCTCAAGCAACGAACCTAAAGGATGCTCTTCAGTCAGTATATAATTCATATCGGAATCTCCATCCGATAAAAGATTGGAAAAACTAATTTCTGTTCTTTCCTTACTGGAAAGTAAATAATTAATGCACTGGTTTCTCACCGCCCTTATAAGGTAACTTCTCAATGAAACTGAGATTTGCAGGGTCTCACGAATCTCCCATAGGTGGAAAAAGACATCCCCAACCATTGTCTCTGCCACGAAATAGTCTTTCACATATTGGTTGGCTATGTGGCAAAGGACGACATAATGATGGTCATATAAATATTTATATGCTATCTCATCGCCTTCTTTCAACTGCTTTATGATAAGATCTTCAATTCCAGGCATTTAAGTTTAACAAATAATTTAACGACAAATATATCAAATAAATCCTTATCTTGAACGTTTTATTATTTCAGAAGTATCGGTTTCAAGACTTTTGCAATCCTACCATAACCCGCTTCATTGGGGTGAAGTCCATCCGAAAACAAAGATTCATCTATTTTACCGTTTCCATCTTTCAAAAGGAATTGCGAGGTCAAGTCTACCAAATCCACTTTATCGCTCACGGCAAGCTTACTTTTCAGCAAAGCATTCAACTCTGCAATTCGAGGTTCCAAACCTTTTCGGGGATAAACAGCCAAAACATGTAAATGAGCCCGGGGTTGTTTTTCCTGTATCAGATTTACCAAGCCGATAATACCCGAAACTATTTCTTCATTAGTATTCTTTTCCAAATTATTCGTTCCTACAAGCATACATATATGTCTGGGACTGCACCCGTCGAGTTCTCCATGATAAATTCTCCAAAACACATTTTCTATGCGGTCCCATCCGAAACCCATATTAGTAACATGCTTCTTGCCAAAGAGATAGTTCCATGACTTCACTCCGGAACGACGATGTGCAAGAGGTTCTCCTCCCCAAAAATTCGTGATGGAATTTCCAATCATGAGGACTTCGGGATTAGTGGTATTATTCATCTTCATCACAGCCTCATGACGTTCTGCCCATTCATAATTGTCGGGTTCACGACGCTGGCGGCAAGGCTTAAAGATTTCCATAGGATGAATACCGAGTATCTCATTAATCTTTTTCATGTAGGCCTCCGCATAAAGCTGCATGCCGATATCCGAGGCATGCCATCCATCGGTTTGCGAATCAGGAGTCAGGCCAATTTCTTCCTTAGTTAGGTAAAATAGATTTTTCACTCCGTCGGCAACCAATTGTTCGTATGCTTTTTTTAATTCCCGATTGGTCACCACGCATTCATTTTCGATGGGTGCGTTCGTCTTTCCGTACATGTAGCCGTCATTCTCCACCAAGAGGATAGGCGCATCGCTTTTGGCTCTGATTTTCTTTACTCCGGCAAGTGTTCTGCTTACGATGCTGTCATGAACGCGATACATGTTCGGCATACAGTCGAGAATATACATCCGTGCATCAACTTCCGAAATCAAGTCGTAGACTGCTGCATCCATCAAGGCATTTCCCGAGAAACCAAGGTTGATGACTGGCGAATCCGTACGGCGTTGCACTATGTTGGTCCAAGCCATTGCCGGACGTGAGGCCGATGCCCCCTGTGCGATAGATGTTCCGTAAATCAGAATAGGCTTTTCCGAAGATATCGGAGCAAATTTCAGTTCACAGCTGTCGGGTATTCCTATTTTCAGAGAAGACACCGTATTATATAATGGGAGAAAAAGACGATACTCATTTCCGCGCTTGTGATAATTGTGATAGGCCAAATCTTTATAATGAAAGGTAATGGTATCACTTGTCTGCGTTCCGAAAGAATAGTTTCCGGGACATGCGCACCAGTCGGTAACTCCATGGCAATCTGTCGTGTATAGGTCAATTCCACTCACGGCTATAGTTGTCAGATTCGGCAAGCTCTTGTATCCGGATACTGTATATTTCACTATGATATCTGGCGCATTGCAATAAAAATCAAGAGATAATCCCGCACTATTGGTAGATAAGCCCCAAACCGGCTCCCTTAAATTATTCTTTGCTCTCAAAGGAAAGCGATGATAGCATTTACCGATTTCGGCATTCCAGGCACGTCCTTGAACTTGAGGGATTTCCCCTCCAAGAGGATCAATCCATTTTGTCTGCGCATTCAATGCAAATGACACGATAAATGCAATGAACAAAACACTTTTTCTTTTCATAGTCTGACAAATATTTGAGTTACAAAGGTCTTTTCTTAGCAGTTTCTAATTGACCACAAATATAGCAGTTTTAAAAAAGAATATCGCATTGTAAGTTAAAAAAAACTAGAAATTGTAATCATTTTTGTTTACATGAGATGCTTATAGCTTCAAAAGAAATATTTTTCTTTACCTTTGTGACATTCATTAAAACCTAAAAATCACATGAAAAAACTACTTTCGTCTGTATTGATGCTGTTGATTATGGCATCCGCAACTTTTGCACAGAAAAAAGCGTACTTATTTTCCTATTTCACCGGCAATGGAGAAGATGGACTTCATCTGGCTTACAGCTATGATGGATTGAAATGGACAGCTCTTAATGATGGGAAACCGTATCTCACTCCCATGGTAGGAAAAGACAGGCTGATGCGTGACCCCAGCGTATGCCAAGGACCTGACGGGACCTTCCACATGGTATGGACATCAAGCTGGACTGACCGTATCATCGGTTATGCTTCCTCCAAAGATCTCATTCACTGGAACGAACAAAAAGCCATTCCCGTAATGATGCACGAGCCGACTGCACACAACTGCTGGGCACCCGAACTCTTCTATGACGAACCTTCTCAGACTTATTACATTTTCTGGGCAACCACCATACCGGGACGGCACAAAGAAGTGGCAACTTCGGAGAGCGAGAAAGGACTTAACCATCGTATTTACTACGTTACTACAAAGGACTTCAACACATTCTCCGAAACAAAAATGTTCTTTAACCCTGATTTTTGCGTCATCGATGCTGCTATTGCCGTTGATCCCATCCATAATAACCTACTTATGGTTGTAAAAAATGAGAACTCCAATCCTCCGGAAAAGAACCTACGTATCACCCACACAAAAAATATACAGAAGGGATTCTCTACAAAGGTTTCCGCACCTATTACCGGAAATTATTGGGCGGAAGGACCTTCACCTTTATTCGTAAATGGCTATATGTATATCTACTTCGACAAGTATCGTGACGGTAAATACGGTGCTGTAAGAAGTAAAGATGGGAAAAACTGGGAAGATGTTTCTGAAACCATATTCTTCCCCAAAGGGACTCGCCACGGAACAGCTTTTAAAGTAAATGCCGCTGTAGTGGACAACTTGTTGAAGACGCGCTACTACAACCCGATTATTGCCGATAATATAGCCGACCCCTCCGTTAGCAAATTCGGTGATACATATTATATTTACAGCACCACTGATTTGAACAAAGGTCTGGCCTTGGCAGGTGCGCCCGTGGTATGGAAATCAAAAGATTTCGTGAACTGGAGTTTCGAAAGCTCCCCAATTCAAGGATTCGACTGGAAAAAAGGTGAAACCTATACCGATGCAAAAGGAGAAAAGGCTACGGGATATTATCGTTTCTGGGCACCGGGAAAAGTAATTTTCAAAGAGGGAAAATATCACCTCTACGCCACATTCGTAAAACCGGATGGTGATGCCAGAACCTATCCTTTGGTAGCAGAAAAGCCTGATGGTCCTTTTAACTTTGCAGAATCTTGCGACACCTTGCCTCATTGCATTGCTCCGGACATTGACGGGGAACCATTCGTGGATGACAATGGAACATCTTATCTGTTCTGGCGCCGCAGAATGGCAGCACAAATGACGCCAGACCTTCTGCATCTTTCCGGAGATACCGTCACTATGCAGACTAACCGTCAAGGATATTCCGAAGGTCCCTTCATGTTCAAGCGCAAAGGAATCTATTATTATGTGTACACCCTAAGTGGAAATCAGAACTATGTGAATGCCTACATGATGAGCAGAGAATCTCCTTTATCCGGTTTTTCAAAACCTGAAGGCAACGATATATTCGTATTCTCTTCTCCTGAAAACAACGTCTGGGGACCGGGGCACGGAAACGTGTTCTATAATGAAGCTACAGACGATTATATCTTTGTATATCTGGAATATGGAGAAGGTGGTACAACCCGTCAGGTTTTTGCCAATCGCTTGCAATTCAATGCAGACGGAACCATCAAGACTCTTGTTCCCGACCGCAACGGAATAGGCTTTCTTGGCACTTGTCAGGATACGCGTAACAATCTCGCCTTTAACGCATCTTTCACGGCATCCAGCACACAGCCACAAAAAGCATACTCTGCAAGCATTGAGATTCAACCCAATGCACCTCTTGACAACAAAGGTTCCGTAAGAGATTACGGGCGTGTGGATAAATACGAAGCAAGTAATGCCGGCGATGAAAACAACGGGACTTACTGGAAAGCAGCCAAAGAAGATACGCAACCTTGGATTATGGTGGATCTGGGAAAAGCCAAGAAAGTAGATGAATGTAAATTTTTCTTTTTCCATCCATCGGAAGGTCATGCCTGGAGTCTGGAAACATCCGTTGACGGGCAGACATGGAAACCTTGTGCGGAACAAAAGGATATAAAGATATGCTCCCCACACACAGCAACAGTCAATGACACCGTAAGATTTCTCCGACTTCACATACTTCAAGGCGAAACCGGCCTTTGGGAGTGGAAAGTATTGGCTCTATAATCCAAAGGAGGTTTTCTGTTCCCCATGAGAGGTTCAAAAACAAAATTTTTACCTCTACGTGTTTCAAATTCCGCTTTTGCCTCTTTCAAAATAAGCGGATGGGTATAAATATCGTATGCTGTCAGATAAAAGACGCGTGCTGAATTCATCATACCCTTGGTTCCAACAGTGGTACCTCCACATGCAGTCTGCTGCCAGCTATGACCAAAACTGGCTCCTGGTATGAAAGTTGCCGTTCCAAATGAAGCGGCAGGTACTACCCAGCTTACATTACCCACATCGCTGGAGGCTCCGGTCAAAGTTTCCTTTTCCGACGCCAAAGGATGTACTTTGGATGCTTCATCTAAAAATGTCATATCATTTACTCCCGTAGCTTTCAGTACTTTCTCTGCAAAATCCCGTTCCCGGGCATCATAATGAACACCGCCCACCAACTCCAGATTATTCTGCAACAATCCTGACAACTGAGGATTGTAAAGTCGTTCATAATTACCTGACTTGATTTCATAAGTCATCGTCGTACCCGTACCTAATGCAGCTCCTTCAGCAGCCTTGATTGCCCTTTGCTTTAAATCTTCAACGATTGTTCGTTTCGGACTTCTCAAATAATACTCCACTTCCGCGTAATTCGGAACAATATTGGCAGACTGACCTCCATTGGTTATAATATAATGAATACGTGAAGTCATAGGTACATGCTCACGCATTAAATTCATCATATAATCAAAAGCTTCTACAGCATCAAGTGCAGAACGCCCTTTCTCAGGGGCCATTGAGGCATGAGAACTGATTCCATGAAAACGGAAATCTATCTGAACATTAGCAAGTCCTGTCTCCACTGCAACAGCATTTTCACTTGCCGGATGCCAATCCAACACTGCATCCACTCCTTCAAAGCATCCCTCTCTTACCAAATAAGCCTTGCCGCCACCCCCTTCTTCAGCAGGACAACCATAGAGACGAATAGTCCCCAAGTGTCCTTCTTCCAACCATTTAGAAATAGCCACTGCACCTGCTACAGCGGCTGTCCCCAATAAATTATGGCCGCATGCATGGCCGTTTTCTTCACTTTTTACGGCTGACTGATAAGGAACTGTATCTTGTGACATTCCTGGTAATGCATCATATTCAGCCAAAAGGCCAATGACAGGATGTCCTTTACCATATTCAGCAATAAAGGCCGTAGGGATTCCGGCAACGCCTTTTTTTATCGTGAATCCATTCTTCTGCAAATGTCTTTCCAATAAATCAGAACTGCGATATTCCATATACCCAAGCTCTGCATAAGAATGAATAGCCTTTTGAATAGAATCATACACAGCAGCCTGTTTCTGCAAATATTTAATTCCCACACTTTGCAATTTTGTCTTTTGTGCAAGAATGCTTAAGGAACATGTCAACGTCATAGTAATGACACAAACAAAAAAACGACTTCTATTCATAATTTTATCTTTTTACACATTCTATTTCGATTTCAGCCAACCTTTTTTTATCGAAAATCCCAATATAATCAAGAACAAAACAAGGACTATCAAGGAAAAATATAAGCCATAGCCATAAACGAATGCCATTGGAGCAAAAGTTATTAAAGAAATTTCTACAGGAGCAATGAACAAATAAGCTAATGCATAATCCTCCAGACAATGACTTTTCATTTTAGGATCGGCTATACGCAACAACGCAATGCCGGTAGCCATCGTTCCCGAAAACCATCCCCATGTAAATAAGGCCTTTTCAAACCAGAATTCATTTTTCATCATTCTTCTTCCTACAAACAAGACATAAAACATTGTCACGATAATGCCTGAAGCCAATAAAATCACTAATGGGACAATGTATTTAAGAACAATTTCCAACTTGATGGCAGAGATTCCAAATGCAACTAGAAAATCAGTAAAGGCACCACTTAGATGCCCGACAGTTTTAGGACATATATAATCAATTGCCTTTGCTTTCCGCAGAATGAACTTCAATAGGATTCCGGCAATAAACGCACAACTGAACACTGGCATCTCCAATTTGGGTATAAAGAAGGCCACACCTTTACTGATGCCATAACCACACAAGGCAACTAGTATCAATACGCAAAAGTTCAATGCAATGGTGTCAATCGAAATGGAAGAACTGGTGCATTGGCCTACGCTTTCTCTTTTATCTTCAGGAAGCAGACCTGTCCGCAATTCATGAGGAAGATTCTCAAACGTAGCTAGAAAAGATGTGTATCCGCGTTTGGTAGCCCATTTGATAAGAGTCATGCCCAAAAAGACAGAGCTTACGATTCCTACTGTCGCTGCCGTCATAGCTAAGGTCATCATGTCATCATCCCCCATCTGTGAAAAAGCTTGTCCAACGGCAGCAGCTGTGCCATGACCTCCACAATAACCACATGGCATGGAAATGCCAAAGGCATCACTCACAGGCCAAAACAATCGGAGCACCAAAAGTCCTAATAAACCGCCGAAAGCCCATTGCATCAACATACCTCCTTGGGAATATGCCCACATCTTGCCAATGTCGGATTTAGAACTTTTTGAATTGGAAGATGAAAAGGGAAGACAAGCAAAAATGAGAGCTATCAGAATGCTGGCATAGACACCCATATTATCAGACAAGGGAAGCCATTTCAATCCTCCCGGGCCAAATATCAAACCGATGAAACCAGCCATTAGACTTGGTGGAATAAAGTATTTTTGTACTATCTTCAGTTTTGCACGCATAATCTGGCCTATCAACAACAACGCTGCAATAATGCCTATATCTGTAAAAAGAGTCCAAGGACTAAAATCTGCCATATTTATCTTATTTTATACATTCATGAAAAAATATTGCATTCATAAATATTTTGCTTGTTCCGAACCAATAGGAACGAAAATTCATATCATCTGCAAATATAATCAAACATCCATTTCCTTCCTTCTCTGCAAATGCGGAAGGGGTGCCGCTAATTAGTTTTTTATTATTGTTTGACAAATAACCTGAAAGCAACGGAGTCTTCTCATAATAAAGAGGTGAAATATACGGATCACTGTTCTTCTTGAAGATCAAATTATTATCTTTTAGAACGGCAATTTCATCTTGATTCAAGCCCCAGGCAAGTGGATGACTTTTATCCAAATGACATTTCAGTATGGTACCGGGAATATCTACTCCGGCCTCTGCCTCTTCTCTATCCGAATAGGCTGCATAAGCCGTTGAATCTCTCTTTACCTCCACCTTTTTTACATTAAACTCCGTCGGGCTCATTCTTTCAGCCCATTTATAGGCTTCTCCTGTTGCTATCAAAGTGCCGCCATTATGCATCCAGTCAAGCAAAGATGTCTCACTCAAATCGCTCAGTTTTGGTATTCCGTTGGCGGCTATAATAACATTATACTTTTTTAGTTCTTTACTATGAAGAATACTTCCTTCAATTAAGGTCGGACACATTTGGAATCTTTTATCGAGTAAATACCATATTTCTCCGGATTCAGGGATTCCCATGCCTCTACCTGTGAGCAAGGCGACTTTGGGTTGATGAAGCAAAGAGTATGAAGGGCTACCAAAATCGACATCTTTCATTAATCCTGTTTTGGCTGCATAGACATCGACACCGCAAATAGCCGAAAGGCTGTCAATCATAGCATACAGTTTTGCCGGACCAACAGTCTGATTATTTGCCATAACCAGCAAACTACCATAACCCATTTGTTTCTCCACATCACCGGATTGGAAAAGATAAGGCTTACTGCATACATTGATGACAACACCGTTTTCCTCCAATTCATAAATCAATTTTGGAGTGTAGAATTCCTGATTATCAAATACATAACCATAATCACTTTTCCCTCCAATTATTCTTCCTGCAGGAAAAACAACCTCCGTAACTTTATCACCCAAAAGATCTTTTGTCTGTTGAACAGTTGTATAATTAAGATTGTAAGCATGAGTGAACGTCCAAGTCGAAATATCATAAAAAATACTGTCGGTAAAAGTCTTGCAATCTTCCATCAAAGTTCTTACCATCAACGGGTATTTCTGTTCTAAAGGAATCACATAAGCATTCTCTTTTTTAAATGACTTGTAATCCTTTGCCAAATGATATACATCGACATGATGCAATTGCATATTCTTAAGAAAATGATAAGCTATCGATTTGGAACCTCTAGTATCGAATACATAGCCTTTTACAGCATATTTATGGGAATCATCAGCTGTTTTTCTGAAGAAATCACTTTGATAATCAAGCAATTTCTCTCGCATATTATAACCTGCAAGTATTGTACCGTACGAAGCTAATGCCTGGTTGCGTATAGTCCAGGCGAATGTGCGCAGGCCATACATGGTATTCCTCAAATGTCCGCGAGTGGTTCCTTCTTCATACAACAGACATATTGAACCATGTATATCTCCATAGGCGGCCGCTTTCCCATAATAATAATCATCGTAATCTTCCTTTGAATAATATGCGGTCCCTATTTTGTCCAATTCCTTTGCACAATAGGATGATATTTCAGAGGTAAGTGTTTGATTCAACTGAGGCGTAAAAGGATGAGTCCTGCGTGCATCTCCGGGACTGAAATAGAAAGGATGCTGAACCCCCTGTTCATGTTGGTCGACCACAATATTCGGCAACCATTCAAAATAGTTGTTCAACCCATTTACACCTTCCGGATGCTGAGCCATGAGCAAATCACGATTACAGTCAGCCCAATAGTGATTGGTTCTGCTCGAAGGCCAAGCTTCATTAAATTCCCTGGAATTATCATCACTGACATCTGTCAGACTACGTGATGTATTTACCCAAGATGCAAAACGATTTATACCATCAGGATTGGCTCCCGGAGTCATGACAATAATTGTTTTATCCAATATATCATCAATCTGTTCTCCTTGGGCAGCTGCCCAAAAATAGGCTGTTGCCAATGAAGAATTCACTCCTGACGGTTCGTTCCCATGGATACTATAAATCAAACTAATGACTACCGGCATTTTCTTCTTATCCAAAGATGCAGAGGTTGAAGCATCACTCAGTTTAAGGTGTTCATTACGTAACCTCTCCAGGTTTTTTTGATTCTCCGAAGATGTAATGATGACTTCCACAAAAGGACGATGTTGATAGGTCCTTCCTGTTTCCTTTACTGACACCCTCGAACTGGATTCTGCCAATGTTTTCATGTAATCCACGACCTGCCCCCAATCTACATGTTGTTGCCCCAACTCAAAGCCTAAGACACTTTTGGGCACCGGAATCTTTTCATTATAAGTAAAACTGCCTTGCGGGAGAAAATAATCCAAGTTTAAAGAATAAACAGAAGGTTGTGGTTGCGCAGAAATGCCTATTGCTGAAAGAATCAGCAACAGGCATGTAAAAAGTTTTTTTTGTTTCATACGGTTCATTATATCGTTTTAAGGATTTTGCACACATAGAGGATTAACATTCAACTCCGAATTCGGAAAGACCCATTGCCAATCATTGATTCCTGCAGCACGAGTTCTGTTTTCTTCTCCCATTGGATGCCCGTCATACATGTTATAATTGGATGCTTCGGGATCTACCTTTGTCGGCATTTTCGTATTACTGTTCCATGGCGAATCACTATAACCTAATTCAGTGCGTACTTTCGGACCTCTGTCAAGAGCCATATTCAAGCGTTTCAAATCGAGGAAACGAAAACCTTCTCCCCAGAGTTCAATCCGTCGCTGGAACATGACTTCATCAATCAAGTCATTTCCGGTCTTTGTTGACAATTTATATTGTGGGTCTCTCTGATGTGCCAAAGGATAAAGTGCAGCAGCTGCTTTTACATCATCTCCACTGCGGGCATACCCCTCTGCCTCAATCAACATCATCTCGGGCAAACGCATCCAAGGCACATCACCGCATTTTGCATTTTCATCCGTTAGCAAGAATTTATTTGCCATATAATTTCTTATATAACCACCGGATGGAACAACAGGAGCCGGTGTGGCCTTCGGGTCTTGAGCACAAGGGAACCAGATTGATTTACGGACATCTGTCTCCGATATTCGATTGTAAAGTAAATTATAAATGGCTCTGGGAGTATTCTTATTATAACTCACATTTTTATTTGACATAAAACTATGAAAATCTTTCAAGGTTCCAGCCTGATCTTCCTGGGCTTTTTTACCCCATAACCATTCGGTATTGCTTTGATCGCTCATCCTATTATTTTTCGTTGTATAAGTATCGGACTGCAAAGTAGCACCTGAATTATCAACAACCAATTTGGCCATAGCAGCCGCCTCAGCCCATTTCCCTTGGGTTAGAAGCACACGGGCTTTCAAGCCTCTAGCCACGTGGACATTGATATGCGATTTATTTTCACGGGCAATGGAAACCTGTGCCAATAAGGATATGGACTGATCAAGATCTTCATTAATCTGCTTGTAGACCTCTTCTACGGTAGAACGCGCCCTATTGTCGGTCGTATTATCGGTACGGAGAATCACACCAAGCTGAGTATTGTTTCCTTCAGCCTTATAACGTTCGCCCCAGCACTGAACCAAATTAAAATATGCAAATGCACGATATGCCAATGCCTGACCTTTAATATAATTACGTTCCTCCTGCGTCCCGGTAGCGTTATCAATATTGTTTATGATCATATTGGCATTTGAGATAAATTTATAAAACAACTCATAATGATAATCTACATGGATAGAAGAAGGATCACGATGCAAAATCCACATGGCAGCCTTTTGGAACTGAGCATTGGCACGGGTATAAACCAGATCCTCCCCCATCATATCCATCCAAATCATAAAAGTCTGATAACCACCTTGTGCATACCAATTTGAAAGATCTGGGGTATACATCAGTTTATGTAAACCGTTAACAGCCATCATTCCTCCGGTTGTCGTTTCAAACATTTGAGACTGATCAACATTTTCCGTTGATGCTGTTTCCAGAAAGTCTTCCTTACAAGAAGATAAAATGCAAATAGACAATCCAATAACAGCTATATTTAAATATTTATTCATAAGACAATAATTCAATGTAACAATTAAAAAGTAATGTTCAGTCCGAGAGTAAATACTCTTGAAGGCAAATAGACATCTCCATTGCTACTATAGCCGGAGAAAATATTGCGGCGTGGGTATATACCCTTCCGCTTTGTTATCTGGAACACATTTTCAGCGGAAGCATATAGCTTCAAGTCGCCTACGCCATATTTCGAGACAAAAGATTTCGGCAATGTATATCCCAAATTAATTGTTGACAATTCAAGCATATTGGAAGAAATGAGCCAACGGGTGGAACGTCCTGTCAAATCAGTAGCATCACTGCCATTTGATATGCGGGGAACATTGGTAATATCGCCAGGATTCTGCCATCTCTTCAAAATATCCACATGAAAAGTAGAATAAGACAAAGACCCTGTTCCAGCTGACATCAGCGTTGCATAAGCTGTATCAAACATCTTTCCGCCCAACTGATAGTAGAAAGTCATACCCAGAGTTATTCCTTTGTATCCCAGATTGGTTGTCAGTCCACCTGTCAAAGAAGGCATTGCCTGACCGCTAAAATCAAACTTAGCCTCACTATGTGACGTTGTATAAGTAACGCCGTCGATTGCTATCAGATTGGATGAATTCTTTGCGATTGCATCATCACTGGGGACATACAGACTGCTTCCTGTGTCCGGATCGACTCCTCTCCATTGTTCCAGCCAGAATTCATAGCGGGAATGTCCTTCTTCTATCTTATGAACTCCATCGATAAAAGGATCAATAGGTAATTTGGTTATTCTGTTTTTTATGTGAGTGGCATTGACACTGGCATCCCAGGTAAAGCCGCTCTTCGTTTTGATCAAAGTCCCTGACAATTCCACTTCTATTCCTTTATTGTACATGGTTCCGGCATTCATATCCTGAGAACTTACACCTGATGAAGGTGACAAAGGTACTGAAAATAACAGGTTACTGGAACGACGATCGAACAATTCCACACTACCCTTCAAATTACCGAACAATCCAAATTCCAACGCTGCATCGAAATTTTGCGAGACTTCCCATTTCAGATTCGTATTTCCCAAAGAACTCTGAACATAACCGGCTTCTGCTGCATTCTGCGCATTTTCGTATGTCGCACGCCAAGGATAATAGCCGCCGACATTATCATTTCCAACTTCACCATAAGAAGCTCTCAATTTCAACATATCGACAAATTTGTATTTTTTTATGAAGCTTTCACGACTAAGTACCCAACTGCCTCCAAAAGACCAAAAGTTTCCCCAACGGGAATCCTTATAGAATCTGGAGGAACCGTCACGACGATAAGAAGCAGATACGAAATATTTGTTATCGTAGTCATAGTTGAAACGGGACAAATATCCTTCAGTAGTATATTTATCTGTATAGGAGGTTGGAGTCGTATTGACGTTGGAATAATTGATTAATTCATAATTATCGTCAAATTTCTGATCCTTCATGGAAGCATTCAAATAATTATATTCGTAATCATAACTTTCATGTCCGACCAAAGCATCCATATGATGCTTACCGAAATCTTTTGTATAGGTAAGCAATTCATTGTAGGTCCATGTTGTTGTATTCGACGATACTTTAGTAGCGCTTCCGGTATTTCCTTTCTCAGGATAGACAATGACTGCAGAAGAACTCAAATATGAGTTTGTTCCGACATTGCCATTCAAGGTTAATTTTAAACCTTCCAAAAGAGTAATTTCAGCAAAAGCTTTGGCATTTATATTGTTGCGCTTATAACCGTTATAATTTTTCTGAAGTTCCAAAGCAGGATTATTTCCCGAAACATAGTCTCGTACCGGTACTGAAACACCATTTACAGAATACCCTGTTCCGAAATCATAAATTAAATTGCCGTTGTCATCCCGCAAATATTCGCCGGTTTCGGGATTATGAACATGTATCGGATAAATAGGACCTATATATCTAACAAAGCGGAAGGGATTGATGTTATTATTCATCCCTTCATTCTGATTGCCGTCACTATAACTCAAATTGGCAGCCAGATTCGTTCCTATCTTCAACCATTTAGTCACTTGTGAACTGAGATTGGCTCTTCCCGTGTAGCGTTTGAACTGCGAACCAATGATATATCCTTGTTCTTTAGTATATCCGATAGAAGTAAAATAATCACTCTTGGCTGTTCCGCCACTGATGGAAACAGAAGCATCAGTACGATTTCCAACTCTCTGAATAGCATTTGTCCAATCGGTATCATCCGCCCATAAAAGCTGAGCAGAAGAATTTACTTTCCCCGTACTGTCTACGACTTTATCACGTGACACATTGAATGGATTATACGTTAAGTTATCAAATAAGTTGGTTGCAGCCAACTGCCCCGCTACATCACGGCTTTTGCCGTCTCTGACGTATTGATTCCGCAGATTTTCCCAGTATAGAGACACATAATCATTCATTCCAACTTTTTCGTAATCACCGGTTTGCTTGGTCGTTATGCCTTGATTGAATTTCAAGTTGACCGTCATCTTTTCTCTGCTTCCTTTCTTGGTGGTAATCATTAAAACACCATTGGCAGCACGCGCTCCATAAAGAGCAGACGATGCGGCATCCTTTAACACAGATATACTCTCTATATCATTAGGGTTCAGACTGCTAATGGAATTATCATAAGGCATGCCATCCAGTATAATCAAAGGAGTATTGCTCGCTCCGTAAGAACCAATGCCTCGTATATAAATATTAGGCTCAGAACCGGGCTGGCCATTTGCAGTAGACACTTCCACACCGGAAACCGCTCCCACCAAAGCATCTGTAATTGTTGTCGTCGGTTTTGTTTCCAGTTTGTCTGATTTTACCAGACTGGCAGAACCGGTAAACGAACTCTTTTTTGCCGTTCCATAAGCTACGACAATCACTTCATCCAGCTGTTGTGTATCATTTTCCAGAAATACCGTCATGTTTGACCGCAAAGGCAGTGTTTGTGTGGTCATTCCTATAAATGATATTTTCACCTCTTTCGCATTGGCGGGCACATTAGTAATGGTAAACTTTCCATCCAGGTCTGTTATCGTACCTACATTTGTCCCTACTATGAGGACCGACGCCCCAACCACCGTAGAATTATCACTTTTTGACAAGACCGTTCCTGTAATTTTTCTGACCTGTTGTTCCTCACCTGAAAAGGATGAAGCGGCCTTTGATTCAGTGAAAATACCCAACATACAGATCATCAATCCATACATCAGCAATCCTTCAGGATATATGCTTCTTATCAGCCATCCTGAAATTTCTTTAAACTTTTTCTTTCTCATTTTTAATACCTTTTGTCATGTTTATTTTTCATTACTATATAACTTAAAATTTGTGGCATAAGAATCTCGCACGAAGTTGTCGACCCATGAATAATAATCATCCATACCCTTATCAAATTTTCCTTTTTCGCGAGCTTTCGTTATCAAATCAAGTCCTCTCGACTTTATCTCGTTTTCAATGGGTATAATCTTTTGCATAATACCCGTTCCCTGCTTGTTTATTAATTTAGACAAATCTATATAATCCGTATTGCTTCCAATCTCAAGTGGAAACAAGACCTTTTTCAATTCAAGTCCGTCATGACATAATTCTGAATAACCGTTCTTTCCTCTTTGCACCACCTCCGGAAATTTACCTGAAGGCAATATACACAGTGGAATAGCCACTGTAGTCATCGGGGATCCTACTATAGTCCAACTAACAGTCAACAAAGGAGATTCACCCCTTTTTACACCTTGCACCAACACCGTACACGCTGATTGATATCTTGGAATGAAGTCTCGAAAAGGAAATATTTTAGGAGTTGAATCATCAGCAGGCATATAATCATATAAATTCATTTTTGTGAGTCCATGAGTCAGATTGCGAGGAATATTCCTCAACATATAATCATAGTCAATCTTTCCGGAAAAGGCAGCACGAAGCATAAAATCGGAAATAGCCAGATAACGTTCCGTACCCTTACTTCTTTCTGGAACTCCTGTATAAGAAAAATTGGTGCGAATAAGATATCCGTTGGGTGCTACTTTAGGATCATTGGTATCAAATTTTACATAACCCTTGTTGTCCGTTTCATAATAGGCACAACCTCCCTGAGCATCCATTACTCCATAGTTTGCGCTCGTGTTCAACGGTTTAGGCATAGTATCAAGCATATTCTCAAAATCCTTGAGAGTGGCGCAGATTTCCAAGGCCCGCCTCATGATAACCCCTTCATTACTTCCATTCAACTCACTTTCTTTATTCAGATTATAGGATAGAGTATTCATAATGGCAAAGCCTACCTCATTATGACCTGCCCAAATATCTCTCGGTGCCAAGTCCTTTGCCGCTGCTATGCCAATATATTTGTATTTTTCACCTTGGACCACAGTCATTAGATTGTCTGTGTTACCTGTATCTCTGTTCTTGAACATGATGGGGCGTCCATCTTTAGTTGCTTTACCTGAAACCATGACAGATGTGCAACTCCAACCTTGCTCCGCTGTCAACAAAAAAGCAAATACTGCTACTGTGAAGAAGAATATTCTTCCAACTAAACTTTTTTTCATAAAAGACCTCCTTTACATTGATATACAAACACCAATAAGACATAATAATTGCATTTATATTTGCATTTTATTATATATAAATGCAAATATATAGAATATTTTTTACAAAAATAAGTAAATTTCAAACAAAATGATTTTTAGCTTTTAAAAATAACTATATTTAATTTATTAATACTTTTTAGTATTGTTTAAATAGTTTCGATTTCTTCTTTCATTATTTCAAATTCCACCTGCCTGAAACTATATACCCACAAAATGAACATCTCCCGCCACGGATGTGATTTTCCTGCACTTCATATCCTCTTCGGCGAACAAGTAGTTTATGACAGACAGGACATAAGGTATTTTCGCCTTCCATTTCTTCGGCATTGCCTATATAAACATATTGCAGACCTTCTGATTTAGCAATATCGCGTGCAGTCAGTAGAGATTCCAAAGGTGTAGACTGCAATTGTTCCATTTTGTACATAGGAAAAAAACGGCTGAAATGCAGCGGAAAAGAAGCGAAACCGTTTGCTGCCAACCAACAACACATTTCGCGAATCATTGTAGCATCATCATTTACAGTAGGAATCAGAAGATTGGTAACTTCCAGCCAGACTCCGGCATCCTTCAATATATGAAGCGTATCAAGAACAGGTTGCAGATGCCCACCATTCACCTTCACGTAGATCTCGTCGCTGAAAGATTTTAAATCTATGTTGGCGGCATCCAAATAAGGAGCCAGATGACGGATAGGCTCTTTATTAGCATATCCTGCCGAAACCAATATTGTTTTTAATCCTTGTTCATGGGCAAGACGAGCCGTATCATATATATATTCATAATAAGTGAGAGGCTCCGTATAAGTAAAAGCAATGGATGGACATCCTTCTTCCAGACATGTGCTCACAAGCCTATCCGGAGTCATCGAAATAGAATGAACCTCTGCAGAAGATACTTGGGATATCTCCCAATTCTGACAATTCCTGCAACGAAAATTACAGCCTGCCGATGCGACCGACAAGCATTGACTTCCGGGAAGAAAATGCAGCAAAGGCTTCTTCTCCACAGGATCCATATTGAAGGCACAGAGCCTTCCGTAGACTTCTGAGCAGATCAATCCGTCATGATTTACACGTGTGCGGCAAACGCCGTACTGACCTTCAGACAAATTACAATTGTGCGGACATATTACACATTGCGCTCCCTTTTCGGTACGTAGTGAGAAAATACTTTTCATCCTTGTTATTTTTCCTTGAAAACCACGGCTTCATAAGTGTAAAGGTCGGCATCCTTCCAGCCGTCCCAGCCTATTCCGGCTTTATCTCGAGCACAATGTCCCAGAAATTCCTCTTTAGTCCAATCTGTTTCTTCGGCCACTTGCGGCAGAAAAGTACCACTTCGTCCTCCCTTGGATATATAAATGCCTTGCTTGCCTAAAGTGAACTCATCTATACTATGGATGCGCTTCATGGGCGACAGTACCGATATTTCGATGTCCACCCGCGCCAGCTCTCCTTGTTGCAACGGATAGAAACGAGGATCTCCAAAAGCAGCCTCCTTTGCCATTTCTTCAACAACTTGATATAAAGGAATATCACTACCAAAATGCCCTATACATCCCCGAAGCTGTCCACCTTCATTCAAAGTAACGAAAGCTCCGCAATACATTTTCAAGGTCGGAGTCAGTTCAGTCTTATTACAAGCAGACTTCTTTTCCCTGGCAAACTTATTTTTAATAGAGGTGCGCGCGATACTCAGTAACGTGTTTCTTTCCGATTCCGTCAAAGTAAAAGCCTCATCCATCCCAGTTTCCCTAGAGAATACGAAAGAATGATAGCCGACCACCTGTTGATGATCACCGTAAGGAGAATCTCCCGAATTTCTGTACTGAACATGATTGATTCTAATATTCTTATTCCCTTTTATCAAATAGAGCAGAGTAGCGATCGGGCTCTGTCCGCAAGCACTGGTAGCCAAATTGCGAATGCCTTTTTCATCATTTACTGACAGAGCTTCCAGGAACTCATCCAAAGATCCTTTTTCTATGGCATCCCCGGTGCGTTTGTCTACTTCGCAAGCATCTTTATAAGAAGGATAATGGGAGAAGTCACTGCTGATAACAAACAAATTTTTATCATTGAAATACGGTTTCAAAGCTTCTGCAATTTTCTCGATGGTGGCAAGCGTCTGTGAAGCAATAATCACAGGCACTATCGAAGGCATATTCTTTAAATGATAAATGAGAAACGGCAATTGCACTTCCAGACAGTGTTCCTTATCATGGGCAGCGGAATTATAAGAAAAAGCCGAACAATTCTTTATCAACTGATTACACAAGGATGTATCCACTTTCACATTGCCCAAAGGAGTGGCATAAGCCGCAAAACGGTTATTCACCGAGGCTCCGTCCATATATATATGATGGCTGGGACCCAGTAAAAACACATGTTCATACTTTCTTTCAGGAGAAATCCGGGCAAAAGCCGAAGCTGCTACCGCACCCGAGAATACATATCCTGCATGCGGCACAATCACGGCAGCTACGCCGGTTTCTCCCTTTGAATTCTCAAACGGATGAAAATATTCTTTCATCATCTGCATGACAGAATCCTTGTCGGCCGGATAGAAAGAGCCGGCTACAGCCATCGGGCGAACGGAATCCGAGTCGTCCTTGTCCTGTCCGTTGCAGGTACTACACGAAAACAGCAAACTGATTGACATGATAAGTAACAGTTTAGACAAATTCATTTCTACAAAGTTAGAAAGAACTTTAGAAAGAACAAAAGAAAGTGACTAGAAATAAAACGCTAAAATCCGTTATAAACCCATGAAATACGGATACCATGGCGAACTGTTGTCCGGATGTACGGATTATAATGGGGAAGGTCGTATCCATGGTGGTAGCGCCTCCTGCAGTAATCGGTGCCAGAGGTCCGAACCATTTTGCGAAGAGAGGTGCAAAAAGCAAGGTAATGATTTCCCGAATAAGATTGCTCAGCAATGCGATAGTTCCGAGTTCAGCGCCCTTGCATCCGGTAATGAGAACGCTACTCAAAGAATAATAACCCATGCCCGACCCCACAGCCAGACAGTCGGCCAACGAATGGCGTTGCAGCACCAGACCGATGGCCAGACTTCCCAATAGAGTGCCTGTAATGGTAAGGAAAGGAAGCAATGCAAGCCGGGGCGATACGGAGCGAAATTTATGCAGAATCTGAGAATCATTGCCAAGACTGAAGCCCACGCTGAACATCAAAGCCTCCAGTGCATACATGCTGATATCGCTGAGGAGATTACCAAAGGATATCCATTGGAAGAGACCACTCAATACCCCCAATAGAAAAAAACCTACTATGACAGCACCGCCGAATTTGGAGAGTTTGCTTTCTTTCACCTCGGCTTTCGGGGAAACATCTTGTGAAGTTTTCTTTTTGGAAGCCCATTTCCATAGCATCCATGCCAATAGAATGCTCCCTGCCAATGCCGAGCAGGAAATAAGCAGGGCCTCCAGTCCTAAAGTGGGAAGAGATTGCACAATATGCCTGTTCTGCCCCACTTCCACGCCAAGCAAGAACAGAAGCGACCATATCAGCAGAGTGATAATCTGTTGAATCCGACCGAATGGCTTTCGGCGAAACACTACGCCCAATGCCGCGCCGGACAACATGGATAAAAGTATCACAAACATAATTCCGTAGTCTTGAATTTTTCGCAAAAATAACTCTAAATATCATATTAGACAACAAAAAAAGTAATTCCACATCTTATATTTTCTTTCTTTTATGTTTGGAGAATAGAAAATAAATTCTTAAGATTGCAAAATAGAAATCTAAGCGAGCCTATGAAGGACATAAAAAAGATTATTGATTGCCTGCTTCCATCCTATGGTCTTAAAGTGTCGGCAATTGTGATTCTTGGCGTAATAAGCGGCATGGGCATCTTCTTTATGTACCTGCTCAGGGCACAAACTTACCTCACCAATGATCCTGCTTCCTGCATGAACTGCCATGTCATGGCTCCTTACTACGCATCGTGGAACCACAGTTCACACAATCGTGATGCAACTTGCAACGATTGCCATGTTCCTCATAAAAACTTCGTCGGATACTGGTTCTTCAAAGCTACCGATGGAGCTCATCATGTATATAAACTAGTCACCAATCAGGAACGGGATGCAATCATAGCCAGCGACGGCACACGCGAAGTCATCATGGGCAATTGCGTGCGCTGTCATCAACAACTTGTCACGGAAGCCGTGAAGGACGGACGTTCGGATTATATGATGACGAAAGTAGGTGAAGGCAAGGCCTGTTGGGATTGCCACCGCATGACTCCTCACGGACAAACACGCAGTCTCTCTTCCACACCGGGAGCCAATGTGCCTTATCCGCCATCACCCAATCCTGACTGGCTGAATAAATTAATCAGATAAAAAATTTAAAACTGCGATACTATGGGAAAGAAATTAAAAGCTTGGCAAGGATGGCTAATTTACGGCGGCTCGCTCGTTGTTGTTTTTGTATTAGGCCTCATCGTATCCTCCTTGATGGAGAGAAGAGCCGAAGTTGCCAGTATCTTCAACAACCGCCGTGTGAAGATGAGCGGAATCGTACCCCAGAACGAACTTTTCAAAGCCGATTTTCCTCGTGAATACGAGACTTGGAAAGCTACTCAGGACACTTCATTCCAAAGTGAGTTCAATGGAAACAAAGCCAATGATGACCTTGCCACGCATCCTGCCGAAGTCATCTTCTGGGCAGGCTATGCCTTTTCAAAGGAATATACTTCACCCCGCGGACACTACCACGCCATCGAGGACATGCGTGCCACTTTGCGCACCGGTGCCCCCATTACGGAGGACCAGAACGTACAGCCGGGTACTTGCTGGACTTGTAAAAGCCCCGACGTACCTCGCTACATGAAGGAACATGGCATTGCAGAATTCTACAAAACGAAATGGTGCAAGTTGGGAGCAGAAATCGTGAACCCTATCGGATGCTCTGACTGCCACGACCCTGCCGACATGAAACTGCGCATCAGTCGTCCTGCGCTCATTGAGGCATTTCAACGCCAAGGACGCGACGTTACAAAAGCCACACAGCAGGAGATGCGCACCCTCGTATGTGCCCAGTGTCATGTGGAATATTACTTCAAGGGCGACGGCAAGTATCTTACTTTCCCTTGGGACAAAGGCTTCACAGTAGAAAACATCGAACAATACTATGATTCTATAGGCTTCTCTGATTTCACTAACCCTATCAGCCGCACTCCTATTATCAAGGCACAACATCCGGGCTACGAGACTTCCATGATGGGGCCTCACGCACAACACGGTGTTTCCTGTGCAGACTGCCACATGCCTTACAAGAGTGAAGGCGGAATCAAGTACAGTGACCACCAGATTATGAGTCCGCTGGCACATATCGACCGCACTTGTCAGACTTGTCACCGCGAAGATGCCGAGACGTTGAAGAAATACGTCTATGACCGCCAGCGCAAATGCGAAGAAATCCGCAGGGAACTGGAAACAGAGCTTGAGAAAGCCCATCTTGAAGCACAGTTTGCCTGGAACAAAGGAGCCACAGAAGCCGAAATGCAACCCGTGCTGAAATTCATTCGCCAGAGCCAATGGCGTTGGGACTTCGGAGTAGCTTCCCACGGTTCCGCATTCCATGCACCTCAAGAGATGACGCGCATTCTAAGCAATGGTTTGGAACGTGCCATGCAAGCACGTCTTGCCATAGCCAGAGTGGTGGCCAAACATGGATTCACAGGCGAAATTCCATTGCCCGACGTATCCACCAAAGAAAAGGCTCAGAAATATATCGGCCTAGATATGGCCAAACTACGTGCCGACAAGGAAAAATTCCTTCACACCACCGTACCTGCATGGCTGAAGGAAGCCAAGGCTAAAGGACGCTTCGCAACCGAATCATAAATTCTGCCACAAGCACGATAACGAAATTAAAGAATGTGGAACAAACCTTTCGGCTATTCAGAATATATTGCGATTGATGCCGGACTGGTAATCACAGGACTTCTCCTGCAAATTACCGTGGGTCCTATTGACTGGAGTCTGATAGCTTTTCCCGCCAACATCATCCTGCTGGCATGTTTTCTTGCAGCCCTCGCCACGATGTTCGTTTTGCGCAGAAAGTTCTACTTTTTCCGCTGTCTTTTCAATGGGAAGAATGCTGTGGTTGTCCTTTCATTTGTGGCAGCACTCACACTTGTCATGGGTCTTATCAAACAAGACGGAATTTCGCTTTCTCTGGGCTTCAGCAAGATGCTTGGGGCATGGTGGCTCGTGCTTCCCTACGTATGGCTCACAGTCATTCTCGGGATGACAGCCCTCACCCGTACAGTTCCCTTCCACCTTCGCAACATACCGTTTCTGCTTAATCATTGGGGACTTTTCATTGCCCTTACAGGTGCCACTCTGGGCAATGCCGACGTGAAGGAACTCACCATGCAGACCTTCCCCGGTAAACCCGAATGGAGAGCCGTAACCAATGAAGGCGAAGTCACAGAGCTACCTCTGGCTATAGAACTCAAAAAGTTCAGCATTGAGGAATATCCGGCCAAGCTGATGATCATAGACAACAATACGGGCAATGCACTACCGGGAAAGAAGCCGCAGTTTGTAAGTATTGATGAGAAACAGGGTTCCATTGCCGACTGGAATATCCGTGTGATACAATACCTTGACTATGCCGCACCCATGGGTCTAGAAGGTTCCGTGAAATTCATAGGCTGGGGTTCGGATGGAGCTACCGAAGCCGCTCTGGTCAGTACCTTCAACCGGAAGACAGGCGAACATCACAAAGGTTGGATAAGTTGCGGAAGCTATCTCTTCCCTTTTCAGGTACTCAAGCTCAACAAGAAACTCTCGCTGGTAATGGCAGAACGCGAACCCAAGAAATACTCCTCGGCAGTGAAAGTCTATACCAAGGACATGAAGATTTATGAAGACACAATTCAAGTGAACAAGCCCTTTGCGGTGAAAGGATGGAAAATTTATCAGCTCGACTATGACCGCGAGAAAGGCCGTTGGAGCGAAATGAGTACCTTCAAGCTGGTAAGCGATCCATGGATACCATCAGTCTATGCAGGCATTTTCATGATGCTTGCAGGCGCCATATTCCTGTTTGTCCGCAAAGGCCCCCAAACCTAACCCTCAGAAACCATGTGGAACTATTTCATCCTATATGCAGTTATCGCCGCAGTGCTCTGGACTATCGGAGCCACAGCATCCTATAAAAAAGCCAAGCCATGGCTTGTGTATAGCAGCACCGTCTTGGGCCTGACCGTATTCTTGCTCTACATTATTCTGATGTGGAAGGAATTGGGACGCCCTCCCATGCGCACCATGGGCGAAACGCGCCTCTGGTACTCGTTCTTCCTCCCTCTGGCAGGCCTAATAACCTATCTACGAAAAAAGTACCGTTGGGTGATGGGCTTCGGCACCCTGCTGGCTGTCGTCTTCATTTGCATCAATATCTTCAAGCCCGAGATTCACAGCAAGTCTCTCATGCCCGCCCTGCAGAGTCCGTGGTTTGCCCCTCACGTCATTGTATATATGTTTTCTTATGCACTGATGGGCGTTGCCGCCCTCACCGCCATTTATATCCTTTGGAAGAAAAAGACCGATCTCTCCGGATGCGACGACCTTGTGTATCTAGGTCTGGCCTTCCTCACCATCGGCATGCTTTTCGGTGCACTATGGGCTAAGGAAGCCTGGGGAACCTACTGGGCCTGGGACCCCAAGGAGACTTGGGCAGCCATCACCTGGTTCACCTATTTGGTGTATATTCACTACCGCCGCTTTCCGAACTCTTCAGTGCAAAAATCGGGCATTCTGCTCATTGTGGCGTTCATATTCCTGCAAGTGTGCTGGTGGGGCATCAACTATCTGCCTGCCGCACAAAACATGAGCATGCACACGTATAATCTGGATTGAGAACATTTATGTCTAATAAATGCTCTTAAGAGATACTGATTGAAACAAAGCCATCAACCGGTTTTCGTCCTTACGATTTTCCTGCAGACAGGCCTCAAAACCACTTGTGTCAGAATCGATAGCCGCCAAAGCTACTTCCAAAACTTTTTTAAAATCATTCTGTGCAGTCTCCGTTGGTGTATCCTTGTCTTTTGCTTTCCTCAAATAAGCTTTTTCCAATGCCCGAACAGCATTGTAGATAGCAGGTTTTTTTATAACGGTCCTCCTCATAGGATCCCCCGGTACCACTTCTTCCTTAGTAACATAAGCTTCTTTGAATTTCTCATAATAAAATGAAACATCTTTCCCCAAATTATGGAATGGCTGTAAAACCGACAATTCTTGTAAAGTAGGAGGATTCTGGCTTGAATAGAATTCCCATGTCTGGCTATTCTTTTTATCTGCATTTTCATCTACAGCAAAGACTGATGAAACTTGAAACACTAACAAAATTCCTAAAATAATACTTGTTCTTTTCATATTTCTTATTATTTAAAACAATGCAAAGAAACAAAGTCGTCTTTACAGAAGTATTACAAAAAAATGACGTTTTTGCAAAAGAAACATTACAAATAAAATAGTAAAAAGTCAGATCCTTTCTGTTTTGATTTTGTAACCGAAATGGAAAGACTATGTAATATAGTCGTATTCTTCATGAAACATCGATCCACTTACTTTGCATTCGTAAAAAAACAGTTTGATAATGAAAACGAAACTAAAATTAAGTAGAGATGCAATTTTCAGGGGCATTCTATTATCATTTTTTTCTCTGATTACCTTTGCTCCCCTATGGGCGGGCGGAGGCAGAATAATTCGTGGAAAAGTTCTGGATAGTGACAAGAAGGCACTGCCTGGAGTTTCCATCGTTCTGAAAAACACATCAGTCGGCACAATTTCCGATATAGACGGAAATTTTTCCATCACGCTGAATGTGGATAAAAATCCTACTCTTGTTTTCTCTTTTGTAGGCTACAACACCAAAGAGATGATTATTAAAAATGATTTACATCTAACGGTGACTATGACGGAAGAAATCCATTCATTGAAAGAAGTGGTTGTTGCGGCATTGGGAATCAAGCGAGACAAGAAATCCTTGGGTTATTCAGCTCAGGAAGTGAAAAGTGACAATCTGGAAACAGGAAATGATGCCAACATGCTGAACAAGCTGACAGGAAAAATTGCCGGTGTACAAATTACGGCAGGAAATTCAGGAGCAGGTTCCTCTAGTCGTGTCATTATTCGCGGTGAATCCTCTTTCTCTAATGATAACCAACCTCTATATATTGTCGACGGAATACCTATTAATAACTATATCTATTCCAACCTGCAGGGAACACCTCAGGAAGTAGATTATGGCAACGGGGCAGGAGAAATAAATCCGGATGATGTGGAGAGCATCTCTGTACTGAAAGGTGCCAATGCCGCTGCTCTATATGGTTCGCGTGCTGCCAACGGTGTTATTCTGATTACCACAAAATCCGGGAAAAACAAAAACAAATTCCAGGTGAGTGTCAATTCCACTACCACATTCGAAAATGTTCTCAGACTTCCAAAATACCAGAACGAATATAGCCAGGGACTGAATGGCGTATTCGAATATTGGGACGGCAACAACGGGCACGGAACTCAGGACCATCAGGACATGAGTTGGGGACGCGCCTTAGACGGAAGTTTGGTTGCTCAATTTGATTCTCCTTCCATCGGGGCTGATGGCAAAACATACCGCGGAGGAGATGTTTATGCACGCAATGGGGCTACTATTACCCCTACACCTTTAATACCTCATCCCAACAATGTAAGGGATTTCTTCAATACAGGAGTTACTTATGACAATAACATTGCCTTATCGGCCAATAATGACCGAGGAGATATCCGTCTTTCTTACACGAATATGTACAGCAAAGGTGTATTACCCAACGTCGATTTAAGGAGAAATACCTTTAATATCAATACAGGCTACAAGTTCACCAACAGGTTTACGGGAAAAGCCAGCGTTAGCTACATCAATGCGGCTAGTACCAACAGGCCGAGCATGGGTTATGGTCCTGAAAATCCGATGTACACCTTTGCTTGGTTTGCCCGCCAAGTGGATATAAACAGCTTGCGCGATTACTGGCAGAAGAATTGCGTAGGGACCAAACAATTTCATTGCAACTCGGGATGGAACGATAATCCGTTCTTTACCATGTACGAAAACACCAATGGTTATTCCAAGAACCGCATGTACGGAAATATCTCCTTATCATACGACCTGCTCGACAATCTCACACTGACGGCGAGTTCGGGCATAGACTTCTTCTATGACTTGCGCCAAAGTAAAAGAGCCTACAGTACCCAAAGATTTCCTACAGGTGCCTATAAGCGCGAAAATGTATTCTTTTCAGAATGGAACACCAATGCCATGTTACAATGGAACAAGTCGTTTGAGAACCATTGGAGCACAAACTGGGCAGTCGGTTCCAATTCCATGGTTCAAAAAAATGCATATGACTATAGCTTTGCCAATGGCCTTTCGGTTCCCGGAGTATACAACCTGGGCAATGCCTCTTCCAATATACAATCCATGCAGAAAGACAGCAGGAAGCGTATCAACAGTGCATACTTCACAGGCGAAGTATCCTACAAAGACTTGCTATTCCTGAATGTAACGGGAAGGAATGACTGGTCCAGCTCACTTACGCGTTCCGACGGAACCGGACACAATTCCTATTTTTATCCATCAGTCTCTTTAAGTGCCGTACTCAGCGATATTTTCAAGTTGCCACGCACCATTTCTTACTGGTCAGTCAGAGGAGGTTATGCAGAAGTAGGTAGCGATACGGAACCCTACAGACTGGAGAACAGTTATGCCTACAGTTCGGCTTACGGTTCCCAATCGGGAGTTGTGATGCCAACCACACTATCGAATTCCAATCTGAAACCAGAAAGAATGCATTCTATCGAAGTGGGTACCGATCTGAAGCTTTTCAATGATAGGGTCGGCTTGGATTTAACCTACTATAACACCTTGAACAGTAATCAAATAGTACAGATTCCCGTATCGGCCACGTCCGGATACAATTCACGCTTCATCAATGCCGGCGAAATCAGGAACTACGGGGTGGAGGCCGTTCTATCCTTCACCCCGCTGAAAATGAGAAACAGCTTCCAATGGGATAGCCGAATCAATTTCTCAGCCAATCGCAGCCGTGTGGAAAAAATCAACAGCGAGTACAAACAATATGTATATTCATGGGCTGCCATTTACTCCGATCAGGATGCCCGTGTCTATGCCATAGCTCGTGAAGGTGAACCTATGGGCAATCTGTATGGGACCGGATTCAAGCATACGGATAAGGGTGAAATCATCGTAGACAAAACAGGCTTGCCTGTGGCAGATCCTACTCTGGTAAAACTGGGCAATTACAATCCTGATTTCATTATGGGTTTCTACAATAAGTTCAGCTACAAAGGATTCAGTCTCGACTTTCTGTTGGACTGGCACCAAGGAGGAGTATTCGTTTCGCGCACTTTCGGCATGGACATGGAGTCCGGAGTGCTCGACAAAACGGCCAACCGTAAACCGGAAGATATGGTTATAAATGGTGTCTGTTGGGATCAGAGCAGCAATTCATACGTCAAGAATACCATTCAACTGAGTCCGCGCGACTACTATAGAAATCTCTATCGCCGCTATCATGAGACTCAATCCACGTTCAGTTCCACATTTGTAAAGCTGAGAGAAGTCAAGTTGGGGTATTCTCTACCCTCATCCCTTTTGAAGAAAACACCAGTCAAAGACTTAAAACTGTCTATCGTAGGGCGCAACCTGTTCATGTGGACTAAGGATCAAAGCTATGTAGACCCTGAAGCCATCACTTACGAAGGCAGTAGTATAACCTCGGGAGTAGAAGAAATGTCATATCCGACCACTAAAAGCATCGGATTCAATATTAACTTAATATTCTAGAAAAATGAAAAGAATCAACTATATAAATTTTATAAAAAAAACTGCACTAGTTCTCGTAGCATCAGGACTAACTATCTCTTGTACAGATAATTTTGCATCCATAAACACAGACCCCAACAGTCCTACTAAAGTCACGCCGGATCTACTGCTGACTCCGCTGTTACACAGTATCGTACAAGGACAGTTCAATTATGACAGCGGTGCTGGACTCGCCCACCAAATAGCGCACACCAATTACAATGAAACCGAACAATATGCATTCGGAACAAACGAAGGTACATGGTCAACTTATTATCTGAATCTGAACAATATCGAAGAGATGATAAAAGTATCCGACAGAGACAACCGTCCTTCCTGCAAGGCCATTGCCTACGTTCTGAAAGCCTTCTGTATCTCTCAACTCACGGATATGTGGGGCGATGTTCCCTATATCGAAGCAGTTCAGGGCAGTACTAAGACCACTCCAAAATATGATGTCCAAAAAGATATCTACACAGCCGATGGAGGCATCATTAGTCTACTCAACCAGGCAGACAATCTGTTGAGCACAGGGAATGATGTTCTCCCCTCGGATTTAATCTACAAAGGCGACCGTACAAAATGGCGTAAGTTGGCCAATTCACTCCGTCTCCGTTATTTGATGCGCATCAGCAATAAAGCGGCGGACATCACTACCTTCAACTTGAAGGAAGAAATCCGGAAAGCGATGAGTTCTCCTCTGATGGAGACCAATGCCGACAATATGTTACTACCTTTTCTGAACAGTCATCCCAACATGAGCCCTATCTACGAAATGCGTTCAGGCGAGTTTGAATACAACCGTATGAGTGATGAAATGGCTTCCGTGCTCAATGCATTCCATGACCCCCGTGCGGCAGTATGGTTTGCCCCTACCACTAATTCGGCTTCTACATCATCTCCTGCGTATAAAGGTGTGGCAGTGGGCTGTTCATCTACAACACTGGAAAAGATAAAATACTCCATGGCCGATGTATCCATGATTGGCAATTATTACCGCACAACACCTGATGCATGTAGTGCCATACTCATGAATTGCTCCGAAGTGAAATTCCTTCAAGCTGAAGCTATCGTCAGAGGTCTTGCTGCAGGCAATGCAAAGAATCTGTACGAACAGGGAATCAATCTCTCGATGAATTATTACAAAGTGGTAATGCCTTCCGGTTATCTCTCTCAGGAAGGTGTTGCCTACAACGAGAATGATGCCATTAATGAAATAATGGTACAAAAATGGTTATCTCTTTTCTTTGTAGGTTGTGAAGCCTGGTTCGACTATTTGCGCACGGGACTCCCCAAGCAGAATACATTGCTGGACAATCGTAATCCGACGGTTTCAGGTGGTACACCCTCACGGTTCTATTATCCAGAGAACGAGCAGGCTCTGAACAGTGAAAACTACAAGCAGGCTCTGGAAGCTCATGGCGGCAAAGACGATATTAATACAAAATTATGGTGGGAATAATGAAAAATAAAAAGTTTTTTGCAGTGGTGGTCCTTATGGCTGTCACTGCCCTTGGTTATGCACGACGCATATCCGGTTGTGTTGAATCGGGCAAAAAAGTCCTAAAAGAAGTGCTCGTCACAGATGGATATTCCATCACGCCGACTGACAATAACGGGCAATACAGTCTGGAGGCGAACGATTCCGCCGAATTTGTCTATATAGTCACTCCGAAAGGATATACAGCCGATTTCAGTTCCGGAGTACCCCAGTTCTACCTCCGTCTGGAGCCGTCAAAAAGCACTTACGATTTCAATCTCAAGCCTCTCGGCGGAAATCCTGACAATTTCACCATGATTACCATGGCCGATACTCAGATAGATTCACCGGAAGACATCCAAAGGCTCAACAAAGAGTCACTTCCAGACATTCTGCATACGATCTCGGAATACAAAGATACTCCTGCTGCAGGCATCATCCTTGGCGATATAACCTGGGACCGCTATGCCATGAATGAAGACATCAAGGACTTCAATAAAAAGCTCGCTATCCCGGTATATCCTGTAATTGGGAACCACGATTTCGACAAATACATGAATCCTTGTAAAGGATGTGATTTCGCGCATATATATAAAGAAAATTTCGGGCCTTTGTATTATGCTTTCCAGATGGGAAATGTTTTCTACATCGTTCTGAGCGATATCGTTTATCACGGGCACAAGCAGTTCGACACCTCTTTGGAAACTGCCAATCAAATGAGATGGCTGGAGCTTCTGCTTACGGTTCTCCAGCAAGACAAAACGGTTGTCATTGCCATGCATGCACCGCTGAAATACACCACGGAAGCTCCCTTGATTCCAGGAGGCGAACAACTAGTAAAAATGCTTGTGAACAAGTTCCACGCTCACTTCATCACAGGACATCTACACACTAATGCCAACACAGAAATAGGTGGCGGAATCATTGAGCACAATTTAGGTGCAGTGTGCGGCACATGGTGGACGTGCGACTATTGCCGCGACGGTGCTCCCAACGGATATCAGGTGTTCCAAGGCTACGGCGACAATCTGTCGTGGTACTATAAATCGACAGGTAAAGACCGGAAATTCCAAATGACCCTATACCCTCAGGGAAGCATTATGGATAGACCTAATGCCGTAGTAGCCAAAGTGTGGAACTGGGACGATGCATGGAAAGTGCAATGGTACGAAGACGACAAGTTCATGGGTGCCATGTCACAATTCTATTCCTATGACCCCGAATATCTGAAATATCTTAACGGACGTCGTGCTGTCGAGGACTATGACCCTCCGCGCACACTCCATTTTTTCTCAGCCGTTCCGTCATTACAGGCCAAGGAAGTCAAGGTAGAAGTGGTGGACCGTTTCGGCAATGTCTTCACCGAAAAAGTAAACTGTAAATAAAAAAAGACTGAAAAAGTAAAACTAATGATATAATTTCGTAATTTTGGGTTCGATAAATCCCAACAATTATGAAATTCAAATCGAAAAAAATCGCTTTTTCAGTCTTTCCTGTCTTGTTTTTCGCTTTTGCTACTCTGGGAACTATTTGTGCGCAATCACTGCCCTCTGACATGCCACATCTGATAAAAAAGGATGGGCGCCATGTCCTCATAGTCGACAGCGAACCGTTCCTCATCCTTGGTGGACAATGCGGCAATTCTTCCGCGTGGCCGGAGATGTTACCCAATCTGTGGAAAGTGATGGAAGATATGCATGCCAACACTCTTGAAATTCCTATTTATTGGGAGCAGTTGGAGCCCATTCAGGAACAATATGATTTTTCCATGATACAGACACTACTCGACCAGGCACAAGAGCATCACATGCGCCTCGTATTGCTTTGGTTCGGCACGTGGAAAAACGGCAGTAACCACTACATGCCTGTGTGGATGAAAAAAAATGCTGCCAAATATCCAAACATAACAGGCAAAGACGGCAAGCCAGTTGATTCACCGTCACCTCATTCGCAAGCTACTCTCCAAGCCGACTGTCATGCTTTTGCTCAATTCATGGGGTATTTGAAGAAGGCTGACACTCACCACACAGTCATCATGATGCAGGTGGAAAACGAGCCAGGAACATGGGGCAGCATGCGCGACTATTCCGCCAATGCACAGAAATTATTCGAACAATCTGTACCCAAGACTCTGCTCAATTCAGCAGTTCTGAAACAACTAAACATCCCTGCCGGCACCAAAGGCACATGGAGTGAGGTATTCGGCAATCGTGCCGATGAATATTTCCATGCATGGTCCGTTGCCAGCTTCATCGAGCAAGTGGCAAAGGCAGGCAAGGCCGTATATCCCATACCCATGTATGTCAATGTAGCCTTACGTGACCCTCTCACTAATCCCATGGCAACAGAATATGAAAGTGGAGGAGCAACGGATAACGTTATACCCATTTGGAAAGTAGCCGCACCTTCCATTGACTTATTAGCCCCTGACATATACCTTCAAGGCGATGAGAAGGTACTGAAAGTCATCGACCTCTATGCACGCGACGACAATGCCTTGATGGTACCCGAGACCTATAGCAATACAAAATATCTCTACAGTATCATTTCTAGAGGCATTTGTTATTCACCATTCGGTGTTGACACACGATGGAGACAGGCCGGTAACATAAAGAATTCAGTTGCCGATGAATACAAGATTCTTTCGCCCATGTCAAGGCAACTGGCCAAATGGAGCTTTGAAGGCAGAACTTATGCTGTCATCGAACCTCAGGACCATTCCGAACAAAGAATCGGTCTTGGCAATTGGGAAGCTGTCATCACTTTTGAAAACGGCGGACATTTCGGTCCTGCCCAAGACAAATCCAAACTTCAATCTGCTACTGGCAAAGTCCTGATTATAAAGCTGAACGACGATGAGTTCATCACTACCGGCATCAACTGCCACATCACTTTTGTCCCCATAGGTATAAACAAGGGCAAGGCATGGCAATACTTACAAGTCAAGGAAGGTCGCTATGAGGAAGGGCAGTTTAAGGCGACACGCATTCTCAACGGTGACCAGACTGACTGGGGCGGCCCCTCCATAGGCGAAGAACCTGTTCTGCTCGACATCACTCTGACTACAAGGTAATACATAAATATTTTTAAATCATTTTATAATATACTATCAATCATGAAAAACAGATTATTGTTTTTAGCATTACTGCTTCTTCCGGCTTTTGGCGTCCAAGCGCAGCACATCACCGAGTACAAAACCATCAGTGGAACACAGCGGCTAGTGGCCAACGGGAAGCCTCTATTGTTGCTCAGCGGAGAGCTCCATAATTCGACTTCTGCATCCGAAGAATCATTGGACGCAGCCATGAAAACAGTCAAAGCCATGGGCCTCAATTCAGTAATTTCGGCCATCACTTGGGAACAGCTCGAACCCCAAAAAGGAAAATTTGATTACACCGTAACCGACTATACCGTGAAACTTGCTCAGCAATATGGCATGCGCGTAGTCGTATTGTGGTTTGGCACCTGGAAGAACGGTGAATCATCCTACGTACCGGTGTGGGTGAAGACTGACAGCGAGAAATATTTCCTTGCACGCAAGGCCGATGGGACCAAGACCACTACCATCTCTCCATTTTGTGAGGAAGCCTGCAAAGCTGATGCCAACGCTTTTGCCAAAATGATGGAACGTATCAAAGCCAAGGATACCCAAGGCCTCATTTCTGTAATACAGGTAGAAAATGAAACGGGTACCTTCGCCGACATCGACCATAGCAGCGCTTCGCTGAAAGCCTTTAGCGGTGAAGTCCCTGCCACCCTCATCAATTATATGAGCGCGCATAAGAACAGCCTTTATCCACGCCTCCTCCAACGTTGGAACGAGAACGGTAACCGCAAGAACGGGACATGGAAGGATGTATTCGGCGACAACAATGACTCTCGTCAGTTCTTCATGACATGGGCCTATGCCACCTACTGCAACCGTGTGGCCAAGGCAGGCAAGGATGTATATCCGCTGCCTATGTACATGAATTGCTGGCTTGCCAATGACGATGACAAACCTGGATCCTTCCCTTGCGGAGGCCCCGAAGCCAAAGTGCTCGACATCTACAAAGCTTTCGCCCCAAATATAGATTGGCTTTCCCCAGACATCTATGTACCCGATTTCCGCAGCATTTGCGGCAAGTATCACCGAACAGACAATCCTCTGTTCACTCCCGAGACGCAGCGTGAAGCAGGACCAGCCTACTATGCCTTTGGGGAGCACAACGCTATCTGCTATGCCCCTTTTGCCATAGAAGAATCCTACAATGACAAGTATCTGCTGGGCGAATACCGTGTGCTAGGCGAATTGCTGCCCTTCATAGCGGCCAATCAAGGCACCGGGCACATGCACGGCTTCATGCGTCAGGAAGGGACGGATGCTCAAAATGATTCTACAACCTTCACCATGGGTGACTACCGCATCATGGTGAAATATATCAAAGGCGAGCATCGTGCCCACGGACTTATCGTGCAAACCGCAAAAGATGAGTTCATTGTAGCAGGAGTTGGTGCTTTCCTCAACATCCACAGCCTTCAGAAAAGCAGAGTATGCCGCCTCGCTTATGCTGAGGAATTGAAGTTCGAGGGCAATACGCCTCAAACCCTCCTCGTGCTCAATGGCGACGAGACTGCTCACCATTCCATGCTCTACTTGCGCGGACGCATGCCCAATGCCGACTATAAAGAATATGGATTCGATATTCCCGCTCCCTGGACCGATGTATCTTCCTTTCGTATATATGTGGAAGATTGGCAGAAACGCTACAAGGTATCGGGCATTTACAGAATCAAAGTTTACAGTTATCCGGAGAAATAAAAATGACATACTTTGCTGACTATCAAGAATGACTTCTCTTGAATCAGAGTGAATATATTGTTTTAAAATTATACTTTATTGCCTAAAAGAGCATTCCTTGCCTAAAATTGCCTCAGAGCAATGTTTAGGCTTGGAATTAGGCTCTGCCTTAAATTCTAGGATTTCCATTGTTTGAGTAGCATTCCTAAGCATATACCTTCCACCTTTCCGAGTTTTAAAAGAAATTACATCTTGTTTATCTAAGGTAAAAGGTACCGAATGATCTTCAGAAAAAAGTATGACTTTTTGTTTTGGCCATGGATTCTGAATACGACATACATTTCCCAATTCACTCTCTATATCTGCACCTGCAATAAATCCTTCTTTGTTCTTACAAGCTGAAACTCTAAAACCACCTCTTGCAAGCAGTGTAAAAGCTGTAGCCCAATCCTTTGGAGTAGCCGGAAATAGACGAATTTTGTTTTCGTGACTTTGTAAAAGCATTTCATTGACAGCAGTTCCAAATATTCCGATTGTTTCCATTCCACACTGTACAAAAGGATAAGTCCACAAACCTGAGTTTCCCGTACCTGGCTTATTATAACGAGTGCGTTCATCAAAAATATAATCCCGTTGATCTGTAAGTTTATCCTCTCCCAAAAGAGAAGAATAACGCGATAGATTATTCCAATGATCAAGATTGTAAAATAGTCCTTGATTAAAGTGCTGCAGATAGGCAACCATATTGTGAAGCCTTTCTACAACTTTATCTGCAAGACCAAGTCGAGCAGAGACTATTGCTCCGGGCGTAATCGCATTGCGATAAGGAGGATGACGCAATGCTATCCTTTCTGCAATTGTAAAATAACGGCTACCTTTTTGATCAAGCCCTAGCAAATTTGCCGGAAAAACGGCTGTGGTATGTGCATCAAAATGATAAAATTGCATTTTCCCATAATTTTGAGGTGAAGGATAAAGTGAACCATCCGGTTTAAAAGCCATACCGAACATTTCTCCAACTCCCGGTACTTCGAGTATCGGTGGCTCCCACAAATGTTCCACCACATGCTTCCATTGCTTTATCTTTTCACGATCTTTACCAAGAATTTCTGCCGCTTTCATACAATTTTTGAACAAAGATTCTATCATATAGCGATCTGTAATGCAATTTTTTAAACCGTTATTATATTCATGTTCATAAGGTTGTGAAGGGTATATACTATATTCATTTTTAGCGGTATCCCACTTAAGATACTGGAGATAGAACTCTGCCGTTTTCTTCATAAAAGGATAAATAGTATCCGTAAGACATTTTTTATCACCCGTATATTCATAATAATCCCAAAAGATTGCTGCCATCTGGCTCGCGGGCGTAAAATTATTTACCATATTGTTCCATTCGGCACTCACCATTCTACCTGAAAAATCATGAGCTTCAGTCCACAAAATAGCATTTTTCACACCCCTTGCAGCAGCATAGGCTTCTGCCTGAGGCATAAGCCTGGCATAAGTTTTTATATACGGTTTTATAAGATCACAGTCATTTTCAGGAGCTAATCCCCAATAAGATTCTTGAGTATTCCAATGATGCGGAGTGACCCATTGACGAATATCATGATTCCATACCCACAGACTCCCATTAAAGGGAGCCAGGTACTGCCCTCGTGAAGAGCTGGCCATCAGATAACGTCTTAAATAGTAAATATTTTCCAAATAATCGTCGGCAAGATGCACAAAAGATCGCTTCCAGAAAGAATTCCACCATGACAAATGCTCTTCCTTTATCCGATCAATACCCTTCTGTTCAGCTTTATCCAACAAACTGACAGCAGCCATTGCAGGTGTCTTATCTTCACGCGAAGTAACTACAGAAATTAAAATTTGAAAATGACTGGATTTACACGTTCCTATATGGAAGGAGGCCGTTCGATCATTCAGGACACTAGGAACAGTTTCTGATTTTAGAATACGACAAGCCATACAAAAAGAAAGCCCTCCGGAAAAAGTATCAGTAACAAGAATATCGCGTTTCCATACTTGAGCTTTTGCTAAACCAAGTCCTTCAGAAACGTCCTTGCTATAGCCTCCATACCAACCGCCAAAATCACGACTACCCCATCGTCCCAAGGTTACATCCATTGCAGATCCGGTTGAAGAAGATTCAGTATTACTGACTTCACAATCAAGAACCCAAACATTAGAACCAACATCAAGCCAAGACTCTACACGGACATTCGAAAAAGGTGTTTTGCTTTCAATGGTAGCCAAAGCATGACGAAGAGACAATCGTGCCTCGAAATTTTTCAGATAGAGATAATCAAAGCAAGGGATACCGAAATCTACATTCAATTGTCCAGCCGAGCGTAACGTCATGCGCCCTTTTTCCGGAATATCATATAAATCGATCTTATTAACCTGCATTTCAATCCCATGATTTGTCAGCCATAACATGCCACCCAAATCACCGTTACCCAAAGGGAATCCGTTATAACCGTTATAATCCGGTTCCAAATAAACAATATCATGGCCGGACAGATAGTTATCCTCCACAGAAAAAAGAGAGTTTTGTATTTTTGCTGTAATACTCAATGAAATAAATGTAACAAAAAATAAGAGTGATTTTTTCATATTTATTCTAGGTTTTATATCTGTCCCAACCACTTTATTGTTTATATTTAAAGAATCAATTCATGATCATAACTTCATTCAGTTGCACGTTTTCCTTCTTATTACTGATTGTCAACCTTAACCTTTGTGTGTTCACAGGTTTAAAAGGTGCAGTGACCCCCACTCCCTGAGAAACCCATTGTACAACCGGAACCCAAATTCCATTCTTAAAAGCCTCAAGATTATAAGTTTGTGACTGATTGTCCCAAGGGGCCCATGGTTCGACAATTGAAAGACATTGTACAATTTGTGATTTAGGCAGAGTTATTTCCAATTCACAACGCTTGTCCTTAGCCGTCCAAGAAGTTTGAGGATCACCATCACTGAGATTTAGAGCAGACTCAGTTCCATCCATCATTTTAGTACCCTGGGAAGGAGCAATCTGAGTAGGTATCGCATCACATTCCACCACCAAAACCGCATCGTTTTTATCTGGGGTATAAGCAGGCAATATAAAATAAGTGTATCCGTCCTTCACATAATTTTTCACAGATATATTTTTATCAGCCAACAAATAAGCCTTTTTCACTTTTGCAATATAGGGAATTGCAATTTTGGGCATCCAATCAAAAATATGTAAGTAAAGTTTCCCATGATGTTGTGTTGCGCGTCCAAAAGGCAAGAATGGGAATGGAGAACTATCCACTCCATAAACGGATTCACCGTTAACGTCCAGCCAAGCGCCCATTTCTTTCAGTTCATCTTGACATACTTGAGGAATTTCGCCGTATTGATTCGGTCCCACATTTAGCAAAAAGTTACCTCCCTTGCTAGCGATATCCACTAACTTACGAATAAGTTCTTTAGTCGGTTTCCAATGCTCATCATAAGCATTATATCCCCAATTATTATTCATCGTCATACACACTTCCCAATTTTTCCCAGGGAAACCCGTTGCCGGAATATATTGTTCTGGCGTTTCCAAATCACCTGGAATACCCCCTCCTAACCTATTATTGGTAATAAGTTTGGGATATTTCTTAGTCAGGTCGTAGAGCCGTTGTGCCATATCCTGAGTCATTTTGAAAGGAGTGTCCCACCAAAGGATATCCAGATTTCCATAATTAGAAAGGATTTCTTTTACTTGGGGAATTGCAATCTCATCAATATATTTATCCATATTACCTTTATGTGTTTCATCCCATTCCTCACAGCTCATAGAGCCTCCCGGATGATACCAATCCTGAGCTTCTGAATAATAAAGGCCAAATTTCATACCATATTTGTGACAAGCATCGGCCAATTCTTTAATTATATCCCTATGAAAAGGAGTCGCATCATATACATTATATGGACTGGCATTCGATTTAAACATTGCAAAACCATCATGATGCTTGGAAGTAATTACAATATATTTCTGTCCAGCTGCTTTGGCTAACTTTACCCAAGCCTCAGCATCAAATTTGACGGGATTAAACTCTTTGGCAAATTGAGAATATTCGGCTCGAGATATTTTAGCTGAATTCATAATCCATTCACCATAATCAGTATGATTTCCCCATTTCCCTGCAGGAACGGAATATAATCCCCAATGGATAAACATTCCAAATTTAGCCTGTCGCCACCAATCCATTTTTGAGTCATTTGTCAAAGCCGGTTGTGTTCCTTGAGCGAACATTTTCGGTGTCATTACCAAAGCCAATAAACAAACTAACAAATATTTTTTCATAAGTTTATTTTTTTAATGAAATCAATTCTTTTATATCCAAATATTCATCATCTTGAGAACTATACAATCCGTCCAAAATATAATTTGCATCGGAATATGCTGTCAAAATTTTTCTCAATTTTTCCTTGTCTGCATATTTAAATATTGGCAGATTAGCATCAAATAGTTGATTGTGTATATCAAATTGAGGAGCAGCCAAAAACAAAGTCTTTACACCAACAGTTTTCAAAGCAGCATAATTTGATGCAAAATTCTGATAATCCATCAATAACAATGATATGGAAGGAACCACTTCAAAATTAGGACGATTTACATTCTGAATAAGTTTGCAAATCGAAGCTATATCATCAGGATATCTTTTATAGGAGGGGCGCAATAAAAGTTTGATATTTCTCTCTGCAGCATAATCACTCAATAACTGCAAAGTATTAATCAAGGAAGCATTGAATTTCTCCATCGTAAAATTGTTTTCGATGGTACGTTGGGAAGTGACAATTAATTGATCTGCACCCAACATAACCATTTTATCCATAATCTTCTTAATTCTATCCATACTCTTCGGATAATATATAGAATCATTAGCCACTATTCGAAGATCCGGATATAGGTTGATGCCGGACGTAAGGTCTATTGTGATACCAAGCTTTTGACGTTTTATCCACCCGCTTTCTTCCTTCATTACATCTTTATCTCTATTCTCCATATAACTCCAATCTATAGTCACTCTATTGAAATGCTCAAAGAATGTAGGACGTAAAAGAATTTCCTCCTTGATATTACGCGTATTACGAAGAGTCAGTGTAAGATCGGTACGATTTGGGACTTCATAAACTTTATCCATCATCGCCACCGCAGGATGCTTCAATTTAATATGAAAAGCTCTAACTCCACCTCCTGCTATTATATTTACCTTATTACTACCCGGATTAGTTTCTACAGTTTTAGGCATATATCCCAAAGCTTTCATTTCATCATCATTAATGTTCATTTCTGTAATAGAAGCAATATCACCCACATTGGATTTTATGTGAAAATTTTGTGGATTCCACTCATTGTTAATTACAAGAACATTATATTCATTTTTATTCTTTACGCACGTTACCGTACTTAATGTAGAAGAAACGTCGAACACTTTGACCTGAGAAAAAATATCATGCATGAGTGTTTTTACATGATTTAAGATAGGATAAGGTTTACCAAGAGGTTGATCTTCCTTAATCTTCACGGGTAAAGAGCATTGAGCCTCTTCTGTAAGACAATAGGGTGATGCGATAACTGTAACTTGCCCCGATCCATAGTTTGAACGAACCACTGCTGGCATTCCTTCACACTGCTGCAGAATTTTAGCCTCTTGCGGAATTTGGAGACCACACAACAAGAATGGTTGACTTTCTTGAATATTTCTTCCATTATACTCAACGCTTGAATTCATTTTCCTGCACTCTGGTGTAACATTAATACCAGCCAATCCCCCCTGTACATTTTTCAAAGATGCTGCAGTGATTACAAGGTGTCCGCCGTTTTTAATATAATCATCTAATTTGTCTTTTAATTCCAGGCTAGGCTTGATTTCATCGGCAATCACCAAAATAGGATACTGACGAAGCAACCATAAAGGTGCATCACTTAGAATACAATCAGCTATGTCCCCGTATGGTGTCGGCGAGATGAAACCCCTCTCGTCATGATAAAATGAAGAATCCTGATATCCCGGATAAATAAGATTTAAAAAATTATCTGTCATATAATCAGATTTTTCATACGGAAGATTACCCCATACTCGATATGCATTTCCGGAATAGAGATGCCTCGGGAATGACCATCCCGACAAGAAGTCCGTCATAAAGGCAACAGGAGTATACATCACTCCCATGTTTCCATATTTATCATTCCATTTTACAGCCTGTTGCTGTATCTTGCCTATAGGACTCAGAGTCTTATCATCAAGTTCCATAGAACCCTCAAAGCCTACTGCGGAGCAATTATAAAACAGATGTGTATAAATAAGTCTCTTAAGCAAGCTAAGTGATGTACCTTTTAAGGGATTGCCCGCATCATAGTCATTGTCATCATATTTAATTGCTTTTTTCTCGTAAACCTTCCACCCCCAGCGATTCCATACAGAAGCATTTCCAAACCAATGTACTCCATATTGCTTGCCTGCGCCTCGAATGAAAGAGTAATAAATTTGAGAATTTGGAAGACCTTGAGCTGTTTCTGCACCAATCATGGTATAGAGTCCTTCTTTCAAAAAATAATGTCCGAAATTGAGGGATACCAGTGTGGCTAGCTTATTTCCCATCTGATTGCCTAATTCTTCAAAATGCCTCTGGAAGTTAAAGTATTGCTCTTGTCTGCCTGCACCTAGCGGATACATTCTCGGAGCAAAGCTACCCACATAGCGGCCATCTTGCTCCCCATTATCCATACCCAACCATCTTTCACCAAGCTCTTGTTGAAAATAATCAGTCACTCCTGCAGGTATGCTGAACTGTTGCCAATATCCGCCAGGACCTGAGCCCGGAATATATCCCCAAAGATCAAATAAATAAAGATTCCTTTTTTTAATTTCAGCTACGACCTCTTTCAAATTCTTCTGATAAATTAATGGGTAAGAGACCCACATTATATCTCCTAATTTAAATTTATTTACCCACTGATCTATCCTATTTCTAAAGTCGGAACCATCCAAATTACGTAATGAAATGAAATGAACCTTATTGCCAAACAGCGAATCGGAAGGTGCTTTCACGTAATGACGAAAATGATCAGGGTGGTTGGTTACTTCCATTTTGTACGGGTAAATCTTTATCGTTCCTTGTGAAAAAGTCCCTAGTACAACCATAAACAGAGAGAATGCAATCAAATACTTCTTTTTCATAATTAAATCGAAATTAAATCATTGGTTAAACAAAAACTAAATAATTCTTTTTTAAATAAATCATTCGTTCTTACAATTTATTTGCTACATGAGCTAATAATTTATTTAAGGTTAAAACCGGTGAAACAATTCTTTTCTGTAAAATGTCCAACTGTGCTGAACTGTCCTTTTTAATTTCAAAAAAAATAGCTTGCAGCAAAGTATAAATATATTTACGAAAGGAACTCAAAGGCCTATATTATCAAAAAACATTTTGCTTCATTGCAAACCTAGATAAAATTTTTTATTAATCAAAATATTTTAATGAAATAATTTGATAATCTTGTATTAATTATAGAACATCATAAAAGTGGAAATATCTGAATTAAAGCAAAACTCCGTGAAATTTATAAGAAGCAATATTCACCTGTACATTTCGTTTGAAACTTAAAGAAACTTTTTAAGTGTAAACCACATGCTATATTTACCATTCGCTGCTAACACTATTCCCGTTTTTTCGTTTATTCCTAATTCTTAGTACATCTTTTTCCCATGAATGATTAAAAAAGATCGAGAGCAATCGAGTAGGAGGAAAATGAAGTAGTTTTCTTTCTACTTTCATTTTCCGACCTCTCACACCACCGTACAAGCGGTTCCGCATACGGCG
>DAIRSI010000017.1:0-90478 GCA_036804505.1 Bacteroidaceae bacterium
ATCCCGAAGAACACTCAACTTTAATTCTTCAGGATAATTACGCTTCTTTGATAATAGCTATTTCAGTATAAGACACTATTATATTAAGTCAATAATTTCTGCTACAGAGATAATAATTATTATCCTATGAAGAGCTTTTTATATGATTTACAATCCTGCAAAACTATCTATTTTAAAGGAATTATTGGTGTATCCACAAAATTCTTCGTATCTTCGCACTCGAAACGTCAAGAGCATTTCAATGTGCACCAACCGAGCTCCCTCGTTATGCTACGGTGGTAAAAAAGATGTGAGTTAAGGCATTTAACTAAAATTATAACGTTATGCAGCATTTTAAAAAAATTGTGCTTAATGTTCCTCATGCATCCATAGAGGGACTTTGTGACCCACAACTTAGTTTTTGGGATCTTTCGCCAGCATTCTATAACGAATGCATATTAAAATGGACGGACTGGTATACGGACAACCTTTTTTCTTTCCCAAATGACAAACGAATAGAAATGGTTCGATTCCCATTTTCACGATTCATTGTAGATGCAGAAAGACTTTGGGATGATCCTATGGAAAATATCGGTCAAGGAATTGTCTATACAGACTTTGAAATGTTTCATCGTCATATTTCAGACGCCTCAATTATGAAAGGACTTCGTCAGTACTGGATGGAACATCAGGTGAATCTAGCAAACCATCTTAGCGAGGATTCTCTGCTCATCGATTGTCATTCGTTTCCAAGACAGCTAAGCGATATTGACATCTGTATCGGTTATAATGAAGATTGGTCAAAACCGAATGACGAGACGATTAATACGATTTCCCATATATTCAGCCAAGAAGGCTATCACGTTGGTGTTAATCAGCCCTATTCCAACTCTATAACTCCTTCAGCACCATTTCAATATAAATCACTAATGATAGAAGTGAACAAAAGAACTTATCTACAAGAAAGTTCTCTATTTTTGGATGAAGCGAAATTTACAAGGTTAAAGGAAACCATTCATAAGGTATATCAGCAAATTATCATATCAAATAATAAAGTTAGGCTATGATATACTTGTTGGTATATTTTGCAATCTTATACTTTTTGACCCAGAAGGATAGAATACGGCTATGTTAGATAGACGATTAATCTAGTATGTGGTGTATTCTTCTAAGTAAATCTTTCAACATGCCATTTTGTATCATACCTTTCTTCCCTAAATGAAACTCATCTAAAATTTCTTTATAACTTTTTGTTCTGTTTCTTCAAAATAATATGATGTTAAAGGGTAGTTATCTTTAACAATAACTCTATCTTTAATAGTGTCATCACCATTTAAAAGATTCTTTAATAAAGAAGAAATACAATATGGAGTATTATCACATAGATATTGTTGTTCTGCTGATTTACAGACCTTATAGTTGAGTCGAACTGATGTTGTTTGGCATAGATTAAGTTTTTGGGCAAGGGATATAATAACAAATATTTTGCTCGAAAAATATGTTTAATCAAGAAATAGCATTATCTTTGTAGTAATAATATATTATCTCTTAATGCGTAAAACAATGGACAACGACAATATATTAGCTTTTATAAACAACACGCCAGATGCTTTGATGCAAAGTATTGCAGAGCGTGTCAGGCAAAGAAGGCTAGAGTTAAACTGGACGCAAAAGCTATTGGCGGCAAAAGCAGGGATACCTCTTGCAACATATCGCCGATTTGAATCCCATGGTGAAATCTCTCTTCGGGGATTGGTAATGATAGCTATATCGCTCGCTGCGGAAGATGAGTTGGGGCAACTGTTCTCTGCAAAAAACTATCAAAGTATTGACCAACTGATAGACTCTACAAAAAATGAACAACGCAAAAGAGCAACACGAAATGAATAATATTGCAGTTATAGAGGTGTACATTGCTGATAGACGTGTTGGGCGTTTAGCTCTTACGCCTGATTTTCTGTGTGGTTTTGAATATGATGCTGACTGGATAACTAACGGTTTTTCTATTTCGCCGTTTTATCTGCCGTTAAAGGGTGGTTTACTGATGGCAAAACGAGATCCTTTCCATGGAGGGTTTGGAGTATTCGATGACAGTCTGCCCGACGGTTGGGGAAATCTTATCTTGGATAGATATTTAACACAGCAAAATATCAATTCTCAAAAGCTAACTTTACTCCAACGTATGGCTTTGATTGGCGGTACTGGAAGGGGAGCATTAGAATATCGCCCTGACAGAAGTATTGCCTCAGAGGATGGTTTTCTTGACTTTGACAGACTTGCTGCTGAAGCTGAAATGATTTTGAGCGACAAAGAGGGTGATATTTCAGTGGATGACTTATATCGTTATGGCGGTTCATCGGGTGGTGCAAGACCCAAAGTGTTCACAACAATAGACTCTCGTCATTGGCTTGTGAAGTTCCGAGCAACGAATGACCCGCAAAATATTGGTGTAACCGAATATAAATATTCTGTTTTAGCAAAAGAGTGCGGTATAAATATGTGTGAAACAAAACTCTTTAACGATAAATACTTCGGTACAGAACGCTTCGACCGCACATATAAAGGAAAGATACATACCATTAGTGCAGCAGGGTTGCTGAATGCCGATTATCGCATTCCAAGCCTTGACTACTCTCTGTTGATGAAATTGACACTCAATCTTACGAGAGATATGCAGCAGGTTGCTCAGATGTTTCGATTGATGGTATTTAATATCATTATCTCAAATAGAGATGATCACGCCAAAAACTTTTCATTCCAATACATCGACGGTAACTGGAAACTATCGCCAGCTTATGACCTACTGCCAAGTAGTGGTTTTAATGGTTATCATACTACCACTATCAATGGGCAAGGTGAACCAACCTTAAAGGATGTAACAGCAATCGCAACGGAAATAGGTTTGTCGGCAAACCAAGCAAAAGAGATTATCGAACAGGTCGCCAATGTTTGTCATAATAACAAAATGGCAAAATTTAATCTCAAGTAACTCTCATTAGTCTACACTTTGCAACCGTGGGATGGTAGATGAATTTATGGATGTACTCAACAGTTTGCTGTATATTGATAATGTAGATGTATATGTGACTGGTAGCAATTCCCACTTCTTATCCAATGATATTGTAACTGAGTTTAGAGACGGAAGTGATGAAATACACATGCACCCCTTTTCGTCCTCAGAATACTATGAAGCTATTGGCGGAGATAAACAAGAAACATGGAAGGACTACTATACATATGGAGGGTTACCGCACTTATTGACTTTGGTTGGCGGCAAAAAGAAAAACTTATGATCTTCAAGAAAGTTAACTGCAATACTTGGATAATGGTATGCAAGGAGAAAGGTTTTCAGAGCTAGAGGTTAAGTAGCTGAATTGAATAGTAGAATATTACGTCAAATATAATGTTTTACAATTAATAAATCGACTTAATAATACATATATGATATATTATTATTATATTTGCATAATAAAAAAAGGAAAGTTATGTGGATAGAAAGAAGTAACCCGGTTATCCTAAGAGAAATAGGACAGCGCATGAAAGCAAACCGCCTTCAGCAGAATATCACCCAGCGGAAGTTGGCAGAAGATACAGGCGTGAGCCTTAATGTTATTCAAAGGTTGGAAGCGGGGAAAGCTATATCAACTTCTAATCTTATAGCCGTAATTAGAGGTATACGGATGCTCGAGCAATTAGAGGTGGCTTTCCCGGAACCAGAAATAAGCCCTATCTTATTGCAAAAGTTAAAAGGGAAGGAGCGTAAAAGAGCAAGAGAATAAAAATGAAAGAACATGAAAAATCTACTAATAAATATCAACCTATACGGCCAAAAGATAGGTGTGGCATTATGGAATGAGAAAAAAGAAACTGCTTCATTTCAGTACGACAATAAATTCCTTCAGACGGGATTGGATGTGTCCCCAATAACAATGCCATTAAATAAATCAAGAAATATAGTATATTCCTTCCCTCTTAATCGAGGCAAATGTTTTAATGGCTTACCCGGCCTCATAGCCGATTCTTTACCTGATAAATATGGAACTGAACAAATTGATGCATATTTTAGTTCAAAGGGTATTTCCATCGAGGAGATAAGTCCATTAGACAGGCTTTGTTATATAGGGAAAAGAGGAATGGGGGCATTAGAGTTCGAGCCGAATCTTAATCTGAAAACATTGGATAGCTCGACAGCTATTAATGTCAATGAGATTATTAAAATAGCGCAAGAGATATTTAATAATAGGGGTCGTTTCAACGAACTATTGCAGCAAAAAGATAAAAGGATAATAGATATTTTAAAGGTCGCGACTTCTGCAGGGGGAGCCAAACCGAAGGCCATTATCGCATACAATGACACAACAGGAGAGGTTAGATCCGGGCAGGTTAAAGCCCCTAAAGGATTTAAGTACTGGTTGCTTAAGTTTGACGGAGTTCAATTCCTCGAGCAAGATAAAATATGCGATAACCCACAAGGAATAGGGAAAATAGAGTTCGCCTACTCACTAATGGCGAAAGCATGCGGAATAGAAATGACGGAATGCCGGCTGCTGCAAGAAGGAGAGAACTTTCATTTCATGACAAAGCGATTTGACAGAACAGACGAAGGAGATAAAATACACATGCAGACATTGGCTGCACTTACACATTACGACAGGGATCAGATGCACTCTTATGAACAGATTTTCGAAACGATGAGGAAATTAGAGCTTCCGTTTAAGGAGCAAGAACAAATGTTCAGACGCATGGTTTTCAACGTAGCGGCCAGAAATCATGACGACCATACGAAAAACCATTCATTTCTGATGGACAAAGAGGGGAAATGGAAACTTTCACCGGCATACGATCTTTGCTATTCATATAACCCATACGGAAAATACACAAGAGGACATCAACTATATATCAATGGGAAAAAGGAAGACTTCGATTTCAACGATTTGAAAGCTGTCAGCGACCTAATAGGACTGAACAAAGGGAGTGAAATTATCAACACTATAATGGATACTGTCGGAGAATGGCAAAGATTTGCAAAAGAAGCTGGAGTTAACAGAGTATATGGTAATATGATAGAGAGTAAACTTCTAAATCTGAAATCACATGATTTGACAAGAAGGATAAAAAAGATAAACGGATGAAGGAGGGCCACAGAAAATATTATATCATATTAGCTGCAATATTAATCGCTGTAGCCGTTGCAACGTTCATTATTACCAGACAGAAATTAGCAGATATAAAAAGGAGGGAGAATATAGTTTACCAGCGATGTAATATAGAAAAAGCGAAAAGCATTCTACTGGCCACCATGACGCCAGGTAAAAAAAGGACTGAAATAGAGCAATAAAGATATAAGACACGGATATATAAATATTTGTTCAGTTCTTTAATGTTATTACATGATATTTTATATTTTTGCGAGTAAACAGATATATAAATCTTTAATTGCGGTACGTTATGATAAAAGATTTTAAAGAACCTACTTCGGAAGTCATAGAATCGTTAATAGGAAACGAACTTTATCAAGTATGGAATGCCCTCTGTCTTTTTATTGACCAGAAGTATGATATGAGTCGGTTGTGGAATTATGGCGGAAAAAAGTGGAACTATGAATATAAATATCGTAGAGGTGGGAAAACTCTATGTGCTTTATATGCCAAAGAGAATACTTTTGGTCTCATGGTCATATTAGGTAAAGTAGAACGTGATAAATTTGAAAACCAACGAGCACTATTCTCAAAGGAGGTTCAAAGAATATATGATAATTCTACTACTTACCACGATGGCAAATGGATAATGTTTGAATTGAAAAATGAAGAGTTGTTCAATGATATAGGTCGCATACTACAAATCAAAAGGTTACCAAACAGAAAGCTCTTACCCTAAAGAAACATATTCTTGATTTAACCATGAGAGCATCTCCAAAAACGACCTTAATCCATATGCTTTAAAAAAAATACAAAAATGAGCAAGAATTATAAGACTTCCTGAGGCTTATGAATAGTGAAATCATTATAAGAAATTCTGATTTGCTGGCATCATCTGTCACAAAGTTCTTTTGAATAATTTTTTCTATAAGATTTTTGTTTACTACTCCGAAAATTCAATAGACTTCTGCATTTTTTAAGTTGAGAAGTTATCTTCATGAATTTCACTCAAATAAAATAAAAAGGAGTTACAGCGATGTAACTCCTTAAATTAGTATGTGGACCAGATAGGGCTTGAACCTATGACCTCCAGATTATGAGTCTGTTGCTCTAACCAACTGAGCTACAAGTCCGACTTTTACTTTCGTAATTGCGATGCAAAAGTATATTATTTTATTGAATTGTGCAAGGATTTCTGAATTATTAATTGTAATTTTGCATCAAATCATTAAACAAGAATGGATCGCAAAATCAAAAATATAATTTTCGACTTTGGCGGTGTCTTGGTCGATTTGGATAAACCCCGATGTATTGATGCTTTTCAAAAGCTGGGTTATCCCGACGTCATGGCTATGGTCGGAAAATTTCAACAGTACGGTGTTTTTGCCTCTTTGGAGGATGGGTCGATATCTTCGGAGGTATTCTGCGATGAGATTCGACACGATGCAGTAACGAATCCCACTAACGAGCAAATTATAGATGCATGGAATCTGATGCTCGGAGATATTTCCAAATACAAACTCGATGCACTTCTTAAACTCCGTAAGTATTATATGGTTTATTTGCTAAGCAATACGAATTCCATCCATTGGGATTATTCTTGCAAAGAATTATTTCCTTATCACGGGTTTGATGTGAACGATTATTTCGAAGAAATCTTCTTGTCGTACAAGATGAAAATGGTAAAGCCACATCCTGAAATATTTCTTTCCATCCAGAACCAGACAGGAATTATGGCTTCCCAAACTTTGTTCATAGACGATAGTCAGGTAAATTGTGATGAGGCGCGAAACTTAGGCTTTTCAGTCTATTGTCCACAAAGCGATGAAGACTGGCGTCATTTGTTCCCCGAATTAGAATGAGACTAATCAAAAATATACTCCAAGACAAGAATCTGCCACCTTGTGTTGCGACCATCGGCTTTTTCGATGGATTGCACAAGGGACACAGATATCTCATCGATCAGGTAAAAGCAGTTGCCGGAAGAGAACGGAAGGTTTCGGCTGTAATCACTTTTCCTGTGCATCCCCGCAAAGTACTTCATTCGGATTATCAGCCGGCATTGCTTTCCACCTTGAATGAAAAAATAAGCAATCTTGAAGATACAGGTGTAGACGAGTGTTTTTTGATTCCTTTTACCAAAGAGCTTTCTCTGCTATCGGCACATGATTTTATGCAGGAAGTTTTGAAAAGGCAATGCAATGTGTCAACTTTGGTGATTGGTTACGATCATCGTTTCGGTCATAACAGAAAAGAAGGCTTCGAGGATTATGTCCGTTTCGGTAAGGAAATAGGAATTGAGGTTCTGCAGGCGCAATCGTTCCAGGTGTGGGATACCGCAATAAGTTCTTCCGCATGTCGCACCTTTTTGCAGGAAGGAAAGGTGGAACAAGCTGCCGGTTGCTTAGGTTATTTATATAAGCTATCCGGTGAAGTGGTCAGCGGATACAAGGTGGGAAGAACCCTTGGTTTCCCTACGGCTAATCTCGATGTGACGGATAAAGATAAACTGATTCCTGCCCGGGGTGTCTATGCAGTGAAAGTCCTTCTAAGAGGAATTCCATATAAAGGTATGCTTAATATTGGATATCGCCCTACTTTGAATAACGGTAATGAATCATCTATCGAAGTGAATATTCTGGATTTTTCAGGAGAAATTTATAAAGAGACCTTATCCGTGGAGTTTGTCGGTAGAATAAGAGATGAAATCAGATTCTCTTCCATTGAAGAGTTGGTCAGTCAGCTTCAGGATGATGAGAAGCAAGCAAGGAAATTAGTCCAACTATAAATCACTTCTATTTATATAAGGTGTAATTAAAAATTATCTGTTATATAATAATAAATTATTGTTTTTCGATAAATAATTATCGAAAATATTTGTTCATCTCAAAAATAATCATTTCCTTTGCATCGTTGAAAAACGATAAATGTATATTAATCTCATAAAATTCAAGGAAATGAAACGTGCGATATTTTTAATGGTGATTTATTTCATTTTTTCTATGATAGCAGGCTTTTTTCAGGCAGGTTATTTAATTATTCGTTCTTTGTTGGCTGGAGGCCATGTACTGGAAGCGATGTCAAATGTCCAGTCATCTCCGGAAATGATTTCTACTCTGGGTTGGGCCATGTTGCTTAGTCAGGTCGTGATGATATGGTTCATGTGGCATTTCCGTTACTTGAAGCCTGTCAAGGATTTCGGAGCAAAGCTGTCGTGGAAGGTATTTCTTTTGGCAGTACCCATGGTCGTAGCATTCGGTTATTCGCTTAACTGTGTGAATGAATGGATCAGTCTGCCGAACATTGTGGAAGCACAGCTGAACGGCATGGTGAAGAGTGTGCCGGGTGTGCTCAGTATAGTTGTAGGTGCTCCATTGATGGAAGAATTGATGTTCCGCGGAGCAATAGAAGGCCATTTTCTTCGCCAAGGGAAGAGCCCGTTGTTTGCCATTTTGGTTTCAGGGCTTTTGTTCGGACTTTATCACATGAATCCCGCTCAGATTCCTTTTGCCTTTCTTCTCGGATGCTTGTTGGGCTGGCTGTATTACAGAACAGGAAGCTTGTGGCCAAGTATTGTGTGCCATGCCGTTAATAATGGTTTGGCAGTCATACTGTCTTTTGTTTTTGTTGATAAAGATAATATTTCTGATATTATTACGAATCCTGCTCTGGAATGGGGACTCGCCTTGGCTGCCCTGTTTGTAACGGCATTGTTGGTGTGGGTTATGGCACGCATAGTAAAGAAACCGGAGCCTGTCATGGAATTGGAAGGCAGTGAAATGATTCCTCCAAGAATCATGAAAACAGTTGAAACTACGGAAGACTCTCTCTCTTAATTTATTATATAAATCGGTCTCTTCCTTGCATGAATGCAAGGAAGAGACTTCTCTAAAAATAAAACAGAACTTATGAAAAATAAATTGAACATATACTGTATACTGACTATTGTCTTCTTGTTGTTCTCTATTTCAGAGAATCTTTACGGATTTTTCATCGGGGTGAAATCCGGTGTGGAAATGGCAAAAGAGAGTTTCGAAAAGAAAGACAAAACAGGGGAAAAACATGCCTACAAGATGGGATATGAATTGGGTAAGGGAACTGCAATTGGAGTTCGACTGCAAAATATAGGTTACGTAGATGTCATGCCATCTTCTTTGCTTCATACGGAAAGATGGATGAAAAACGATTTGACGGGAGATTCTGTTGCTTTTTGGCCGGCGCAGCTCATTGTTTCTCCTGAACAATCGGCCTCTGCCGCACCTTCTTTTTGGGGCTTAACCCTAATAAAGGGCTTTCTTCCAATTGTCATCCTTGTTTTAGGAATAATTTCATTAGTACTTTTCTATAAGCTGGTATGGAGAATCAACCATCAGGAAGTCTTCAGTTGGAAAAATGTGCGTACCTTGCGTAAAATAGCTTTATACCTCATACTTTTTGCTGTTTTTAGTACCGGTTCTTCCTTGATGAACGCCTATCAAATGAATCAGGCATTTGCATTGGAAGGGTATTCAGTGAATTATTTGGGATGTTTCTCTTTTCTTTCTTTCCTGTTGGGTATGGTTTCGCTCATTGTTGCCGAAGTTTTCAGCATTGGACTCAAGATGCAGGAAGAACAGGAACTTACAATATAATGGATGTAGAAAACTCTGACTTATGATCATAGTAAACCTAGATGTAATGATGGCAAAACGGAAGATTTCACTTGGAGATCTTGCCGAAAGAATTGATTTAACGCCTGCAAATCTTTCCATTCTCAAAACCGGGAAAGCGAAGGCCATTCGGTTCTCGACGTTGGAAGCAATCTGTAAAGAGTTGGATTGCCAACCGGGTGATATACTGGAATTTCGCGCTGACGAGTAATCGGAATTTTCAGAAAAGCGTTTTGTATTTACGGAGTTCATTCCTTAAGGGATGAGCTTTGTCGTTTGTGAACGAATTCAGTAACGCCCAGAAACGTTCGCCGTGATTCATTTCACGGGTATGGCAAAGTTCGTGAAGCAGCACATAGTCGATGAGATGAGAAGGAAGCAACATGAGATAAAGGCTCAGATTGATATTTTTTCGGGAAGAACAGCTTCCCCAGTTGGAATGGTTGCTTTTGATCGTGATGTCGCTGATCGGGAGGTGATATTCTTCGGAGAGTTGTTGGAGTCTTATGGGAAGATAATTTTTGGCTTGTTTGCGAAGAATACCTTCAATTACTTTGTGAAGCCATTCTTGCATTCTCTTTTCCTGAAAGTCGGTTCCCGGAGGGCAAATTATCCGTGAAACACCCGATGAAAAAACTGTTTGTGGGGAAGCCATCAGCATGCATAAGGAAATGGTTTCGGATTCTGTAGCCGGGAGTGTGCTGTTTTTTGAAATGGAAGCAATTGGTTTGTTGTTTAGTAGGAAATGGCCATTGGTACCTGTTTCTAAAAGAATGTGGAGCAAGTCTGTCTTTATTTCGAAGGACAAGTCGATGGGGTGCATCACCATTTTCTTTTTGCTTTTCAGGATAACCTCTTTGTGTTCTTTCAAAACTTCCTGTACTTGTTTCCATGAGACGCTTGGCGGAACAGTCACATAAATGGCATCCTGTTTGGTGCGCATGATGATTCTCTTTGCCCTTGGGTTCAGACGGAAGATGATTTCCCCCAGTTCGGGATCTTTAATGCGTGCAGGGATACTGTTTTTAGTGATTGAAAACATGGTGGTTTTGTTTGTTTCAGCATACAAAAATAAAAAAAAAGTGTGGAGCATGCAACTTTCGTATGCATTCATTCGTCTAATATACAGAAACCAATAAAAAACAGATAGATTATGAAAAAGTATTTTCTTAGTTTGGTCACTATGTGCTTCTTTGCACTGACCATAAGCAGTTGCAGCATGACATATATGGGAGGGATCCAACCTAGCAAGCATCGCATTAGCCGTTCCTACAACAATGTAAAGGATTTTTCTTCCATTTATACCGACGTAGTGGCAAATATCGAATATACACAAACCGATAAGGTAAGTGTCGTGATTGAGGGTCCGGATAATTATGTCCCTTTATTCATCGTCAATGAAAATAACGGTAACCTGAAGATCAATATGAAAAAAGGTTCTAGACTTTCTAAAGGTAATGTGGTTACCATACACTTGAGTAGTCCTAAATTTGTCAGTCTTGAGAATGAGGGGGTTGGAAATATTAAGCTTCTAGGTAAGATTCAAGGAGATGCGGTTGTAATAAAGAATGATGCTGTGGGAAACATTAAGGTGGAAAATCTCTTGTGTAATACTTTGAATGTAGATTCCGAAGGGGTAGGAAACCTGAATCTTGCCGGTGAATGCCGCACGGCCACCTATTCTGTAGATGGTGTAGGCAATTTGAATGCATCAGACATGAAAACTCAGGAACTCGATATTGACCAGGAAGGCGTAGGCAATATTTCTTGTTATGCATCCAAACGACTTATTGTGAAGTCTGAGGGAGTGGGCAATGTGAAATATGCAGGCAATCCTCAGCAGAAGCAAATAAACCGTAGTGGTGTGGGTTCCGTCAAAGCCATTGATTAATTAAATTCATTGTGAAATAGATATATTCTTCTTTTTAAAGATAACAAAACCCCATGCTTGTGAAAGTGTGGGGTTTTGTTTTTACAAAAGTCTTATTAGTATGATAGGATTTTTTTGATATGGTTAATATAAAGTTTCCTGATTAATGGATTTTCTCCTAATCCTCTCATAATGATATCTACTTTATATCCAAGATGTTCCAATTCTTTTTTCCATATAATCGCTATGTCTTCCTTTGTGTGATTTCCGTTGACTAAAAGGAGAGGAATAAGGGTTACTCTTTTCGGATAGGTTTCTTTCAATTGTTGAATTGTTGTTTCAATTGTCGGGTATCCTTCTATCGTGCTAACATGATAATTTTTTATACCGCGTGATTTAATCATGTAATCTAGCATTGCATAGGTAGCTGTACTTGGCATTTTATTTCCGTGACCAATATAAATATAATCATGTTTTGTTTCCGATTTGTCTCGTAATAAAATATTAATTACGCTGTCGCAATCATCTGTAGTGAAGAGAAGAGGGTCTCCAACCTTGATTTGATCAAAAAAAGATTTTACTTTTTCGACATCCTGTCTGACGGATTGCATCTCATTACCCTCTATGAGTGTTGTGCTTTGAAGATATATGTTCTTATAGCCTTCACTACGTAACTTTAATAAAGCGTCTAGCGGACTGTCTTTATGTATTCCACTATTTCTGAGCTTTTTCCTGACAACAGGAGATATGTAAGCTTCACGAACTTCATAGTTCGGATATGCTTCTTTGATTTCTTTTGTAATTATATCAAGAGCCTGTTCTCTGGCTAGCGTATCGGAACTTCCGTAGTGAGTGACAAGAATTGCAGCTCTTTTTGTTTGTGCCGAAGAGGCAAGTCCGAGGCACAGAGAAAAAACTAGAATGAATAAATTTTTCATCTTATATTTTATTTATTTTAATCTTAATGATAAGCCGATAACAAGCATTCTTCCGGGAGAATACAATGCATAGTTGGATCCTTTAGGTCGAGTGTCTTTCTTGTTGAAAATATTATCTATACCCAAGCTGGGTTCGAAAAAAATATGACGGAACTGATTGAAGGAATGGCGTGTGTTAATATTCCAAAGTCCATACCCGGGTGCATTTCCGAATATATCACTAGGATAATAGACCTTACTTTGTAGACGTCCGTTTATATTGACATTAAAGGAATAGTCTTTCCATGTATGAGAGTAATTTCCACTGATCGTCCCTGTGTGGCGAATGGAACGTTCAATATTTTGCCAGATTCCGTCATTCTGTCCTCTTGCATAAGCATAAGTATAGTTTCCACTTAAAGAGAATCCTTTGATGGAATTTGTAGAGATATTTATTTCCACACCTTTTATCTTTGCTTTGTTGAAGTTCACATACTCCTGGTAATTGACTAATTTCTGAGTTTGGGCATCAGTCAGGTCGAATTCTTTTTGAGCCCATTGGCGGAAGCTGTCAGGATTTGTAAGATCATTGATATTTGTGGCTACTTTAGTTATCATATTGGATATGTAATTCATGTAACCGGTTATAGAAGCCGTGAAAAAATTCGAACGGTATTCCAAATTTAAGGAATAGTAGTTACTGTGTTCCGGATCAAGATTGGTGTTCCCTAAAGTAATGACGGGTTTTCCACCCATACTATTTTTGTAGAATTTGTAATAAAGCTCATCTAGTCCCGGTGCGCGGAATCCTCCTGCGTATGTTGCTCTTATATTAAAATTCTTTATTGAGTACATTAAAGCGATTTTGGGTGTTAGGGCAGCTCCGGCTTCTTCATGATAATCGTAACGTAGACCTAAGATTGTTTTAAAATTATTTGTAAATTTCATTTCATGTTGTCCATAGGCCGAAATAGTATAGGTGTTTTTGTTTATGTTACCATTATTACTTTCCAACCCATCAGACCGAAAGTCGGTTCCGAATACTGTCGTACTATTCTTTGTAAATCCGAAAATTCCTTTGAGTTCTGCATCCTGAAAGGTTTGTTCTTTTGTGAATTTATACTGGCCTATTTGATAGTCTTTCGTTTTTACATTGTATTTATAATGTTGAGTGAAATCGTCGCCGATATAGTCAAAGTGCAATGAATTGCGCTTGCTTAACTTATAGGTGGCACCAGCACCGTAACGGTATGATTCGTAATGCAGGTCATAATCGGATCCTCCTGTGACATTTTTATCAGTTATGGGTCTGTCTGTCAGTTTCCAATAATAGTTGCCAGTGGCATAGAAAGACAATTTATCATTTGCTGAAAAAGTAAATTTTTGATCTATGACATTTGAGTGAAATCCGATTGCTAATGGTGCAATGGAGGATTCTGTGCCTGTTATTTTGTTATTCTTTGTTGTATATGCCAAGTTGCTGTTTTGCCATCCATCACTTTGATCGTGTTTGAATGAGGTATACGATCCGAATCGTCCTCTAGCTATATCTAGTCCTACGGTTTGACTGTATTGCTTTTTCCCTGTATAGCGGCTGTTGCTTCTTACTTCTAAGACATGTTGAGGATCGTCTGTTATGATGTTGATAACACCCGCAATGGCGTCCGATCCATAGAGAGATGATGCAGCTCCGTTTAAAACTTCAATACGTCTTATCCTACTCAAGTCAATACGGCTTAAGTCGACGTTTCCGCTTATGTCACCTGTCAACTTTTTCCCGTTGACTAATAGAAGAACATATTTGTTAGACAAACCATTCATCATCAGGTAGGATCCCATAGCATTTGGTGAGAATGAAAGTGAAGGAACCAAAGTTGTCATTGCTTGTTGAAAATCAACAATTCCTGCTTTTTTAATTTCATTGGACGTAATAACCGAAACGGGCGATGCTGTATTTTTTAATCGCTGATGTGTTCCGGTTCCTGTAACTACAATGGGATTAAGTTCAAAAGTCCTTTTTGTTATGTCCAAAGTATCATTTGAATTGATTTGGGCGTAAGCATTGAAAGAAAAGAGGCAATCGATGAGGACGACCATAATAATTTTTTGTTTTTTTATCATAACCTTAGCTTTTTGTTATCTTGCGCAAAGGTAAATGGTTTTTCATTCTAGGGAAATACCCAAAAAAGGGTAAATCCGTTGCTAATGAAGTCGTTAATAATAAGTATTCATACCTACTAAAGCCTGATTTTCCTTTTTATATATTTTATGCCGAGAACTACTCCAGACAGGGAAACAACACTTCCTCCCAATAATAGTATCCACAAAAGAGCTTTGCGAAGAGTTATGTTTGAACACAATCCGGGAAAGCGCATTCGGTGCAGGGCGGTAAACGACCAATATTTCCAACGTGAGGCGGTGTCTACATAACGGATATCGCCAGTTTCCGGATGAATGTAAAAAATACTGTTATTAGGGTCTTCCACAACAGCTTTCCAGACAGGTAGTTGTCGGCGTTCTTTCATCATATTGCTCATATCCCTGTAATAGGTTTCATAATGTGTTATTGGGGTTAGTTTAATTTGAGGAATCTTTGTTCCTGGGACATTATTTTTGTAGAGAGATTCCAAACTATGGAGGATTTCTGTTTTGGAAAGAAAAAGAGGTCGTGGAATACTGTCTTTGGCATCAATATATTGTTCTTTTTTCCCATCAGTAATTGTATAATAAGGATGTCCGTCAAAGTTATTCCATTCTATTTGTCTGATATTGGGATAGGCTTTGATGAGTTTCCAATAGTCCAAAACGTAGTTCTCGATCTTTGGCATTTTCAATCGCAAGCTGACTTGAGGTTCTATCATAAATATCGATTTGCGTATCCAGGCAGGATGGTCTATCATAGACATCATGCCACTGAAAGTGAATGTTAAAACAAAAAAACCAAAAAATATGCCACTTACATAATGCCAGTGATACCACTTTTTGCGATAAGGGGAGAATTTATGGATAAGGTGAGTATGTGTTTTTCTCCACACGTCAATTGCAACCCAAAATCCAGCGACAAGCATTAAACATCCAAGGCCTGTTAGGAATATTATAGTTTTGAACCAAAGATCAGGATTTTGCCTTAACCATGAAAAATAAGCCCAATGTGGAATTGCTCCTATCCATGACCAGAATCTTTCCTTTTGGTTTGAAAATTGCAGTACTTCCCCACTCTTTGAACCAATGTATAACTGAGTTTTTTCTTTATCTAAAAAATATATTTTATAAATGGGTATTTCCTTCTTTAATCTAATATACGGAGTCCATTGATCTAATTTGCTCAGTGTATCAATTCGTTCGATTGGAGCGTTGCACCACAATTGGGCTGTGTTCGATATGAATTCTTTATTTATTTTTGACAACTCTTTTAGAGAGTCAGATGGAAAGTCGAATTGCCCTTTGTTCGTTTTAATATGAAATACGGTTTGTTTTAATCGACAGTCTAGAGTGATTCCTTTTATTTCTGCATTTGGAGGAAGCCGTTTTATTATAGAGGTAATGGAGGGTGATTGCTCTGATGAAGAGGATAATTTTTTATTTTTTCTGATTATTTCATTGTTGCTGACATGCGGGAAATGGTGATACATCATAATAAAGGCGGAAAGAAACCAGGTCATAAAAACCAGACACATTATTGTTCCCAAGATTCTATGAGCAGAATACATGAATTGCGTTATTTTCTTCATTTCTTTTTTTTACAAAGATATGCTTAGTTTCATTTCTGCTAAATACTCAAAAATAGGTAAATTTCTTATATAATTATTTCTTCTCTATGACTTTATGATAAAGAATCTTATTTGATATTTCAGATATATACCTGTTGGCGGATTTAAAAATTATCTGTTCGTGAAGTTGGGTAGATATAGGTAGTAAAGCATATAAATCCAGTCCAAATAGACTATCTATTTGTTGCAGATTTGTGGTATATCAGGAATGATATACGTAAGGAGTCAGTTATACTAATTGGCTACGGCATTTTGCCAAGCCAGCTTCATTGATTCTTAAGAATATTTCCGTTTGGGATTTCTAGGGAACCATCCTTTCTCAACACGTTTTTTCTGTTCGAAGATCTCTAGAATACTCCAAAAGCAAGTGAAGCCGAGTACTCCCAAAAGAGATGAAATGATCACGTTTTCCACGGTGAGTGACCCTACGATACTAATTATTCCTGCCAATGGGAAAATCCACCATAGACGCGTTCCAAAATAATACTCCATTTTGATAACTATAGGATGAAATACTCCTATTATCAAAAAGGTGCCGATTCCTATGATCAGTCCGTTATAATTTGTTATGTCCATCTTTTTTATTTGCGAAGGTAATATTTTCAGAGTAATTTCACAATAGAAGAAGCTGTCCATTTTATTATATCACTTAATGTGTATATAGTTTTTATCTTTTTTTCTTAAAAAAGTGGAGCTGTCGTTGTATCTTTGCAAGAAAAGAATTCGAATGAATGCAGATTTATTAATTGGCGCAACAAGTTCGGGATGTGGAAAGACGACTTTTACCATCGGACTCTTAAGGGCTCTTAGAAATCGCGGATGTTCTGTGCAACCCTTTAAGTGCGGGCCTGATTATATTGATTCACATTTTCATAAGCTGGCAGCCGGCATAGAGTCGGTCAACCTGGACTCGTGGTTTTCTTCAAAGGAAAATTTGCACAGATTATATCACAAATATCAGCAAGGATCACAGATTTGTGTTGTCGAGGGTGTCATGGGATTGTTTGATGGTTATGATGATATGCGTGGAAGTAGTGCGGAAATTGCTTTAGAACTAGGCATCCCGGTTATTTTACTGGTTAATGCATGTTCGGTAGCTTATTCGGTAGCCCCTCTTTTATATGGATACATTCATTTTTTTCCTCATATTAATATTAAGGGAGTCGTTTTTAATCAGACAGCTTCAGCTTCACAGGAAAAATGTCTCAAAAGTGCATGTAAAGATGTAGGGGTGGAGTGTCTTGGTTTTATACCCCGAGTAATGGATATTGATATTCCTTCCCGACATTTGGGCCTGACGCTGGACCGAGAGTTCCGGACGGAACAACTGATAGACAAAATATCACGAATTATTGATGAACACGTGGATATACAACGTCTTTTGGAACTATGTGGAAGAGAATCAGATGTGGCATGCAACAATCTTGTAGCAGCATCTCCTCGAAGAAACCTGAAAATTGCGGTTGCCTGCGATGAAGCCTTTAATTTTATTTATAAGGAAAATATTGAATCTCTGAAAAAGGATGGTGAGGTTTTATTCTTCAGTCCACTCAATGATGAATTTCTGCCGCAGGCGGACTTGGTTTATTTACCTGGCGGATACCCTGAATTCTTTTTAAAGGAATTGAGTTCCAACAAGACAATGATTGATTCCATAAAAAACCATGTAGAGCGTGGAGGAAAGATTTTTGCAGAATGTGGAGGTATGATGTATCTGTGCCGCTCGGTGGTTGGCATGGATAATATCGCTTATCCTATGGTTGGCATTTATGCACAGGATGCCACCATGACGGATATGCATCTGCATCTGGGATATCGCAAATTCTTTTATAATGGTGAGGAATGGCGCGGACATGAGTTCCATTTTTCTTCTATTGCATATTCCGGAAATGATTTGAAGTCAATCGCCCAACAGTTTGATGCAGATGGAAATGCTGTGAATACTCCTATACTCACATATAAAAATGCAATAGCAGGCTATACTCATCTTTATTGGGGGGATTCGGACTTGCTGAAACTTTGGAGCTGACCTGAGGGCCTGTCATAAGATACTAAAACGAAAGGATTTTCTTTATCCTTTCGTTTTAGTGTGAATTCCCGATAACAATCTTTTTTAAACCTAAAAAAAAACAAAAATCTAATCCAACTTAATTATAGCAATTTCTCTCTCTTGCTTGTGCATGTAATATGTTTTATCTTGTGTTTATGTCTTTTTTCTTTAATTCATTTGCAAAGATATCCATTTTGTTTTTAAAATGCAAATAAATCAATCAAAAAGTTATATAATTATTTGTTTTAAATTTCAAAAAGATTTTATTTATGTTGTTTTTATTTCAAATTGATAATTTTTCTTCTTTTATTGTACCAATTTAAAAAGGCCTCCTGCCAAAGCACGTACAATTCCTTTCATTTCCAGTTCAAAAAGGAGCACGTTTATTTTCTGAATAGCAATGTTGCTTTCGACAATCATGGTATTTATTTGCATGCCATTGGGATTTTTTAAAAGGAGATCAACCAGTATTTGTTCGTCAGTCGTCAGGTCGGGAAACAGATCTCGTTGGATTTCCTTAGGTCTAGCCTTAGTATTTATTTCCCAACACATACTCTTTACAAAGTCTTCTGCATTGTTTATCAGGATAGCTTTATTCTCTCTGATGAGATTGTTGCATCCTTCAGAATATGGATCGTTTGTTCTTCCCGGGAATGCGAAACAGTCGCGGTGGTAACTTTCAGCCAATTCCGCTGTAATAAGTGCACCACCTTTCTTTGCACTTTCCACTACGATGGTCGCATCACACATGCCTGCCACGATTCGGTTCCGGCTGACGAAGTTTTGTTTGTCGGGATTGGTTCCGCTGATGAATTCAGTAAGCAGTCCGCCTTGGTCAATCATTTTTGCCGCACTGTTCCTGTGTACAGATGGATAAATACGGTCGAGGCCGTGGGCGAGGACTCCGATAGTTTCCATTCCATTTTGCAAGGCTGCCTGATGGGCATGGATATCTACGCCGTAGGCCAGTCCGCTCACTATGATTGTATGGGGGCACAGTTCCTTCAGGTCGTTCACAAATCTCAAACAAAGATCTTTTCCGTATTCTGTGATGTGGCGAGTCCCCACCACCCCAATGATTCGCAGACTATTCAGGTTTGCATGGCCTTTGTAGAACAGATAGAGTGGGGCATCGTCACATTCTCTCAGGCGGCTTGGATAGTCTTCATCCTTGTAACCGAGGCAGGATATATTCTTGCTTTGAATGAAATGATATTCTTTTTCGGCTATGGTAAAAGCTTGAGAACAATCCAGTAATTCTATCAATTGCGGCTTTACGTCAGGAAGGATATCTCGGAGATTCTTTCTGTTTTTGAATACATCACTTGCACTACCCAGAGCTTTATAAAGATTGCGGGCTCCGGCAGCTCCTATGCCTGGAATATGCGTCAGTGCTATGCTGCTGATAAGCTCTTCCTCTTTCATGCGACGAAATAGGGGGAAAAGTATTTATCAAAAATATTGCTGTCACTTAATTTTCCGTTTACCAGACAAACGCTTTCGACTACTGCTTTCAGGCACAGCTTGTTATCTTCCGCCCTAAATATATCCTGATAGAAGACATATTTGATACCTTCTTTTTTCAGATAAAGTCTGCATATAAATTCATCACCGCTTTTAAGAGGAATTTTGAATGACATGGTGATACGTGCTACAACCGGATCTATTCCCTGATGGTGCAGTTCCTCGAAGTGAAGTCCTGTGGAAATGAGGAACTCGTGGCGTGCATGCTCTATATAGTGTTGGTAGTTGGCATTATTGACAATTCCTTGGAGGTCGCATTCATAATCGCGTACCTTAAGTTTTAATTCATGAATGTAATGGTTCATATTTATTTCTTTTTTATGTATTCGAATCCTATTCTGCAGTGCAGGCATTTCTTTTTATCACAATATTCTTTTTTAAGTTGGATGAGTGCTTGGCTGTCACCAGCGCTTTTGATATCAAGTCCGCATTGCCCCCACATACGCGTGATGTAATTGTTTTCGGCTTTCAGTCCGTCCATCAGATCGAGGGCACGCATACATAGTTTTTCATTGCAGCTATGTTTTCCATAAGTGAAGAGCATAGGAACGATTGTATTGATGATAATCAGATCCTGGGAATTCTTGCTCAGATGCTTTGTTCGTGCAGGAGCTTCTTTTCCGAACATGTAGTGTGTTTCCCAATATTCGGAGGTTTGGGTCTTCAGGCAAGCGTATATATTAGCCAGAGTATCACATTCCATCAGTTTGGAAAACAAGCCTTCGCTTTGGAAATAGATCCATGCAAGTTGGGCAATACGGATATGGGGAAAGTTAGTGGGCCTGAGTCTGAGAAATTTCCATAGGTGCTCTTCCATGTGGGCTAAATGGAAAACATGCGACAGGTATTGATATTCCTTTTGCATTTTTTTGTAATATTCATCGTGGATATCTTCTTCCAGAAGTCCTGCCTGACCGAAGAATACAGCTTCTATTTTGAATAAGTCGTTTCTGTATTTGGCAGTGGCATGGAGTGAAACGTGTGATGCCCATCTTTCGAAAGTATCCCCATTGATGCCGAATCCATAATTCCTTGCCAGCGTGACAAAGAGAGTCTTCTCCCAGTCCTTGTCGTATTTTTCCCATCGTTCCAGAATCTGTCCTGATTTTTCTTCCAGACGTTCTGTTTGAAGAGCATTCATCCAACTATGTACAAAGAAAGAAGATAGTGAAGGAATAATGCTGTAGCACGGGGGATAATAATCTGCCTTAATCAATTCCTCATAATGCGAAACGATGTTTTGCGGGCATTGCAGTTGGAGTTGTGGGATAATTTCTCCGTTGGACCGCTTAAGTTCACAATCCACATTTTCGGCAACATGAAGGATGACAGAATCAAAAGCCGGGTTCCTGTCATGTCCATGTTTGAACCAATCTGATGTGTTCTGGTGGATTTCGACATTACCAACCCACAGAGTTCCGTTTATTTTTACTTTTGCGTTAAAGAAATCGGGGCCTGCATTCCTGTTCTGCAATCCTGGGTCAATGATTTCTATATTGTTGCCCAATGTACTTTTCAGTTCCTTGAGTGGGAGTATTTTATGTTTCCATACATAGTGGAGGAGTACTTCCATGGGGTATCTTTATGATTAAAAGTCTTAATTTTATATTCTTAAATCTATTAAATGTTGCAAAATTAATAGATTCCGTGATATTTCCTTATATTTGCACCACTTTAATTTTAGGAACAAAATGAAAATAGCTCTAATAGGGTATGGAAAAATGGGTCATGAAATCGAGCGTATTGCTGTGAGTCGTGGCCATAAGGTCGTCTGTATCATTGATATCGATAACCAGGACGATTTTCAGTCGGAGGCATTCAAGAGTGCAGATGTTGCCATAGAATTTACCTCTCCTACTTCTGCTTATCAGAATTACATGAAGACATTTGAGGCAGGAGTAAAGTTGGTTTCAGGAAGCACAGGATGGATGGAACAGCATGGAGAAGAGGTAAAAAAGCTTTGTTCGGATGGTGGAAAAACATTATTCTGGTCTTCAAACTTCAGTTTGGGAGTGGCAATTTTTTCTGCCGTAAACGATTATTTGGCAAAAATAATGAACCGGTTCCCCGATTATTCTGAAATCAGTGTAGAGGAAACTCATCATATTCATAAGTTGGATGCCCCTAGTGGTACTGCAATTACGTTGACTGAGAGTCTTCTGGCCAATCTTGATCGGAAGGATAAATGGGTAAAAGGAACTTTCACAGCTCCAGATGGAACTGTGACGGGGTCAGCCGATTGCGCTCCCGACGAAATACCTGTCAACTCTATCCGCAGAGGAGAAGTTCCGGGCATTCATTCCATCCGCTATGAAAGTGAAGCTGACAGCATTGTTATTACACACGATGCAAAGAATAGAAAAGGATTTGCTTTGGGTGCGGTTTTGGCAGCGGAATATACATCAACCCATTGTGGTTTGCTTGGTATGAAAGATTTGTTTCAGTTTTAAAAAAAGTCAGAGATGGAAGTTTCTAAAAGACAATGGATTAAGTTTGGAGTCGTATTGGCTCTCTATTTGCTGTTTTTAATTTGGGTTAAAAGCTGGTTGGGGCTGATTGTCGTTCCCTTCATCTTTGATAGTTACATAACAAAAAAGATTCCTTGGTCATGGTGGAAAAGAGCAAAGAATAAAAGTGTGCAATTTGTCATGGGATGGGTTGACGCTATTGTATTTGCTTTGATTGCTGTATATTTTGTCAATATATATTTTTTCCAAAATTATGAGATACCTTCATCTTCTTTGGAGAAATCATTACTGACAGGTGATTATCTTTTTGTGAGCAAGCTGAGCTATGGTCCTAGGATACCGCAGACTCCGCTGACTATGCCTCTTACCCAGCACACCATGCCTCTCATCGGAACAAAGTCTTATCTTGAACATCCTCATTGGGATTACCGGAGGGTGAAGGGTCTAGGGCAGGTGAAGCTGAATGATATCGTAGTGTTCAATTATCCTTCAGGAGACACTGTGGCTACTTCACCGGATTATCAGGCCGCCGATTACTATTCGCTTTGTTACGGTTACGGGCAAAGTCTGGCAACGGAAAAGCCCGATCTTTCAAAAATGACACGCTCCCAGCAGAGAGCTGTCTATGAGAACTATTATTCTTTGGGGAGTAATTACATTAAAAATAATCCCCAAATGTTCGGAAAAGTAATTTCACGTCCGACGGACAGGCGCGAAAATTATGTGAAGCGCTGTGTGGGACTTCCAGGGCAGACTTTGCAGATAAGAAATAGAATTGTCTATTTGGACGGTAAACCAAATAAGGAGCCTGATAATGTGCAATATGGCTACTATGTAAAGACTACGGCTCCTATATCCGATGAGGTGCGTTACGATTTGGGAATCAGCCTTGAAGATATATCACAACATAATCCTGAAGGAACTCTTTATTGGATTCCTTTGACTAAAAAAGCCTATAATGGATTGAAAGCTTTGACAGGACTCGTTTCAGAAATAAAGTTGGATGAGGCTGCTGATTCAGAAGGCTTGTATCCATTGGATCTTTACAAGAATTGGACGCGTGATAATTACGGACCTCTGTGGATTCCACAAAGAGGAAAGACTATCCGGTTGACCGAAGATAATATTCCTATTTATGAGCGTCCGATTGCCATCTATGAAGGGAACCGTCTGGAAGTGAAGGATGGTAAGATATTTATCAACGGACAACAGACCGATCACTATACTTTCAAGATGGATTACTATTGGATGATGGGGGATAACCGTCATAATTCGGCGGATTCACGCTATTGGGGATTTGTTCCTGAAGATCATATTGTGGGGAAACCTATCCTGATATGGCTTTCTATAGATAAGGATACCAGTAAAATACGATGGAATCGTATTTTCCGTTGGGTTGACAATATAAAATAATTATCAATGAAAAAGGCACTGGCTGCGATACTCATTTTCGTATTGGTGATGCTGGGCATTCGAACTTTTTTTGTAATGTCCTGCACTATACCCTCTTCGGGAATGGAAAATACTCTCTATGCTGGCGAACGGGTCTTGGTGAACCGGTGGAGCTATGGATACCGAGTGCCTTTTATGTCATGGATTGGATATTGCCGGTGGGGAAGCGGTATTGTTCGGAAGAATGATATTCTTCTCTTTAATAATCCGATGCCATCCTCACAAAAGAATATTGACAGTCAGGATCTGTTTATCAGTCGGTGTGTAGGGGTGCCTGGTGATACACTTATGCTGAATGAAGAACTTCAATTGACGAATGAAAAGGTAGTAAATCCTGATTGCAAGCAACTTTATTCATATCCCGATGTTTCAGAAGACACGGTTGTGCATGTTCTTGACAAACTTGATATGGGTCGCAATGAGCTGGTGGGCTATGATAATAACAGATACATTCGGAGTTTTAGTCATTATGAATTGTATATGCTGAAACAGGAACTTGGAAATACAGTATCTTTTACTTGTTTAAGAAAAGATACGGGGGCGGGAATTCATCCTTACGTGGTTCCAATGAAAGGAAAGGCTGTGAAGGTCTATCCTTGGAACGCAAAGCTTCTTTGCAATACGCTGGTGCAGCATGAAAATAAAAATGCAGCTGTACGTGGAGATACGCTTTATATTGACGGTCAATCTGTAAAATGGTGTTTCTTTAGTCAGGATTATTATTGGGTATCGTCCAATAATCCTATAAATATGAGTGATTCCAGGTTATTCGGATTTGTTCCTTCTACTCATCTTTTGGGTAGGGCTATTGTGATATGGTTTTCAAAGGATAATGCAAAATCTTGGAACAGAGGTTATCGTTGGAATCGTTTCTTTACAAAAATAAAATAATGGAATGGGGAAAACTGTATATCTGACTACGGCCTATCTGCCGCCTGTGGAATACTTTACGAAGCTATTTGCTTTTGATAAGGTTTATATAGAGTTTTACGAGCATTATGTGAAGCAGACCTATCGCAATCGTTGCATTATTTCTGCAGCCAATGGTCCTCTTGCACTTACCGTTCCTGTGGTGAAACCGGAAAATCCCAAATGCCCGATTAAAGAAATACGTATCAGCGATCACGGAAATTGGCGGCATCTTCATTGGAATGCTATATCATCTGCCTATATGAATAGTCCTTTTTTTGAATATTACGAGGAGAACTTCCGTCCTTTTTATGAAAGGAAATATGAATTTCTGGTAGATTATAATGAAGCACTCATGCAGTTGATTTGCAAGGAAATGGATCTGTCCATTCTCTTGTCGCATACAGAGGATTACAAGCAGGATTTCTCTGTAGATGAAATGGATGAGCGGGAAGCCATCCATCTGAAAAAAGGATTCCAAGACGATTTCAACTTTAAGCCAGAACCTTATTATCAGGTTTTCCGAGAGAAATTCGGCTTCCTTCCGAATATGAGTGCTATTGATTTGCTTTTCAATATGGGACCTGAAAGCTTGTTGGTCTTGAAGAGAAGTGCCCAATAAAAAATCCCCATCTTTCACTTGAACAGTGCAGATGGGGATTTCAATATTATGATAATTTATTTCTTTTTTGACTTGCGTCCCGGTTCACCTTCTTCGTTTTGGAAGAATTTTTTCCATTCGTCTTTGCCTTTTGGGCCTCTTGCAGTGGTATATCCTCTTTCTTCACGGCTTGGCTTATCGGATTTGCTGGACGACTCTCTTTTTGATACATCCCTTCTCTTTCCTGATTCATATTTTTTGGAAGAACGATGCTGGCGGTCGCGGTCGCGTCCTCCTTTTTCCTCTTTTGCACTATCATTGGGATTGGATATTTCGACGATGACTCTTCTGTCTCCCACATGGGCATGGCTCAATCCTTTCAAAACCTTTTGGGCATCTTCTTCAGGAACTTCAAAGAAAGAAAAGTTCTGCATCAAGTCGATGCGTCCTACTTCAATCTTTTGTCCTTTGATATTTCGATTCAGGAGCTCGATGATTTGTCCGGCATAGAAATTATCAGTTTTGCCTACATTGATGAAAAGACGGGCATATCCAGCTTCAGCGGAACGACTTCTCTTTTCGCCACCTCTCTTGCTTCTGTCCCTGTCTTTGGAACCGCGTTCTGACCTTTCGCCGCGTCCTTCTTTAGGAATTTCAATTTCCTGTGCCTGGCTGTAGTAATCCAGAAAATGGTTGAATTCGAGACTTACCATACGTTTGATAATATCTTCTTTTTCCAGCCACTCCAATTTTCTATAAATAGTAGGAAGAAACTCAGCTATTTCATCTTCATTGACTTTTACTTTCTCAACATCGTCAATCAGCTTTAGCAATTGCTTTTCGCAAATCTGCTTCCCGGTAGGAAGAACACCGACTTCGAAAGTCTTTTTTATGGACTTTTCAATAGCTTTCAGTTTTCCTTTTTCGCGCATATTGATAATTGCGATGGACAAACCTTTTTTCCCGGCGCGTCCTGTACGTCCGCTTCGGTGAGTATATACTTCTACATCATCGGGAAAACCGTAATTGATAACATGCGTAAGGTCATCTACATCCAATCCTCTGGCGGCTACGTCAGTAGCAATGAGCAGTTGTAAATGGCGTTGACGGAATTTCTGCATTACGAGATCACGCTGCTGTTGTGAAAGTTCTCCATGAAGGGAATCTGCATTGTAACCGTCTTGTATCAGTTTGTCGGCTATTTCTTGAGTTTCCAGACGGGTACGGCAAAATACGATACCGTAAATTTGAGGAAAATAGTCGACTATTCGTTTCAGGGCAGCATATTTGTCTTTAGCGTGTACCATGTAATAAACATGGTTTACGTTTTCTGCACCTTCATTTTTTGTACCTATAGTGATTTCTTTAGGGCTCTTCAGATAGTTCTTGCTTATCCGACTAATTTCCGGACTCATCGTAGCGCTGAACATCATTACATTGCGTTCCTCCGGCACTTGGGCTAGAATGGTATTGAGACTTTCGGAAAAACCCATATCAAGCATTTCATCAGCTTCGTCCATGACTACATTGCTGATAGTACCTAAGTTTACTACTTTCCGCTCCATCAGGTCAATCAGTCTGCCCGGCGTTGCTACAATAATGTGCACGCCTTTCTTTATACCTCTGATTTGGCTTTCGATGGAAGAGCCTCCATATACCGGTTGGACACGGAGTCCGTCCACATATTTCGAATAATCTGTCAGGTCACCTGTGATTTGGAGGCAAAGCTCACGGGTAGGACATAAAATAAGAGATTGAGGAACCTTGTTGTCTACATCTGTTTTCTGTATCAACGGCAATCCATAAGCGGCTGTTTTGCCGGTTCCTGTCTGTGCTAAAGCTACAACATCATTACCTGTGCCGAGTAAATACGGAATCACTTCTTCTTGTACCGGCATGGGATTCTCATATCCCATTTCTTCAATAGCTTTTCTGATTTCTTCAGAAACGCCCAATTCTGCGAATGTCTTCATCTATATCTTTTGAAATTTAGGCTGCAAAGGTAAGGATAAAGAATGGATAAATCGTTATAACTTCCTGATTATTCTTTAATTATTTGCTTAAGGCACGAGATACCTGACCCAAATAGCCACCATGATGACGTTTGCTGTACTCTTCAATCGTGAATTTCGTTTTTTTCATAGTTTCAACGACCAGAATATCACCGATAACTGTCATTACAGTAGTGCTTGTGGTTGGGGTAAGTCCCAATGCGCATACTTCTTCCGGATGTCCTGTAGGTAAACACACATTGGCTTCATTGGCAAGTGGGCTTTCTGGATTTCCTGTAATAACTATGTATTTTATATTGGGATTTAATTTGTGGGTAAGTTTTGTGAGCTCTACAATTTCTCTGGTTTTTCCGGAATTGGAGATTAACAGCATAATATCGTTTTCCTGGATGATTCCCAAATCGCCATGCTGGGCTTCACTTGGATGAAGGAAGACGGAAGGTATTCCTGTACTGCAGAAAGTAGTGGCAATATTCATTGCTATTTGTCCTGCTTTCCCCATGCCCGAAGTGATTAGCTTACCCTTCTTTACATGTACTTGTTCGACAATAAGGTTTACCGCTTCTTCGTAATGGCTGTTTATAGGAATATTGAGTACTGCTTGCGCTTCTTTTTGAAGTAATTCCTGTATTGATTCAATCATAGGTTTCGTCTTTTTGGGGTTAGTCATGCAAATATCTCATTTTTTCTGTGAATGGCAATAAGTTTTTGTTGTATTTTTGCAAACTAATGAGAAATATAATGGATTATCAGACATATACATTGTCGAATGGACTAAGAATCATTTTTTCTCCATCTCCGACTCAGGTTGCATATTGCGGTTTCTCTATAGATGCCGGAACGCGCGATGAAAAAGAAAGCAAACAGGGGATGGCTCATTTTGTTGAACACCTCATCTTCAAGGGTACTAAAAGGCGCAAAGCCTGGCATATTCTAAACAGGATGGAAAATGTGGGAGGAGATTTGAATGCTTATACGAATAAGGAAGAAACGGTTGTATATTCTACTTTTCTTGTAGAATATTTTGAGAGGGCGTTGGAACTACTTACCGATATTGTCTTCAACAGCACATTTCCTGCAAAAGAAATTGATAAAGAGGTTGAGGTGATTATCGATGAGATTAAGAGTTACGAAGATTCTCCCTCCGATTTGATATTTGATGATTTTGAAGATATGATATTTCATGGACATCCCCTTGGAAGGAATATTTTAGGGAAACCGGAGCTCCTGCGTGGCTTTTCCGATAGGGATGCTTTGGATTTTGTCAGTGAATATTATCAACCGGCCAACATGATTCTTTTTGTGTTTGCTAATATGGAGTTTAAAAAGATTATCAGGATAGCCGAGAAGTATCTGAAGATGATTCCCAATCAAATCGTGAAGTCTCAGCGAACGGGACTTCCTGTCTATCAGCCGCAGTCACTAACTGTCCATAAGGAGACCCATCAAGCACATGTTATGATAGGAACTCGCGGATACAATGCCTATAACGAGAAGCGTACCGGTCTGTACCTTCTCAATAATTTACTGGGAGGCCCCGGTATGAATAGTCGACTCAATGTCTCTTTGAGAGAAAGAAGAGGCTTGGTTTACAATGTAGAAAGCAATCTGACGAGCTATACGGACACAGGAGTGTTCAGTATTTACTTTGGCTGTGATCAGGAAGACATGGACTATTGTTTTGAATTGGTTTATAAGGAGTTGAAGAAGATTTGTGACACAAAGCTGAATGCTACTCAACTGACGGCTGCAAAGAAACAAATCATAGGTCAGATATGCGTGGCAAGTGATAGCTTTGAAAATTGTGCTCTTGATATGGGCAAAGCCTTTTTGCATTATAATCATTATGATGGACAGGAAGAGGTGGCAAAACGGATTAGGGCTCTCAAATCAGAGCAATTGCTGGACATCGCCAATGAACTTTTTAGTGAAGACAAACTATCTACTTTAATCTATAAATAAATGTAATAATAACAAGATATGGTTATAGGAATAGACGTTGGTGGCAGCACCACAAAAATCATCGGTATAGATAAAGAGGGTATCAAACATCCCATGCTGGTGAGAGCTACTGATCCAATAACATCATTGTTCGGTGCTTTCGGAAAATATATCTATGACAATGGATTTAATTTGAGTGAAGTCGAGAAAGTAATGCTGACTGGAGTTGGCAGTGTTTATGTAAGGCAGTCTCTCTATGGTTTGCCTACGGCCCATGCGGATGAATTCATAGCCAATGGATTGGGAGCTCATTACGGTTCCCGACTGAAAAATCTTATAGTTGTGAGTATGGGAACCGGAACTTCTTTTGTAAAGGTCGAGGGAGATGCTATCAGTCATATTGGTGGTATAGGAATTGGAGGAGGAACCATTTTGGGATTGGCCCGACTTTTGCTCCATACACAAGAGATACAGCAGATTGTGGCTTTGGCCTTGAAAGGTCATACGGAAAACGTAGACTTGAAAATCAAGGATATCTGTAACACGGCTCTTCCCGGACTACCCTTGGAAGCAACAGCGTCTATTTTTGGAAAAGCAAATATGAATTCCTCCATGGAGGACGTGGCCTCGGGAATCGTACACATGGTGTTGCAAACAATAGGGCAGTCGGTTATCTTGGCAGCTTTGAACAGTACGATTAAAAATTTTGTTTTAATAGGAAATTTGGCGAAGTTGCCGCAATGTGAAGATATATTTCCAATGTTGGAGAATATGTATCATTGTCATTTTCTGATACCGGAATATGCAGAATACAGGACAGCCCTCGGTGCTGCCTTAGCATACGTGAACAAGCAGAGATATACGGATATAAACGGATAAAAACCAAGAAAGGCGGCAGATTTATTCTGCCGCCTCCCTTATTGAAGTTAGTTTATGAAAATTTGAGAGAATTGAAACTTCACAGTTTCATTGTTTTTTTGTTTTATAAGCACTAACTGTTTGTTATAATATAAAGCAAATGAAAAATACCATTTTAATTCAGGATTTTGGATTCATTGCATTCATCAGTCGATGTATGAAATCCTGATCCATGTTCCCCGTAAAATTGATGATTCTGAACCGATCCTCTTTTTTTTGCAGCATGACCAATTCAATAATGACACCACCTCGTTTACGGATGCTTATCTGACAACTCTCGGCACCTTCCCGATAGGAAGCGAAAGGTATATACCTGTTCATATTGTTTTCGAGCATCCGTTTAGCCTTCTCAAAATGAATCTGACTGTTTTTCTTTGAAGTCAGAATCTGCATGCTTTTCAAGTCGGAGATAATATCCATCATTCTATCAACATCTTCACTATCATCTTTTGACTTGAGCACTTCATCCATCATTTTGGGGCTGACACTAATGCAAGTCAGCGTGGAATCTTCACTGCATGTCTTTAAAAATCGCGATGCAAAATCCTGTGCTGATACCGTTAAGGTCCCTAATGTCAATATCAATAAAAAAAGAACTCTTTTCATTCTTTAATTAATTCCTTTGTCGCCGGAGTGGTAGAAACCAATGTGTCGGTATCTTCCAAAACCTTTGATTTGCTGATACCTTCCGATACATCCTGCAGTGCTGATGATATTTCATCATATGCAACTTGAGGGTCAGTATAGGTATCTGTATAATTTTCATAATTATAATCATTCTCTTCGCCAAGTGAAGACTTCTGTATAGCATTACCTAGTGATAGGATGATTGCCACAACGGCAGCTGCCTTGAAAAATGGCATGATCTGACGTGAAATGCTGATACGTTTCGCCTTGACGACTGGCTTTTCAATTTTCTCTAGAACTTTGGCCTCGAAATCATCACTCACTTTCAGTTCTTTCTCTTCCTTTTCGAAACAAAACAGGTCTTTGTATCGAAGCAAATGAGCCGGAACGTCTTTCTGTTGAAAGAACAAGTGCAATATTTCTTCTTCCTCCAGGGAAGTCTCACATTGCCAATACCGTTCAATGAGTTGTTCTATATACTTATAATCCATAGTTCTCAATTTCTATATATTGTTGCCTGATACTTTTTCTTGCTCTGAACAAGTTAACTTTTACTTGTTCTTCGGTAATATCCAATATCTCTGCAATTTCTTTATAGCTTTTTTCTTCTATATCTCTGAGTTGCATGATGGAACGTTGCTTTTCGGGCAAATTATCGAAAAGTCGCCGTATGATTTGCATCTTTTCTTTGTGCTCCATCGAGTCAATCGCATTGGAACTGTCAACCCGGTCGTGTAAGTCTTCATTGAATTCTACATTCTGAGCTTCTTTTTTCTGACTCCGGTCAATGGATAGGTTTCTGCAGATTGTCAAACTGAATGCTTCTACCGAATCCAATTGTTTCCATTCGTCTTTTTTGTTCCAAACACGTATCAGAGTCTCTTGCACAACATCTTCTGCTTCCGCACGATCTAAAGTAATGCGGAACGCCAACCGGAAGAGTTTGTCTTTCAGTGGTAAGATATCGTTTCGAAAACTGATCTGTTGCATCTCTCTATAATAATGACGGGTGAGTTGAACAAAAGTTACACTCACCCGTGAATTTTTTTTTGAAATATTTTTGCTTAGTCGCTAAATGGTTGGATTATAATTGAATAACCGTTCCACTTTCTCCATCAATAGCTGTGGCCAAGGTAATAATTACTTTGCTTACTCCTGCATTCAATGCGGCGAATGAGTTTTCCAGCTTGGGAATCATTCCTCCACTGATAGTTCCGTCTTCCCGGCATTGTTGAAAAATCTCCGGTGTCAGAATCGGAATCATGCTGTTTTCGTCATCGGCATCCTTGAGGACGCCCTTTTTTTCGAAGCAGAAGATAAGAGTAACATCAAAATAGGGAGCCAATGATTGGGCTGTTTCTCCGGCAATGGTATCTGCATTGGTGTTTAACAGATTGCCTTTACCATCGTGGGTAAGCGGGGCCATGACAGGAACAATACCTTTCTTAATAAGTTCGCTGAGTAACTTACCGTCAACCGTTTCTACGTCACCCACAAAGCCGTAATCAACATCCTTTACCGGTCGCTTCACGGAACGAATGACATTCATGTCGGCTCCAGTGAGCCCTAAAGCATTGATATTAAGGGATTGTAAGCCTGCAACGATTTTTTTGTTCACAAGTCCTCCATATACCATTGTAACGACATTCAGCATATCGGCATCGGTAATGCGGCGCCCGTTTACCATCTTGCTCTCGATTCCCAAATCAGAAGCCAGCTTAGTGGCGGAACGTCCTCCTCCATGAACCAAGACCTTGTGGCCTGTTACTTGTGAGAAATCATTGAGTAATTGTTTCAAGGAATCCGGTTCCTCAACAATTTTCCCTCCGACTTTTATGATAGTAAGCTTTTCTTTCATATTATTCCAAATAGGTATATCCATAGAGGCCGGAACGGTAGTTGCTAAGGAATTCTTTTCCTTCTTCAACAGAAATTTTACCCTCTTTGACAGATTTGGTAACCCATGTTTCAAGAGTGCGTACCAATTTTTTCGGGCTGTATTGAACATAGTCCAATACCTCGGCAACGGTTTCGCCATCAATCAGTTGATCTATGCTGTATCCTTTCTCGTTGACGGAAATGTGAACGGCATTTGTATCTCCAAAGAGATTGTGCATGTCGCCCAAAATCTCCTGATATGCACCTACAAGGAAGACTCCTATGTAATAGGGCTCTTTGCCTTTAAGTGCGTGAACAGGCAAATAATGTGTAATATTTCTTGTCGAAATGAAATTGGATATTTTCCCATCTGAATCACAAGTGATGTCTTGCAGAGTTGCTGCCCGTTCGGGTTTCTCGTCCAGACGCTGAATCGGAACAATTGGAAATATCTGGTCAATGGCCCACGTATCAGGCAATGATTGAAACAGAGAAAAATTACAATAGTACTTGTCTGCAAGCAGTTTATCGAGTTTTCTGACTTCTTCAGGCGCATGCTTGAGGTTATGAGCCATCTCGTTGATTTCACGGGTTACCGACCAGTACAATCTTTCTATCTGTGCACGTGTTCTGAGATCCACGATTCCGTGACTGAACAGATCGAGGGCTTCTTCACGTATTTGCTGTGAATCATGCCATGCTTCCAGCATTCTGCTTTGATTCAGGTTATCCCATATCTCATAAAGTTCCTGTACAAGTTCATGATCCTCTTTTCCAACTTCCCATTCTTCATCCATTTCGGGTAGCGATGCTGTTTCCAGTACCTGGAAGATAAGGACGGAGTGATGGGCAGTCAAAGAGCGCCCGCTTTCCGTTATGATATTAGGGTGAGGAATATTGTTTTTATCAGCGACGTCTACCATAGTTGAAATAGAGTCATTGACATATTCCTGTATGGAATAATTTACACTGCTTTCGCTGCTCGAGGAACTTGTTCCGTCATAGTCGACGCCCAATCCGCCTCCAATATCTACAAATTCTACCTTATAGCCCATTTCATGAAGTTGGACATAGAACTGAGAGGCCTCGCGGAGAGCTGTCTTGATTCGTCTGATTTTTGTAACCTGGCTTCCTATGTGGAAATGAATAAGCTTGAGACAGTCTTTCATATCCTTCTTTTCAAGGATATCCAGTGCTTCAAGCAATTCGCTTGACGTCAAACCGAATTTGCTGGCATCACCTCCGCTTTCTTCCCATTTTCCGCTTCCTGCAGATGCCAATTTGATGCGAATTCCAATATTGGGCTTTACATCCAACTGTTTTGACATTTTGGCTATCAGGCGAAGTTCGTTCAACTTCTCTACAACCAAGAACACACGTTTACCCATTTTCTGTGCCAAAAGGGCCAGTTCGATGTAACTTTCGTCTTTATAGCCATTGCAGATTATCAAAGAATCGGAGTCTGTATTAATGGCAATAACGGCATGTAGTTCCGGTTTGGAACCTGCTTCTAGACCTAAGTTGAATTTTTTGCCATGGCTGATAATTTCTTCAACAACCGGACGCATCTGATTTACCTTGATGGGGTAGATGATAAAATTCTGAGCATTGTAATTATATTCCTCAGAAGCTTGTTCAAAACACTTGGCTATCTGTTCAATACGATTGTCCAGTATATCTGGAAATCTAAGGAGAACAGGAGCTGAGACATCTCTTATCTGCAACTCATCCAATAATTCTTTCAAGTCGACAGAAGCACAACCTTTGCGTGGTGTAACCACAACGTGTCCTTTTTCGTTAATGCTAAAATAGGGAGTTCCCCAACCATTGATGTTGTAGAGCTCTTCGGAATCTTCAATTCGCCATTTTCTCATTTCAACGTAGGTTTTTCAATATTGGTTTTTAAATATTTAATAATGTTCTAAGTTTATTTACTGATTCGTCAATTTGAAACTTGTCTTCCAGTCTGTCAGCTGAAAAGATATAATCAGCTTTAGAATAGAAAGGTTCCCGTTCTTCAAGATTCTTTTCTATGAATGCTTTCAGTTCATCATCAGTCTTTTGTGCAAGTAGCGGGCGTTTGGATTTGGCAATTTTCAAACGATGGAAAAGAACGTCATTACTTGTTTTTAAATAGACTGTTTTTGCTTGTCGGTTCATATAGGAAATATTGTCAAAGAAGCAAGGAGTTCCGCCGCCTGCCGATATAATGATATTTTCGAACTCAGCGGTTTCGTGCAACATGGATTGTTCTATCTTCCTGAATCCGTCTTCTCCTTTTTCAGAAAAAATTTCCTTGACAGACTTTCGGTAACGATTCTCAATATACCAATCCAGATCGACAAATTGGAAACCTAAAGCTTTGGCAAGAGCTTTGCCTAACGTAGTTTTTCCGGCTCCCATATATCCTATAAGAATGATACGTACCATTTCATTTTTTCTTGCTTGCAAAATGTCTTCCTTTTCCGGAAGTCTTTGGCTTGTCATTTTGTTCTTTAATGATATCCATACATTCGGCTAGTTCAAGTTTTTGAGGTTCTTTATCTTTTGGAATCTTGTAATTCTTTCCATCAAATGCGATGTAAGGTCCATAACGACCGTTCAGAATTTCCATTTTTGGTTCTTCATCAAAAGCCTTTATATGTTTCTCCTTTTCCGCTTTTTTCTTAGCTTCTATAAGTTCAATGGCTTCTTCGAGAGAGATATCCATTGGGTCTGAACCTTTAGGCAGTGAAATGAATTTGTTGTCATGGCGGACGTAGGGTCCGAATCTTCCTTCTCCAATGATGATTTCTTTTCCTTCATATTCGCCGAGGTTTCTAGGTAGTTTAAATAAGGATAAAGCATCTTCGAGTGTAATTGTTTCGATGGATTCTCCTTTTTTCATTTGCGCGAATTTCGGCTTGTCGTCATCATTGGCACTCCCTATCTGGATAACAGGACCGTAACGACCTATTTTGGCTGATACCGGCTTTCCGCTGACTGGATCAGTACCCAGCAGACGCTCGCCTACTTTATGCTCCATTTTCAGTGAAGATGTTTCTTCTACCAGTGGCTCGAAATCTTTGTAGAAATCCTTTATCATGCCGTTCCACTTCTTTTCGCCTTCTGCTACTTCATCGAATTCTTTCTCAACATTGGCAGTGAAATTATAGTCCATGATTTGAGGGAAATATTGCATTAAAAAGTCATTGACGACCGTTCCTATATCAGTAGGGAGCAATTTCCCTTTTTCATTGTCTATCAGTTCGGTCTTGGATTTGCTTGATATCTTGTCGTTTTTCAGCAATATGATATTATATGACCGTTCATTTCCTTGCTTGTCACCTTTCTCCACATATCCTCTTTGTTGTATGGTGGAGATGGTCGGTGCATAAGTTGATGGGCGTCCGATACCCAGTTCTTCCAATTTGCGTACCAAACTGGCTTCTGTATATCTTAATGGATGTTGCGTGAAGCGCTCCGTGGCTGTAATTTCCTTCCGTTCCAGCTGTTGGCCTTTTAATAAGGGAGGAAGCAGCATCTCTTTTTCCTGTTCCGGACTCTCATCATCATAAGATTCTTTATAAACACGAAGAAATCCATCGAATTTAACAACTTCACCCGTTGCGATGAAAGACTCTTTCATACCGGAAACTGATAAAGTCACAGTGGTTTTTTCCAATTCGGCGTCTGCCATCTGTGATGCGATTGTCCTTTTCCAAATCAAATTATAGAGTTTCTTCTCTGCTGTACTGTTCCCGGCTTCCTGCTTGTCCATGTATGTTGGACGTATTGCTTCGTGAGCCTCTTGTGCTCCCTTTATGTGGTTAGAGAACTGATGAGGATGCAGATATTTCTCACCCATGAGTTGGGAAATAACTTCTTTACTTGAATTAATGCATAGTGATGACAGGTTTACCGAGTCGGTACGCATGTAAGTAATGTTTCCGGCTTCGTATAGGTGTTGGGCTACCATCATTGTTTGTGCAACGGTAAAGCCAAGTTTCCTCGCAGCTTCTTGCTGAAGGGTGGAAGTCGTAAACGGGGCAGCCGGAGATTTTTTTAAGGGACGGGTTGTTATGTCGTCTATTGTGAAATTTGCTGTCTTGCATTTTTCTAAAAAAGCTTTGGCTTCATCCAAGGTTTTGAATCTCGTGTTCAGTTCAGCTTTCAGTTCCGCATTCTGGCCATTGGAATCCGGTACCAAAAATGTGGCAGTTATTCGGTAACTGCTTTCACTTTTGAAATTCTGTATTTCTCTTTCGCGCTCTACAATCAAGCGTACAGCTACGGATTGGACTCGGCCGGCAGAAAGGGCCGGCTTAACTTTCTTCCATAAAATTGGCGATATTTTGAAACCTACAATACGGTCAAGCACGCGACGTGCCTGTTGTGCATTCACCAGGTTGACATCAATGTTTCTGGGGGTTTTTATTGCGTTCAGAATAGCGTTTTTCGTTATTTCATGGAACACAATACGCTTGGTATGATCTGGATTAAGTCCTAAAACCTCATAGAGATGCCATGAAATAGCTTCACCCTCGCGGTCCTCATCGGAAGCCAGCCAAACGGTTTCAGCCTTATCTGCCTCCTTTTTCAACTCTTTTACTAGTTTCACCTTTTCTGCAGGGATTTCATAATCGGGTTGGAAATTGGTCGTATCAATACTGAACTCTTTCTTTTTAAGATCACGGATATGACCATAACTGGAAAGGACCTTATAGTCCTTACCAAGAAATTTTTCAATAGTTTTGGCTTTGGCCGGAGACTCCACAATGACAAGATTTTTTTGCATAATTTTTCTATCCGTTAAAAATTCGGCGCAAAATTAGAAAAAAACTTCTTGTAAACCTATATAATAAGGTACATTTCTTTTTTTTTATCAAAAAAAGGCGTTTTATGACCTTATTTAAGTATCTGTTCCAAGTATTTTTTTAAACCTTTACGAACCGAACTCAACCCGAAGTCTTCAGGATTGAGATCATTCAGCGGCATCCAGAAAGAGTCAGCCACATCATCTTGTGCTGTGATACGGGATGTATCATTAACATGGCATTCGAAGAACATGTCCAGGGTATGAACCATGAAACCGGAGTATTCATATGTATTGGGAAGTGAAAACAAGTAGTTCGTTTTATCAACGGAAAGTCCTGTTTCCTCTTTCACTTCTCTGGCTATTCCTTCTTCACCTGTCTCAAACATATCTATAAATCCCCCGGACAGGTCCAAGGTCCCTTTGGCCGGGTTTTTTCCTCTTCGGCAGACCATCAGTTCGTTTCTTCCATTTCTGATGAAGGCTACTGTTGCCGAACAAGGGTTGAAATAATACGTAAAACCGCAATCTTCGCAATGCTTTGATTTTTCATTATGAATGACGAAGTGTGCAGAACCGCATTTAGGGCAGAATTTGAATTGTTCCAGAGGATGCATCTTGTTCATTATTTTAATTGCAGACAAAAATACAAAATGTTTATATAAAATATAACCATTAAATTTTTTTATTTGATAATAAATTTTTTATTTTTGTCAATTGTTATTATAATAATACTCCAAAATATGCACAAGGTAATAATCATAGTCTTAGCTTTATTCCTCATATATTTTATACTGCGCTTTTTTGCGGAGAGGCAGTCAAAGCATTTATTGTTGAGGAAATATAAAGATGCCATGTTGGCAATGGAAAAACTCAGAGTACTTAAGTTTAAATTGAGCTTAAAGGATTTCCTGATTGTGATGGACGATAGTTTTGGAAGTGAAAAAGATTTGTGGGATATTCCAAAATCTATGTCCATGAAATATTTTTTCAATTGTATTATAGAAAAAGACAGAAGGCGCATTCTGGAAGGATACAGGAAGATAATCCAAGGCGACATTGAACAATTCAGCGTAGATTTCGGATTTGTTCCGGCACCTCAAAAGGATACGATGTGGTGTCATGGCATTTTTTTTGTTCGTGATCGGAATTTGAGAAAGGAACCGGTCAATCTGATGGGTATTGTCCGGATAATCAATGATTATAAAGAAGAAATTGATGCTTTGATTAAGGAAAAACAAGAGAAGGAGAAGGAATATATGATTCAGTCTGAATTCATAACCAATATGGACTATGAAATCAGAACTCCTTTGAATGCAATTATGGGCTTTTCGGATTTGTTATCCGAGATGGATGATGAAAAACAGAGGCAATCTTGTATTTCTGTGATTAAAGCGAATAATGAAGCTTTGCTGCGTTCTGTCAACAATCTGTTGGATTTTTATCGCATGCAATCGCCCTCTGTCATTTTGGAAGAGTGTGACATGGATGTCAATAAAAAATTGAAAGAATTGCAAGAAAGGTTTTCACCTCAATTGTCGCCCGATGTAAGTCTTTATTTCAACGAACAGATACCGGATTGCGTCATAATGATAGATGCCAGACGTTTTGATCGTGCTATGTCCATTTTGATAGACAATGCCATTAAAAATACGACTCATGGAAATATATGCGTCGGTTATCACGAAACTTTGGGCAATATGCTTTATTTTTATGTCAGTGATACGGGGAATGGTATAGAATTGGATAAACAAAGGCATTTATTTTCAACCGAAGGTTTTTCCGAAAATAAACATCAAGGTTTGGGATTATTGCTTTTTAAGGCTATAGTCCAGAAAATGAGTGGAGGCTTGGGGGTAAAATCTCAGTTTGGAGTAGGTTCTGAATTCTGGTTTACCGTTCCATATAAAAAAGTTTGAGAAATTTATGGAAGTCACATGTCCAGTCTGAGCCATTCACGGCAAGGAATGTGTGAAAACCTAATTCTTTTGCTGTCTGGATATTGCTTTCTCCGTCGTCAACGAATATGCATTCATCCGGTGAAGTTCCGATGTCTTTTAATGCAAATTCAAAGAATTCTTTTTGAGGCTTTACGAACCCGACTTCAAAGGATGTGTATATCTTGTCAGCATAATTGTCCAAGGATTTCCCTTCCGGCGTAAAACGTTCACTTCTGGCCCAGGCCATTATGAAAGGATTGGTATTACTTAGAATATATACATGAAAATTCTTCTTTAGTTCCTCAAGCAGTGCCAGCCTCTGCGGAGGAATGGCAGTCATAAACCCTAGCCATCCTTTTTGTGCTTCTTCGAAAGATATTGATTTGTTGCACATTCTGCCGAGTTCATTACAAAATTGTTCTGCATTCATCCTACCGTCTTCCACTTCAAGGAAAATGCCTCGCTGATGGTATTTGTCCAACAGGCTGTTCGCTTGAGTTACTCCTATGGATTCAAACGCTTTTACAGCATTTTCTCTGTTTATATCGACAATGACACCTCCAAAATCAAATATGAGATTTTTTATTTTATTCATAAGGTTATTAAATAGAGTGCAAATATACATGATTTTGACGATTCATTATAGAAAGGACGTCACATATATTACCTGGGATGCATCATTTCTTAAAAGTTATTTATATTAAATTTTATTCGGCTGGATGTAAATAATTGTCAATTTCCCTATTATGGGTATAATTAATATTCTTACTTAGCAAATTTTATTCTATTTTAGCACACAAATATATCAGTACAGGAAGATGAAAAAAACTACACTTTGCGTAGCGTTCGTTACATTGCTTTCATTGGGAGTGCATTCTCAAGAAATATATAAGAATCCTAAATTTTCTGCAGAACAGAGGGCCGGTGATTTATTGAAAAGGCTTACTTTGGAAGAAAAGGTTTCATTGATGCAGAATTCTTCCAAGGCTATTCCGAGGTTGGGTATCAAACCTTATGACTGGTGGAGTGAGGCTCTTCACGGAATTGCACGAAACGGGAATGCAACGGTATTTCCCCAGGCTATCGGAATGTCAGCTTCTTTTGATAATGCATTACTTTATAAAGTGTTCGATGCAGCAAGTGATGAGGCAAGAGTGAAATATCGCCAGGCTTCTTCGCAACAAAAGTTTGGACGGTATCAAGGATTGACAGTATGGACTCCTAATGTCAATATCTTTCGTGACCCACGTTGGGGAAGAGGACAGGAAACTTATGGAGAAGATCCTTTCCTGACCGGCAGAATGGGGCAGGCTGTCGTTCACGGACTGCAGGGGTCTCCTAAAAATGGATATGACAAGCTTCATGCATGTGCCAAACATTTTGCAGTTCATAGCGGACCGGAATCTACCCGACATAAATTCGATGCAGAAAACATAGCTCCCAGGGATTTGTGGGAAACATATTTGCCGGCATTCAAGGATTTGGTGCAAAAAGCGGATGTGAAAGAAGTGATGTGTGCTTATAATCGGTATGAAGGGGAGCCTTGCTGCGGCTCCAACCGTCTGCTTACTCAGATTCTCCGTAATGAATGGGGATACAGACATTTGGTTGTTACCGATTGTGGTGCCGTTTCCGATTTCTTTCGCTCTTGGGGACATAAGACGGATCCTGATGCGGCTCATGCTTCTTCAAAAGCAGTGATGAATGGAACTGATCTTGAATGTGGTTCAGAATTGGCAGATCTTGTTCCTGCCGTGAAGCAAGGCTTGATAAAGGAGGAAAGAATCAATACTTCCGTAAAGAGGCTTTTGACAGCTCGTTTTGCCTTGGGCGAAATGGATGACCCTTCACTTATTCCCTGGATGCAGATAAAGGATGATGTACTGTGCAGTGCGGCTCATCGTCAGTTGGCGTTGCAAATGGCAAGAGAGAGTATGACGTTGCTGACTAACAAGAATCATACTCTGCCCCTTTCCAAAGATATGAAAGTGGCAGTCATAGGTCCTAATGCGGCTGATTCGGTAACCCTTTGGGCTAACTATAACGGATTCCCTTTGCACACGGAAACTGTCTTGGATGGAATCAAGAAAAAATTGTCAGCAGCCAACCTGATTTATACGGAAGGATGTGGTTACACCCAGGCCTATTCATTGCGCAGTCTGTTCAATGCATGTTCTTTGGACGGCAAACAAGGTTTTAAGGCCGAGTATTTTGATAACATGGAGTTCAAGGGAACACCGGTTTCTTCCGAATGGCTGACTTCACCTCTTAATTTTTCCACCTTTGGCGGAACTGCTTTTGCTCAAGGAGTACCTGCCCGTAACTTTTCGGCACGTTTCACTTCACAATATGCTGCATCTACTTCTGCCGACATTGCCTTCAGAGTGTCTTTGTCCGGTGAATATTCTTTGTTTATTAACGGAGAACAAGTAAAAGAGGGGCGGAGTATGGAAGGACAACAATATACGGTTTATGTACTAAAGGCTGAGGCCGGGAAAACTTACGATATCAAGTACGAGTATAAACAGAAATCCATGGAAGGCACCATGCAATTTGATATGGGCGTTGAATATCCGGTTGATTTTCAGGAAATTGTTTATATGGTAAAGGATGCTGATGCGGTAATCTTTGTGGGAGGTATATCCCCTCGTTTGGAAGGAGAACAGATGTCTGTGGATATCGATGGATTCATGGGCGGTGACCGTACTAGCATTGAATTGCCTGCCGTACAGAGGAACCTGATAAAAACATTGCGTGACGCAGGGAAGAAAGTTATTTTTGTCAGTCTCTCCGGTTCTGCTCTAGGCCTTGTACCCGAAAGTGAATCGTGTGATGCCATTCTGCAGGCTTGGTATCCAGGTCAAGAGGGTGGAACAGCTGTAGCTGATGTCTTGTTCGGAGACTATAATCCTGCGGGACGTTTGCCGGTAACATTCTACAAGAATGTGCAACAATTACCCGATTTTTCCGATTATTCCATGAAAAACCGTACCTATCGCTATTTCAAAGGTGAACCCTTGTTCCCGTTCGGTTATGGACTCAGTTATACGGAATTTAAGTATGGAAAAGCTAAGCAATCGGCTAATATTTTTACCGCAAGGTCAAAGAAGATGTCGGTTTCTATCCCTGTAACCAACATTGGGAAAACGGATGGAGACGAGACCGTTCAGTTATACCTGGCATGTCCTTCCGATACAGAAGGGCCGATAAAGGCTTTGAGAGGATTCAAACGTGAATTTTTTAAAGCCGGCGAGACGCGTAATGTGATGATAGAACTGTCATCGGATGATTTGCAATGGTTCGATAAAGGCTCTAACACGATGAGATTGCTTCCCGGAAAATACAAATTGCTTTATGGAAAAAGTTCCAGAATGCAGGATTTGCAGGAACTGGATCTTACGATAAAATAAAAACTTAAAACAGATATATGAGGAAAATATTTTTTGTAGCTGCAGCACTTTGTGCTATGTCAGCTGTAGCCCAGGAGAGTCCATTGTGGCTTCGTTATTGCTCCATTTCTCCGGATGGAAGTCAGATTGCCTTTTGTAATAAAGGTGATATATTCACAGTACCCGTTAGCGGTGGGAAAGCTCTGCAGTTGACTACCAATGCAGCTTATGACACAAATCCGGTATGGAGTCCGGATGGAAGTCAGATAGCTTTTGCTTCTGACAGGCAAGGGAGTTTCGATGTTTACATTGTCTCCAAAGACGGTGGAGAACCTAAACGATTGACTTATTTCACCGGGACGGAGCAGCCTGTAGCCTTTAAGGATGCTGAACATATTCTTTATTTAAGTAATGAGAGGCCTTCTACAGAAAGTATGCAGTTCCCTTCCGGGCAGTTTTCACAAGTTTATGAGGTGAATGTCTCAGGGGGGCGGTCACGAATGGTGACTTCCATGCCTATGGAGGCAATATCCATCAGTAAAGACGGAAAAACGTGGCTTTATCAAGACAAAAAAGGATATGAGGACAGTTGGAGAAAGCACCATACTTCATCCATCACGCGAGATGTCTGGACGTTTGCTCCACAAACGGGTGCTTATTCCAAAATCACTCAATTCAAAGGGGAAGATCGTAATCCGGTGTGGGCTTCCGATCAACAGTCTTTCTATTATTTGAGTGAACAAAACGGTTCATTCAATGTATATAAAAGTTCCGTTAAAGGTGCTTCAGAAGTAAAGCAACTGACGAATTTCAAGACTCATCCTGTACGCTTCTTGAGTGCCGGGGCCAATGATATTCTTTGTTTTAGTTATGATGGCGGTATTTACACCATGAAACAAGGGGAGCAGCCGCAAAAAGTCAATATACAAATCGTGACGGACAGCAATGACAAAGACCTCATTCGCAGCATAAAGAAAAGCGGAGCGACAGACTTGGCGGTATCACCAAATGGAAAGGAAGTCGCTTTCATTTTGCGCGGAAATGTTTATGTTACTTCTGTGGATTACAACACGACCAAACAGATTACGAACACTCCTTATCAAGAGCGGAATATTGATTTTGCTCCCGATGGACGAAGTCTTGTTTATTCTTCAGAGCGTGACGGACTTTGGCAGATATACCAGAGCAGTATTGTCCGTAAGGAAGAAAAGTCTTTTGCTTATGCCACTGATTTAAAAGAAGAAAATCTGACTAATTCAGATAAAACATCTTTCCAGCCGAAATATAGTCCCGATGGGAAGGAAGTTGCTTTTCTGGAAAACAGGACGACTCTACGTGTGCTTAATTTGAAAACGAAACAGGCACGCACTGTCATGGAAGGGAAGTATCAATATTCTTATTCCGATGGCGATCAGGACTATAGCTGGAGCCCGGACAGCCGTTGGCTGTTGTCCGAGTCAATAGGCATCGGTGGTTGGAATAACAAAGACATCGTCTTGATTAATGCAGATGGAAAAGGCGAAATGCATAATCTGACGGAAAGTGGTTATTCTGACGGTTCTCCTAAATGGGTATTGGGAGGTAAAGCCATGATTTGGCAAAGTGATCGTGCCGGCTATCGCAGCCATGGCAGTTGGGGAGCCGAAAGCGATGAATATATCATGTTCTTTGATTTGGATGCTTATGAAAAGTTCCTGATGAACAAAGAAGATACAGCTTTGCTGGAAGAAACTGAGAAAGACAAAAAGGATAATGACAAGGATTCAACAAAGAAAGACGATTCCAAGGATAAAAAGAAGGCTAAAAAAACTGACGATAAAGATAAAAAAGATGAAGTGAAGCCTCTTGTTTTCGATTTGGACAATATTCGCGATCGCATTGTCCGTCTCACTGTGAATTCTTCCATGATGAGTGATGCGGTTCTCACCCCCAAAGGTGACAAACTATATTATGTAACGTCTTTTGAAGGTTCCGGAGATCTTTGGATGCATGATTTGAAAGAGGATGACACCAAAATTATCCTGAAAGATGTAGGTCGAGGCAACATGGTTACCGATAAAGAAGGGAAAAGTATCTTTATGTTGAGTAAGGGTTCCATGAAAAAGATTGAAACTGACGGCGGTAAGTCCAGCAACATCAATTTCGAAGCATTCTTTGACTACCAGCCGGCTCAGGAAAGGGCCTATATGTTTGACCACATCTGGAGGCAGGTGAAGGAAAAATTCTATGATCCGACAATCCGCGGCATAGATTGGGATGGCTATCGTACCGCCTATGAGCGTTTCCTTCCGTCAATAAGCAATAATTATGATTTCCAGGATCTTCTGAGTGAATTGTTGGGCGAATTGAACGGGTCACATACCGGTGCGCGTTATTATCCGGACAATACATATTTGAAGGATGCTTCTTTGGGTCTCTTCTATGACGATACGTACGAAGGGGATGGCCTGAAAGTTAAGGAGATTATAGCGAAAGGTCCTTTGACTTTGAAGAAGAATGATGTGAAGCCGGGTTGCATTCTCGAAAAGATTGATGGAACGACAATCAACAAGGATATGGATTATCATCCTTTGCTAGAGGGAAAGGCCGACAAGAAGGTGATTCTTTCTTTCTATAATCCGCAAGGAGGCAAACGTTTTGAAGTTACAGTGAAAGCCATTGGCACCGGTGATGAATCTGGTTTGCTCTATCGTCGCTGGGTGGAACGCAACCGTGCCCTTGTTGAAAAGCTTTCAAACGGACGCTTAGGTTACATCCACATCAAAGGAATGGACAGTGAAAGTTTTCGAGTACTTTACAGTGAATTGCTAGGCAGGTATCGCAATAGAGAAGCTGTCATCATTGATACCCGTCACAATGGCGGCGGCTGGCTGCATGATGATGTAATCACTTTGTTGAGTGGTAAGGAATACCAGCGCTTTATGCCTCGAGGACAGTATATAGGCAGTGATCCTTATAACAAATGGACAAAACCTTCCTGTATGTTGGTTTGCGAAGACAACTATAGCAACGCTCATGGCACACCTTGGTTGTATAAGGAGCTGAAGGTGGGTAAACTGGTCGGTGCTCCGGTGCCGGGAACAATGACAGCCGTATGGTGGGAGACACTCATTGATCCTACTATGATTTTCGGTATTCCGCAAGTAGGTTGCATGGACAATCGTGGTGAATATCTTGAGAATCATGAGTTGGAGCCTGACGTTCTGGTTTATGATGACCCTGCCGATTTCCAAAAAGGCAAGGATGCACAGCTTGAAGCGGCAGTTCAGGAAATGATGAAAGAAATAGCAAAGAAATAATACAAAGAGTTTGCCTTATGCTCCCGTCACCATAAAAAGCTGTTTTTCAGTTTGTTCTGGTGACGGGATGAAAATAAATGGTCGAAATAGGAAATTTTAGGACTAAACGTATTGACAATGAGATAGATAGTGATCTGGGAATGCTATAAAAGCTTCTCTGATTCCGTCCTGTCACCATTATTCCTTGATAATCAGCACTTTCTGGTGACGGGAGCGTAAGGCAAACCTTTTGCAGTTGGAATTGAGAGGAATGCGGATAATCGGTGAAAGCTTTATGGTTGACTGCCCTAGTTGCCGAAGTTAGCTATGTTAATTAACGAAGTTAGCTAGTATAAGTGACCCCTGTCGGCATCGGATAGACTATCAATCTTATCCGATATGACTATTTATAGGTAATTTATCCTCTCGAAAAAACATAACCAGCGGAGAAAAAAACATAACCAGCGGAAGAAAAAGACGTAGGCATCGCCGGAGGAAAACGTAGTTATCGTTTCCTTCACCGGTACCTACGTCTTTTTTATAATATAAATACAGGTATTTGTTACTTAAAAACGTAATGACTATGTGTCTTGAGATCATCCAAGGAAAGAAGTCTGATACCGATGCTTAGACAGTCAAGAAGGCCTCAGTACTTGGATTTGTTCTTGGTTTATGACAGGACAATCCCTGTAGATTTCCATTCTTCCAATAAAGATTCGGTATCCTTTCTGGCAGTTTCCGGATCCACATCATAGCGTTGCAGCAGTAAGTTTATGGCATCATCTGTTTCGAATGATGACAAGATGCTCAGAGCTTCCCATAGATAGGCTGCAGAGTCGTTCAGACATACCATTTTATTGAAATTGATGACTTCGATACCTTCCGGTACGATAATTTTGTCGTTCCCGACTTTTCGTAGAGTAAAACCTTTCGCTATTTTCATAATGACCTTTATTTAAAATAATTTAATCTTCTGAATATTGCAAGCAACCATCTGCGTATAGGTAAACACAGAAGCCACAAGAATGTGTAAAATCTTTCACGGCCGCTGTAAGGATTTATTTCCTTTCCGTCCCTGAAAATAATATCGGTGATGCCTATGAGATTCTTTACCTGACAGAATTCTCTGTTTTTAAGGTTCCCGTCGCCCATGAGCGTTACATGGTCATCCGGAAGATCACCCTCAATGGCTTGTATGCGGTGAAGCACATAGTGTCCGGGATAAATTTCAGCCAAAACAATATCTCTTTTATGGTAAGTTGTGGCTTTTATGAGTCTTACACTGTCTCTGTCACCGACGATGAATGGAAGCATACTGTACCCTTTTACTCTGATGATGCAGGGATGCCCTTCTTCTATCAGCCGGCCAACTTCGCTCAATATGATTTCATTGGGGAGTATCCGTATCTTTGGTTTTTTTTCATCCGACATCATTTTCCTGTTCTTGTTGAGTCAAAGTTTCGAAAGTGGTTTGTGCCGCATCTTTATCCGGCAGACATTCCATGAAGAACACCGGTACGGTTGTTATAAGAGAGTTCAGTGTGCGATTGATTCCGTCACTAAGATGACGTTCCCATTTCATGCACGAAACCGTAGGCAGCAGAGCTGCATAGGCTTTGAGAGTCGATAATCTTTCTATTTTATTGTAGGGAGCCTGGCTTAAGCGCACAAAGCCTCCTATTTCGGCTTTATCATTCTTGTAGCAAGGTGTTTTACCGCTCCATGGGGAACCATAAACCATCAGTTTCCCTTCTTTGGAAATTCCGACGACCGGATTGTCATCATTCAGCAACTCGGCGTTTTCAATATGTTTTAACCATAGGCTTGTGTGCGTACTCTTTCCGGTTCCGCTTTTTCCTAGAAACAAATATCCTTTTCCCTGATGCTTGATAACAGAAGCATGGAAAAGCAAGATATTCTTGTTTGCTCCATAGAAGGCGAAAAACATCATCAGAGCATTGTTCAGTCCGAATAAACGTGAGTTGGAGTTTCCCGTTGTATGGAGAATGCAGTTTTTGAAGTCTGCATCCATTGTTACAATCGAATTGTTATAAGGAACAGAGTCTGTTCGATACGATATTTTATAAGAGCCTGATAAGGATTCCTTCTCTATTTTGAAAGCGATGCCACCATCTTCAAAACCCATGATCGGATTATAGGAGCAGTTTTTTTCAGCGGAATCATTATTGGATTGGGGAGACAAAACATTTAGCTTGAAATCCGGTTCCCCTTGACATTCCATTAAGAAAGGGATATATTGCTGCAATTGATCGCATAATGGATCCTTATCATCCTCGAAGACGACAGTAAAGACCAATTCGGCTACTTTAAATGTAAAATCCCTTCTCATAAATATCGCATTTTAGATAATTGAATAAGATAAATAAAAAAAACGCTAACCACTTGAATCAGTAATTAGCGTTTCTTGTACTCAGACCCGGGGTCGAACCGGGATGGGTTATCCCCACTGGTGTTTGAGACCAGCGCGTCTACCGATTCCGCCATCTGAGCATGTACGTCGTTTGTAATGCGGTGCAAAGATACTGCTTTTTTCTTTTCTTGCAAATTTTTGTACGAAATTTTATTCGATAAAAATCATATCTCCCTAAATTTGGTTAATATAAGGCTTTTTGAATCCACAATTGAATTTATTCATTATCTTCGCACTAAGTACAAAAACCAAGAGGGCTATGGTTGAGAACAATAATTATTGTGTGATATTGGCTGGCGGAGTAGGGGCTAGATTCTGGCCGTTCAGCAGACAGAAGCTGCCAAAGCAGTTTCTGGATTTTTTCGGTGTCGGACGTTCTTTGCTACAGCAAACGTTTGACAGATTCGTCAAAATCATTCCTTTCGATCACATTTTCATTGTCACGAATGAAGGTTACAAAGATATGGTGAGGGAACAGCTTCCCGATCTGGATGAGACTCAGATTCTATTGGAACCGACCCGAAGAAATACAGCTCCTTGCGTAGCATGGGCGGCTTGTCACATAAGAGCCTTGAATCCTCATGCAAATTTGATTTTTACACCATCGGACCATTTGATCCTTAAGGAAGATCTCTTTTTGAAGATGATTCTTAAAGGTCTTGATTTTGTGGCTACTTCTGATAAACTGTTGGCATTAGGAAGTAAAGCCACCCGCCCGGAAACCCGTTATGGATATATTCAGGTTACCGATGACGGGAAAATAGGAGATTTTTATAAGGCAAAGAGTTTTACCGAAAAACCGGATCTGGCTTTTGCCAAACTTCTTCTTGATACAGGAGAATTTTATTGGAACACGGGCCTTTTCATGTGGAATGTGAATGTCATTTTGGAAGCTATCCGAAAATTTATTCCTGAAGTGGCAGTAAAACTGAGACTCGTGGAAAATATTGATATTACCGATTATCAGGCGGAAATGGCCTTCATAGAAGATGTTTATCCCTCATGCCCTTATGTGTCCATAGACTATGGTATCATGGAAAAGGCAGATAATGTATATGTTTTACTTGGTGATTTCGGATGGGCGGATATGGGTACCTGGGACACTGTTTATGAGGCTTCTCCCAAAGATAAGGACGGCAATGTAGTGATTGATTCCCAGGCGATGATGTATCGGTGCAAAAATAATATCGTAAAACTACCTACAGGGAAACTGGGCGTTTTCCAAGATTTGGATGAATATATGATTATTGATACGGATGATGTCTTGATGATAAGCAAGAAAGAGGATGACCAGTCGGTTCGTAATTTTGTAACTGATGTGCAGTTGAAGCTTGGAGATAAATATGTGTAGAATACTTGTTTCTATATAAATAAGAAAAAAGGATTACCGCTTCTTTCGAAGGGCAATCCTTTTTCTTTTTTAGAAAATAATATCTGGATTTACATTTGATCGCTTATCGCTTTGGCAATGGCTTTGAATTCATCATCTGTCAGCTTGAGCTTCGGATTGGAAAAAATCATATCAGATTCCTTGTTGATAGGGACTAGATGGATATGCGCATGTGGCACTTCAAGTCCTAGAACGGCAATGCCTACCTTCTTGCAGGGAAATGCCTTCTTGATGGCTGCAGCAATGGTTTTTGCGAATAGATGCATTTCACTTAAATCCTTGTCGTCCATGTCAAAGATATAATCCACTTCCTTTTTAGGTATTACAAGAGTATGTCCTTTAACCAAAGGGTTAATATCTAGGAATGCATAAAACTTTTCATTTTCTGCCACCTTATAACTCGGAATATCGCCCGCTACAATTTTACTGAATATACTTGCCATAATAGTGTGTCTCCTTAAATTAAAAAGAAATGTTCAAAATCTGAAGGTCTATTTTCCCTTGGGGAATGGTAATTTCTGCCACATCTCCCACTTTTTTCCCTAAAAGACCTTGGGCAATAGGTGTTTTAACCGAAATCTTGCCTTCCTTGAGGTTTGCTTCGCTTTCAGAAACAATGGTATAGACCATTTTCATGTTGTTCTTGACATTTTTCAATTCCACACGGGTACAAATCTGGACAGTATTCGTATCCAATTTGGTGGGATCGATAATCTTGGCATCGCCAATGACTGTCTTCAGCTGATTTATTTTCATTTCCAAAAGTCCTTGGGCTTCTTTTGCGGCATCGTATTCTGCATTTTCGGAAAGGTCTCCTTTATCTCGTGCCTCTGCAATGGCCGCTACAATCTTAGGACGTTGCACAGTTTCTAATTCTTTTAATTCGGTTACAAGTTTTTTGTAACCTTCTTCTGACATGTAAGCCATAATTTTTCCTCCATTAATTTTATCGTTTATTACGATAGGATACATAACAAAAAGAATTCCGACATAGAGAGATATGTCGGAACCCTTAATTCATTTTCTCAGTTGCAAAGATAACCTTATTTTTTCCCTTTGTCAAGTTTTAAAGTATGCTTTGTAACATAATTTTAGATTTGTTTGTTTACAACTCTTTGGACTATAAAAGTTTTAATACTTCATTCTCAACATTCTTGATATCTTCGCTACGCATTTTCAGCTCGTTGTTCCGATTAATCAAGAAGAATGTCGGGATCTTTTCTACGTTGTAGAGAGCCACATTTCCGGAATATATTCCGTTCTCGTCACGAACACAAATCCATGGCAGATTGTCAGCAACCGTTTTCCAATAATGATCGTCTCCGTCAAGTGAAATCTGATAGATTTCCAATCCTTTGCTCTTGTATTTTGAATAGAGTTCATTCAATGCTATATTTCTGCTTGGAGAGGCGGCATTGGCATAAACAGTGAAATCAAGTAAAACAACTTTTCCTTTAAGTTGCGACAAGCGGCGGGTGTTACCGTTCAAATCATTCAAGGCGATATCGATGAGGCCTGTTTCCTGAACTCCTCCTTTCACTTCAATCGTTTTTGTTACAGGGCGGCGAGTGTTCTTCATTCCCCGAATGGCTATGTTATGAAGATTGATGGAACGATCGGAATGCGGATATTTCATATCCCAGCTGGTTGCAACTGCAGCAAAGCATTTGATGTCTTCACGATTCGTCAAAGGGTCGAAAATCAGGTAGTTGTTTATTTTCTGGAATAAGGCAAAATAAGAATAAGCCGAAGCCGGATTCTGGAAAATGTATTGCCTCTTTACTTTATATTTGTACGCATCAATCATGTGCTGGACGCTGTCCTGTATTTCTCCTGGAGCCAGAGTCTTGCTGCTTGCTATTTTTTGGACATTGCTCTCCAAATCGAGTTGTAGTTTGGATAGCTCTTTGATTTTGGAACAGTTTTCCGATCCGCTGACTTCGTATTCCATAGGAAGTTTTGTAAAGTCGGCTTTTACGGTGACAGTCTCGGTGGAGTCTATGGAAAGATTGATGAGCTTATCCTCAACTCTCAGGCTGTAGAAGTCTGGTGCAAGCGCTCCTTTTTGCTTGAATTGGAAAGAACCGTCGCCGGAAAGTTTCACGGAATCGATGTCTTCAATTCCGCCAATATCCGTGGATTCCAGGTAAAGCGTTTTTCCGGAAGCTCCGGAAATGTTCCCTTCAATCGTGAATTTCGGGTTGTTTTCGCAAGCGCTTAATGCCAAGACAACAGTGGCCGAAATCAATAATGTCTTTTTCATGATAGATATCTTTTAAACTTATTTTCTATTTTTAAAGTTTTGCAAAGATATATTTCATCTTGACATTTTACAAAGTTTTTGGCTTCTTTCTTTGATAAAAATTATAAATATGTGAAACTTTTTCGCTAATTCACATGAAGTTACGTTTTAAAATAGTATATTTGCGCGAATTTTAGAAAAGAAATAAATTTTATGATTAACCCCATTGTTAAGACAATCGAGTTGCCTGATGGAAGAACCATCACACTCGAAACCGGGAAATTGGCCAAGCAGGCTGACGGAGCAGTGATGCTTCGTATGGGTAACACCATGTTGCTTGCTACTGTTTGTGCGGCTAAAGATGCAGTTCCCGGAACAGATTTTATGCCTCTACAGGTAGAGTACAAAGAAAAATATTCGGCGTTCGGCCGTTATCCGGGAGGCTTCACTAAGAGAGAGGGGAAAGCATCGGATTATGAAATCCTGACGTGCCGTTTGGTTGACCGTACATTGCGGCCACTTTTCCCTGATAACTATCATGCAGAAGTTTATGTAAACATTATACTTTTTTCAGCAGATGGCGTAGATATGCCTGATGCGTTGGCAGGCCTGGCTGCTTCGGCAGCGTTGTCTGTTTCCGATATTCCTTTCGGCGGACCTATTTCTGAAGTCAGAGTTATTCGTCTTGACGGAGAGTATATCGTTAACCCGACTTTCGCTCAAGTTGAGAAAGCTGACATTGATGTTATGGTGGGTGCCACTTATGACAACATCATGATGGTTGAAGGCGAAATGGACGAGGTTTCCGAGCAGGATCTTCTTCAGGCCATGAAGGTTGCACATGAGGCTATCAAAGTTCAGTGCAAGGCTCAGATGGAATTGACTGAAGAGGTCGGAAAAACTGTGAAACGTGAGTATTGCCACGAAGAAAACGATGATGATCTTCGCAAGGCTGTTCACGAACAGTGCTATGCAAAAGCTTATGCCATTGCAGAAGCCGGGAACAAAGACAAGCATGCTCGCGAAGATGCATTCAATGCTATCGTCGATGAGTTCAAAGCTCAATTCACTGAAGAGGAATTGGAAACAAAAGGCCCGATGATTGATCGCTATTATGCGGATGTAGAACGTGATGCGATGCGTCGTTGCATTCTTGATGAAGGAAAGCGCCTTGACGGACGCAAGACTACTGAGATTCGTCCTATTTGGTGTGAGGCAGGTTATCTTCCTGGTCCTCACGGTTCTGCTATTTTCACTCGTGGTGAAACACAGTCTCTTTCTACTGTAACATTGGGAACAAAATCTGATGAGAAGATAATCGATGATGTTCTTACTCAAGGTAAGGAGCGTTTCCTTCTTCATTATAATTTTCCTCCATTCAGTACAGGCGAAGCGAAGGCTCAGCGTGGTGTAGGACGTCGTGAAATCGGTCATGGCAACCTGGCTTGCCGTGCCTTGAAACGCATGATTCCGAAAGATTATCCATATACTGTTCGTGTCGTTTCTGATATTCTTGAATCCAACGGTTCTTCTTCTATGGCTACTGTTTGTGCCGGAACTCTGGCATTGATGGATGCAGGTGTAAAGATTCGTAAACCGGTTTCCGGTATTGCAATGGGTCTTATCAAGAACCCGGGAGAAGACAAGTATGCTATTCTTTCCGATATTCTTGGTGATGAGGATCACTTGGGTGATATGGACTTTAAGACTACCGGTACGAAGGATGGACTTACGGCTACTCAGATGGATATCAAATGCGACGGATTGTCGTTCGAAATACTTGAGAAGGCTTTACTGCAGGCAAAAGAAGGACGTATGCACATTCTTGGCAAACTTCAGGAATGTATCGCTGAACCGCGTGCCGACTTGAAACCTCATGCTCCACGCATCGAAACCATGATGATTCCTAAGGAGTACATCGGAGCAGTAATAGGCCCGGGTGGTAAGATTATTCAAGGAATGCAAGAAGAGACAGGAGCTACAATATCTATTGAAGAAGTTGAACAAGGTGGTTACATTGAGATAGCCGGCAAGAGCAAAGATATTATCGATGCTGCTGTTGCAAAGATCAGAGCCATTGTTGCAATTCCGGAAGTCGGAGAAATATATCATGGCAAGATTCGTAGCATTATGCCTTATGGCGCATTTGTTGAATTCATGCCGGGTAAGGATGGCTTGCTTCATATTTCGGAAATAGACTGGAAACGTCTTGAAACCGTTGAGGAGGCTGGCTTGAAGGAAGGTGACCAGATTGACGTGAAACTTGTTGAGATCGATCAGAAGACAGGCAAGTTCAAATTGTCTCGTCGTGTATTGCTTCCAAAACCGGAAGGATACGAAGAGCCTCAGCGTCCGGCACGTCCACCGCGTGGTGACCGTCCTCGTCATGACAGAAATGACCGTGGAGATCGTGGAGACCGTCGTGATCGCGGAGAACGAAGAGATCATGAGTTTCATCGTAACGAGAATTCTGAACATCAGGAGCAATCTTCTCAGGAGAATAATCCGGAATAAGATTCGTCTTGAAATATAAATGAAAGCGTGGCAATATCTGAAAAGATTTTGCCACGTTTCTCTTTATTGTAAAATGTGATTCCAGACTCTATCATTTTAATATGGATAATCCTTTACTCAAACTGATAAAAAGATGACTATCTTACTGTACTTTCTTTGATATTTGTATATTTTTAAACTTTTACTTTTTCTTTATATTTTGATTTTACCACATTAAGGCATATTTTTGTAGAAAATTAAAAAAAATACTATGATCAAATCTTTCTTTTCGAAAGTTGTATCCCTTACAGCTGTTTTTTCGATAGCTACAGTGGGAGTTTTTGGAGCAAAGCTAGCCGATAGTAATCCTGTTTTAGGCAGTAAAGTGACTAACCTTGATAAGTGGCAGTTTGCCAAATCTGCTCCCGAGATGTGGACAAATGTTACCATACCGCATTCTTGTAATGCCATTGATGGCCATTCATCTTCTTATTACAGAGGAAAAACCTACTATAAGAAAATCCTGAATTTTACCAGTGAGCAAGCTGCCAAGCCACAGTTCCTGTTGTTTGAGGGCGCAGCACAGGCTGCAACCGTTTCTGTCAATGGCAAAGTATTGACTATCCATAAAGGAGGTTATACTCCATTTGTAGTATCTTTAAAAGATGCAGTGAAACCGGGTGAAAATGAAATTCTTGTGATGTGTGATAATACGGAGGATATGGAATTGATTCCAGTCAGCTCCGATTTCAATAAAAACAACGGACTTCATAATCCTGCTTTCTTGCTGGAGATGAACGAAGTGTATGCTTCTCCTGTCAATTATGGTTTGTACAGAATGCATGTGACAACTCCTGAAGTTTCAGAAAGTAAAGCTATTACCCAAATCAATACATATATACAGAATGCTTCGAAACAGCAACAAAAAGTGACAGTCTTTCTGTCACTGATTGACGCCAGCGGTAAAGTTTGTTATAGCAGTAAGGATAAGATTGTACTGAAAGAAAACAGTGGAATGGATTTTCAAAAGAAGTTTTCATTAAACAAACCTCATTTGTGGAATGGCCTTGCCGATCCATATTTGTATACCGTGAAATTGCAGATCGCTGATTCAAAGGGTACGGTTCTGGATAATCTTGGTACGACTGTAGGATACAGATATTATAGAATGGATGCCGAAAAGGGCTTTTTCCTGAACGGGCATTCATATCCTTTGCGGGGAGTCTCGATGCATCAGGATTGGGATAAATGTGCTTCGGCTGTTTCCATGGAGCAGTTTGATAAGGATTATTCCATTATAAAGGAGCTCGGAGCCAATTTCTTGAGATTGGCTCATTATCCGCATAACGATTATGCATTCAAGAAATGCGATGAAATGGGCATTATTGTTCAAACGGAAATACCTTGGGTCAATATCTGCGGAGTAAAAGCTACTGCCACCTATTTCGATAATATCCATCAGCAGATGAAAGAAATGATTGCGAATCTGTATAACCATCCATCCATTGTTTGCTGGGGAATGTGGAATGAACTTGATGCTTGGGGAAATACAGATCATTTCCAAGGTAAGATTGATACCGAAAGAGTTGTTAAGGAAACGGCCCGCCTGCATGATTTTGCAAAATCACTCGATTTACATCGTTTGGTTGGGATGACTGATTGCTCTAATTTTGAGCGCGACGGATACAGGAATCTGAAAGGTGATTATTATTCGGAAAATAGATATAACGGATGGTATTACAATGAATTTTCTGATTTTACAAAAGAGATGACCGGTGATCATCAGAAAATGGGAATACTGAATGTCTCCGAATACGGATGTGGCATCAATCCTTTTTGCCATTCGCTCGATCCATTGAAGACCACTAAAAGAGCAACCGGAGGAAGTCGCCATGATGAAGAGTTTGGTAATTTGCTCCATGAATCACATTTAAAGCAAATTATGGAAATGCCTTTCATTAATTTTACTTCTTTGTGGATTATGTTTGATTTTCCTGTAGCCAATCGCTTCGAAGGATATATGGATACGGAAGACGGGGTGAATTTTTCGGAGAGTGAGGACCGCAAGTTTATGAATGATAAAGGTCTTGTTACAAGAGATAGAATGACGAAGAAAGATGTTTTCTACCTCTACAAGTCAGCATGGAATAACAAGGAAACTACGGTGTATATCACTAGTCGCAGATTTAAACTGCGTCCCGCTGATACTCCTGTACAGATAAAAGTATATAGCAATGCAAAGACTTTGACTTTATTCCAGAATGGTAAGGAAGTTGAAACGCTTAATGGATCCGGTGAGAAAACAGGTGTGATCTGGAATTTCAAACCTATAAGTTTTACCAGTCAGAAGGACTCTTTTAAAGTAGTATCAGACAACGGTACCGCAGATGAAGTGGAATTTTTTCAAATGAAATAAGAAGATCATGAAAAGTATATTAATTGGTTTCGTCAGTAGCATTTTGTTCCTGGCACCTTTGACAGCACAAAAAAGTTTTGTATTGCCTTTTAAGAAAGGTCAGGCTTTAGATTCTATTTCCTTAAGTGATCCCTGCATTCTTGCCGACAAGAAAACAAATATGTATTATATGACGGGAACCGGCGGATTTTTATGGAAGAGTAAAGATCTCAAGTATTGGGATGGTCCCTATCAAGTTACCCAAACGGATCCGAAGTCTTGGATGGGCCCTAAGCCTATGATATGGGCAGCAGAAATTCATCCTTTTAAAGGAAAATATTATTATTTTGCTACTTTCACCAACCGTGAAGTGAAAATTGATACTGTGAAGGGCAATGTTATAGAGCGTAGAGCCAGTCATATACTGGTTAGTGATAAACCGGACGGTCCTTATAAGCCAATGAAGGATCCTACTTATTTGCCTGCTAACAAGCCTACTTTGGATGGCACTTTTTGGGTCGAAAATGGGAAACCTTATATGGTTTACTGTTATGAGTGGCTTCAAAACTGGAACGGAACAATAGAAAAAATAGCTCTGAAACCTGACTTAAGTGGTTCCATTGGGAAGGGAAAAGTCCTTTTCCGTGCAAGTGATTCTCCGTGGAGTAGAGAAAAGGATGCAGAGGGAAATATCAAGCCTAATAAAGTAACCGACGGGCCCTATCTTTTCAGAACGGGAACCGGTCGCTTGGGAATGATTTGGACCAGTTGGGTTTATGATGTATATACACAAGGTGTGGCATATTCTAAGAGTGGGAATCTCGATGGTCCCTGGGTTCAAGAGAAATTGCCTATAACGCCGCCTGATTTTGGGCATGGAATGCTTTTTCGGACTTTGAAAGGGAAGTGGTTGATGTCTGTACATAGTCATAAGATCATTGACGGACGAACTGTAAGAATCCCTCATTTGTTTGAAGTTGATTTGTCGGGCGACAAACTGGTCGTTGGTAAACCTTATATCCCTTGAAGGCAAGTTAATAGAAAGTATGCTATTTTGTTCTAAAAGTGATATAAACTAAGATTTGTCTTTGTTATTTCTGATTCTTTTTCAAAATTCGTTCTTCTCTTAAAATATACTATTGATGAATGAAACTCCCGATATTGAATTGTTGTGTAGAGGTGATATGTTAACCTTTAAAAAGTTCTTTGAGCATTATTATCCAATACTTATGAGCTTTTCATGTCGATTTGTAGAGAGGCAGGTTTCAGAAGATTTGGTTCAGGAAGTATTTATCAATGTGTGGGAAAAACGAGATTCTTTGAAAGCAGACAATACTCTTTCGTTCCTGTTGAAAAGTGTCCAAAACAAATGTCTGGATTATTTGAAGCATAAATCCATTGTAGAAAGTTACGAGTCTCAAGTTCGGATAGCGGGTTCAAGGATGGAATATATCATGGAGCGAACTGATAATAATCAGATATACACTGCCATCGACAGAAAGGAATTGTATGAGGAATTGAAATCCGCCATATCCAAACTGCCATCGAAATGCGCTCAAGCTTGTGAACTTTATTATTTTCAAGGGTATTCCACAAAGGAAATAGCTGTTATGATGGACGTATCTTCCAGAACAATTGAAGGATATTTCTATCAGGCGGTGAAATTTTTAAAAGATGAATTGCGTGATACCAATCTTCTTGAATTATTGATGATATTAGAAGCATCGCACTTTCTTTCTTAGAAATTTTCAGAGTATTTTGTTTGAATCATATCATTTCTTGTCTTCCATTAGATTCGGCAATAGTTATGTTTAACAGCAGTTTTATGAAAAAACTGCTGTTTTTTTAAGTAGTCTGTTTATTCATAATCGTCTTTTATGCAAATCACAAATGATGAATGAAGCGTTATTAATAAGGTATTTGAACCATACTTGTTCTCCCTCTGAGATGAATAGGGTTGAACAATGGATGAATGAAGATAAAAATCATGCTGAATATATTTTCGAAGCTGAACGTATCTGGAATTTGAAGCATGAACTTTATTATTCGGATGGGATTGTTCTGGAAAAAGCTTTTTCGAAAATTAAAGATAGAATTGACAAGCCTGAGATATTCAAAGGGACCAATAAAAATCTGCTTAGACTGTTCTGGTGGCAGTTAGGGGTCGCAGCCGTTATTATTGTTCTGTTGGTGATGAATTTATCTCAAAAGAATAATAGCCAAAATGCAGTTGCTCAGGTTTGGAACACAATTTCTGTACCGAGAGGTCATATATCGTCAGTGGTCTTGTCTGATGGTACAAAAATAACATTGAATTCAGAAACCGTTCTTCGTTATCCCTCGTTGTTTAATGAACAAAATCGAGTTGTGGAATTAGAAGGGGAAGCATTGTTTGAGGTAAATCATAGCGATACTCATCCTTTTATAGTAAAAACGGAAAAGCTCACAGTAAGAGACTTGGGTACTGTTTTTGATTTGAAAGCATATCCATCTGAGCAGACTTTCGTTTCTTTATCCGAAGGAAAAGTGGAAGTCGAGAGTATAGACAAACGGAATAAGATTACATTGAAACCCAATGAGATGGTATTTTATACGGAATCTGTCGGGATGACTTTGAAACAAGTTTCTGATGCCCGGTCTGTTTCTTCCTGGATTGGAGGAGAAGGTACTTATAAAGATATGAAGCTTGAGGATATTTGCAATGACTTGGAAAGACGATATGGGGTGGATATTATCATTGACAATCCGTCTCTGAAAAATGAAATTTTTACTTGCCATTATAAGGAAGGGACTTCTATTATACAAATAATGAATTTACTTAAATATACCAAGAAACTTGATTTTTCTGAAAAACAAGGGACTATACTAATAACCAAACCATAAAAAAGAAGGGAGGAAGAATGAAGTAGAAATTAAAAAATTGTTTGTTTGATAAATATATGAAACAACATAGATTTAAAAACCTAAATGTAATACTAAAATTTTCACATATGAATTATAAATTTAAAAGTACGGATGGCATATCCAATACAAGGTTTTTGCTACGAATAATGCCTAAATTTAGAAGATGTTTTATTCTTTTAATTTGTATTGTAATGAGTCAGAGTTTTCTGACTCCTATAAGTGCATCTAATGAGATGCTTTCTGTTAATCTCCAACAGGCAACGGTGGGGAGTGTTCTATCTGCCATTGAAAAGCAGAGCGATTATTATTTTACTTATAATTCCGAACTGATTGATGTCAATCGTTCTGTCTCAATTAATATCAAGAATAAGTCCATCGAATCAATATTAAAGGATTTGTTTGCCGGTGAGAATGTAAGATATAAGATTGTAGGGAAGAATGTAGTTCTCTATAAATCATTACCCGCACAACAGAATGGGAAAAGAAAAGTGACAGGTGTTGTTAAAGATTCCGGTGGTCCAATTATCGGTGCAAACATTATAGAGAAGGGAACACACAATGGAACTATAACTGATACCGAAGGGCGTTTTTCCTTGGAAGTAGGTGATAATGCCACTCTGGAAATTTCCTATATCGGTTATGTACCGCAAAACATTAAGATTACAAATCAGAAATCCTTGAGTGTAACGATGAAGGAAGATTCACAAACACTGGATGAACTGGTTGTAGTAGGGTATGGAACAGTCAAGAAAAGTGATTTGACAGGTTCTGTATCTTCGGTAAAGTCCGATGAAATAACCAAGATGGCAACAAATTCTCCGGTAGCAGCATTACAAGGACGTGCAGCCGGTGTTTCTGTCTCATTGGGATCTGGTTCTCCGGACGCGACAGCTTCTATTCAGATAAGAGGCGTAGGTACTCCTAATGATTCATCTCCTTTGTATGTCGTAGATGGCTTTCCAATGAGTGATATTAATTATTTGAATCCGGAGGATATAGAATCCATTGAAATATTGAAGGATGCTTCCGCCTGTGCAATCTATGGTTCAAGAGGAGCAAACGGCGTTGTAGTTATTACTACAAAGAAAGGTAAGGAAGGTGATTTAAGAGTCAAGTTCAATGCATATTACGGCATAGAACATCTTGCCTCCAAACCGGAAATGCTTGATTCAAAACAATATGGAGACTTGGTAAATGAAACTTATGCAAATTCAGGTGCATCACCCTTATATTCAAACACAAGTAATCTTCAGAATACTGATTGGTATAAAGAAGTTACCCGTTTAGGACGTTTCCAGAACTATAATGTTAATCTGACAGGTGGTGGAAGCAAGGTTCAGTCAGTATTCAGTGCAAACTATTACAGAAGAGACGGTATGGTGAAATCCACCAATTATGAAAGAATTACATTGAATCAGAATAATGTTATCAAAGCAACGAGTTTTTTGAAATTTACGACAGACTTGTCAGTTGCCATGACAACACATAAGAGATTGGATCCTTCAAGTATTTTCCTTTCATCCTTGATTGCTCCTCCTGATGTTCCTGTTTGGGATTCTTCTACAAATTATTATTCAGGTATCACGAGATTCAGACTGGGTAATCCTGCCGGTACTATTGCTAGAAATGAAGGTGAGTACAAGAGGTCATTTTTTATAGCAAACTTCAGCGCCGATTTAAATATAACAAAGGATCTGGTTTATACATCACGTTTTGGACTGAAAGTCAGAAATGACAACGATAAGGATTTTACTCCAACTTTTTATGAAACCGCTAATATTTCAACTTTGACCAATACTGTTTATAGAGCTTCGGAAAGAACGACGGACTGGACTTGGGAAAATATGTTGACCTATCATCATAATTTTGCTGACAAACACGATTTGACGGCGATGGCTGCAATGTCTGCCCGCAGTTATGGGAATGACAGCTATTCGGCAACCAAACAAGGAGCACCATTGGAATCAAAGGAATTTTGGTATTTTGATTCTGCTACGAATAATCCTTTGGCAAGTGGTGATGGCGCCGAATTATCCATGCTGTCTTATTTAGGAAGACTTAATTATGGATTTATGAATCGTTATTTAATCACAGCAAGTATTCGTGCTGATGGTTCTTCAAGGTTTACGAAGAATAACCGTTGGGGATATTTCCCTTCAGCAGCCTTGGCTTGGAAACTTTCTGAAGAGAAGTTTTTCAAGAACTGGAACCAGAATTGGTTGAACAGTGTCAAACTAAGAGCTGGATATGGTGAAATCGGTAACGAAAACATATATTCCTATTATCCTTATTTGACTCCAATTGCACAGCAACAGTATTATACATTAGGTTCAAGTCAGAGTAGAATCAATGGTGCAGCACCCTCGGCAATCGGTAATTCGGATGCAAAATGGGAAACATCCAAACAATTGAACTTTGGTGTTGACTTATCTTTCTTGAATTCGGCTTTGACTATAACTGCAGATTATTATATCAGAAAAACTGATGACATCTTGTTGTCTCAGCAGATTCCTAATACATCCGGATTCAGTACGACGATTCGTAATGTGGGTGGTATGAAGAATAACGGTTTTGAATTTACTGCAGGTTATAAGGGTGGTAAAGGTGACTTTACATATAATATAAATGGTAACTTTGCGCTTGTCCGCAATAAAGTAACTGATTTGGGAACATCGAGCGCATTGGTTTCCAATATTCCTTATTTGGGCAATCTGATTGATTTGCAGGGTGCTCTTGGAAACATGATTCGTAGCGTAGTTGGTAAGCCTTACGGACAGTTCTATGGATATGTGACAGATGGTATTTTCCAGAACCAGAACGAAATAGATGCTTATAAGAAAGACGGAGCTTTGATTCAGCCTGATGCAAAACCGGGTGACTTCAAGTTCAAGGATGTGAACAACAACGGCAAGATTGATACAGGCGATATGGATTTTATCGGGAATCCTATACCGGACGTAACTTTCGGACTGTCTTTTGATGCTAATTACAAGAAATTTGATTTCAGTTGTTTGTTCCAGGGTGTTGCCGGAAACGATATTTATAATGCGGCTAAATATTATTTCATGAGATTTGATGGACGTCAGAATGTTCGTACAGACTATCTGAAAGACTATTGGCATGGAGAAGGAACATCCAATAAGATTCCTATCCCTACTACTGATTCTTCAAGAAACAGCAGAAACTTCAAAAATTCTGATTACTATGTAGAAGATGGTTCCTATGTAAGATTAAAGACAATCCAATTAGGATATACTTTTTCTCCAAAATTGGCCGAAGGTGTGAAACCGTCTGTTCGCGTGTATATTTCAGCTCAGAACTTGTTTACGATTACAGGTTATAGTGGTTTTGATCCTGAAGTTTCTAATGATATTTCAGTTGATAGAGGCCAGTATCCGCAGGCCCAGTCATTTATGCTTGGAACTGTTATTAATTTTTAGGAGGATGATTTATGAAAACACATAAAATATTATTTTTAGGTTTGTCAGTTTTGGCATTAAGCTCTTGTTCGGATTTCTTGGACAAGAAACCTCTTGTTGAAACCTCTGTTCAGACGTATTATTCATCAGATACAGAAGCCAATACTGCCATTGTAGGAGTCTATTCACATATGCAGAACGAAGGCTTTGAACTGGCTCCTTTCATGATTGTCGGCGATGATTGTTCCGATGATTGTGATTTGGGCAATAGCTATAGTGATGCTTATTCATGGTTGGGCCCTGTTGCCATGTCCTTGCAGAAATTTGATAATGTCTCTACAAACTGGTTAGCCAATCAGCTTTGGGGTGAGGCTTTAGGTGGAGTAACGTGGGCTACTCAGGCAATACAAAGCATTACAGCCAATTCCAGTAAACTTACTGAATCCAAAAAAAATCAATATTTGGGCGAAGCTTATTACATGAGGGCTTTTTATTATTTCTTCTTGACACGACAATACGGAAGAATGCCTATTATAGACCATGTATTGAGTTATAGTGAATACTATGAGCCGAGAGCTACTTTGGATGAAACTTATGCTTTCATGGAAAAGGATTTGACTACAGCTGCCGGTCTTCTTCCGAAGAAGAGTGAATATGCTGCTTCAGATTTAGGCCGTGCCACTCAAGGAGCTGCTTATGCTTTGCTTGGCAAGTGTTATATGTATCAAGGTAAATACCAAGAGGCTTATGATGCTTTGATGAAAGTGGTAAATTCCGGAGAATATTCATTGGAACCGAATTATGCTGATATTTTTACTTTGGAGCATGAGAATGGTGTAGAATCCATTTTTGAGATACAGCATAGCATTAGTGGAACAGGATGGTCCAATTCCAATGAAGGATCTATCCTTTCTTTCTATGAACATGATGCTGATCCTACAGACAATGTAAAATGGCATAACGGATGGTCAATGCACTGTCCTACTCAGGACTTGGTCAGCAGTTATGAAAGCGGTGACCCTCGTCTTGGAGCAACTGTAATATTCAAGAATGAATATTTCGATGGTCATATCAATAAGAACTCGGCCAGTACTACCGGATACCAACCAAAGAAATGGTATATTCCGTATGCTCAGCGTTCTCAGACAGACCAAAGTGATTGTCCGAAAAATATCATATTCTATCGTTATGCCGATGTTTTGCTCTACGTTTCGGAGGCGGCAAATGAATTGGGTAAAACCGATGAAGCTTTGAAGTATCTTGAACTGGTACGTGCAAGAGCTAGATCCAATGCTACGGGTTCAAATGTATTGCCGAAGATTACGGAAACAGACAAATCTAAATTGAGAGATTTGATTTGGCATGAACGTCGTGTAGAACTGGCATGTGAAGGACAAAGATTCTGGGATTTGGTCCGTCAGGGCCGGGCCGGGAAAGTAATGAAAGCTTATTCTACCAAGTATAATTCAATCAAGGGACAAAACTTTGTAGAAGGAAAGAGTGAAATATTACCGATTCCTGAGAGTCAAATCACTGTATCTAACGGAACAATGGAACAAAATCCGGGTTATTGATTTCTTTAGGTTAATAAAGGTTGCTGTTTGTTCAACTTCTGTTCGCAAGCGGCAACCTATTTTTATAAAAAGCTATGAGAAAATTATACATAACAATTCTTGCGATTACCCTGACTGCAATGGCCTGGGGACAACATAAGACGTATTTCATTTCCACAGAAGGAAATGACGATTCTAGCGGGCTTTCAATCAAGGAAGCATGGAAGAGTCTTAGTAAAGTAAATAGTGTGGTCTTTCAGGCAGGCGATAAGATATTGTTCGAATCAGGAAAAACTTGGTATGGACAATTGAAGCCTCAAGGATCTGGAGCAGCAGAAGCTCCTATACAACTTTCCAGTTTTGGAGGAGATAAAAGGCCTGTTATTAATATTGGCAATGCCGAAGGTGCCGGAATTCGTCTGACTAACCAGTCTTGGTGGGAAATAAGTAATATGGAAGTTACTAGTGGAGCACCTCCTGTACTTGGCATAGGACGTCAAGGCATTGTATCAGAAGTGGAGGGAGACAATAAGCACATAGAACATCTGGTCGTGAAAAATTGCTATATCCATGATATCTGGGGGCAATTAGGTGGTAATACTGAATATACCGGATATAATAGTTGTGGAATCTTTGTTCAGCTGAAGAGCCGAAGAGGGATGAATCATATTGTTTCTTCAACGCTGGATGATGTCTTGATAGAGAATAATACGATTGAACGATTTGACAAGTGCGGAATTATCATTTTAGGCTGTAAGAACAAAATGGTCGTAAGAGGAAACTATATGAATAATTTAGGTGGAGATGGAATCTTTACGGGTGGTTGTTACAGAGGACTTATTGAACACAATGTCGCAAATAGAACTTGCCAGCGCTCCGGTTATCTGGATTTGGTCGGAGGTTCTTCTTGGTGGCCTCACACAGCAGCTATTTGGATTCAAGATGCTGAGGAGACTGTGATGCAGTACAACGAGGTTCATGATACAGGACGACAGCCGGGAAATGGTGATGGTGAAGCCTATGACTTTGATTTTTATTGCAAGCGTTGTATTGCGCAATATAATTATAGTCAGAATAATCATGGTTTCCTGTTGATTATGAACCGTACCTTTGAGAATATTGCAAGATATAATATCAGTGAAAATGACCAGACACATTTGATACAGATGCAATGTGCTATCGAAGAAAGGAATTTGATTTATAACAATATCTTTTATATTGATCATGGTACTGTTGATTTGGATTTCTTCTGCGGTAATGATGGTCTTGTTTCCAAACGTTCTTTGGGTGCTATATTCCATAACAATATTTTTTATGCAAACGGACAATGTTTTTTCCGTACGGTCTATGCATCAGGTGAAGTTTTGAAACGTACTTTCGATGAAAATACGAAGGTGGCAACAGGAACTCCCCAGGGCCTGTTCTTTCATAACTGTTATTTTGGCCCATGGAAAAACGGAATTCCAGATGATCCTGAAAAACTTGAAGCTGATCCGAAATTCGTTTCACCAGGTTCGGGCGGATATGGTTTGCAGACTCTTCAAGGTTATCAGCTGAGGTCTGATTCCCCTTGTCTCAATAACGGACTTTATGTTTCTTTCAATGGAGGAAAAGACTTTTGGGGAAATACAGTTGATGACGGTAGTATCGATATTGGAGCATTTGAACAAAAGGGATCCGGACTTGTCGCCAATTTGAATAAGGAGAAGCAACTTGATCAGTCTGCGGCTGAAGAATCAGCAATTGCTTTGGCCAAATGGATTTTCCCTCTGCAAGTTTCTATTCCTGAAGCAGGTTCCGAGGCTGAAATCAGGTTGATTGAACCTTTGGAACGAGGAATCAGCGGGCAGATATCGTGGAAGGACAGTAAAGGAAATAAATCTTCCTTATCCATTGATAAACAGAAAAAACGTGACTCATTCACTATCAAGGTATCGGCTGACAAATCATCTTTATTGTCTACCAATCTTCATGTTGATTTGAAATACAAGAATCTTCAGAGAGCATGGGATATTCCGTTTACAGCGGAGAAATTCCACAGATAAGTTTTGTTATAAAAATAACTTTGTGACAATATAAAATGTTAAGTAAAACCATAAACATGAAAAGCTCTTCGTTACTTTTGGGGTTGTTGGTTATGGCAACTCAGCAAATATTTGCACAGTCAGTTGAGATTACTCAGAAACCCTTGGTCCTTCCTACTTATGAAGTGGGAAAACCTGATGTCAATCCTATCTTTTTTACAGGACGGGTTTATCAAGGTGCTCAAGGTCACATCTATCCTTATCAGTTAATTGATGGATTGACAGATAAAAAGTTTGACAAAACCTATAATGCTGTCTATTTGGATAATGAGTACGTAAAAGTGTGCGTTTTGCCTGAAATTGGAGGACGTATTCTGTCGGCAACAGATAAAACAGATAATTATGAAATCTTTTATCGTCAGACGGGAATAAAACCGGCATTAATCGGTATGTTGGGAGCATGGTTATCAGGTGGTGTCGAATGGAATATTCCGCATCATCACAGGCCCTCAAGTTTCATGCCGATTGACTGGCGTACGGAAAACAACAAAGATGGGAGCAAGACTATCTGGGTTGGCGAAACGGAATTGCGTCATCGTATGAAATGGTCAGTGGGTATTACAGTTTATCCCAACCGTTCTTGGGTTGAAGCTAAGGTCAGAATCATGAACAGGTCTCAATTTACTCAGTCGTTGTTGTATTGGGCAAATGTGTCGGTTCATTGCAATGAAAACTATGAAGTTATATTCCCACCTAGTACACAATTTGGCGTCGATCATCATAAAGTTTATTTTACTAGATGGCCTATGGGTGAGGCAAACATCGGTAGCGGTCAGAATGTTAACTTGGGATGGTGGAAGAATTATACCGGTACAGCACGTTCCATTTTTGCATGGAATTTTGAGGATGATTTCCTGGCTGGGTATGATCACGGAAAGAATGCCGGAACGGTCCATGTAGCCAACCGTCACATTGTTGGTGGAAAGAAATTCTTCTTGTGGGGAAACAATTCAAGTGCACGTATGTGGGATAAGATGCTTTCTGACAATGACGGGAGTTATTTGGAACTCATGGTTGGAGCTTATTCCGACAACCAGCCGGATTACAGTTGGATAGGCCCTGGTGAGATCCGTGAGTTTACGCAGCGTTGGTATGGAATTCGTGATATACGATCCGTGAAGAATGCGACGGATGATGCTGCTGTAAATCTCGAGCGCATAAAGCCAAACAAAGTCTTTCTGGGCTTTAATGCTACTACGAAGTATCCCGGTGCAAAGATCTTTCTCAGAAGAGGTGACAAAGTTCTTTTCCAAAAGACATTGCTCATTGATCCGGCTCATCCATTCACCGCAGAAGTCAATATTCCTAAGGATGTGCCGGATACAGAATTGTGTGCTGTATTGGTAGATGCCAATGGTCATGAATTGGTTTCCTATCAACCGGTGAAATTGGAGAATAAAGATCTTCCGAAAGTGATAGAGGGAACAAAGCCACTTAAGGATTACAAGACAGTAGAAGAGTTGTATTATGCAGGACTTCGGGCTGACCAGTTTCATAATGCCCGTCAGAATCCGATGGACTTTTATAACGAGGCACTCAGTAGAGATTCAATGGATTCAAGAGTGAATGATGCGGTCGGAATCTGTTATGCAAAGACCGGTCAATGGAATCTTGCAGAAAAATATCTAAAACGTGCTTTGATTCGGCCGGCAAAAGATTATACGGTCGTAAAAGATCCTGAGCCTCATTATTATTTGGGATTGATTTATAGGATGCAAGGCAGGTATAAGGAAGCTTCCGACCAATATTGGAAAGCTACCTGGTATCCTACATTCCAGCATCCGTCATATTTGGCTTTGGCTTCCATGTCTTGTTTGCAGAATGACTGGATACATGCTTTGGAGTTGATTGACCGTTGTCTGGAGGTCGGAGGGCATGATACCAAAGCCTTGACAACCAAGGCCTATATCTTGAGAAAGATGGGACGAGCTGATGAGGCTTCTGCTGTTTTGACTCAGGCTTTGACAGTAGATCCTCTTGATTATTGGTCACTTTCCGAACAAAGCTATTTGAAGGGGAATAATGCCAAATTTCTCGATGAATCGGAAAAGCAAAGAGGGGACGGTATTGTAAAGATTCAGGAGCTTCTTGAAATGTCTTTGGACTATGCACGGTTGGGAGCTTTTGAAGAGTCCGTTCAGTTGACGGATGAAGCATTGCAAGTGGGTGAACCTTATAGTACATCGGCATTGGTCCATTATTATAATGCTTATTTTAATTTGAAAGCGGGCAACAAAGATGCAGCTGCATCTCAATGTAAAGAGGCTTCAGCATTGACTACCGACGGAAACTTCCCGTTCCGTCTGGAAGAGCTTGATATATTTAATTCACTTTGTGATTTAAATCCATCCGATGTATCTGCCCGTTATTATTTAGGTATTTTATATTATTTCTTTGGACAAAAGGATCAAGGTATTCAAGCCTGGGAACAAGCTGTTGCCGAAAAATCTTCTTTTGCCCAGGCATACCGAAACTTGGGATTTGGATATAGTAGGGAGAATGAACTTGATAAGGCTATATCTTCTTATGAAAAAGCTATCTCCTGCAATAATCAGGATCCTCGTTATTTCAAGGAATTGGATGAGATCTACGAGAAAGTGAAAAAGCCGTCGGCTGATCGTTTGAAATATATGGAAGCAAACTTGCCGACCATTATGAAACATGATGATGACGTTATCCGTCTTTTGACTTTATATAATGAGACAGGAGCCTATGATAAGGCGATTGGCATTATGTCGCAAAGGCATTTTCATGTTTGGGAAGGCGGAGGCGAAATCCATGGTATTTATGCCGATTCACATTTGCTGAAAGGTATGGATTTGTTGAATTCCAAAGATTACACTCAGGCAGTTAAAGAATTCGAATTAGCTGATTTATATCCTGCTAATTTGGAAGTTGGCCGTCCGGATGCGGGTGGACATAGCGCGAAAGGTTATTATTATATGGGAAAGGCTTATCAATTATTAGGAAATAAGAAAATGGCTCAGGAAAGCTTTATGGTAGCCTCTATACAAGAGTCAAATAGAAGATTTCGCCAGACGGTGTCCGAAGAAATCCTATTCAGGGCTTTATCCTTAAAGGAATTGGGAAAGACAGCAGAATCTAATGACCTGATAACTAAAATGGCTTCAGAACTCGATAACCGACTTAAAAGCAATGTCTCCGTCGATACCTATTCCAAGTTTGGTGAGGATGGTTCCAAGGAAAAGATTACAGCAGATCTTTATTATTTGAAAGGACTTTTGGAATGCACGCGGGGCCAGGTGAACGAAGGAAAGGATTTTTTCCGGAAGGCACTTGAACTGAATCCTAGTTTGGTATGGGCTAAGAAATTTATGGATCAATCCTTTTAAGGTAAATAAGATAAGGGATGTATTAGTTCTTTTGTTGAAGTGTGATTTCTTTGTAGAAGTCACACTTTTTTTTGAGTGTTGTGTCAACTTGAGGCGTATTTGAAATAAAAAAACTTAAAAAGTTGCTTTACTTATGAACAAATTATATCTTTGCTAATGTATTGGTAACGCACACGGAAAAATATAAAATAACAAAGAGATAAATATAATGAAAACAAATTATGAAATCCGGTATGCATCAAATCCGCAGGATGCAAAGAACTATGATACGGAAAGGATACGCAAAGACTTCCTGATAGAAAGACTTTTTGCATCAGAAGAAGTGAATATGGTTTATTCTATGTATGACCGTATGATTGTAGGCGGGGCAATGCCGGTAGAAGAAACTTTGAAACTGGAAGCTATAGATCCGCTAAAGGCGCCATTCTTTACTACCCGACGGGAACTCGGCATATATAATGTAGGTTCTGCCGGGATTGTCAAGGCCGGTGACACAGAGTTTGAATTGGGATATAAGGAAGCTCTCTATCTGGGAGCCGGAAACCGGGATATTTATTTCATGAGTAAAGATGCCGGGAAACCTGCCAAATTTTACTTTAATTCCACCACGGCTCATTGTACATATCCGGACAAGAAAGTTACGAAAGAGAATGCCATTGTAGCCCACATGGGTTCTTTGGAAGGTTCTAATGAACGTAATATCAATAAGATGATTGTCAATCAGGTCCTTCCTACCTGTCAATTGCAGATGGGGATGACGGAATTGGCTGTAGGTTCCGTGTGGAATACGATGCCTGCTCATGTTCACAGCCGCCGTATGGAGGCTTATTTCTACTTCGACATACCGGAAGATCAGGCTATTTGTCATTTCATGGGTGAAGTTCAAGAGACGCGTCACTTGTGGATGAAGGGAGAACAGGCCGTCCTTTCGCCGGAATGGTCCATACATAGTGCGGCAGCTACCCATAACTATACGTTTATATGGGGAATGGGAGGAGAGAATCTTGATTATGGTGATCAGGATTTTGCTTTGATAACAGATCTGAGATAATTAACATTACATTTTACTAATAATTTATAGAAATGGTAAATTTTTCATTGGAAGGTAAGATAGCACTTGTAACAGGTGCTTCTTACGGTATAGGTTTCGCTATTGCAACAGGTTTTGCACAGGCGGGTGCAACCATAGTTTTTAATGATATCAAACAGGAACTGGTTGATAAAGGCTTGGCAGCTTATGCTGAAAAAGGAATCAAGGCTTACGGCTATGTTTGTGATGTAACCAAAGAGGAGGAGGTTAATGCTTTCATTGCTCGTGTTGAGAAAGAAGTAGGTGTTATCGATATTTTGGTAAACAATGCAGGTATCATCAAACGTATCCCTATGTGTGATATGACTGCTGAACAGTTCCGTCAGGTTATCGATGTTGACTTGAATGCACCTTTCATTGTTTCAAAAGCTGTCATCCCAAGTATGATTAAGAAAGGTCACGGTAAAATTATCAACATCTGTTCTATGATGAGTGAGTTAGGCCGTGAAACGGTTTCTGCTTATGCAGCGGCAAAAGGAGGCTTGAAGATGCTAACACGTAATATTTGTTCTGAGTATGGCGAATTTAATATTCAGTGCAACGGCATTGGCCCGGGTTATATAGCAACACCCCAGACTGCACCTTTGCGTGAACGTCAACCTGATGGAAGTCGCCATCCGTTTGATTCTTTCATCGTAGCCAAGACACCGGCTGCACGTTGGGGAACTCCTGAGGATTTGATGGGACCGGCTATTTTCTTAGCTTCTGAAGCTTCTAATTTCGTCAATGGCCATGTTCTTTATGTTGACGGAGGAATCCTGGCATATATTGGCAAACAACCTAAATAAATCTTTATACAGTCGGAATTGGCAATAATAGTCGGTTCTGACTGTTTTTTTATACCTAATACAGTCCAACCCGTTCAGATTATGAAAAGATTAAGCTTGATTGCTGCAGCACTGACCTTTTGCCTCTGTGCAGCTTGCGTACAGAAAACCCCGTTAAGTATTTCCGTGACAAACAGGGCTACCTTTGATCGTAACGGAGAAATGGTGGAGGTTTCCATGGAAGATATCAATGCCCGACTGCATCTGGCAGATACTGCACAATTCATCATTATTGATGAAAATGACCAGCAGGTACCTTATCAAATCACTTATGATGGATTGGTCGCTTTTCCTGCGAATGTGAAAGCCAGTGCTACTTCGACTTATACTATTAAGGAAGGGGTTCCGGATGATTTTGAAACTTGTGCCTATGGAAAAGTATATCCTGAACGTTTGGATGATGTAGCTTGGGAAAACGACCGTGTTGCTTTTAGGACTTATGGGCCTGCTTTGCAGAAAAGTGGGGAAAGGGCTTTTGGTTACGACGTGTGGTGCAAGCGTACCAGTGATTTGGTTGTGGAAGACAGATATGCAAAAGAACTGGATTCTGTGAGTCGCATGCGGGTGGATAGTCTGAATGCAATTGATCCGCAACGCTCCAAAGAATTTCTGAAATCTATCAGCTATCATGTTGACCATGGTAACGGGATGGATGCCTATAGCGTGGGGCCTACGTTAGGTGCTGGCACCGCAGCTCTCATGGACGGAGAATCCATTGCTTATCCCAAATGCTACAAAACTTGTGAAATTTTAGATAACGGTCCGTTGCGCTTCACCGTAAAACTCACTTATGAACCTATTGTTTTCAAAGGGGATTCCAATATAATTGAGACCCGTATCATATCCTTGGATAAAGGATCGCAGTTGAATAAAACAATTGTCTACTATTCAGGTTTAAAGAAAAAAGCTGATTTGTGTGTCGGTATTGTGATTCATCCGTCTAATCCAACGGCATATGTCATGAATAAGGAAATGGGTTATATAGGTTATGAAGACTTGACCGACAATGCCAATAATGATAATGGCAAGATTTACCTTGGCGCAGTATTCCCGATAGCTGTTAAGGAAACGAAGGCAATTCTTTTCACCGAAAAGGAAAGTAAGGAACTTAGAGGAGGAGCAACAGGACATGTCCTTGCTGTGAGTGATTATCTTCCCCAGTCTGAATATTTGTATTATTGGGGTGATGGATGGAGTAAATGGGGATTTCCTTCAAAAGAAATCTGGGAAAAGTATCTTCAGCATTTTTCTATTGCCGTTCGCAATCCTTTGGTAGTGACTTTGAATTGACTACGGCTTTAATATTACGCATTAGGCCGTTGTATTTTGCTCTTTTCACTGCGGAGCCTTTGAAAAGTTTTTGATAATCTTCGGGAGAGAGATTATCCCATTCATTTGTGGTCATTGCCAGCAACCTTTCCGATGGTTGGAATTCCGTGACATCAGACGGAAGACAGTATTTGTTCCACGGACAAGCTTTTTGGCATCTGTCGCAGCCATAAATACAATTTCCCAATTTATCCAGGGCCCATTCCGGAATGTTGCCTTTGTTTTCTATAGTCAAGTAGCTAAGGCACCGGTTCGCATTCAGAAGATGGGCTGATTCAAGTGCATGAGTTGGACATGCATCAAGGCATGCCGTGCAGTTTCCGCATCTGTTTTCCTGTGGATGGTCATATTCCAGTTCTATATTCAGCATCAGCTCTCCTAGAAAGAAAAATGATCCTTTGTGAGGCAGAATAAGTAGTGTGTTTTTACCTATCCAGCCTAAGCCGCTGCGCCATGCCCAATAACGTTCCAGAATAGGCGCGGTATCACAGAATGTCTTTCCTTTTATTTCTCTTTCGGGAAAAGATTTTTGAAGATTCATAAGTAAAATTTCCAGTTTCTCTTTGACTACTTCATGATAGTCTCTGCCGTAAGCATACCAGGAAAGCTGAAATTCATTTTCAGGCAAAGTTTGTGCAGGGCAATAATTCAAAGCTACCGAAACAATGCTTTTTGTCCCCTCAAGAAGAAGTGCTGGGTTTTCTCTTTTGTCTGGATAATTCTCCAAGTATTTCATGGATGCCTGATATCCTTTTTCAAGCCATTTATTATAGAAACAGAATATGTCTTTCTCAATAGGTTCAGCGGGTGAGATTCCACAAGCAGAAAAGCCGAGGGCTTGGGCCTCGGCTTTCAGTTTTTGGGTAATATGTAGTTTGTTGTTTTCCATTTTTAATCGAAAACCTTAAAACTGTAGCCTTGTTCCAATAACCATTCAATAGAACGGGGCAAGGCATATTTCATATTTTTCTCGGATTTCAGCGAGTCATGAAAAGTGATAATGGAACCATTCCTTACGTAGTGCTTCACTTTTTCGAAAACTTGCTTGCCGTTCAGTCTCTTGCTGTAATCGCGGGTAACAAGATCCCACATCACGATTCTGTACTTGTTGCGCAGGGCGTAGTACTGGATGCCTCTCATGTGTCCGTGTGGAGGACGGAACAGGTCAGTCTTCAAAAACTCGTTGGCTTTTTCTATGTTGCCCAGATATTCTTTACTGTTGAATTCAAATCCTCTCAGATGATTGAATGTATGATTTCCAAGCCGGTGACCCCTTTCGACGATCATCTTGAACTCTTCAGGATGTTTTCTGATATTGTCCCCCACCAGAAAGAAAGTTGCTTTGATATGGTACTTATCCAGTAGATCAAGCACCCAAGGCGTAATTTCAGGAATAGGGCCGTCGTCGAAAGTCAGATATACTGATTTGTCGTTTTTATCCATCCGCCATAGGGCTTTCGGATAAATCCATCTGAGTATAGCAGGCGGTTGTTCTATAAACATGCTTTCTTTTTTTGTGTAAAGGGAAGGGTCGGGGGTTATTTCCCGACTCTTCCTGCATATATGCTATATAGATTCTCGAATTTCTGTTCGTAGCTCCTGGTAAGATTTGATTTCGGACTTGACTGGTTCAAAACTTTGTTTATCTCATCAAGCAAATATAAATGATACAAGCAATCCTGGGCTGAAAGTTGTAAACGATCGTTGTTGAGGCTAAGATACCAAGCTGCATATTGAATGGATTTCTTTGCCAAATCACTCAGAATGGCTTCTCCTTTCTGCTTCTGTCCTAAGGCGATATATGCCTTTGCCAGATCCAAAGAACCACTTTGGTAGTCGTGAGGTACAGTAGTGGAAGGAATTGCTTTTGTGGCATAGTCCAAAGCTTTCAGGGCTTTATCCTTTTTACCTTCTTTTAGTAACTGATTTACGAGCAGAGAGAACATGCGACGGTGTGTGTAACACATGCGCGATACCGTTTCGTCCAAATAGACTTTCGGATTCTCAATGCCTCCGAACTTGAATTTATGCATCAGGTTGTCATACATTTTCTCGCTGTCTATACGGGCACCCAACGCCGTTGTGTTGAAAGGTGTGATGCGGTATGCCAAGCCTTCCTGGGTAAAATTATCACCCAGATTGATGTAGTTTTCCGAGCCTACTGTGATAGCAATGTAGATAGGACGTACCCAATTCGTGTTGGCAAGCATTTCCAGCATCATGAGTTCGCTCTTGTAAATGGTATGTTTGCCTTTCAGAGAAATGGTCATATAGTCTGGAATCTGTCCGTGCAGCGAGTCCGGAATCATCATTCCTGAACGTCTCACGGCTTCTTTGTCTATCTTTATGACAATGCTGTCGGTAGGAATCACGTGCAGTTCTTCGTTCTTTGACCGAACCCAATACTTCAAGATATTTTTCAACTCAAACGGGTTCTCGCCGAAATTCGCTTTTGCTGTTTTCGGATCTTCTTTGTAAAGGTCCAGAATTTGTTTCTTGGCTTCGGGCTGTATGGTTATGGCTTCGTTTGTTCCGGATACATATTCCAGTCTGTTCCAATTGATGGGGACTGACGGAGAATTGTAGGCCGGGCGGCGCATTTGGTCAATGTACCAGTCTGTCTGCAAGTAGCTCAGGTTGCAGACACGTACGTCTGTACGGAATCCTTCCGTTTCCTGGTTGTACCATAATGGGAAGGTATCGTTATCACCATTGGTGAAAATGATCGGGTTGCCCTTTTCTTGCAATGTCATCAAGTAGTTCTGGCCAAAGTCACGGCAAGTATAGCGTCCGCTACGGTCATGGTCATCCCAAGTCTGGCTTGCCATTTGAATCGGGACAAGCAGACAAACGAGAGCTACTGCAATGGCCGTTGCCAGTTCGTTCTTTTTCAGTTTCTTTTGCAAGGTTTCGGTAAGCCCGGCCACACCCAGACCTATCCATATTGCGAAGGCATAGAAGGAACCGGCATAAGCGTAATCGCGTTCGCGAGGTTGCTGTGGAGCCTGGTTCAAATAAAGTACGATAGCAATACCTGTCATGAAGAACAGGAAGAATACTACCCAGAATTGTTTGATACCTCTCTTTCCTCGGTATGCTTGCCAGAAGAGACCTATCAATCCGAGAATGAGTGGCAGACAGTAGAACACGTTGTGTCCTTTGTTGGCCTGCAGTTCATCGGGAAGCATACTCTGGTCGCCTACAAGGTAGTTGTCTACAAAAGGAATACCGGTTATCCAGTTACCATGCTCCGGTTCCCCTTGTCCTTGAATGTCATTCTGTCTCCCTGCAAAGTTCCACATGAAGTATCTCCAGTACATGTAGTTGAGCTGATAGGTGAAGAAGAACTTGATGTTGTCCCATTGTGTCGGAATCTTCAAGGTCACGGGTGTGCCGCATTGGTCATAGACCACTTCGTTGCCTGTTACACCTCCCAGCCAGTCTTCATAAGCTTGTGCGTATTGGTCACTGTAGATACGAGGGAACAACATGTTCTGTGCATATACGTAGTCTGTCTTGTGGCGGATTATTTCATAACTGTCTTTTTCGTTGGGAGAGGCTTTTTCCTTACGTTGATATACCGGGGCGCCTTCTTTGGTGATAGGCACACAGTAATCGCCTTCTGTTTTCAAGGCAATTTTAGAGGCATATGTTTGTCCGTAGAACAAAGGACGGGTTCCATATTGTTCGCGTCCCAGATAGTCTCCCAAGGTGAAGATATCTTCCGGAGAGTTCTGGTCCATCGGAGTATTTGCCGTGGAGCGAATAACAATCAGTGCGTAAGAGGAATATCCTATCACCATCATCATCATGCAAAGCAGAGAGGTATTGAGGGTGCGTGCACTGATTTTGTATTGTTTCTTGATTCTTTTGCTGTACAGATAAAAACCTAGAATGAACAGAATTACCATGGCTATGAGCACACTGCTGAAGCCATAGCCGTAGAACGGAATGCCCAAAAGTGTGATGGAGCTGAGAAATGAAAAATTCATTCTGCTTTGACTCTTTTGCACGTAGCTTTCGTAAATTCCCCAAATGATAGAGCCCACCATAAGTATGATGTAAACAACCAAACCGGTATTGAAGGCAAAGCCCATATCGTTCACAAATAGAAGTTCAAACCATCCACCCACTTTCACTACTCCCGGTACGATACCGTATAAAACAACGGCGATGAGTACAAGAGAGCCTAATAGTGCAAGCATGGATCCTTTCAGGTTTGCTTCCGGATTCTTTTTATAATAGTACACCAAAACAATGGCAGGGATGCAGAGCAAGTTAAGCAGATGCACGCCGATGGAAAGTCCTGTCAGGTATGCAATCAAAACGAGCCAGCGGTCACTGTGAGGCTCGTTGGCAACATCTTCCCATTTCAGAATCAGCCAAAATACCAAGGCGGTGAAAAGGGATGAATATGCATAAACTTCACCTTCCACTGCACTGAACCAGAAAGTATCACTAAATGTATAGGCCAAGGCGCCTACCAGTCCCGAACCCATGATTGTTACGAGTTGTGTCTTTGTCATTTTTGTGATATCCGGGCAGATGAGTTTCCTTGTCAGGTGTGTGACACTCCAGAAAAGAAAAAGAATACATCCTGCACTCAGCAGTGCCGACATGGTGTTTACCATGCGAGCTACCTTACTCGGGTCACTCACGAATTGAGTGAAGAGATTGGCTGTCAGCATGAAGAAAGGTGCGCCGGGCGGGTGTCCAACTTCCAGTTTATATCCCGTAGTAATAAATTCAGGACAATCCCAAAAACTTGCTGTGGGCTCTATAGTCAGGCAATAGACTACAGCCGCAATGGCGAAGGTCATCCAACCCATCAGGTTGTTCACTGTTCTGTACTGTTTCATCAATATTCTATTAATTCGTTAATTTTCAACGCGCAAATATACGAGTTTCTGTTTGTTTACTTGTCTTAATCCCAGACTAAAACTTTATATTATAAGTTTATTTAAGACTACTCACCGTCATGATGGGCTTTTAGTATTCTATGTGGTAAGTCTCCGTGGCCCACTAAATCAATCGGACATCCGAAGTGTTTTTCCAGCCAGTCTCCGGGGAGTTCCGTGTCGGGATGGTAATGGAGTGTTTCGTTTACGCAGGCAATGGTCTTCACATTTTGCAAGACTGTACCAATATCATGACTCACTAGGATAATTGCTCTGTCTTTGTTTATTTCGCCCAACAGTTCATAGAGCTTTACTTCAAACTGCTTGTCGATGTAAGTGCTTGGTTCATCCAGAATCACCACATCGGGTTCCGATACGATGGCCCTTCCAAGCAGCACACGTTGCAATTGTCCGCCACTGAGTTCGCCTATGGGTCTTTGTTCCATGCCTTCCAGTCCCATTTGGATGATGGTCTTTCTTACCTTCTCATGCTGTTTTTCGTTGAATCTCTGCAGCAGTCCCTTTTGTCTGCTCAAGCCGGAGAGAACGACATTTTCCACAGATATAGGAAATTTTTTGTCAATTTTGTTATATTGGGGCAGATATCCCATTTCTATACGGTTTGTTTTTTGGCCGTTCCGAAAAAAATCTATGTTTCCCGACAAAGGTTTCTTCAGTCCGAGAATGATCTTTATCAAGGTGGTCTTTCCGCCTCCGTTGGGACCAATTACACCTAGAAAATCTTTTTCGTAAATGGTAAGATCTACGTTTGTCAGTGCTTTCGTTTCTTCATAACCGGCATTGATACCGGTAAGTTTCAGTATCGGATTATTCATTGTCCAATGATTTTGCTATATGTATCATTTCTTTGCTCCAATTGTAACTGAGGGGATTGATTGTCACAAGCTGTGTCCCGGTCTCGCGGGCAATAAGCTCTGCATTTCTCTTGTCGAATTCTTCTTGCATGAAGATAATTCTTATCTTCTTTTCGCGGCATATTTGGATTAGGTCCTTCAAACGGGTGGGGGAAGGTTCCTTTCCTTCTTCTTCGATGCAGATTTGCTCCAGTCCGTAGTCTTTTGCAAAATAGCTTAATGCCGGATGGAATATAAGGAATGAACGAGTCGTCTTGTCATTGATCAAGGTTTGTAGCTCTTTTTCGGTACTGTCGATTTCCTTCAGCAATCGCATCAGATTTTGTTCAAAATAGTCTTTGCTTTTCGGTTCCAGTTCGCAGAGTCCTTTAAAGATGTTTTGCGCAATGATGCGTGCATTCTTGCTTGAATTCCAGATATGGGGATCCGCTTCTGATGAATTTTCAGTTTCGGATTCTTCATGCGAATGTCTCATGTAGAGTTTTCTTATTCCTTTGGATGTGTCGAACACTTTCATCAGAGGGACATTCTGTTGCAGACGTTTCATCCAGACCTGTTCGAAGCCTATGCTTCCAATACGAAAGTAGGCTATGCTGTTTTCCAAATTTACAAGTTGTTGAGGGGTAGGATCGTAGGATTCAGGATTGCTTCCTTTGGGTACCATGCTCAATACATCGAACTTGTCTCCGGCAATGGCTTGAGTGAAGTAGCGGAGAGGCTCTATGGTTACGGTAATCTGGTGACCTGCGGTTCTCTTCCCGTTGCATGATTGCAAGACGAGAGTTCCGGTCAGGGCGGCTATCAGGATAATTATGTGATATATGTTGGTTTTCATGGTGATTGGTTTATAGAATGAAAGGTAGGGAAATGATGACATAGCGGATACCTTTTCCTATGGTCATGGCTATGGCTGTAAGCACAATGTTGGCATGCATCATTCCCAACACAATGGATATGGCATCACCTATGACGGGCAGGGAAGAAAATATAGCCATCCAGGCCCCGCGTCCTTTCATGAAGCGTTCCGCTTTGTCCAGATGTGCCTTTTTTACGTGAAAATATTTTTCTATCCACCTCATGTTTCCCAGATGTCCTATCCAATAGCAAGTCATACCCCCAGCCGCATTACCCAAGGTAGCAGCCAGAATGATATATAGAGGACTCATACCCATGGCTAGAAAGGCCAAAAGGACGGCTTCGGAGGCAAAGGGAACTACCGATCCTGCCAGGAAGGCTGCCAGAAACATTCCTGCATAGCCGTAGCTGATTAGAAATTGATAAATGGCATCCATATTGGAACGATTGCTATGAGAATGGATAAAACAATGCACACGATGAAAAACAGGTTGGTCACTTTTGAGTTTGTCAGGGCAAACAAGTGAGCTCCCGTGATGCTGTTTATGACCAGATATACTGAAAACAGCTCGTTGAACATGGACGGTTGAAGAATTATCGAGGTTCCTACAGCCAGATCGGCGATAAACAGGAATGAAAAATAGGAGCGTATCCTTATTTTATCCTGAAAGCTGTTCGCCATGAAATGTCCTGCCGAGAAAATGGTTATGAGAGTCAGCAAGCAGAATGCGGCAATTTGGTCAATACTAAGAAGACTGTAATCAATGGGTGAGAAAGAAGTCCATTCTGTTAACTGATTGGTCATCAAATCAAAGTTCTGGCTGTAGAGCAGAAATACTGCCCAAAAGCTGTACGGAATGACCAGCCCGATAACTCCGGCAAAAAATGTACGGATAGTAAATGACTGAAACTGAATCATACCTAGCAGCAGCAATGGTACCAGATAGATGAACTTAGGAGAGAACAGGCTTCCCAATCCGCAGAAGAAGAATGCGAAACAAATCTGTTTCACCGGTTCTATTTGTTGGTAGCTGGCAAACAGACTGAACAACAAAGCCACAAAGCAAAGCTGCAAGAAGATGCCCGGCTGCATTACATGCAGGAAAGAACAGCATCCCATGCACCACAGAAATACGACTCCCACCATAGTGCTCCTTATACGGATAAGTGAGAACGTATTGTGCAGTTCCAGAATGGTATAGGCCGTAAGGACGGAAAACAGCAAGCCTATTCCGCCTTCAACCCAGACATTTCCTTTGGGCCATACCATCTCCAGAATATTTTCGATAAACGGAGAATAGACAGCCTTATAGTCACCGGTCAGCAAGATACTCACATACCAGATGAGCGCGGTGATGATGATGACAATAGGGAAACTGGAGCCTCTTGTAGCTACTTTATTTTGAAACCTTGTATTCCTCATTCGTTATTTACAGATCCGAACCGATATCAGAGCGGAAATATTTTTTCTCGAAAGTGATTTTTTTTGCATTGGCAAAGGATTGGGCCAGAGCTTCTTCCTTGTCGTTCCCGTATGAGCTCACAGCTATCACACGTCCGCCATTGGTTACGAGCTTGCCGTCTTTCAATGCTGTTCCGGCATGAAACACAATGCTGCCGGAGATCTCGTCCGCACCTTTTATTTCGTATCCTTTGTCATATTTCTGAGGATAACCGCCCGATACCAACATCACGCATACGGCAGAACGGCTGTCAATTTCTATATTTTTCTCATTCAGATTTCCTCCGGCGACACCTTCCAGCAAGTCAACAAGATCACTTTTGATACGGAGCATAACTGTTTCCGTCTCGGGATCGCCCATGCGGGCATTGTATTCTATGACCATCGGATCACCCTTTACATTGATGAGGCCGAAGAAAATAAATCCTTTGTAGTTGATGTTTTCTTTTAATAAACCTTCCACTGTAGGACGAATGATGCGTTCCTCGGCTTTCTTCATCCACACCTCATCGGCAAAAGGAACCGGAGATACGGAGCCCATTCCACCGGTGTTCAAGCCGGTATCGCCTTCGCCGATGCGCTTGTAATCCTTGGCAACAGGCAGTATTTTGTAATGTTTCCCGTCGGTCAGCACGAAGACCGAACATTCTATGCCGCTCAGAAATTCTTCGATGACCACTTTGGCAGAAGCATTTCCGAACATGCCTTCAAGCATTTCCTTCAATTCCTTTTCAGCTTCTTCGAGAGTCGGCAAAATCAGAACGCCTTTGCCGGCACACAATCCGTCGGCTTTCAGTACATAAGGCGGCTGCAACGTGCGCAGGAACGAGATACCTTCCTCTATATTGGCGGCAGTGATGGTCTTGTAGCCGGCAGTAGGAATGTGATGCCGCATCATGAAGGCCTTGGCGAATTCCTTGCTGCCCTCCATCTGTGCGCCTTCTTTCGATGGGCCTATTACCGCAATGTGCGACAGTTCTGGATCTTTCCCGAAATAATCATAGATTCCTTTTACCAAAGGATCTTCAGGACCCACCACAACCATGTCTATTTGCTTTTCCAATGCAAATTTCCGAATACCTTCAAAGTCATCAGCCTTGAGGGCAACCGTTTCGCCTTCTTTCTGCATTCCGGGATTTCCGGGAGCAATGTAAAGTTTCTCAACCTTCGGGCTTTGGGCGATTTTCCAGGCAAGTGCATGTTCGCGTCCGCCGGAACCTAACAGTAATATTTTCATCTTCGTATGTTTTTATTTCAGATAGTCTTCAAAATATCTTGTGATGTGCTCATGCAGATGTACGCGGTCACGTCCCACCATGTTATGCGCTCCTCCGGGATAGATGAATAGGTCCGGATGGGTACCTGCATCAATGCAGGCTCTCAGAAACGAGAAGGTATGCTGAGGCACTACAGTCTTGTCATTGCCGCCGATGATGATGTCCAGATGTCCCTTCAGGTTGCCTGCACGTTCGTTCAGGCAGCTTCCCTTGTAGCCTTCCGGATTCGTCTCGGGGGTGTCCATGTAGCGTTCGCCGTACATCACTTCGTAATATTTCCAGTCAATTACGGGACCGCCGGCCACACCGGTCTTGAACACTTCAGGATGGGTAAGCATCAGATTGATAGTCATGAATCCGCCGAAACTCCATCCGTGAATGCCGATTCTGTTTTTGTCCACGTAGGGCAGGGATTCCAGCATCTTTTCACCTTCCATCTGGTCCTTTACCTCTTCCACACCCAAATGTCTGAAAGTGGCATTCTCGAATTCGAGGCCTCTGTTTGAACTGCCTCGGTTATCCACAGTCAGCATTACGTAACCTTTGGTTGCCATGTAGATGTCCCATCCGCGTACGGCATAATGGTTGGTTGCTGAGATGTTCTGTGCATGAGGTCCTCCATATACGTAAATGACGGCAGGATATTTTTTGTTTGCATCAAAGTCTACCGGTTTGACCAATCTGTAGTAGAGGTCGGTTTTCCCATCGGCGGCTTTGATGGTTCCTACGCTAATTTCAGGTACTTTATATTCTTTCCACGGGTCATCTGCTTTCATGATGTGACGCGTGGCATTGTCTTTTGTTCCCAAAATGTCGATGATGCGGGGAATGTCGGGTGCACTGAACCGGTCAATCAAATAGTTTCCGCTGTTGGAAAGTGCGATTTGGTGTACTCCGATGGAATTGCCTATCGGACGACGTTTCCCTGTTATCGTACTTACGGCGTATGTATTCGATTGCAGGGGTGATATCTCGGTACTCAGAATAATGACTTCTTTATTCTTAGGAGCGAATCCTGTGAGATCCTGGACTATCCAGTTCCCTTTTGTGAGTTGTTTCAGCAATTTCCCTTCCGTGTTATACAGATAGAGATGGTTGTATCCGTCCTTTTGGCTTTGGTAGATGAATTTACTGTCATCCCAAGGAAGGAAGGTCAACGGATGTTGCGGTTCCACGTATTTGGGATGGGTTTCCTCCAGCAGGACTTTTTCTTTGTCGCCGGTGATGGCGTTGTATCGGATGAGTTGGGCATGGTTTTGGTCACGGTTCAGCTCAATCACGTATATTTCCTTTTCATCGGGACTCCAGGAGATGTTGGTGAAATAGCGATCGGTAGGATCAGCTGTTTTCAGCCATACAGTCTTTTGCGTTGCGGGATTGAATATACCAATGCTCACTTTGTGGCTTGTCATTCCGGCCATCGGGTATTTGTCGGCTTCCAGTGTGGCAATGCGTGTGGACGTGTTCACTTGCGGATAGTCAGTCACCATTCTTTCATCCATACGGTAGAAAGCAAGTAGATTCCCTTTTGGACTCCAGAACGTTCCCTTGGTGATGCCGAATTCATCGCGATGCACAGACTGTCCGCACTTCACACCCGCAGGTTCGTCGGTTACTTGTACGGTCTTTCCGTCCGCCAGTGTCACGAACAGATTGTTCCCTCTTGTAAAGGAACGGCATCGGCTGTTCTTCTCCCATTCTGCATTTTCATCTTCTTGGTTGACGTCCTGACTCCATTCTATTTCTTTATGGACAAAATCCAGCAACAGGTTCTTCTTGGTAGTGGTAATTCGCATCAAAGGTTTCCCTGCATAAGGGAAACTCACTTCGTAGAAGTGAAACAACTTTCCTGCATCGGCTTTTTCCAGTATCTCATTAATATCTTCTATCTTGGCGATGCTTTCTTCATTACCGGTGAGCGGATCTACGCTTTTGATTTCTTCCACATCCGGACGAATGAAGCGGTCGCCCCACCATTGTATCCCGTAGAGGTTTTTCGGTGAACAGTTATAGTAGTTCTTTCCTCCCGGAATCAGATCCTCCAGTGTGAATGTCTTTTTTTCCTGTGCCATCGTGCAAAGGGCCAGCAATGCCATAATCCCCAACAAACTAATCTTCCTCATGACCTTTTCTATCTTCTCTTTTTCTTCTGAAATCTTTTTTATCATCAAATTTTCTTTCCCGGCTGAATCTTTTTTCTCTGTCCCCACCGAACTTGCGGTCTCTGTCACCGGATTTTCTGAAACCTCCTTCACGGCGTTCTCCGAATCGTTCACTTCTGTCGCCAAGACGTCTTTCTTTGCGCTCTCCGCCGAATTCCCGTTTCTCGCCAAAAGGTTTTCTTTCCCTTCTTTCTCCACCGAATGGTTTCCTGTCGCCGCCGAATTCGCGGCGCTCTCTTTTTTCACCGTCAAAATCCTTGCGTTCGCCGTAGGGTCTTCTTTCTCTTCTTTCGCCGCCGAAGCTCTTTCTTTCACCGCCGAAACTCTTGCGTTCACCTCCAAATTCGCGCCGCCCGCCGAAAGGTTTCCTTTCTCTTCTTTCGCCGTCATACTCTTTGCGCTCGCCACCGAATTCACGGCGTTCTCCGTAAGATCTTCTGGGCCTTCTTTCATCTTCAGATGATTCGCGGCGTTCTCTGTAGGAACTCTTGTCTCTGCGCTCACCGTTTTCCATCAGACTGCTGAACACCCTCTCTCCGTCTTCGCGATGCTTGCGTTCTCTTTTCAGACCCCCTTTTCGGGCAACGCCTGTTTCTTCATCGCTTTTCACTCCTTCACCGGTTTGTTCCACGTAGTCTTTGTATTTTCCGTCGAATATCTGGTATTTGCGGAATTCGCATTCCAGAGCACCATTGAATAATGGTATTTTTGCCGATGGCTTCAGACCTATTTCGTCAAAGCATTCCAGACGGCAGCTTATTACCCAGGCATCGTTTCCCAGGAAAGCGTGCTTCAGTCTTTCGCCTATCACCTTATATAATCCCAGCAGGTCCGGAGTGGAGATCCTTTCTCCGTAGGGCGGATTCATGATGATGATTGATTTCTCTTCAGGTTGTTCGAATTGCTGGAACGGTTGCTGTTTAATGGTAACCTCGTTGCCTACTGATGCCGATTTTACATTATCCGAAGCAATACTGATGGCTTTCGGACTATTGTCGTATCCGTATATATGGTGAGTGAATTCGCGTTCCTGCGTATCGTCGTTGTATATCTCATCGAAAAGATTCTTGTCGAAATCTTTCCAGTTTTCAAAGGCATATTCTTTGCGGAACACGCCCGGATAGATGTTGCGGGCAATAAGTGCCGCTTCGATGGGGATTGTCCCCGATCCGCACATCGGATCGATGAGGTCACATTCTCCGTCCCAACCTGTGAGCATAATCATGCCGGCAGCCAGCACTTCGTTGAGTGGTGCTTCTACAGTGCCTTGGCGGTAGCCACGGCGGTGGAGTGATTCACCCGAACTGTCAAGCGACAGCGTGCAGGTCTCCTCTGCTATGTGTATATTCAGAGCCAAATCCGGATTGTTGATTCTTACTGACGGACGTTCTCCCGTCTTGTCACGGAAATAGTCTGCTATGGCATCTTTCACTTTGTAGGCCACAAACTTCGAGTGGCGGAATTCTTCGGAATAAACCACTGAATCCACTGCAAAAGTGCTTTTGTTGTTCATATAGTCTTCCCATTGTATTTCCTTAACAGCATCATAAACCTCATCGGCATTCTTTGCTTTGAAGTGTTTGATTGGCTTAAGGATGCGGATGGCGGTGCGAAGGCAGAAATTGGCCTTGTACATCATCTTGAGGTCGCCCGTGAAGGACACCATTCTTCTGCCAATCTGTATGTTGTTGGCTCCCAATTGAGTCAGTTCTTTTGCCAGAACCTCTTCCAGTCCCTGAAATGTTTTGGCTATGAGTTCGAATTCTTCCATGTATGGATTTGTATAAATTGCTGTTAAATGTTTTTTTCCTTTTTCTGCTTTCCCTGTACCAGTTTGGTATTGGCAGGAACGTCTTCCGTTACCCAGATGTTACCGCCTACGGTTGCTCCCTTGCCTATAGTGATTCTTCCCAGAATGGTGGCATTGGAATAAACGATGACATCGTCCTCAAGAATAGGATGGCGGGGTATTCCCTTGATGGGGTTGCCGTCTTTATCGAGAGGAAAGCTTTTTGCCCCCAGCGTGACGCCTTGATACAGCTTCACATGGTTCCCAAGGATGCTTGTGGCACCGATCACAACGCCTGTTCCGTGGTCGATAGTGAAGTATTCGCCTATGCTTGCTCCCGGATGGATGTCGATTCCTGTTTCGGAATGTGCCATTTCCGTGATGATTCTCGGTATAAGTGGCACTCCGAGTAGGAGCAGTTCATGCGCGATGCGGTAATTGCTGATTGCCTTGATGGCAGGGTAGCAGCTGATTATTTCGCCGAAACTTGTAGCAGCCGGGTCGCCGTTGAAGGCGGCCTCCACATCTGTTGCCAGAATGCGTCGCATTTCCGGCAACTTGCTTATGAACTCAGCGGCGATTTCAGTTGCTTTTTCGCGTAACGGCAGAAAGTCGTCACATTTACAGTCACCGTCAAATCCGAAGCAGAGTCCTGCTTGCACCTGTTCCGTGAGAATGCCGAAAAGCCTTTCCACGTTCACTCCAAGGTGATACTTGATTGTCTGACTGTTGACGGTTGAATTGCCGTAATATCCCGGAAACAGGATGGAACGCGAAAGTTCGATGATTTCTTGCAAAGCCTTGGCAGAAGGAAGTGGGTCACCGTCTCTGTGCTGGTGAACTAATCCTTTGTAGGAGCAACTTTCCGCTAGTTGATCCACGGCTTGTGTCAGTATGTGAGTAAGATTCTTCTGACTCATTCTTTTCAATGTGAAATGTTTAGAGTGCAAAGTAACGGAAATTTTGCAACAAAATAAAGTAATCGGGTGATTATTATTTTATACTACAGAAGTTTAAACACAAAAGAAGCCTGCACTTGGGGATGCAGGCTTCTTCTGAAGTATAATTAATAAGTGCGTGTATTACTGTGCGATACAGATACTTACACGGTTTTCTGCTGCAGTGTTAAACGGCTGAACAGTGTCACCCTTGAAATCGCTGGAGATACGGCTTTCGTCTATTCCGGCAGCTTTCAAAGCATCTACTACAGCTGCTGCACGACCCTTGGACAGGTTCAGGTTGATTTTGGAAGTACCGGTATCAACATCGGCATAACCTGTTACAACAACCTTGCTGTTAGGATACTTGTTCATATACTGAACCAGGTCATCAATCTTTGACTTTTCGCTGTCGCGAACAACGGTCTTGTTGATGGCGAAGAAGATATCACGGCGCATAGCTTCGATAACTTCAGGTTTCGGTTCTTCCTTAACGATTGGTTTAGCTTCTTCTACAGGAGCCGGAGTCTCTTCAACAACCGGTGCTACAGGAGCTATATAACCTTTACCCAATTTGATGGTCAAACCGGCCAGTGCATTGAAGTACCAGTCAGGATTGCCTGCCTTCTTTGAATTGTAGTGGTCAGTCAGGATATTGGCGTTGCCTTCGATGTTGAAGTCAACAGCATCGCTCAAGCGAATGTTTACGCCCAAGCCGCCACGGCCAACCAATGAATTCTTGCTTCCGTCCCAGAGATACTCCAACTTGTAGTTGTTGTGAGTCTTCAGGTTGTTAGCATCGTCATTGCTCCATGCGTGATTAAGTCCGCCACCCAGGAAGCCGTAGAAGCTAAGAGTACGAGTCGGATTCCAGCCACAAAGCAAGTTGCTGAGGTTCAGCATGAAGTCAACATCAGCAGCTACATAGTTCCATTTGAAAGTCTGAGCAGGATTGGACCATCCTCCCTTGCTTTGCCATGCATCAATATTCAGACGCATACCGAACAACGGATTGAATTGATAGCCGAGAGATCCGGCTACATTCGGTGATATCAAATCGCCAAATTTAGCTTCACCCAGTGTGTACTGAGCTCCGCCCTGCAACTGCAAGAACCAATACGGATTGAACGTAGGTTTAGCCTCTTGCTGTGCAAAAGATGGCATTGCGCATACGATTGCGAGTGCTCCTGCCAAAATTGTTTTTTTGATATTCATGATTTTTTGAATTTAAAGATATTTATTTAAACATTTTCACTTCGCTTGCCGGAACTGTTTTCACTTCACCTGTAGTATCTTGTTTGCTAAGATCTACATAGTGAGGAGTCTTTGGCAATACAGTAACAACTAACGCTCTCGCTGTATCGTGTTTCCCGTTTATAAAGTCCACAATGATGGAATCACCTTCCATCATGATACCCTCATTGAAACGAACACCGCCAAGACTAAAAATCTTGTTACCGTCACTGGTGCTCAAAGTCATAGATTTCAGGGTATCCACATTAGCCTCGACTTTAGTGACGAGTCCTCTGATGGTTTTGATTTTCTTATTGCTACAACTCGTTGCTGTGAACAGCAAGCATAAACATGCTAATATTACAAATATCTTATTTCTTTTCATATTGTCTTAGTTTATAAAAGGGGGGCATCCCAGCCCGGGAGGCTCCCCTTTTTATATTTAGTTTCTAATTTGCATTAGAATTGTATGTGTACAAATTATCTAGGATTGATAGTAACCTTTAATGTGTAAACATTGTCATGACCAAATGCATCAGTCAAAGTAACTGTCAATGTAGAAGCTACAACTGCCTTCGGATTTGTTGTTCCACCCTTCGGAGTGAACTTGAATGCAGCTAGGTCAGCCGGTTTCAAGTTTGCATCGCTTGGTACTAAAGCACCCGGAGCTGTTTCATAAGTAACAGTGAAGTAATCTTCAGTAGTATTTGCATCACTGGTAAGTTTAGCTGATTTAACAGTGTAGTATTTAGCCAAAGTATCAAATGTTCCTGTCCACATACCATCAAAGCTGTTGGTACCCTTCAAGAATTTAGCAGCGATAAATTGATCACCAACACCATAATCCAAGAAGTTCATATCCTTGGCAGGAGTAACAGTCTTGTCTGTATTTGTTACTGCAGGAGCCTGAGTCCAAGCATAAGTCTGCAATGTAGTATTCAATACACATTCGAACTTAGTTGTAACGCTGGCAGCTGTGATAGCTACGTCAGCATCATCTTTGTTAGAAGATACGCCTTTGTAAACATAGCTGATAGTAGTTGCATGTTCAGAACCGTCAACAAACTCCTTAGCTACATGGAGAGGATAGTCTTCTGAGCCTTTAGCTTTAACAACCAAGTCAGTCAACTTGCCATCAGTTTTAGCAGCTTTTGCGAATGTGAACTCATAGTTCAGATCCTTCAAGCCGTTAACTGCACTGTTCAAGTTCTTGTAACCGTTAGTTACGGTACCGTCAAGAGTAGTCCAAACTGCTGTAGCGTTAGTTCCTACTTCAGGATCAACGTAGCAAGTGAAGACACCGTCAACCAACTGTTTATCCTTCCAGCTGAATCCGTCAGGAATTGTAGTCGGGATGATCTTTGTTACTGTCAA
>DAIRSI010000017.1:90578-92407 GCA_036804505.1 Bacteroidaceae bacterium
ATTTGTAGTAGCAGTGATATTGGCTGCAACAACAGCTGTAGTAGCTGCCTTGCCAACTTCTACATAGAATGCCTTGCCATCAGGATCAACCAAAGTACCGTTATAGTTTACTGCATATACGCGGAAACCGATGATATCGTGGTTAACACCTGTGATTGTGATGCTCAAATCAGAAGTAGCTTCAGTTCTGGTGTTAAGACCTTCATACTGATACTTAGTCCAAGCAGCCCATTCAGAATCCTGAGACTGGTTTGCACATGGTTTGTCAAGAGTTACATAATAGTACTGAGCTTTTGAAACTTCCGGGAAATGGATTGTAAACGGAGTTCCGGCATTTACTGGAAGAGCTTTCAATTTGTTTCTGTCATCGCCTTGTACAGTCTTTCCTGCTGTAGCTTCTGTGCAATATTTACCATAAACCAATGGATTGGTCTTATCAGCAGTCCAAATTAATTCAGTATATTTAGTTGCATTGCCCTCGTTCCAAGCAGCTACATTACCATCATCATCCAAAGATTCTGATTTTAAGTAACGGTTGTGAATGGCTGCTACTGCTGTTCCATCGACTGTGAATTCCAAATCGGCATCAGCTTTATAAGCAGGATTTGTAACTGCAACATCATAAGAAGATACAACCGAACGAGTTGTATCAGTTGTGTTGTTTATTGCTACGGCATACAAAGTGTAAATAGAATCTTTTTTCTCATTTACAGTCATAATTTCTTTTTGGAAAGCCTCAACATCGCAACCTTCAACAAGTTTAGTCTGGATTTTCCAAAGACCTGTACCGTTACCAACTGTGCTGGCACCTCTTGTTATAGCAGTAAGCAAACCATCATATTTATCTACACTTTCGATTTTGATATATTTGTTTAAATCAATACCTTTAGAGTTGATAAGTTTGATATTGTCAGGAGTCAATTCTGCATTAGTAGGATTTACGCGAACAATAAGACCGCTCTTGAAGCTGAATACATTACCTTTGGTGTAAGTGGTAGTCGGAGTCCCGGCTGGATCTGTCTTGTCACCGAAAGATGTTGACTGTTCAGTTCCGTTAGTCAGGGCCAAATTATAAGTCCCCATCCTGTATCCAATCAAATTCCCTACCTGTTGATTATTTCCCCAGTAAGAAGCCCACAATTCGACTTCAGTTACCATAGAACCGATAGAATTCAAAATCTCAGTTTTCAAAGTTTCGAATTGAGTCTTCAGAGATGCCAATTCGCTATCTACAGAAGCCTGAAGTTTTGCTTCAAAATCATTCAATTTACTCATTTCTGTCTCCAAAGCAGCAATACGTTTTACGGCTGCGTCCAAATCTGTCTGAGCAGCCTTCAATGCAAGAGCATCATTGGCAGCTTTCGCAGAAGCCAAAGCTTGGTCTGCGGTAGATTTAGCAGCACTGGCAGTAGCCTGTGCAGCAGACAATTGTGTCTTCAAAGCTGCAACATCACTAGCAAGAGCTGCCTTGTCAATTTGAGCTTGCAAGTCATTGATGTCATCATCATAATCCTTACAAGAAGTCAAAGCACTTGTTGACCCCAACAGAAGGGCACCAACAAATAAAGCACTTATTAATTTTTTGTTCATGATTAAAAAATTATTAGTTAAAAAATAAATTATTAAAGTTTCTCTTTTTATTTTCATTTTCAATTCTCTCATAATTAAAAATTGCCTTTGCCCGGCATATCACCTGACAACGGTCATTTTTCACTTCATATAAACTCATCTTCAGCGGCCAACCTCCTTTTTTTAGTTAGATAACTGATAGGCGGAACTCCCTCCTCTTTCTGGAAGGCTGAATAGAAGGCACTGCGTGAAGCGAAACC
>DAIRSI010000018.1:0-90264 GCA_036804505.1 Bacteroidaceae bacterium
TGAATGGTATTTTCCAGATTAATATCCGTATTTCCTTTTCCATAACCCTGAAAAATTTTTCTGATTATTCTATCCTTGTCCAGCAGGAAGAAGACGGGAGCTGCACCTTTGGTCTGATAAGCATCTATCGTTTCTTTGGCTCCTACTAGAAGAGAATAATTCAGAGTCTTGCGTTTTTTGTAGAATTGCACTTCATGGAGCGAATGGGTCCAGCTCTCGATAGCTGCTATGTCGAATTGCTCTACAGGGTATTTGTTCTTCAGTTCTTTCAGGAAAGGGACTGCCAGTTGGCATGCACCGCATCCCACTCCGGTGAATTCAACAAGTAGTACCTTGCTCTTGAAGTCTTTCAGTGATGTTACGTTTCCTTCGGTATCCGTCAGACTGAAATCGGGTGCTTTTTTCCCTAGAATAGCGGGAACAGAAAGTTTGTTGTCCTTTTTCGTTCTTTGTTTGATGATAAAGCCCTTTGGATAATATCTCGTTGGATCTAAATCACTTTCTTTTAATTGATTGATAACGACAGAAGAACATGTCGAAATAGTTGTTTGATGTTCCATTTCGCGGCGGTATTTAAATGGGAGAAGAGAGGCTTTGTCGAACCAGACTTCATATACGGATGTAGGGTCAGTGATGAAACCTGGCTGGCTATCCATGTAAAAAGCCCGGCCGAAGAATTCCACCTGCCTGTTCTCGTGAATGGTCAGTTTAAAATGGATGCAGCAACCGAGATCTTTCATTTCGGTGGAAATGCTGTCACCGGTGGTAAGAGTATAGTTCAGAATGCTTTTGATGTAATTGAAGAAGGGCGGGGGCACAGGGCGGAATGGAAGTTTTCGAACTGTGAAATTATCCAGTAATATTCCTTTTTCCTCTTCATAGACTTGTATTTTTTTTGTTCCGTCATAAGCAAAATTAAGACGTGTCGTGTCTTTCGCATCAAAGGAAACTAATTTGGCACCTATTGTAGTATCAGCCTTGTTTGTGGCTTCTTTTTCATAGCTATAGTATACTTTTGCTTCAACCGTATCGCCCGGTTGTCTGGATTCCCCCTTCAGAAAATAAGAGGCTGTGTTTATTTTTTCAAGGTTGTCTATTGCTTTTTGCAAAAAATCTTTTTTGGTTTCTTGTCCGAAAGCATTCACTGCCGGGATGCATTCTCCTAGGCAAATTATCAGATAGAATAAGATGAATCTTTTCATAATAGTTTTTTTGTATTGTTATTCAGCAGCAAACCTTTATGGAATGGCGTAAAGTTAGATATAAATATTCTGAAGGACAAAATTTTTTCTTGAAATCTCATAGGGTATTTCATTTCTCAGCCATCTTAGTTACAGAAAAGCGAAAAAGTATAAACAATTAAAATGATAAGCGCTATGAAGACAATGTATGGAAAACTGCTGGAATCACTGCTAGTGATTTTGTTGCTTATGGGTAATCTGCCTATGTGGGGACAAGATGCTACAACTGCGGAAGAAAGTTATTTCACCGTGAGCGGAGTAGTGAAGAACGAACAAAACAAGAAGAAACTGGGCTTCGTGAATATCTCGATTCCCGGAACTACTGTAGGAACCGTTACCAACGAAGATGGCGAGTTCACTCTGAAAGTCAAGAATTCTCTGAAAGCCAAGGAAGTCAGTGTGTCACATCTGGGCTATGCCAACAGTGTGATAGCATTGAACGGTACGGACATGAGCGACGTGACCATCTGGATGAAGCCTTACAAGTATCTGCTTCAGGAGGTGGTGGTTCATGCCAATAATCCTCTTTATATTGTGGAAAAGGCTATCTCGAAGATTGCCGTGAACTACAATCCCCAGAACAGCATGCTCACCGGTTTCTATCGGGAGACGGCACAGAAGGGACACCGCTTTATCAATATTTCCGAAGCTGTGATTGATGTCTATAAGACAAACTATTCCAATCGTACGGTGGATTATGACCGGGTTCAGATACTGAAAGGAAGGCGTCTGCTCAGTGAGAAGAGTAGCGATACCCTAGGAGTAAAATTGCTTGGAGGTCCTAATCTTTCGGTCTATATGGATGTAGTGAAGAATCCCGATGTGATGCTCGACCTTGAGAATCTGGCCAATTATGAGTTCCAGTTGGAGACTTTCACGACAATCAACAAGCGTCCTCAGTACGTCATCACTTTCAAGCCTCAGGCCATTCTTCCTTACGCACTGTATTCGGGCAAGCTCTATATCGATCAGGAAAAGCTTTCTTTCACCCGTGCCGAATTCTCGCTCGACATGAACGACAAGAACAAGGCCACCGAAGCCATCCTGAAGAAGAAGCCGTTCGGACTGATTTTCAAACCGCAGGAAGTATCGTTCTTTGTGAATTACAAAGACCGGGGAGGACTGACCTATCTGAGCTATATCCGCAACATTGTCCGCTTCAAGTGTGATTGGAAGAAGAAGCTGTTCTCAACCAGCTACACGATACAATCCGAGATGGTGGCTACGGATTCCCGCATCGGCAATGTAGAAAAGATACCTTACAAGATGTCGTTCCACCCCACAGAATCCCTGTCGGATAACGTGACTTCATTCTATGACGAAGACTTCTGGGGAGGCTATAATATCATTGCCCCCACCGAGTCTCTGGAGAATGCGGTGAACAAATTGAAGAAGCAACATAGAAAATGATTCGGTTTCTTTTCTGAATGTCGGATAAATAGATTACATTTACAGAACAATTTAGAATGTAGCCGATTATGCTCAACGATTTGTTCCTAGCAATAAAAATAAGAGAGGGAGATATCAAAGCTTTCGAACGCGTGTTCAAGCTTTATTATGCTCCCCTCTCCTTGTATGCTGCCGGAATCACAAACGATATGGATGCGGCAGAAGAAATCGTTCAGGAACTCTTCTATGTGCTGTGGCGTGACAAGGAAAATCTGCACCTTGCTTATTCCTTGAAAAGTTATTTGTATGGTGCAGTTCGCAAGGAATCACTTCAGTATTGCGAACATGAAGAGGTAAAAAGGAGATATCAGGAGACTGTCATGGAAAAGACTAGTGAAGAAGAAACCGGTGATGCTCACGGAGAAATGGAATACCGCGAACTGCAGGCATTGGTGGAAAAGGCACTGGGAAAGCTTCCTGAACGATGTGCAAGGATCTTTAGAATGCAACGCTTCGAACACAAGAAATATGCCGATATTGCAGTGCAGCTTTCTTTGTCGGTAAAAACGGTTGAGGCCGATATGTCCAAAGCCCTGCAAGCGTTGAGAAAAGAAATAAATATTTATTATAATAATTAATACAATCTTGATGAATAAGAAATTATATAGAAAGGAAACGGATGCCTCGTGGAACAGGCTTCATGAACGGTTTGTGAAGGATGGATTACTGGAGTCTGAAAAGACGGTTCCGTCCGGAAAGCTTCATGAGGCCGCATCGGGAGATTACGTTCGCAAAAGAACTGTGATGTGGTGGGGAGCTTCTTTGGCGGCAGTGGTTCTGCTTTGCATAGGCATGGCAGCGGCTCTGCTCTTCACGGAAAAGGCCCGGACGCCCGAACCGCAGAACTTGCTGATGCAACGAAACACGGAAGGCAGCGCTACTTTGGTGAAAACTCTGGAGGACGGTTCCATTGTGTATCTCGCGGAAAACACGTCCTTGAAGTATCCGAAACATTTTTCGGCAGAGGAACGAAGGGTGACTCTTTCGGGCAACGCTATGTTTGATGTGGCGGGAAACAAAGCCCGTCCGTTCTATATTGAGACAGCAAAAGTGAAAGTGGTGGTAGTGGGAACGGCTTTCAATGTAAAGAGTTCTTCGCCTGAGTCTTTCGAACTGGCAGTGAATCGCGGTGAAGTCCGTGTACTCTTCAATGATGGAGAACGGGAAGTGAGAGTGAATGTAGGTGAAACCGTTAAATTGGAACATGGAGAGATTCACAAAATGCTGACAACAGACACCGAGCAGTTCGACCAGTACACTCGTCAGTTGAGTTTTAAGGATGAGAAGCTGGGCAATATCTTGAGAGTGATGAATATGAAGCCGTCCAAGGTGAAGCTGTGTACTTTGCCCGACCTAGAGAACCGCACGATGACGGTTTCTTTCTCGACGGAGACGCCCGACGAGATTGCCGAACTCATTTGTCTGGCTCTCAACTTGCGCTCTTCCAAAAGAAATCATGTGATAACCATTTCAGAATAGAATTTTACCAATAAAGGGCATGGTATGAAGAAAATCCTTGTTATGATTCTGCTTTTCGGACTGATGCCGTTTCCGAATGTCATCGCCGCTCCGGATTCTGCCGATCAAATCATTCATTTTTCGCGCAGCAAGGATACCGTCTATGCCCTTTTGGAACAGATAACGAAGAAGACAGGATTGTTTTTCATTTATGACAGCAAGGTCATCAATAACGCACGGATAGCTTCCGTTCCTAAAGGAGATTATTCCGTCCGTCAGGTCATCCATCTGATAACAGCCGATGAACGCCTGGACATCAGAGTCGTAGGAAATCATCTTTTGGTTACTTTGCCTCCGGAGAAAAAGAAAGAAGCAGAACCGCCCGAAATGGAAAAAAAGCAATCAACCTTTATTGTTCTTCAGGGCTTGGTGACCGACCGTGCCAAAGGGACTCCAATCGATGCCGGCACCGTAGGAGTGAAGAATCAGCCTATAGGTACCATAACCAATGCTTCCGGAGAATTCAGGCTTGTATTGCCCGATTCGCTTGCCACCTCTCAAATTGTTTTTTCACATCTGGGTTATGAGTCACAGGTACTGGATGCTTCTTTGTTGGCAGGGCGTCGTTGCACGATAGGGTTGAACGAGAAGGTGATATCATTGCAAGAAGTGGTTATCCGTATTGTAAATCCTCTTCATTTGCTCCGTCAAATGCTGGAACGGCGGAAGATGAACTATGCTTCGGCTCCGGTCTATCTCACGAGTTTTTACCGCGAAGGGGTGGAACGTAGAAATTGTTTCGTAAGTCTGAGCGAAGGCGTATTCAGATTGTTCAAGACTTCCATCGTCCGTGATCCCGTTCTGGATCAGGTTAAATTACTCAAGATGCGTGTAATCACAAATCCGGCGGAAAAGGATACCTTGACAGCCAAGATGAAAGCCGGGATAGATGCCAGCCTGAAACTCGATGTGATGAAGGACCTTCCCGATTTTCTGAATCTTGATAATGCCGGTGCAGATGAATACGATTATGCTTCGAGCGGATTGACAGTGGTCGATGGCAAGATTGTGAACATCGTATCCTTCAAACAGAAGGATTCGAATTTCGATCCGCTTTTTTGCGGGAACCTTTACATAGACTCCGAGAATGATGCTTTGCTCAGAGCCGATTTTGAGATAAATCCCAGATACATAACTCATGCCACCGATATGTTTGTGGAGAAGAAAAGCCGCCATCTGAACATAACGCCTCAGAAGGTAGCCTATACTGTGACATACCGCCAGTGGAACGGAATCCACTACATCAGCCATGTGAGGGGGGATCTTTATTTCAAGATTAAAAAACGCCGCGCCTGGTTCGGCTCTATTCCCTTGCACACCTGGTTCGAAATGGTGACATGCCGTGTGGACGACCGCCAGCCGGTAACAAAGTTCACTCATGACGAAATTCTGCCTCGGCGCACTGTCTTTGCCGATACAGACTTTGCTTATGACGATAACTTCTGGGGAAACTTCAATTTCATTCCTGCGGAAGAAAAGCTGACGGAAGCTCTTGGCAAAATACAACTCAAAATAGAGGAAACAGGGTTTTGATTTCGTTTTTTATTGTACCTTTGCAAAAACAAAAATACAAAATAATGGAATCAGTCAAAGAATTAACAGACCGTCTTATTGATCTTGCTTTTGCCGAAGATATCGGTGATGGCGACCATACTACCCTTTCGTGTATCCCTGCCGATGCCATGGGCAAGTCTCGTCTTCTCATCAAGGAAGCCGGAATACTGGCAGGAGTGGAGATAGCAAAAGAAATATTCCATCGGTTCGATCCTTCTATGAAAGTTACCGTTTATATGCCCGACGGGTCCGAAGTAAAACCCGGAGATGTGGCTATGGTGGTGGAAGGAAAAGTTCAGTCACTGCTGCAGACGGAGCGCTTGATGCTCAACGTGATGCAACGCATGAGCGGTGTGGCTACCATGACACGTCGTTATGTGGACCAACTCAAGGGCATGCACACCCGTGTGCTCGATACTCGCAAGACTACTCCCGGCATGCGCATGCTTGAAAAGGAAGCTGTCAAGATAGGCGGCGGTGTGAATCACCGTATCGGTCTTTTCGATATGATTCTGCTTAAGGACAATCATGTGGATTTTGCCGGCGGCATAGCCAATGCCATCCGCAGGGCAAAACAATATTGCAAGGATAAGGGAAAAGACTTGAAGATTGAAATAGAAGTGCGCAGTTTCGACGAGTTGCAGCAAGTGCTTGATGAAGGCGGGGTGAATCGGATTATGTTCGACAATTTTACTCCAGCCGATACGAAAAAAGCGGTAGAGATGGTTGCCGGAAAGTATGAAACGGAATCTTCCGGCGGAATCACATTCGATACCTTGCGCGACTATGCGGCATCCGGGGTGGATTTCATCTCGGTAGGTGCATTGACCCATTCTGTGAAAGGTCTCGATATGAGCTTCAAAGCCTGTTGAAAGATTAGCGCAATGTCCTTGCCGCTTGGCAGATAAAAAACGGCTATTGGTAGAATCTCTGGAGCTTCAGTTGAAATTAATCATTACATTTGTGAAGATTTCAAAAAAGATATTCGAATGAAGTTAAAAAACAAACATGTCTGGTATGAGCATTTTGTCTATCTGATTCTATGGGTGATTATATTTGCCCTTCCGGTAGTCGATTTCTGGCATAACAGAAGTCTTATGTCGGGAACTGAGATCCGTGGAATGGTTCTTCATTCCTGGCTCTTTTTGGCCCCCATGCTTGTTTTGTTTGTCATCAACGACTTTTTTCTGGCTCCCAAGCTTCTACTCAGACGCAAACAGACCCTTTATCTGATATCGGTCTTTATGCTGATATTGGTTACTTTGATGTCTTTCTCCCTCATGGAACGGGCTATTCTGAAGGATTTTCGTCCGCACAGATTCCCGATGAATGAGAAAATGGATTATCCGATGGAAGGCGAGCATATGATGCCGCCAATGAATGGAGATAAAAAATTTGAAGGAGATTATGGGCCGAAACCGATGGATGGAGGACCGGCTCCGGAACTTCTTCAGCAGGGGGCACCCGGAGAGCCTATGCCTTCTTCTTTACAAAAAGCGGGAAACCGACCGACTGATAATCCTCCTGCCGAGACAAGAAGGCATAAGCATCTGCATCAGTTCCCTAACGGTATGGAACGTGACGGGGTGTTCTCTTTGCCGATGGCACCTATGATAAGTCGTTTCCTTATTGCCGTTTTTATCTTGGGATTCAATGTCGCCATCAAGTTTGTGTTTCGTACCATCAGTCAGGAAGAACGTCTGAAGGAGCAGGAAAAACAGAAATTGCAGAGTGAACTGGAGTATCTGAAGTATCAGATCAACCCGCATTTCTTTATGAATACGCTGAATAATATTCATGCACTCATTGATATAGATCCGGTAAAGGCACAGGAAACCATTCTGGAGTTGAGCAAGATGATGCGCTATGTCCTTTATGATTCGTCCAACAAATTGATCAGCCTTGAGAAAGAAATTATGTTTTTGCGTAACTATATCGGCCTCATGAGTTTGCGTTATACCAACAAGGTGAGGGTCTCCATGAGTGTGCCTGATATTATCCCGGAAGTATCTGTACCGCCGTTGCTTTTTATTTCTTTCGTGGAAAATGCCTTCAAACACGGAATCAGCTACCAACAGGAGTCTTTTATCGATGTAAATATTGAAATTGAACAGGACCGGGTGATTTTCCATTGTGAAAATTCACTTATCAATAATACCGATGAAAAGAAGAAATCTCCGGGAATCGGTATTGAAAATACCCGCAGGCGTCTGAATCTGCTTTTCGGGACAGATTATACGCTTTCTATAAAACCGGTAGATAATTTATTTAAAGTTTTACTCATAATACCAACTGTATGCTGAAATGTATAGCCATTGATGATGAGCCTCTTGCTCTGGGGCAAATCAAATCGTATATCGAACGGATTCCTTTTTTGGAACTGGTGAATGCTTGCCAGAGTGCCGTGGAAGCTATGGAATGTGTGTCGAAAGGAAATATCGACCTGATGTTTGTGGATATCAATATGCCCGACCTCAACGGGCTGGATTTTGTGAAATCCCTGAATCCCTGCCCGATGGTAGTGTTTACCACTGCCTATTCGGAATATGCCATCGAAGGCTTCAAGGTGGATGCTATAGATTATCTGCTGAAACCGTTCGGTTATGCCGATTTGCTGAAAGCTGCCAACAAGGCTCTGAAACAATCGGGAACCATGAAGGCTGAACCGGACTCAGATATTCGTGAGGATGGAGATTATATTTTCGTGAAAGCCGATTATAAGATTGTCCGCATCCGCATCAAGGATATCAAATATGTAGAAAGCATGAGCGAATACGTGCGCATTTACGTGGAAGGAGAACCTAAGCCTGTCATCACCCTCCTTACCATGCGAAAGCTGGAAGATGCGCTGCCTGAAAAAGAATTTATGCGTGTGCATCGTTCCTATATAGTGAATCTGAGTAAGATTACCGAGATTTCGCGTATGCGAATCATTTTCGACAAGGATGTATATATTCCCGTGGGCGATTTGTACAAGGATAAGTTCAATGAATATGTGGAACGTTTCTATATAGGAAAAGATTAATTCCTGAAATGCTTTGACCAAGCTGAATAATTCGTTAATTTTGCCGATCGTAAAATGACGGATTTTTCATCATGAAGAAAATAATATATGGACTGCTTCTGGTAATGACCTTGCCTTTGGCTGCCCAAAACCATAGAGATAGCATTACATTCGAAAGCCCCTTTGATTTTCCGCTCTCCCTGAGCGGAAACTTTGGGGCTATTCGTACCAATCATTTTCATTCCGGCCTTGATATCCGGACAGAGGGGCACATCGGCAAGACAGTGCTCTCCGTAGCCGACGGATACGTTTCGCGCATTTCCGTTTCTCATACGGGTTATGGGAATGCACTCTATATTACTCATCCCAACGGTTTTATTTCGGTTTATGGTCATTTGGATCATTTCAGCCCCCGCATCCAGTCTTATGTGGAGAAGTATCAGTATGCTCACGAAACGTTTGAAATGGATGTCAATCTTTCCCAGGATGTGCTTCCTGTAAAAGCAAGAGAGGAAATAGCTACTAGCGGAGATACCGGATTTTCGGGGGGACCCCATCTGCACTTTGAGTTAAGGAATGCCCGTACCGGGAATTATGTTAATCCGGCCATTTATCTGAGACCTTACCTTTCGGACTCCATTCCTCCGAAGGCTTATGGTCTGAAAGTTTTTTTTCAAGATGGAAAGGTACGCACTTATACCTTTGAACGAAAGGATAGCGTGTATGCTTTGAACGATACCATCCGTGCGTGGGGAAACATCGGGTTGGCTGTAAAGACTTATGATTTTGCGGATAATTCCTATTACCGTTTTGGCGTGCGCCGCATTCGTTTGCTGGCAGATAGTACGGAGGTCTTCAGCAGTGATATGGAATGTTTTTCCGACGGAGAAACACGTTATGTGAATGCCTGGACGGACAGCAATGATTCCGGTGCAAAACGAGGGCAGTATCTCAAGTCCTTCATTCTTCCGGGAAACGCTTTGCAGGCGCTTCATGCAATACATAAAGATTTCACGATTTCCATTAACGAAGAGCGGCTTTATTTCATGGAATACATACTGACGGATGATGCCGGAAATGAATCCCGTTATCCATTCATCGTGAAAGGAGAGAAGCAGGAGGAAACTGCACCCAGTGAGGACGGAGGGAACCGTCTGCCATGCCTGCAGGACAATGTGGTGAGTATGGATGGCTTCGAACTGAAAATACCCAAGGGAAACTTGTATGAAGATACGGAAATCGATTCGCAAGTCAGGAAAAAAACTTCGGGTGTTGCCGATGAATACAGAGTGCTGGACGGAAATTTACCGCTTCATTCTTTTTGTCCGCTGAAAATAAAACTTATGAAAGATAATGCAGAAGAAAAAAATAAGTATTATCTTTCGGACGTGAGAGGTACGACCTATCTGGGCGGTACTTACGAGGACGGATGGATAAAGGGAGAGACGCGTGAATTGGGAACGTTTACAGTCCGTGAGGACAATACGGCCCCGAAAATAGTTCCGGTGGATAAACGCTCTTGGTCGAAAACCGGTGAGATAGTCTTCAAAATAAGCGACAGCGGTTCGGGCATCAAGACATACAAGGGGAAGATTGACGGAAAGTTTGCCCTTTTCAAGAGCAGTCTGAGCCATCGGCTCACTTGCAACTGGAAGGAACTTCCTTTTGCTCTCGATGGTGAATATGAACTGACAATGGAGGCGGAGGACCGCTGCGGCAACAAGGCCGAATATACCGCTTCCTTCAGTACGAAAGTCGTTCATAAGACTTATCGCAGGCATCACGCAAGAACTCACAGAAGAAGACATGGGAGATAATAACAATTAAATAAATATGAACATGAAAAAGAAAGTATTATTCCTGCTGGCAATGGCGGTGACAACGGTCACTTCAAGCTTTGCCTGCACCAATTTAATCGTAGGAAAGAAGGCGTCTGCAGACGGTTCGGTCATTGTTTCCTACAATGCTGATTCTTTCGGAATGTATGGTTTCCTGTACCATTCACCGGCAGCTACTCACCAACAAGGAGAGATGTTGAAGGTCTATGAGTGGGACACAGGTAAATATCTGGGCGACATAGCCCAAGTGGAGCACACCTATCTGGTGAACGGAAACATGAATGAATTTCAGGTTACCATCGGTGAAACCACTTTCGGCGGGCGTGAGGCTTTGGTAGATACTACAGCTGTAGTGGATTACGGAAGTTTGATTTATATTGCCTTGCAGCGTTCCCGTTCGGCCAAGGAAGCCATCAAGGTGATGACAGATCTCGTAAAAGAGTATGGCTACAGGAGTGAAGGCGAGACATTTACGGTTGCCGATCCCAATGAAGCCTGGATTCTTGAGATGGTGGGAAAAGGTCCCGGTGTGAGAGGTGCTCTTTGGGTGGCTGTCCGCGTTCCGGATGACTGCATTGCCGCTCATGCCAATCAGAGCCGTATTCATCAGTTTAATATGGACGACAAGGAGAACTGCCTGTATTCACCCGATGTGGTTTCCTATGCACGTGAAAAAGGATACTTTACCGGTATGAACAAGGATTTCAGTTTTGCCGATGCTTACTGTCCTGCCGATTTCGGAGCTCTCCGTTTCTGCGAAGCACGTGTCTGGGGATTCTATCGGAAATATGACAGCAGCATGGATGCTTATCTATCCTATATCAAGGGAGAAAGCAAAGTACCGATGCCTCTTTTCATCAAGCCCAGCCGCAAGCTTTCCGTGCAGGACATCCAGAACGATATGCGCGACCATTATGAAGGAACGGAACTCGATTTGACCAAAGATATCAGTGCAGGTCCGTATGACAGCCCTTACCGTCCTTCTCCATTGAGTTTTCAGGTGGATAGCGTGAAGTGTTTCAACGAACGTCCCGTTTCGACTCAGCAGACAGGTTTTACCTTTGTGGCACAGATGCGTTCCACTTTGCCTAATGCCATTGGCGGAGTGCTTTGGTTCGGAGTGGACGATGCCAACATGATTGCCTACACACCGGTTTATTGCTGTAACACAAAAGTGCCGGACTGCTATGCTTCCGGAAAAGGTGACTGCATCACTTTCTCTTGGGATTCGGCTTTCTGGATTTGCAATTGGGTATCCAATATGATTTATCCTCGTTACAGCCTGATGATTGATGATTTGAGAAAGGTGCAGAACCGGCTTGAAACGAAATTTCATACCGACCAACAGGAAATTGAGGCCAAGGCTCTAGCTCTGAACACCGAGCATCCCGAACAGGCAAAGGAACTCCTGACAAACTATACGAACGAAACGGCTATGAACGCTTTCACCGAATGGAAGCATTTGGGAGAATATCTCGTGGTGAAATATAATGATTTGGTAATCAAGAAAGAGAAGGACGGCAAGATGCAGTATTCCGAGACGGGACTCTGTCCGCCACCTACTCGCCCGGGTTACCCTGTGAAGTTCCAGCGTGAAATTTTGAAACAGACGGGCAACCGCTATGTGGAGAAGTCTGTAAAATAAAAAGATTGAAATGTAGTAGTTTACAATTATTATTGTAAATTTGTACCAATATAATGAGTTTTACAATTAAAAATAAAGTTATGGAAAATGAAGAATTAATCAAACAAGTCACTGAAAAAGCCTTGAAATGGCTGACTCCTGCTTATGATGCAGAGACGCAGGCCGAAGTGAAGAAAATGTTGGATAATCCGGATAAAACCGACCTCATAGAGGCCTTCTATAAAGATTTGGAATTTGGAACCGGCGGTCTGCGTGGTATTATGGGTGCGGGAAGCAATCGCATGAATATTTACACGGTAGGTGCTGCCACACAGGGTCTTTCCAATTACCTGAACATGAATTTCAAGGACCTGAAACAGATTTCCGTAGCGGTAGGTCATGACTGCCGTAACAACAGCCGCAAGTTTGCCGAAATTTCCGCAAATATCTTTTCGGCCAATGGCATCAAGGTTTATTTGTTCGAAGATATGCGTCCTACGCCCGAAATGTCTTTTGCCATCCGTCATCTGGGATGCCAGAGCGGTATTATCCTGACAGCTTCTCACAACCCGAAGGAATATAACGGTTACAAGGCTTATTGGGACGATGGTGCACAGGTTCTGGCTCCGCACGACAAAGGCATCATTGATGAAGTGAACAAGATTGCTTCGGCAAGCGATATCAAGTTTGAAGGCAATCCGGCTCTTATTCAAATCATTGGAGAAGAAGTGGATAAAGCTTATCTGGACAAGGTGAAGACACTCTCCATCGATCCGGAAGCTATCAGCCGCCAGAGTGATTTGAAAATTGTCTATACGCCGATTCACGGAACAGGCATGATGCTGATTCCACGTTCTCTGGAGATGTGGGGATTCAAGAATGTTCACTGTGTGCCGGAACAAATGGTAAGAAGCGGTGATTTCCCGACAGTGGTTTCGCCTAATCCCGAGAATGCCGAGGCTTTGACTCTGGCTATCAATCTGGCCAAGAAAATCGATGCCGATATCGTAATGGCTTCCGATCCTGATGCAGACCGTGTGGGAATGGCTTGCAAGAACGACAAGGGTGAGTGGGTACTTATCAACGGTAACCAGACTTGTCTGCTCTTCCTGTACTACATCATTACCAACCGCAAGGCTATGGGTAAGATAACGGGTAAAGAATTCATTGTGAAGACCATTGTAACAACGGAACTTATCAAGGCTGTTGCAGACAAGAACAACATCGAGATGTTCGACTGTTACACTGGTTTCAAATGGATTGCACGTGAGATACGCCTGAACGAAGGCAAGAAGCAATACATCGGTGGCGGTGAAGAAAGCTACGGATTCCTTGCAGAGGATTTTGTGCGTGACAAAGATGCCGTATCAGCTTGCTCGCTGTTAGCCGAAATCTGCGCATGGGCAAAGGATCAAGGCAAGACTCTGTATGATGTTCTCATGGGTATCTATGTGGAATACGGATTCTCCAAGGAATTCACTGTCAATGTGGTGAAACCCGGAAAATCAGGTGCAGATGCCATCAAGGCCATGATGGACAACTTCCGTAACGATCCTCCAAAAGAACTGAACGGTTCGAAGGTGGTAGTAGTGAAAGACTATAAGACTTTGAAAGTGGTTAAGGACGGTAAGGTATCCGATTTGGACATGCCGGAACCAAGCAATGTGCTGCAGTGGTTCACCGAAAGCGGAATAAAAGTTTCAGTCCGCCCATCGGGAACAGAGCCAAAGATTAAGTTCTATTTCGAGGTAAAAGGCGAAATGGGCTGTCCGAAATGCTATGCAGGTGCTGATGCTGAGGCCATGGAAAAGATAGAAAGAATGAAGAAGGAACTGAACTTATAGAAACCTATATTGAACGTTTCTTTTTGAGTGAAGTAACTGCAAAAGAAACGAAAAAGGGCTGGATTCCGTAGTAAGGATCCAACCCTTTTTTTCTATAATAGTTTTGTCGGACAGCAATCGTTCCGATTATTCTTTTTTATTCAGCCAGTCGTCGATGAGGGCTCTTGCAAGACTTGCTTTGCCGGGAATTTGCGGGAGATTGTCTTTTGAGAAGAAAGAACCTGCACTCAGTTCGCTGTTTTGCAGTTTGATGTCTCCGCTTTCATATTCGGCTGTGAAACCTACCATCAGTCCGCAGGGATAAGGCCATGGCTGACTGCCAAAGTATTTCACATTTTTGATATGTAGGCCAGTCTCTTCCATCACTTCCCGATGAACGCATTCTTCCAATGTTTCTCCCGTTTCTACGAAGCCGGCAACGAGACCGAAAAAGTCACCTCTGAAGTTGCGTGCGTGTACCATCAGAATTTTGTTTTCTTTTTCGATACGGACAATGATGGCTGTAGCCACCGAGGGCCATATTTCTTTTCCGCATCCGGTGCATCGCTTGCTGATGGCTGTATGGAATTTCATGGGCATGCCGCATACCGGGCAGTATTTGCTGTTCTGGTCCCAATATAAAATTTCGGCTCCCTTACCTGCCATTTGGTAGAGATGGTGGGGCAGAAGAAGATAAGTGGGGCGGAGTGCACTTGTTTCATATCCTTCGGGCAGATTGGTTAGAGGATAATCAACCGCATAACATTTGAATATTTCACCATCTGTATATGTCAGTTCGTGTATGCGTGTCCATTCGGCTACCGGTGTCGGATTGTTTTCCTGATAGGGTATTGTGTAAGTGTCTCCTTCTTTTTTTAACAGGAGTTGTTCGTTGCTAAAAACAAACCAATAGTATTTTTTGTTCTCCATTTCTGCAAGTGTTAATAATAACCTTCATGCAAAGGTACTATGTTTGTTTTCCAAAAACAATTAATATGCAAATAATTCATGCATAATTCCCCTGTCACCGACAACAATGTATTTTCCTTTTTCAATTAATAGGGCTCTTCCGAGGTGTTTTCTTTTGTTCTTTTGATTATCCACGTTAACTCCGATTACACGGTTCTGATGAAAAGCGGATACATTTTTAAAGATTGTATGACCTACTATTATGTGATTCACATGGAAGCGATTCAATATCATTTGCAGAGAATCATCTGTTAATGGGTGATAGCTGTCTTTTTTTAGAACCAATCCCCTATACCATAATGGGCCTTCCTTTCCGTATAGCAAAGCTGTTGAAGCCTTGGCCATTCTTTCGTTTTTATTGTAAAACAAAGCTTCGCTGATTTCTTTGTTTGCAGTGGGAATATTTATATTTGAGTCATAAAAAGATTTACTTAAACCAGCATGAACAAAAAGATCTTTATCTATTATCTGAATGGTATTATGCATGGCAATCCAACGGCCTAATTCGCTTTGTTGGCCAAATAGATCTGCATATTTCAGATGGAGGCTGTCTGCCAATATTTTATATTTTTGTTTTGTATATCGCAAATCATTTGCCAGAACCATTGACTCATGGTTGCCAATAAGAAATGATAGATGTCCGTTCGCTTTTTCAGCCTCTTCTTCCAGTTTGTACAGAAGCCAGAAGATGGGGACGACATCTTCTCCTCTGTCGAAGATATCACCGATAACTACTAAATGGTTTTTCCCAAAACTCCATTTATATGATTTGTCAATAATACCGTTATTTTGCAGAAGACTGATGACACATTCAAGATTACCATGAGGATCGGACATGACGAAAACTTTTTCAGCTTTACTATAGTTCCAGTTTGGCCGTTTTAATGTTTTTAATTTGACTGGGAATGTCACTAATCCACTTTGGTTACTTATTTGCAGAGTTAAATTTGGGGACGATTTCACGATGCATGTATCGCTCAGTTTTCCGTTTAAGTCAACATTTATTATTCTTATTTTTCCTTCCGGTTGATATAAAACATAAGGACCGTCGACCGATAGAGCTTCAACTTTTTGTTCTTGGGATGAATGAACAAAAGTTCCGGCGTAAGGGCCGGAACTTATGTATAACAAAAAGAAAAGTGAAAATATATATTTTATTTTATTCATATATTAAAGCCTTAATAATCTGGATTTTGGATTATATTAGAATTTGCATCCATTTCTTTTTTAGGAATAGGAAGTACAATTTTGTAAAAAGTCCAGTCAAAGTCCATGTAGGATGTGTTATGCTTTGTTTTGCTCAACTGACTATCTTTTACATTGATTCGATGTATCGTTTGTCCGTTTCTGATAACATCATACATTCTATGTCCTTCTGCTACTAGTTCTTTACGACGTTCATTTAGTACATTATCCAAAGTTAATATTTTCCCTTGTACTGTATTTTCTGGATTGGCTCTTCTCACGATTGCATCCAGGTATTTAACTCCGATGTCATTTTTTCCTAATTTGACAGCAGCTTCTGCTGCATTCAAATATGCTTCAGAAAGACGAATTAGAGGTATATTTGCATCAGCTATGTTTTCTCCTTCTTGGGGTTGGTATTTATTGACATAAGCATATTTTTTGCCGTCGAAACTTAATAGTTTAAGGCGCACGTCTTTGGGATCTTTCTTTAATAACTGATAAAAAGAACAGGTAATGCACATGTCATCATAGCCATTATAAGAGTTTAAATATCCCATACTTTCTTTTCCAGGACTGTCAGTTGTCAGATTTACAATTTCCAGAAGAACTTCTCCCGGATGTGTAGCTGACGAGTTTGCACCCCATGCAGTGGGATATTCGGCATTTGTCCATAAGGCAAAACCTGATTTTTCAGCACCGGTGATTGCAGCTTCAGCAGTATTTAAAGCATCGATATTGTCACCTTTGTATAGATATACACGACTGAGTAAGGTCATAGCCGCCCATTTATTGAATTTACCTTTGGTGAAATTGCCACTTAATAATTCCGTACTGTTGGTAAGGTCATCAATAATGGCTTTGTAACATTCGGCAACTGTATTTCTGGATGGCTTGTCTTCTGTTGTAGAAAGACCTGTTACGATAGGAACACCCATCGAAGTTCCGTTGTCTTTTAAGTATGGGTAACCGAAAATGCGTGTCAAATCAAATAAGGCCATTCCACGAATGGCAAGAGTTTGTCCTTTCAGATCGTTTCGGTAATTTTCCTTGCTGCTTTCTATAGTTAGTTTATCGATATTCATTAAAATGATGTTGCAATTTTGAATAATGGCATACAAAGATGACCAGTGTACTGTAGGGCCTGTGTCTTTTGTGAAATTGAAACGATAATAGTTACCGGTCCTTTTTGTTGAACTGACTGCTTGCATATCATCTCCGGTTACATCACCGTAATAAACAAGGCATCCGGAATATGCATCAGAACTTTGCATGGAACTGTAGATTCCGTTCAGAACGAATTCAATATCAGATAACTGTTTGATACTCTTTTGAGTTTCAACAGCGGTCGATGGCTCCAAATCAAGCCAGTCATTTCCACATGCCGAAGCAGTAATCAGAATGAGGCCGCCCAATATATAATTTTTTATTTTCATGATTATTACTGTTTTTGATTAGAGATTTATATTAATTCCAAAAGTCACTGTTTTCAATGGAGGAGTTCCCCATATTGCAGTACCACTGCTTACTGCTTCGGGATCATAATAGTCATAAGCCGCCCACGTCCAAAGATTATTGGCTGATGCATATAATCGGACGTTATTTACACCGCATTTCTCAGTAAGTTTTCGAGGCAGAGTAAAACCTAGAGCCAATGTCTTCAAACGAATGAAATCTGTACTATGAAGACGTCTTGTGGTTGCATATTTGTTCATAGCTACAGTCGGACTTTCTATGAATAATTCGTATCGTGTAATATCGCCCGATTTTTTCCAGTTGTCTTTGTAATATGTCGGGATATTGGCCTCTAAGTCATTACCTCCGTGTTCCGTTTTTTGAGCCCAGATATCATAAGAGTACCCTCCGAATTGATAGGAGAACATTAAATTCAAATCAAGCCATTTGTAGCGTAATGAATTTGACAATCCTCCAATAATATTGGGTTCAGCATGTTTGTTGATGACGACGGCATTGGCTTTGCTGGGTGATTCTGTGACATCTTTGATATAGTTTCCGTTGGCATCTTTTTCATTTGTATAAAATTGTGGTGCACCTGTTTCAGGGTTAATTCCTGCAAATTCAATTAAATAGAAAGTGCGATATGGTTTTCCTACTTTTCGTATTTGAGTACCGCTAATAATTTCTGTTTGCAAGCCGTCAAGCGTAACAATTTTATTTTGGTTATGCGAAATATTGAAAGTAGTGTTCCATGAAAAGTTTTTTGTCATGAAATTAGTGGAATTGATTTCCAGCTCAATACCTTTGTTTTTAACTTCTCCCACATTCATGAGATAACTGCCGAAACCTGTTGTCATAGATATAGGACGATCCATTAGCAGATTTTTGGTGGTACGGGTGTAATATTCTACTGTGAAGTTAATTCTGTTCCATAAGGAAAAGTCAAGACCCAAATTCAAGTTATAGTTCGTTTCCCATTTCAAATTAATATTTTCGATTTGTGATTGGATGATGCCGGGTTGTTCCTGGTATCCATTTGTCAAACTGCTTAAGCCCAAGTATCCGTAATAATCGGAAGGTAATGTACCATTTACTCCATAGGATGCACGGATTTTTAGATCAGTTATATAGTCTTTTACCGGCTTCATAAAACTCTCTTCTATTACTCTCCAAGCTGCTGAAACTGACCAGAAGTTTCCCCAACGATGATCTCTTTGCAGACGGGAACTTCCATCCAAGCGATAACTTCCGCCTAAATAATATTTGTTCATGTAGTCATAATTCAGACGTGATATATAGGAGACTAAACGAGTGCGGGTGTCACTTCCACCTATTGATTCCGTTTTCATTCCATTACTGATCTGATTTTTATCGGCGGTGGCGAAGTTGGTGGCATAGCCCGATAAATAATCACTGTATTGATCGTCAATCTCATAACCGCCTAAAACATCTAAGTGGTGGTCCTGAGCTATAGAACATTTGTAACTTAACTGATTAGCCCAAACTAATTTTTTGTATTCATAAAACTTTTTTTCCATGCCTCCGTTTATGTCATCACCGTTAGATGTTTTCGGATCGGCCCAATTTACACCTTTCGTGTTCGTGTAATCATAGCTGAGAGTCGACTTGAACTTCAGATTTTTGATAAATTCATATTCGCCATATAAAGTGTTGAAAGTCCTGTTAACATACTCGCGCTGATAGTCGTACGTAGCAGATAAGAGAGGATTTCGGTCACCATTACGTATGAATTCCCTGTTCCAACTACCATCTTCATTATAAGCCGGATCAGATGGAACAACAGCGTTACGTGAGGAATAGAATGGTGATGTATAAGAAGTTCCTTCACTATATACGTCCTGGTTGACTGAAGCATATAGAATATTCGCTCCGATATTCAATTTATTGGTTAATTGATATTCTGTATTCAAGCGGCCGCTGATGCGCTCTAGTCCGGAGTTGATGGCTATTCCATCTTGCTTTAAATAGGCTAGGGAGGAATAAAACTTGAATTTATCATTGCCACCTGATACTGATGCTTCATAATTTTGATGATTTCCTTTTTTGAATAGGATGTCATCCCAATCAACATATCCGCACCACGGCTTCGGGGCATAGCTGTCAATATTTTCATCAGCATATGCTATTGCCTCAGTTTCACTATTCCCGCTGCGCAAAGCTCCTGCCTTTAATCCATTGTAGATATACTCTCGGCGTTCTTCGCCATTCATTATCGGGCGATAATCCATTGCAAAATCTGAACTACCCCAATCGGCCTTGAATGAAATGGTAGGCTTACCGGATTTTCCTTTTTTTGTGGTTATCAATACAACTCCGTTTGCTGCACGCGAACCGTAAAGAGAAGCCGCTGCAGCGTCCTTGATAATTGTAATGTTTTCGATATCAGAACTGTTGATTGTTGACATGATGTCAAGTCCGGCCTGAGATGTCATAGTGTTAATTGAACCGGAACGTACTGGAACACCATCTATAACATATAATGGTGAGTTGCTTGCATTGAAGGATCCCATACCACGAATGTTCAGTGAAGTGGAAGATCCTGGTTGACCTGATGATGAGCTGAATTGTACACCGGAGGCATTGCCTTGCAGCATATCAACAAAGGATACAGAAGGAATGTCTTTCATCTTGTCTGCCTTTACATTGGAGGCAGAGCCGGCATAAGCCGATTTCTTGAATGTACCGTAGCCTGTGACGATTACTTCGTCAATCATATTGTTATCTTGTTTCAAAGAAATTTTTATAGGTTTTCCCGGTACAATTTTCATCTCTTGTTTTGTATATCCAATGTAAGAAACAACCAGAATAACAGATTTGTCATCTGTTTCCAGGTTGAATTTTCCATCTAGGTCGGTTGTTGTCCCAAGTGTTGTTCCTTTTACCAGAATGTTAGCTCCAATAATCGGATCGTTGTTTTCATCAAGTACTATACCACTCAATTTAGTCTTATGATTTGGTGCTGAAACATTTGTTGCTTTCCCGATAGGCTTAATTGCAATTACTCCATTTTGGACGGTATAGGTGAGACCGCTGTTTTTTAAGCATTTATTCAAAACATCGGCAATCCGTTCGTTCTTTACAGACAAATTCTTTATTCTTAAATTTTTCAAATCTTTTGTACTATAGACGAAAGTGAAGTCAGTCTGTTTCTGGATTTCCCACAGTACTTCGTTAAGTGTCGCATCCTTGAATTCTGCGGTTACAGTTTTTTGTGTAAATTGCAGATTAGCTGCATGTAAAAAACTGATGGCCGCGAGGCTGAAAACCAGGAGTGCCATCCAAAAACGCCTGTTCCTTCTCCCGATAGGGATGTTGTTGTGAGGTTTTTTCATTGTTATTAGTTTTTTTAGTTATAAAATGATATTGTATTTCCATTAATTTTAGCATGTACCACGTTAGTCCTTTCCAGCAAGTGAATAAAGGGAAATATTTGTTTACTTCTATCTACGTTACAACCAATACGTATATCTTTGATTTTTTCATTGGCATAAAATACTTTTATATCGTACCATCGTGAAAGGATTGTCATGATATCTTTTAATTTTTGATCTCGGAAATTTATTTTCCCATTGACCCATGACGTGTAGAATGATGTGTCGATAGAGGATAAAGTGACAGAATTGTTTTCATGATTAACAGATATCTGTTGTGAAGGTTTTAATATATGGGTTTCATTGTGAGGCAGCAGAACTTTTATGGATCCTTTGATTAATGTGGCCTGATAATCATCATCCGGATATGCCGAAATATCAAAGACCGTACCTAATACTTCTACACTTTTCTCTTTTGTAGTAACAATAAAAGGAGTTCCGTTTTTGGCTACTTCAAAATAGGCTTCTCCTTCCAATTCTACTTCACGTTTTGTTTTGTCGAATTTTATTGGATATCGGAGATGAGTCATTGATTTAACAAAAACTTTTGTTCCGTCGTTTAGAATAAGCTTGAATTCGTTTCCATGAGGAACATAAATACTATTATATTCCATGATTTTGTTCGAAGTTGTGCATGAAGCCAACTGATAATCTAATGTGTTTGAGTCAAGATTTATTTGATTGTACCCTGGGGTCTGCACAGCTCCCTTTTTATATGAGTTGAGACAAATTTCCCTTCCATTGTCCAAATACAGAATAGTACCTTGTTTGATACTTCTTTTTTGTTCAGAATTTACTTTTGTTTTTGCAATTTGTAATTTTTGTGGATTAAGATTTGTGACAAGGCATACAATTAGCAGTGGAATGATTACAGTTGCTGCATATCCAATTATTCTTGTCCATTTCTTCTTTAATATAGATTTTTTGATGTTAACTTGTATTTTGTCCCACTTGTCTTGAGCGCTGAAACTATTTGATATATATGCATGATTTGCTATATTTTTCTCGTTGGTTATCTTTCGATAAAGTTTTTCATTTTTTTCTGTATCATTTCGCCAGAGATCCAGTTCGAGCTGCTCTTTTTCTGTTAACTCATTGATTAACGATTTTGCAATAAGATTTGCTATATGGAAATCATCTTGTATCATGAAATGTTCTTTTCACTAATAACAGATGACTAATGAAAAAGGGTGAATGAAAAATCTTTTTTTAAAAAAAAATAAACAATAGATAAAAATAATCTTTTAAATTTTCCCGAAGTTTTTTATAAGCAATTTTTTTTAATGTGTGTACGGTTTCTATTGAAACGTTTAGTTCTTTGGCAATTTCAATATTCTTTTTACCATCAAGTGTAAGTCTTATTATTTTCTTCATCTGTTCAGGCAGCTTATCTATAGCATCGAAAAGAATCCGATAACTTTCCTCTTCTATAATGGCATCATGAAAATATTCTTCAGTTTGCTTGTCGGCCAATTGTTTAGAATACTGTTCCACAACTTTGAGATGTTCTAATTCATTTAAGGCCTTGTTGCGAACCATAGTATATAAAAAAGCTTTGACTTGGTGATGATATGAGAATTCTTTTCGGATTTGCCACAATTTCACAAATGTTTCCGCAACGATATCTTCAGATGCTGTGTTATCGGCAATGAATTGCTTGGCAAACAGACAAAGTGATACGTAATATTTCGTGAAAATAGAGTGAAACTCATGTTCATCTATCGTAACAGTGTCGTGATATGTTTCTAATTTCATAAATATGTCTATTGGCCACATTGTGGTCAATAGAATATGATTTTCAATGCATTATAATTGCTTTTCAGAACAAAAAATATTCTTAATATTGTATTTAGAATTATTTGATTTTCATTCTTGTATGCAAATATTGAAATTCTTAGTGAATTATGCAAGTCTTTTAAAAATTGTTGTTAAAAATTAATAATCACATAATGTATTTATAATTCATGTTCAAGACATTACGTAATGTCAGCTTAATTTATTGGCAATAATATACTTCAATGATTGGAGACTGGTTCATTCTGATTTATCTGCTCTTTTGGATATCTCGGAACATTTTTTTCTGTTGTTCAGTCAGATTGGTAGGAATCTGGATGGAATAGGTCAGGATAAGGTCACCGAAGTTACCTTCTTTCTTGTAGACAGGGAAGCCTTTTCCTTTCAGTTTCACCATAGTTCCGTTCTGAGTTTCCGGTTTTACTTTCAGTTTTACTTTACCGTTCAGGGTCATCACGGTAATGTCTCCTCCAAGGATGGCTGTAAAGATGTCCAGAGGAACCGTAGCATACAAATCGTCGTCCTTCCGTTTGAATACAGAATCTTCCTCTACAATGAAAGTAATATACAAGTCGCCGGCAGGTCCTCCGTTTGCACCGGGAGCTCCATAGCCGTTCAGTTTGATGACCTGACCGTCGGAAATACCTGCCGGGACTGTTATCCGGACACTCTTTCCGTTGATGTTCAGTATCTGTTTGTGTGTGACGGCCGATTCACGCAGGGTCAGATGCAGTTCCGATTGATAGTCCTGTCCTTTGTAGCCTTCGGAGTAGGAAGATCTGCTCCGCTTGCCTTTACCGAAAAGTTCTTCGAAAAAATCCGAAAAACCGCTTGGATTGCCGTTGCCAAATCCGCCGGTTTCGAATCCACCGAAGTCGAAACCATCGAATCCGCCTGTATTTTCGTGTTGCCGGTTGTATTGTTCTTGTTGTGCTTTTATTTCATCTGCATGTTTCCAATCGGCACCATATTCGTCATACTTTTTCCGCTTTTCAGGATCACCAAGCACTTCATTGGCTTCGTTTATTTCCTGAAACTTATCTTTTGCTGAAGGGTCATTCGGATTTAAATCCGGATGATATTTACGCGCAAGTCGGCGAAAAGCCTTCTTGATATTGTCTTGAGAAGCATTTTTGTCAACTCCTAAAATCTTGTAATAGTCAATATATGCCATAGTCGTTGATGTTTTATATATAAAGAGAGTAGCAAAGAAAATGCCAATCATTATTTTATGTCAGTTAAAAACAAAATTAATTTAAAATGTATAGGTATTTCAAAAAATAAATATACATTTGCAGGTACTAAGAAGAGTAATTAATATTTATGGAAGGATTTGACAAATATGAATGTAAAGCTCATGATTTTTTGTGTGCTTTTTTTGTGTGCTTATTTTGCATCCTTCCGATTTTTTCTTTTTCACAGAAAAAAGCCCCTATACTTATTGTCAGTTCCTATAATCCCGATGCAGCGAATATCTCTGCCTGCATTTCAGATTTTATGGATGCCTACAAGATGAAAGAAGACGATCGTGCCGTCATTGTGGAAAACATGAACTGTCGTGCTCTTTCAGAGTCGACACTGTGGATAGGCATGATGAAGAAAATCATTTCCAAATATGCCTCGATGAAGGTAAAACCTGCCGTAATGATTATGTTGGGGCAGGAAGCCTGGATTTCCTATCTTTCTCTGCCGGTCAGCAGTTTGAAAGGGATACCAGTCATGTGTGGTATGGCCAGTCGGGAAGTTGTCAAACTGCCTGAGGGAAATTTCAATCCTTCCGATATCGAACCTCAGTCATATGATATTATGTCTTATGCCAAGCAACATAATGTAGTAGGAGGTTTTCTCTACGGATATGATTTGGAGAAGAATATCCAATTGGTCAAGCAGTATTATCCCGATACCCAACAATTGGCGCTGATGACAGACAACAGTTGTGGCGGACTTTGTCTCCATGCTTATTTTAAGTCGGTGATGGACAAACATCCCGAATACGGGTATATACCACTGGATGGCAGAAAGCATACCGTGTACTCCATGATTAATGAACTCACCAAGCTGAAGAATAAAACGGTTCTGATTCTGGGTTCCTGGCGCATGGACAAGAACGAAGGATATTTCATGCACAATTCTGCCTATCTCATGAAAGATGCGAATCCCGGACTACCCGTTTTTTCTATATCGACGATAGGTATCGGTTATTGGTCTATCGGGGGATACTCTCCCGCTTATGCCAACAAGGGTACCGATTTGGCTTACATGGCGTATGACTATATTCATCTGAAGAATCACGGGACTGCAAGACTGCAATTGATTCCCAGCAAGTACACATTTGATGTCAAGGCTCTTGCATCCCATGGCATTTCCTTGAAGTCCATACCAAAGGATTCCGAACTGATGAATCAGGAAATCAGCTTTTGGGTAAAGTATGAGAGGATGATTGTTGCAGCATCAATAGCTTTGTCTCTGTTGATTCTGGGTTTCATTGTGCTAACTTATTCTCTTTGGAAAACCAACAAATTGAAAAAGGCACTGGAATCTTCTCATGCCGAACTGGTGAAATCCAGGGATAAGGCTGAAGAATCCAACAGACTGACTAGTGCTTTCCTTGCCAATATGAGTCATGAGATACGTACTCCTCTGAATGCCATCGTTGGATTTTCCAATGTATTGACTACGGTGGATTTGTCGGAGGAAAACCAGAAAGAGTTTTCGAATATCATTCAGCAGAATTCCACTTTGCTGTTGAATCTGATAAACGATATATTGAATTTATCCCGTCTGGAGTCGGGACATACGAATTTTACTTACAAAGAAACGGAGCTTGTTGATTTGTGCAAAACGGTATTAAAGACTGCACAAATGGCCCATCCTTCGGATTTGGAGTATAAGTTCGACTCGCCTTTCACAAGCCGGATGGAATTTGTTGATACGCAGCGGTTGCAGCAGGTACTGATAAATCTGCTGTCCAATGCAGGGAAGTTTACTGAGAAAGGCAGCATTACCTTGTCATTCGATGTGGACGAAAAGAACCAACTGATGCTCTTTACCGTCACGGATACCGGATGCGGAATTCCTTTGGACAAACAGACGAAAATATTCAACCGTTTTGAAAAACTGAATGAATTTGCACAAGGAACAGGTTTGGGACTGTCCATCTGTAAAATCACGGTAGAGCGTTTTGGCGGTAAGATTTGGGTCGATCCCAGTTACAAGAGTGGAGCTCGTTTTGTGTTCTATATTCCAATTAAGAAAAAAGAATGAATAAGTTTATGAAAAGACTTTTATATATCTGTATCTTCTTCCTGTTTTGCTGCTATACAGATGCGCAGACCAAGGATATCAAACTGAAGTTGGTTGAAACTTCGGATATTCACGGTGACTTTTATTCCTATGATTTTGAAGATATGGTTGAACGCACAGGCGGACTGGAAGGCGTGTACGGGTATCTGAAGGAACAAAGGAAAACTTATGGGAAGAACCTTCTGTATTTTGACAATGGGGATATTCTGCAAGGACAGCCTACTTCCTATTATTACAATTTCGTAGATACCGTATCCACTCACTTGGCCGCTTCCATACTGAATTTCATGGGATGCAATGCCGCATCTTTTGGAAATCATGATGTGGAAACAGGACATAAGGTGTATGACAGATGGAAAAAGGATTGTAACTTTCCTCTTTTGGGAGCCAATATTATAGAACTGAAAACAGGGAAACCTTACTTGAAACCTTACACCATAATAGAGCGTAAGGGTGTCAAAATAGCCGTATTCGGCATGATCACTCCGGCCATACCGATGTGGCTTTCGGAGGAACTCTTTTCAGGATTGTATTTCGAGGATATGCTTACTTGTGCCAAGACATGGATTCCTTATATCAGGGAAAAGGAAAAACCGGATTTAATTGTCGGTCTTTTCCATGCCGGTGTCAAAAGCACCTTGTTGGCCAATAAATACAATGAAGATTTTTCTCAAGTGGTAGCTCAGCAGGTTCCCGGATTCGATATTGTTATGACGGGGCATGACCACGTGAAGGCATTGTATAAGGTGAAGAATGTAGAAGGAGATTCCGTCTTGATTTTGAATCCGGCTAGCCGGGGTTCTTATGCGGCGGTAGCTGATGTGGTGCTTACCAAAGCGGAGAATGGCTCCTGGAACAAAAAAATAAATGGTTCTTTGGTAAAGATGAAAGGTTACGCGGAAAACGGTCCTGAGTTCCGGAATCATTTTCAAAAACAGTTTCAGGCGGTCTATGATTTTTCTACCAAGAAAATTGGCAGAATCACCTGTCCGTTCAGCGATGTAGATTCCTATCTGGGGCCTAGTGCTTTGATTGATTTCATTCATCAGATACAACTGGATGTCACGAAAGCTGATATATCCTTTACCGCTCCGCTCACATTGAATTCGGATATTCCGGAAGGTGACCTTTATGTTTCGGATATGTTCAAACTCTATAAGTATGAAAACGGTTTGTACATCATGCGGCTGAAAGGTCGGGAGGTGAAAGGGGCCTTGGAAATGTCCTACGCGCTTTGGACCAATCAGATGAAATCTCCCGATGACCACATTCTCCTGATTGACAGAAGAAACAGTGACAATCAGCATTTCTTTTTCAAGAATTTCAGTTTTAATTTCGATTCGGCTGCAGGAATCATCTACACGGTGGATGTGACGAAGCCTGCAGGAGAGAAAATAACGATTCTGAGCCTTGCTGATGGAAAACCTTTCGATTTGGATAAGGATTATAAGGTTGCCATCAATTCCTATAGGGGCAACGGTGGGGGAGAATTGCTCACTGTCGGGGCGGGCATTCCTCTGAGAGAGTTGCGTCACCGCATTATTTCCATCGAAGAGCACGATTTGCGTTATTACATGATCAATTACATTACCGAGAAGGGAACCATTAATCCTCAACCTTTGAATCAGTGGAAGTTTGTTCCCGAAAGTTGGGCTGTGCCGGCAATAGCAAGAGACCGGAGTCTGCTTTTCAATCGGTGATGTGATTATTTCACCTCGATAAGTTCCTTGAAGTTGGTGGTATAGTTAGGAGATATATATTCTCTTTTCAGGCCCCATCTTTTCTGTTCGTTTCCTTGGACAGCCAATTTGACAGTACCGGAACCATTGGTCTGGTTGATGCTGTCGATGATGTGGGAAAGTTTCATGTGTGTTTGTCTTTTTTCCATATCGTCGAATAGGGAAGGCTGCACCTCGTTTAGTCGGCAGATATCGCTCACTACTACAGCGCTTTTCTTATATTTGTATCCACTTCTGTAGATGGAACGAAGGCCTTTCAATGCCTCTTGTACGATTTCCATGCTGTCACAACTGGGAGTTTCCAGACGGATGGTTGCCGTGTTGAAATACTGCGGAAGATCTTCCCTGTGCCTGTTGGTCATGATGGTAACAAAGATGAGTCTGGCAGCCGTGTGTTGCTTCCTGAGCTTCATGGCGCAGGAGGCGGCGAAGGTGGACACGCTTTCTGCCAGAGACTGGTAGTCATCCACCATTTCTCCGAAAGAACGGCTGGTGCAGATGCTCTTCTTTTCGGGTAGTTCGGAGATATCTATACAGCTCTCTCCGCGCAATTCTTTCCATGTACGCACACCGGTGATGTTCAGAATTCTTTGTACCCAGGATTCGCTTTTCAAAGTCAGATCCCAGGCTGTATCTACACCTTTGCATGCCAAGGTCTTGGCATTTCTTCTGCCTATACCCCAGATGTCTCCAATAGGAACAAGATGAAGGGCTTTTATACGTTTTTCCTCACTGTCTATGAGACAGACATTTTGGTATCCCTCATATTGCTTGGCAAATTTGCTTGCCACCTTGGCAAGAGTCCGTGTAGGGGCAATCCCGATGGATACGGGTATGCCTATTCCCCGTCTGATATCTTGGCTGAGACGGCGCATAGACTCGGTTAACTTGCCGATGTCATAGCCGTTGAGGTTCATGAAGGCTTCATCGATGGAATAAATATCGATGGACTGCACCCTTTCTGATACCATCTGCATCACTCTCCGTGAGATATTGTCATAGAGTGTATAGTTGCTCGAGAATACGGCTATATCGTTTTTTTCGATGGTGTCTCTCACTTGATAGAGGGGTTGTCCGCGATGAATTCCACAGGCTTTCGCTTCTTTGGTCATGGCGACGATGCAACCGTCGTTGTTCGACAGCACAACCACAGGCTTGCCGTAGAGGTCCGGTCGGAATACCTGTTCACATGATGCAAAGAAACTGTTGCAGTCAATCAGTCCGAACATATTCTCTATCTTTTCTTTTGAATGGTAAAAGTCACGATTCCCCAGATGATGAAATGGTTATCCTCCGTAATCTTGATGGAAGGATAGTTTTCGTTGGCTGGATCCAGCCAGATGGCATCCTTTTCGAAACGGATATATTTCAGCGTGTATTCGCCATCGATGAAGCACACGGCAATGTCGCCTTCCTTAGGCTCCAGAAGCTTGTCGACTACCAGAATATCTCCGGGATTTATCCCTGCATCCTTCATACTGTTACCGGCCACCCTCGCGTAGAATGTGCTGGCAGGATGGCGTACCAGTTCTTTGTTCAGGTCAATTCCGTCTTCCATATAGTCCTGTGCCGGGGAAGGAAATCCTGCATGAACGGATTCCACGGCGATGGGTATTTCCAGTCGGGTGTCCTGCTTTATCGGGTGTAGACTTATTTTTTCCATAATTCGCTCGGAACGGGGTGGAATATTTCTTTCCTGTTCTGTTGCAAAAATAGAAATATTCCGTCGAATATCAGATCTCTTTTCCATTTTATTTCACTCGTTTTTCCGGAAGTCCCGGTAAAGATGCGGAAAAACGTACCTACCGGTGGAGAAAGACGCACCTGTCGGTGACGGAAACGGTAGGTACGTTTTTTTATGTTTTATACTGACAAACGAGGATAAGCTGTATCGCGGGATAAAAAATGAATAACTTCGTTTTGTTCTCCACTCGACTTGCATTATCTTTGCAGAGAATAGCGAAGATAAGATGCACCTCGGTATAAAAACGAATAAATTTGTTTATTCTACTCTCGGTTTGTATTATCTTTGCACAACCAAAAGTAAATACAAACAAATATGGCTAAAGAATTAGAATTGAAGTACGGTTGCAATCCCAATCAAAAACCGTCGCGTATTTTTATGCAGAATGGGGAACTGCCTATCGAAGTGTTGAACGGCCGTCCCGGTTACATTAACTTCCTGGATGCTTTCAACAGCTGGCAGCTGGTCAAGGAACTGAAGGCTGCAACAGGACTTCCTGCAGCTGCATCCTTCAAGCATGTGAGCCCTGCCGGTGCTGCCGTTGGCTTACCTATGAGCGATACGTTGAAGAAAATTTATTTTGTGGATGATCTTCAGCTTTCCCCTTTGGCAACGGCCTATGCAAGGGCACGCGGAGCGGACAGAATGTCTTCCTACGGGGATTTCATCGCCTTGAGCGACAAGTGTGATGTGGAAACCGCCAGACTGATTAACCGCGAGGTGAGTGACGGTGTCATTGCTCCCGATTATGATCCGGAAGCTCTGGAAATTCTGAAGAACAAGCGCAAGGGTACCTATAATGTCATCAAGATGGATCCTGATTATAAGCCGGTGCCGGTGGAACACAAGGATGTGTTCGGAATCTCTTTCGAACAGGGACGCAATGAGGTGAAACTGGATGATGAGGCTCTTTTCGCTAATATACCGACTGCCAACAAAAATATTACTCCCGAAGCGAAACGTGATTTGATTATTTCGCTGATTACGCTGAAATATACGCAGAGTAACTCCGTATGCTACGTCAAGGACGGTCAGGCCATCGGAATCGGAGCCGGACAGCAGAGTCGTATCCATTGCACGCGTTTGGCAGGAAATAAGGCCGATATATGGTATCTGCGCCAGCATCCGAAAGTGATGAATCTGCCTTGGGTGGAGAAAATTCATCGTGCCGATCGTGACAATACCATCGATGTGTATATCAGTGAAGATCATGATGATGTGCTTGCCGACGGTACGTGGGAACAATTCTTTACCAAGAAACCGGAAGTGCTTACGCGTGAAGAAAAGAAGGAATGGCTGAAAACATTGAAAGGTGTGGCTTTGGGTTCCGACGCTTTCTTCCCCTTCGGCGACAACATAGAAAGAGCGCACAAGAGCGGTGTGGAATTCATCGCACAGGCGGGAGGCAGTGTCCGTGACGACCATGTTATCATGACTTGCGACAAATACGGCATTGCCATGGCATTTACCGGTGTCCGTCTGTTCCACCATTGATTTTTAATAGATAATGATACAAAAGAAGAGCCGTAACCAGTGATTTTCAGAACTGGTTACGGCTCTTATTTGTATTAGTCGGAATTCAATTCCGTAATCAATCTTCGTGAAGCTGCAGGATGAAGCGGGTTCCTTTTCTGTATTCGTTATCAAAAGAAAGCGTACCGTTGAGCTTGCCTGCAATGAGACTGCTGGTAGGGAGCAGAAGAATGTTTCCTTGGGTAACATCCTGAATTCGGGCAAAAGGCTTGAAAATATTTTCCCTATCCTCTTCCGGAATGAAGAATCCATGGTCGGTAAGGATGAACTGTCCTGAATGTGCGCTTCTCTTCTTGAATTCCAGTATGACTTTGGCTGTACCTTCCTGCTCACCGAAATAGGTCAGCAAATCAGAAAGAATCTTTTCCAGGACCTCGGCATTGGCCTTTATTTCAAGACGCGGAGCATTGACCAGAGTTTCTATTCCCGGTTTGAGTTCTTCTTTTACTTTTCCCATCACCTTTTCGCAAAGGGCACTTGCTTCCAGTTCTTCAGCCGGATAAAGCTCGTCGCGAGTCTTCTCGGTAGCCAGATAGGTCTGGATATCCGTCATCAGGTTTTTCAATGCGTTGATGTTGTCTTTTCTTTCTGCATCGGAGCGGGTTTCGGCAATCGTGTTCAAGGCAGGCTCTATCTGCCCTTTCATATTCTCGATAAACCGGGATTTCAGTTCGTTGTTTTCATTTGCCGTATTCAAACTCTTGGCCAGTTTTTTGGCTCTGTGTATCTGCTTGAAAAGCAATCCGAGCAGAACGACTATTCCGATGGCCAACGCCGCAGCAAGTACGCCGAGAAAACCTATCATCACCCATTTCGCAGTGATGCTTTTATCTTTATCCTGTATGGTTTGCTGACTGTCGTCGTATTTTTCTTGCAAGGATTTGTACTGTTCGGCATCCTTGGCCTGCTGGATGGACCGTTTCCAGGAAGAATAAAGATCTGTTACCGTACTTGTCATGGCAGTATTCTGGTTCTGTTCTGCATAGGCAAGCAGGTCCTTGTAGCACTTGTCTATGCCCTCTTTATCTTTGCCTGCCGTCTTCTGGGAAACGTACAACTTGTAGCATTTCTGGCTTTGGTCATTCATTCCGAAAGCCTGATAAAATCCCGCTTCCGTGAGCAGCACTTCGTCATTAAGAGCCGGAGACTTGATTTGGCTGGCGCATGACTGGAGAACATTCAGCTGCATTTTGCAGTTCTGCAGATTCTTCAGGTTGGTGTACAAGCGCAAACGTTCTTTGGCAACTTCGTAGCGGAGCTTGTAGTTGGGCTGGTTCGTTTCTTTTTCATTTGTCCGGATGAGGCCGTCCATCTCTCGACAAGTGGCAAAGGCCTCTTTATATTTCTTTCCTTGTGAAAACATTTTGCTGAGGCGGAGTCCTTGCTGAATGGCTTGAGGATATTGTTTACTCTGCCCTAATTGAGTGAGTGCATTCCATGCTGAGCTGTATTCAGTGCTTTGTCCTGCATTGTTGGTTGCAGGTACTTGGTTCTGTGCATTTGCAGTGATGCAGAAGAATGCCACAATAAGATAAAAAACATTCTTATTCATAACAGATTATTAAAAACATTCAAAATGATAATTACATTTTATCCATTTTACAAAGGATTGTTGCAAATATAGCTTTTTTTAGAGTACAATTAATGATTTTCAGTAAAAAATATGATGAAATCAGTAATTTGTCTACTTTGGGAATAGAAAATCTTTCTTACTTTTGTATTTTAGAAATATAATTGAAAACTATCCAAAATGGAATATAGAAAATTAGGTCGTACAGATTTGTCGGTAAGTGTGATATCTTTGGGGTGTGAGGGCTTCATGGATAAGACTGCGGAGAACGTGAAATCGGCTTTCGATTTTGCAATTGACCGCGGAATCAATTTCATGGATGTCTATTCTCCTAATCCTGAATTGAGAGCCAATATAGGTTATTCTCTTGAGGGGAGGAGGGAACGGTTTCATCTGCAAAGCCATCTTTGTACTGTCTGGGAAAACGGACAATATTTGAGAACGAGAAACATCCGGAAAGTGAAAGCCGGATTCGAAGAGCAGTTGAGATTGTTCCGGACGGATTATATTGATGTGGGCATGATTCATTATGTCGACAACGAAAAGGATTTCCATAGGATATTTGATGGAGAGATTATCCGTTTTGCCCAGGAGATGAAAAAGCTGGGGAGAATCCGCAATATCGGCATGAGCAGTCATAATCCCATCATTGCCCGCATGGCAGTGGAGACAGGACTCGTTGACGTTCTGCTGTTTTCGATAAACCCGTGTTATGACCTCCAACCCCCTACGGAAGACGTGGAGGAACTTTGGGCTGAAGCCAATTATGAAAAGCCATTGCAGAACATAGATCCTGAGCGAGAACGTCTTTATGAATTGTGTGAACGCAGTGGAGTGGGCATTGACGTGATGAAAGTTTATGGCGGTGGTGATATTCTTAGTGAGAAAAACTCTCCCTTTGGAAAGGCGCTGACACCTGTTCAGTGCATTGAGTATGCTTTGACTCGTCCGGCTGTGGCAGCGGTCATGGTGGGATGTAAAAGCAACGAGGAGATAGAGGCAGCCGTGAAATGGTGTGATGCGACCCGTGAAGAACGCAATTACGCCGAAGCAATGGCAGGTATGGACAAGTTTTCCTGGAAAGGGCATTGCATGTACTGCGGCCATTGTGCACCCTGCACTGAAAGCATCGACATTGCCAGCGTAAATAAATTCTATAACTTGACGGTGGCTCAGGGGGAGATTCCCGAAACAGTTCGGGAGCATTACAAATCACTCTCTCATCATGCTTCTGAATGCATTGAATGCGGCAGATGCGAGAAGAACTGTCCTTTCGGAGTTGAAATTATCGAACAGATGAAAAAAGCTGTTCACACATTTGGATATTAAAAAAAAGAATAAATATGGAAGAATTGATAAAGCGTCTTCATCAGGAAAACTGTTCCTGTGTAATCAGTAATCACGGAACGATACGTTCCTTTCATCTTCGGGGCGTAGCCGATTTGTATGATTTGTTGTGTAATGAACCCGATTTCCTTCAGGGAGCCTCTATCGCCGATAAGGTGGTAGGCAAGGCTGCTGCCGCTTTGATGATTCTGGGCGGAGTGGAATCCCTTCATGCCGATATCATCAGCGATTTGGCTTTGGATTTGCTACGACAGAAGAATATGAAAGTGGAGTACGATCTTTCCGTGCCTCATATCATCAATCGTACGCAAACAGATTGGTGTCCGATGGAAAAACTTTGTCTTTCAGAAGCTTCTCCGGAATCCATACGGGTAATTATCCGTGATTTTCTGGAAAGCATGAGAAAGTAGAGAACGTTTTTTACGTTTCAGCATGACAAGGTAAAACCGTCTGATGTTAAATGTTTTGTAAAAAGTAGATAAATATCAACCGTGGTTCAATATATTTATTAATTTTGTCATGACTGAAAACATGACGAAGTGAAAAACATTTATAAGAAGAGAGTGAGTTGTGCTTTTCTCTGCACAGTAGGATTATTATTGATTCTCTGTATGTCTGAGGCAAAGGCACAGGCTGCACGGAAAAAAGATACGCTATCCATTCTTTACGAGAATGCGTATAATAACTTTAACAATACCGAGGGATTGAAAGATGCAGAACGTCTGTTTAAACTCGCGGGAGAGAAAAATAATATTCAGCTACAGGCAAAAGCACTGCTTATCAAAGCCAAATATTATGATGACCATCTGGATAATGTAAAGTTTCGAAAGGTGGCTTCAGAAATTATGGACTGGTTGCATGAGAATAAAAGTTACAACGAATACTATCATATCTGGATTTATTCTATCCTTTCATATATAGAAGACAAACGCTATGTAGATGCATTCAATCAGATAAACCGAATGCAGGCTCAGGCTTTGAAAGAAAATGCCCAATATGGCATTCAAGCAAGTTATCGCATGATGGGAAATCTGTTCGAAGCCAGACTGGCTTATTCAGAAGCTTTGAAGTTTTTTCAAAAGGAATTGGATTATGCCAAAGAAATAAAGTCTTCTTCCCTATATTCCTGTTATTTCAACATTGCCAATTGTGAGTATAGTAGGGGACATTACGAACGAGCTCTCAAATATTCCCGTGCCGGACGTTTTCTTTCCGAACTCCCGGTGGTACTGGTGGCTTTCGATATTCAGGAAGGTATCATATATGGTCTTACCGGTGATTATACGAGGATGGCATTATGTTACAACCGGGTGAAGGTTTTCAAAAAGAGTTATTTCATGGATCACAAGTTAAGAAGAGAAAGTGATATTTTCGATGTGGTAATCTTGTGGTCACAGAAAGACTTCGATAATGCCTATAGAAAACTGTCTGCCATGAATGAAAATGATCGTATCCAGCTTTTGCCATTCCATTATAAGAAACAAGGCCGATATGAAGATGCCTTGAAAGCTCAAGAAAGGCTGACTGTCTATACCGATTCTTTGAACAATATTTCATCCACGCAGGAATTGACCGATTTCGGGATAAGAATGGAAGAGCAGCGGTTACTCCATGAAAAGCAGATGTTGGCCATGGAGAATGCCAAAATAAGAAGTCAGCAGCAGTATACAATAGCTCTTTGCATTTTCATTATTTTGATTGCCCTTCAAATCTGTACGGCTTTGATTATAGCTTATCAGAGAAAGAAAGAAAAAATCATAGAGGCAGAAAGAGATACAAAAGATCGTTTCATACAGGATATGAGTCATGAAATCCGTACACCTTTGAATGCTATCAACGGGTTTGTATCCGTCATTGTAGAGGGCCAGGTGAATCTGTCGGATGATGAGAAGAACAAGTTTGTGAGTCTCATCAAAGAGAATACGGAGCAGTTGACTCTGATTCTCGACAATATGCTCAGGCTTTATAGTCTCGAAAGCGGGCATACGATATTCACTTTCTCAGAGGTCAATCCTTATTCTGTTTGCAGTGAGGCTTTTGGTGCTATCAGGGAATATACTCCCGAAAAAGTGAACATGTGGATGCCGGATTCTCTTCCGAGGGATATTGCCATTACCAGTGATGAGGGGCAGTTGGTCAGATTGCTGACCAGTCTTCTTGTAAATTCCTGTCGAAACACAAATGAAGGTGAAATCACAATAGGCTTCAATACAACTGAAAATAAAGACTGCATTACTTTTTATGTTCAGGATACGGGTTGTGGTGTGCCTGCTGACAAGTCGGAAGAGATATTCAAACGTTTCGTGAAGCTCAGTCGGTTTAAACCGGGCATAGGAGTGGGGCTGACTATAGATCGATTGATAGCCAAAGAACTGCATGCCACGCTCAAATTGGATCTCCAATATAAGCATGGCGCACGGTTCGTATTGATACATCCCTATCAGAGATGACTTTTAAGCAGGAGTGATATCGGCAACGTTACCTGTACGTTTCAGCACGCCCCATGTCTGAAGTTCACCCTTGAGAGCTTTCTTATAGCTCTTGAATAGCACTACGTACATGATCCACCGGTAGCAGAAACGCTGTGGAATAATCCAGAAAAGCTTCAGAAGGGATTCCCTTTCGAAGATATAGGCCATTACAGATATGCTGGCATCTACAATCATGAATATCAGATAGTAAATGAATATTTTTGCTGCATTACCCGAAAACAATCCGATAATCATGAACAAATCGGCCAGAGGGGAGAATGTCGGAATAATGAACTGGAAGATTAGCATGTTTGGCATGGCCCAGAAGCCCAATGCTTTGTACTTTTTCACGAAGAGTGTATCTCGATGCTTCCAGAATGTCTGCATGACTCCGAAACTCCAGCGCGTACGCTGTTTCACAAATTGTTTTATCTTTTCAGGCGCTTCGGTCATGGCAATGGCATGATTTTCGTTTTCAACGATGAATCCGGCCCTTAGAATACGGATGGTCAGGTCACAATCCTCTGCCAGTGTATCGGTAGTGAGTCCTCCGGCGGCTTCAATGGCCGATTTTCTGAAACATCCGATAGCACCCGGAACTACAGTAATCGCATTGATATTCGAATAGGCCAACCGGTCGAAATTCTGACTGGTTGTATATTCTATGGCTTGCCATTTTGTGAGCATGTTGATTTGGTTGCCTACTTTCACATTGCCTGCTACAGCCCCTATGTCTTCACTGCCTTCACGAAGGAAATGCATCATGAGGATGGAAACTGCATTCGGATACAGTTTGGTATCGGCATCGATACATACCAGATAGTCTGCGCCGGTATGATCTATACCATAGTTCAGAGCCGATGCTTTTCCACCGTTGGGTTTTGTCAGTATTCTTATTTTTTCATTGTCCGACAGAGCCTCGCATACGCGTTTGTAAGTATCGTCCTTGCTGCCGTCGTCCACAAAGATGATATTGAAATTAGGATAATCTTGTTTCAACAGGTTCTTCAGCGAAGATACGGCGTTCACTTCCTCGTTGTAGGCTGGCACGATGATGGAAACCAAAGGAGCATTTTTGAGCAGATTCTTGTCGAATGCCAGTTCTTTATCCTTCCGTTTTTCCCGGATGGTAAGCACTAGCATGAAAATCAACCTTCCCATGCCTAGAATGATGAAGATGATGAAGAGTGCGGTGAGGAAATTAGTGATGTCATATACGATTTCTGCCAAAGCCAGATTGGCTTGCATCATATAGTATTCCTTTCCTTTTGGAATGTCTGGCATCAGCATGGTCTTTTTCTCTCCGAGTATATTATCCAGAGTAGTAAAGGTGTAACCTCTTTCTTTGAAGTACTTGATGATTCTGGGCAAGGCTTTTACCGTTTCTGCACGTGTGTCTCCTCCGGCATCATGAAGCAGAATGATATGCCCTCTTCCTTGTTCCACTTGCTTGATGACTCTTTTTACTATTTCGTCTGCTTTGATACCCACTTGCCAGTCTTCAGGGTCAATGGTTTCGCCTACGTCGAGATAATTCTGCTGTCGGGCCAATATGACCGGAAGAATTTCTTCCAGACTGGCCGGTTCACTATCCGCATTATACGGTGCGCGGAACAGGATTGTACTGTGTCCTGTGATGCATTCAATGAGCAGTCGGGTGAGTCGGAGTTCAATGTATGTTCTTTCCGGCGTGTTTTTCGCTACATTTCTATGGGTGAAGGTGTGATTTCCTATCAGGTGTCCTTCATTATAAATACGCTTGATGAGTGGCAGATTCTTTTCAGCTTGCAGTCCTACAACAAAGAATGCTGCATGGACGTGGTTCTTGGCCAGAATATCAAGAATTTTCGGCGTGTAAGTTTCATCGGGTCCGTCATCGAAAGTGAGTAGCAATTGCTTGTCCTCCGCTTCTCCGTATTTGTGAATCTGGTAGCTGCTTGGAATCTTGATGTATTGTTCTTCCGCAATCAGCATGTTTGTACTGTCTATCTCTGTTTTTATCTTTCCAGGATGTGGAGTATTCAAGACATCCAATACTTCACCGTCGCCCACGTAATCTACATCGTTGACTATTTTGACATCTTCCAGTTCTTTCTTGCTGATTTTGGACACTGCATTTTTCTGCAGGTCTTTTCTGTAAAATTTCCAGAGTCTGCTGTCTTCACTACCCAAGCGCCATACGGCAAATCCTGCCAGACCATACTCGGCTCCGAAGCGCATCGTGTTGAAGTGGGTTGCCGCATCTGTGAAGTAAACCTGATGTACAATATTTCGTCCGTCTTTATAGGCGTAGTTTAGATTATATGTATTATTGTCGAAGGCGATGGTCGAACCGCTGGCTGTTGCTCTCGAAAGGGCTTGCTGATAAGTAAGGTTGGGGTTTGCATTGGCAGAAGCCGGCCAGTCATAGCCGAATGCTCCCAAACCAAGTACAATTTTTTCAGGTGATACTTTCTTTGCCAGATCGTCCACGGTAGCTTCAATCCATTTCTGTGAACTGATAGGGCCCGGATCACTTGTAGAAGAATACTCATCATAAGCCATGAGAAACAGATAATCATTGTATTTTGCAAGTTCCTTGATGTCATAGTCCTCATTGAAAGGCATGATATCTTGTGTGACGAGCAAACCATTGGCATGGAAAACATCAGCCAATTCTTTTATGAACAAAGTGAGGTACTCATTGCTGTTTTCATTCAAGTCCTCAAAGTCTATGTTGATGCCGATAAACTTGTTTTTCAGGCATTCCTTCAGCACATGATTAATGATGACCATACGCTTGCCCGGATTGTGCAGGATACGGCCGATGGCATCCGAACGGAACTCCCTGTCGAAATTGTTGCTTAGAATAGGCATGATGGGGATTCCACTCTTCTTCATCAGGTTAAATCCTTCTGTATCTACATTTGTCTTCAACTGGTCAGTATTCGGGTCGATAAAGAACCATTCCGGAATAATCAGGTTCAGGTTGTGAATATTCCTTTTCAGAGAGAAGTAGGACTGAGGATCCCATGCTACATAGAAAGCCGAGCGGATACCTGCCGGAAATTTATCCCAGCTGTCTATGCATTTCTCCGTCAAAACACTTTCTTTAACCTGAAATCGCTTGTATTTTTTTAGTTTGGCTTTCTTTTCCTGGGCATAGTTGGAATGAATTTTTCTTTCGGTAATATAGGATCGGAAACCTTTGTATTCTTTTGAAATCTTGTTTTCCTGCAAAAAAGGTTTGGAAGCAGTCACCACGCTTCGGTAATCTTGTTTGAAGGGAAGATTTGGAATTCGGTCAATAACGAGCATTAGAATGAGGGCAGCGAAGAGGATTCCTATGATAAATAGGACAAATCTCATGCTCCATTTGAATCTTTTCCATCTGGAGGTGCTGTCAGTTTGAAAAATTTGTTTATCCATACACTTTTATTTAGTTTCAAACACTTAACTGAAATTGCGCAAAGATAGACAATTTCTTTGATTATTTTTTTTAAGTTTCTGATAAAAAAAGTGTAACGTTTATCATTTATTATTTTTGTATGAAAAGATATATTAAAGAGATCTAGTCAGACTGTACCACCCGCTTGAAGATACTGTGCATTTCATTGCCTTTGTCACCTTGGCTCAGAATCAGTTGGGAATCAGTGAGCGAAGTTACTTTTAATGTATGTTCCCATGTTTGGGCTTGTTCACTTCTTGTATAATATATGGCTGGATATGTAATGGTTACGGTCTTTTTTGAGTAGTTACATTGATAGGTGCCTGTGATAGTTTGATGGCTCACTCCCCCGAAATCGGATGATGATACGGTGACTGTTCCGTCTTTTGCGAAATCGTAAGAATCTACTCCTCCATCTATAGAAAAATCCTGTGGAGACATTTTCTTTCCATTGTGATACATTTCATATCCTGTACTTACCCATTTGCCCGTCAGTTGATTCATGTCGACTGTGTAGTCATCGTCTTTACAGGACGTCGTAATCAGGCATAGCAACAACGCAAACCCAAGAAATAATTGTTTTTTCATGTTTCAGAGATTTTAAGTGTATATTTCCAAGATGCAGAAAATCTCTGGATACTGCACATGAACTATTTAAAAAACTATATTTTTTTGATTACATGTGCCGGATTCCCTACAGCCACACAATTATCGGGAATATCTTTTACTACTACGCTTCCGGCGCCAATGACCACATTATTCCCTATGGTGACCCCCGGACAGATGGTCACACCTCCTCCAATCCATACATTATCACCTATGGTTACAGGCTCGGCCCATTCCGTCTGCTTGTTTCTTTCCTCCGCATCCAGCGGATGGCAAGCCGTGTAAATACCCACATTGGGCCCTATGAAGGCATGACTGCCAATGCGTACCTGGGCTTCATCGAGCACGGTAAATCCGAAATTGGAAAAGAAATCTTCTCCTATTTCTATGTTGCTTCCGTAATCACAGTAAAAAGGCTGTAGTATAAGAAAACGCTCACCTGTTTTTCTAAGTAACTTTTTAATCAAAGCGGTTCTTTCTTCTCTCATGGAAGGACGCAGGTTGTTATATTCCCATATCAAATCTTTTGTGGCATTCAGTTTTCTAATCAATTCTTCATCGGCTGCATAATAGGGTTCTCCGTTCAGCATCTTTCTTTCTTCTTTGTTCATGTAACTGCTTATGATTAGACATCTATAAATTATATATCGATTGCATTTTCATTTTGTATATAGGTTTGTTCTCTCACCAGATTTCCTTTCAACACGAAAGTCTCTTCTTTCGGGGAAAGGGGTTCGGACATTTCGCAGGGAATCCAGAACCAGAAAGTGGAGCCTTTTCCTTTTTCTGATTCCACTCCTATTTTTCCGTTCATTTTCTTGATGATTTCACGGCAGATAGACAAACCTAGACCCGCTCCGGGAATAAAAGAATCTACTTTCTCAAAACGGTCGAAGATTCGCTGCTGGTCAGCTTTGTCAATGCCTATGCCGGTATCGGTCACCGAAACGTACAATCCGTTGTCTCTTTTGCTATAGTCCAGCTTGATACTGCCGCTTTTTGTAAATTTGTCGGCATTCTTCAAATAGGTTGAAGTAATTTCACGTACTCTTCTTTCATCCGTATTGACAATATAGTCTGCGGGGCAGTGACAAATCAGGTCTACTCCGTTGTGCAGGTGTAAACGGTGTATTTCGGCTATTTCTTTGAATAGACTATATACAGAGAACTGCTTGTTTTTCAAATTGATATATCCCGATTCTATTTCGGAGAGATTGATAATGTCGTCAATAATATTAAGCAATTGTTCCGTATTGGATTTGATGATGTTCTGGAACGTTTCCCTGTCATCATTCGAAATGTTTTCTGAAAGCAGGTTGGAGAACCCAAGAATGGAATTCAATGGAGTACGTATTTCGTGGCTCATGTTTGCTAGAAAAGCAGTTTTCAGCTTGTTGGACATTTCCGCCTTGTCACGAAGATCGGACATTTCCTTCATTGTTTTTTTCCATTCACTGATGTTTCTGCACAGGCATACATAACTGTTTATTTCATTTTGTGTACCGAATTCGAAAGCCGAAGCGTTGATGTCAAGCCATTCGTATTTGTCTGTTCCGGGTTCGAACTGATATCTGAATTCTGTATGAGCACGTTCCACTTGATGTCCGTCGAGTATTTGCTTGAAAGAGTTGGCACTGTCTATATCCTCCGGGTGCACACAGCTCCAGAATAGATTGAAAGGAATGACACGGTCCGGATTGTCGCCGCTTTGATCCAAAAGAGTGATGGTGTGCGAACCGGAATTATAGTGGATAATATATATTTTGTTAAGAGTCAGGACAAACGAACTTTTCTGTCGGAACAGATTTATTTTTTCTTTCATCTCATGCATTTGGTTCTGTTTTTGACAAATGCCCAAATAGCTTTTTACTGTTCCGTCTTTATTTATTTCATATTCGTAAATGTCATTGTATTGCCAAGAATACTCCTTAGCCTTTGGAAACATGTAGCGGTACTCACAAACGTAATGATCAATCCTGCGTCCATCCATAATTTCTTCCAGTTTCATGGCAGCAGAGATATCGTCCGGGTGAACGCGTGAAAAATACTCCTTAATCGTAAAGTGTCTGAATTCTTCGTCACCGGTATCTTTCCAGCGGATGAATATTTTTTTCTTTACGTCAAATTGCATGATCGTCACATTGGTTGCTTTTGTGAGGTGACTGATTTTATTTCTGAACGATCTTTGTTCTTCAATCCCGTCTTTCTTGTTCTTTATGAAAAGGGAAAAAGTTGATATAAATCCGATTGCAAGCAGAATAAACAGGATGGAAAGGGCTTGCAGACAAATCTTCAAGGTGCTTTCATTAGCATTTTGGAGGATTGCTGTATGTAGTATTAAGACAAATATGCCAAAAATACACAATAAAATAAAGGATACAACAAACGTCTTTTTACTTAAGTTTTTAACCATCCCTATATTATACTTAGTTAAGCAAAAATAATCGTTTCATTGGTACCAACAAAATATTTGAACTGTTTTTTAATAATTTGGATGGAAAATATTTTTTTTATCTTTTATTTGATAGAAAAAATAGAAGATAAGTTAGGTTCTTGTATAAAAAATGAACTTGTTCATTTTGTTCTGCTCTCGACTTGCATTATCTTTGTACCCGAAAATGGTATGAACCACAAATAAATAAGGATGGAAAGAAAAAAGGAACAGAATCTGACAGCAGCGGAATCTTATAAACGCTCCAAGTTCAATGCATTTGAAGTGACAGAACCCATACAGCTCATGGATTTTATTATGCGTGCAATGGATGGTATCAGTCGCACCAAGGCAAAAGCGATACTTGCCGGCGGTGGAGTGACGGTCGACCGTCAGAAAGTGACGCAGTTTGATTTTGAGCTGAAGCCGGGTATGGCAGTCGATATTCGCAAGCACAAGAAAAGCAGCGAATTACAAAATAAATTCGTAAAGATTGTTTATGAAGACAAATGGCTGGTGCTTATCGAAAAAGCAGACGGCATTCTGTCTATGGGCTCCAATACCAACCAGTTCAGCGTGAAGTCTGTGCTCGATCAGTATTTCAAGAAAAAACATCTCAAATGTACTGCCCACGTGGTTCATCGTCTGGACCGTGAGACTTCGGGTCTGATGATTTATGCCAAAGACCGTGACACCGAGCAGATTCTGGAAGAGTATTGGCACGATATTGTAACTGACCGGCGTTATGTGGCAGTCGTCAACGGCGTCATGGAACAGGAGAGTGGAACGGTGGAATCCTGGCTCAAGGATAACAAATCATATATTACATATTCCAGTCCTACGGACAACGGTGGCAAATTTGCGGTTACTCATTACCGTACGTTGAAATCGAATGATCAGTATTCTTTGATGGATTTGAAGTTGGAAACGGGTCGTAAAAATCAGATACGCGTGCACATGCAGGATTTGGGGCATCCAGTTGTGGGTGATGCCAAATACGGCAATATCGCAAGCCCTATCCATCGAATGGCTCTTCATGCCTACAGGTTGGATTTCATTCATCCTATTACGCATGAACGAATGGAATTCGAGACACCGTTTCCCAGAGGTTTTGTGGCACTGGTGAAGTAGGATTCTTTCATACGAGATAAAAAAAGTCCGGTCGTTCTTGTTTGCAGGAACGACCGGACTTTTTTATTGTCTTTCAGAGTTTTCCTCTTTATTTCTCAGGCATCATGACTACTTCGCAGCGGTTGCCTTGTTTCAGCAGTCCGGCAATAAAGTCTTGCAACTCCTTTGCTGTGATTTTCTGAACGGCCTGGTTGTAATCTGTTACATTGTTCACGCCGTTTTCTACTAAATCCTGCATGGCCTTTATCCAAAAACTGTTGTCCTTGACATCTTCTGCATGTTGTTTCAGCATGTATTCCTTCATCTTGTTGAGTTCCGTATCAGGAATGTTCTTGGCAAGGTCTTCCAGGCAAGCGATTGTGATTTTCTCGCTGCTGGCGCGTTTGTCAGGATTCAATCCGAAGGTGGTCTGTATCGTGAAGATATCATCGAAAGTACGCTCTACGCTTCCTCTTGAATAAGGGCTGTAGGCGGCACCTTCATCTTCTCTGACGCGGTTCAGCAGATTGTTGGCCATGAGTTGACCTACTATGCTGATCTTGATTTTGTTGTCCAGAGTGTAAGGTAGTTTGCCACTCCACACCATGCCCAAAAAGGCTTGTTTGTTCTCCGATTTATGAGCAAATTCTCTGCTGACGATACCCTTTGCATACATCTTGCCGTCGTTGGCAACCTTTTCTTTCTTTCCTTTGGCAGGGAGTGTAGCGATGTACTGTTCCACATATTTACGCATGGTCGGCATGTCGAAACTACCGCTGAAGACGAATGTGAAGTCGGCAGCATCGGCAAAACGTTCCTTATAGATTTGCACCATACGGTCGTAGTTCACCTGCTTGAGCATCTTCATACCCATTACCATTGCTTTGGGATGATGGTTGTAGAGAATCTGAGTCAGGGAGTCTGAATAAACGTATTGAGGATTCTGTTCCATATTCTTAAGTTGTCCTTCAGCAGCTTTCATGACTGATTCAAAAGCCGGTTTGTCATAGCGTGGTGCCGTGAAGTTCAGGTAAACGAGTTGCATCATCGTTTCCAGGTCTTTCACTGTGGAACTTCCGTTCATGTTTTCTCCGTAAGCTCCGATTACCGGGTTTACACTTGCCTGTTTTCCTGACATGAGCTTCTGGAGATCCGTCACACTGAATTTACTGAGACCATTGGCATCCCATATTTGTGACTGCGTGGCGATGGTAGGATAATCCTTTGCCGGGTAGAGAGATGCACCGCCTTCACTGAAGGCTGCCATCAGAATTTCGTTGTCCTTGAAGTTGGTCGGTTTCAGCATCACTTTCACGCCGTTGGACAGGGTCAGTTCCGTGCATCCCATCGCTTTATTTTCTTTTTCAGCAACAATCTTGCCCGGTTTTGGCAGCTGGCTCATCAGCGGTTCGTTCACTGTATTGTCTTTGTAGGCTTCTATTTTGGAAGCGGTGACCTCGTCGATGTCTTTCTGTACCTGTTCTTTGGTCGGCAGTACCACACCATCCTTGTCGGGTCCCGTAACCAGAATAGCCAGATTCTTGCCGTTGAGCATCTGCTTTACTGCCTGGTTGATGGCATCCACCGGAATCATCGGAGTCATCTGCTTCATCTTTTCGTATGCGTATTCTATGCCCGGAATGGCCTCGTTCTCGAGGAAGTTATCCACATAAGCAGCTGCATAATAGTCATTCTTCTGCTTGTTGCGGTTGTTGTATTCCTTTTCTATCTGACTGATGAATTCCGTACGGGCGCGGTCGTATTCGCTGGCAGTGAAACCATAGTCGGCTACTCTTTTCAGTTCGGTGAGTATCGCCTTCATGGCTGTGTCATATCCTTTGTCGTTCGTGATTGCCTGTACATTGAAAGCTCCTTTCACATTGGCAAACAGATACCTGCCCATGTATGTCCCGCAACTTGCAAACGGTGCATTCGGCTTCAGCATGATTTCCGTGAGACGCTGGTTCAGCATGGAGCTTATCATGCTCTGCACATAGTCGGTTACGAGTGAAGCATCCGTGTTGCGCAGTTCGCGTGGCAGAAGATCGAATTTCACCATGAGCAGAATCAGATTGTAAGCCATTTCCTTGTCCTTTTCGCATACGATGATGGGGGCATCGTTATCGCCTACTGTCTGGTAGGTGAATGCTGCAGGATTCTGAGGCATCTTGATGGGAGAGAAGGTGTCCTTGATTTTCTGTTCCACCTTATCCACGTCGATGTCACCCACTACGATAATTCCTTGCAGATCCGGACGATACCATTTCTCATAATAGTCGCGAAGTACCTGTGGAGCGAAATGGTCCACAATGTCCATGGTTCCTATCACTGTGTGTTTGGCATATTTGGTGTTCGGATAAAATTCCTCACCATGCTTCTCCAGAATGCGCACGATGGCATCACGGCTCAGGCGCCATTCCTCATGGATCACGCCACGTTCCTTATCTATTTCTTTCGAGTCGAGTGTCAAATCGTTTGCCCAGTCGTGCAGGATAAGCAGACAGGAATCCACTACCGATTCGCGAGCTGTGGGCACGTTTACTATATCATATACTGTCTGGTCCGTACCTGTGTGAGCATTGACGTTGTAGCCAAATTTCACGCCGTTGGATTCCAGCCAGTTCATCATGCTTTTGTCCGGGAAGTTCTTTGTACCGTTGAAGCACATGTGTTCCAGAAAGTGAGCCAATCCGTTCTGGTTGTCCTCTTCCTGTACGGCACCCACCTTCTGGGCAATGTGGAAATCAACCTGTCCTTTCGGATATTCGTTGTGACGGATGTAATAAGTAAGTCCATTCTCCAGTTTTCCTACGCGGACATTTTTATCCACCGGAATTTGTGGCATTTGCATTTGGGCGAAGCTCTGCAAGACATAACATGTTGCGAACAATGCAAAAGTCATCAATCTGATTCTAAAGTTCATACATTTAAATTATTTAGTTTAAGTAAAATCTCTACCGAGTGGCAAATGTAAGTATTTTTTTGTTAATAACACTACTTCTGTTATAAAAAACAAGCGGAAGAAGCTTTTCGGGGCTTTTCCGCCTGTAAAGGTCATGATCCGGGATAACACGCTACTCGTAACGCTCTTCCGCAACCGAGAAACAAGGGCATTGCTTGATCCACTCGATAGGCTCTATTCTGCCGTTCAGATTTTTGTCCGGGCTCAGGTCCCGATGTCCAACTACTTTGGCGAGTGGATATTTCAGGCGTAAGTTGCTGATGAGTCTTCTCAACGAGATCCGTTGGGGCAGTGTCCTTGTGTCGGCACACTTTCCGTTCTTGTCGATGCCTCCCTCATAGCAGATGCCCAGACTGTTCTTGTTGTAACCCAGGCAGTGAGCCCCGATTTCAGCTTCATCACGCATAGGCTCCACAGTTCCGTCCTTGCGGATGTAATAATGATAGGCCCAGCTGCTGAAGCCTCTCACGCGGTGTGCCGTATCAATGTCTTTGGCTGTGAAATCATGATCAATGCGTGTGGCGCTGCAATGAATGATGATGAGCGTAATTTCGCGTTTATCCTTTTCCATGACTAGAATCCTCCGAAGTTATTCGTGCATGAGGCAGTCCCCAATGCGGTGATGATGGACGTGAGTACTGTTACGATAAACTGAAAGATGATTTTCCAGTTGGATTTTACTTTTTCTGACATACTTGATTTATTTTAATAACCATTTCAAACTATGATATCTGTCTCTATATCAGGCTCCGGCCATATCTCCGCCGCCTGTGCCGCCTGTACCTCCGGTGTTACCGCTTGTATTGTCCGTCCCGGTATCCGTTGTAGCGTCAGGAACCGTTGCCGTGCCCTTGTTCAATTCGTAGTTCAGGGTCTTGAGCATGTCCCTGAGCGTGGTGCAAGGAGTGAAGAGAATCTTAGCCCTTTTGATGCAGTTCACGTTGAAATCCTCTTTCTTGACCGTTCCCTGACTGCAGATGCTCAGACGGAAATAACCGATATTGCCTATTCGCATGATTTCACCATTCTGGAGGCCCCGGATGATGCGTTTGCGCAGCGCTTCGATTACCGCCACGATGTCCTGACTGGTCACCGTGCAACTACCCTCTATCTCCTCGGCAATCTCTTCGATGTTTTTTTCTCCGCTGGTCAATGCCGAAGCATAGAATTTACCCGGTTCGGAACGTTTGGAAGGATTCTTTTTCTCCACCACATTTATTAATACTGCTTTACTCATAATTGTTTTTTTTGAAATTAATAACTTGTTTTTACTATCTCTCCTTGTAAGCTTACGATACAAAGATACGACACCTGTTTTCCCCCGTTTCCGATGTGTTCCGACGTGGTAAGATGAAGTTTACAGAAAGCAATTATCCGTGTGGCGAGTGCAGATGGAGAAGGAAGGTTACGAAGTAATATATGCTTATTTTGGTTAATGAATGTAAAGTTATAAGAAAATCTATGAATTTTACTATATATTTGACAGGAGAAAATCTATTACATTATATTATTCGTTGCGTATAAGATTAGGTATATAATGACAGAATCGGAACTGATTATACAACTGAAACAGGGTAGTGAAGGGGCTTTTACATCTTTGTATAAAGTTTACATAGGGAAAGTCCGTCATTTTGCCTCTCTGTATCTCACTTCGAGATATGAGATAGAAGAAGCTGTGCAAGAGGTTTTCGTCAAGCTATGGGAAACTCGCCAGTTTGTCCGTGAGGAGGAAGGATTGGACAATTTTCTTTTCATCATAACCAGGAATCTGATATTCAACCAATATAGAAAGAGTTTCAACGAAAATATGTACAAGATGACAGTGCTCGAAGGAGTTCTGGATTCTTATACCATTGAAGACGACGTCATAGCATCCGATTTGAAGAGTTTCATATATAAGTTAATCGACGAACTTCCGCAACGCCAGAGAGAAGTTTTTCTCATGAGCAGGGACCGGCATCTGAGTTATTGCGAAATAGCCAAGCAATTGAATATCAGTGAAAAGACAGTGGAAAGGCATATCAATGAAGCTTTGAAACATTTAAAGAAACATCTATCTTATTCTATTTTTCTTCTATTTATTTGATTTTTTTATTCTTTGGGCTGGGGGATATTCATTCTTGCGGTGTATTTATTTTAGTAAGGGCCAAAAGAATAGAATATGAAACAGTCTTCTGCAAATGAAATAAAGAACATATTAAGTACCGTTTTCGGCAAAAAATTGTCGGCCGACGAGAAGGAACTCCTTAACGAAAAGGAATTCATCAACCAAAAGCTTTATGAGCAATGGAGCGCTTCCGGCTCCAGTGCGCAAGGCTGTAAAAGCAGTGATGATTTTACACTGAACGGTGTCATGAACCGCATTCACAGGAAAAGGACATCAGGCAGTGGCTTGTATCGTCGCTGGGGATGGATTGCAGCTGTCGTGTTGCTTCTGGTAGGCAGTTCTCTCACTTTCCTGTTTTTGAATGGAAGACAGCCGGTAGAGACATATACTTTGTGCACAGGTTACAAAAGCGTTGAGACAATAAAGCTTTCAGACGGTACTTTGGTCACGTTGGGTTCGTGCAGTAAACTGACGTATCCCAAGACCTTCTCTTCCGGAGAACGTTCCGTCCGACTGTCCGGACAAGCATTTTTTCAGGTTCGCCATGATGCAAAGCATCCTTTTGTGGTAAAGACCAAGTCCATGAATATAACGGATCTGGGTACTGCCTTCGAAGTCTTCAGCTATGATGGAGATACCCATTCCGAAGCGGTTCTCTGGCAAGGTAAAGTAAGTGTCAGATGTCTTGACTGCAGAAAGATGGAGAAAAACAAGTCATTCACCCTTCAACCCAATCAGAAATTGTCTGTTGCAGCCAATTCGGCTGTGCAGATTGAAAATATCGTTGCCGAGAACTATTCTTCCTGGTATGCGTTGGGGCAGCCAAGTTTCAAGAATGCCAAATTATCCATGATTATTCCCCGTTTGGAAAAGTGGTATGGCAAACAGATCGTTTGCTCTCCCGAGATATCCGAGCATTATAGATTCACCTTTACCGTGCATGATGATTCTCTGGAAACCATACTCGACATGATGGCTTCCAGTGCAAACTTGAAGATGAAGGTCATCAACGGTAACAGTTACAAGTTAGAATAATTTTTTTAACCTTAATATAAACAGATTATGAAGAGATTTCTATTTAAGCGGCAGTTCAATCCGCAAAAATTGAATTTCAGGCAGGTAAGAATAATCATTATCGGTCTTGTGTGCTTGTTTCCTTTAGGCTCGATAGCCAACTCGCAGAAAGTCACGTTGCATAAAACAAATGTTCCTCTTGAGTACGTGCTCAACGCGCTCGAAAAGCAATGCAACTACACATTCTTTTATAACGACAATTTTGTGAAACTCAACAAGACAGTTACTGTCGATTTCAAGAACACCTCACTGAGTGATGCTCTGAATGAAGTGTTCAAAGGTACCGGATTGACATATAAGATTGTAAACAACCAGATTCTTATTTCGAAAACGGGTTCGGAAGATAACCTGAAAAAAACGTCCTTTGTGCAGCAAAACAACAAACAGTCCATTACAGGAAATGTTTATGACGACAAAGGCGAACCCATCATCGGTGCAACCATCATCGAAAAGGATAATCCCACCAATGGAACCGTGACGGATGTGGACGGACATTTCCAGATTTCCGTGTCTGCCCGGGGACAGATAGAAGTGGGTTATCTGGGTTATAAATCACAATTGATAGCCATGAAAAGCGGTATGACTCATTACAAGGTCACTCTGATGGAAGACAGCAAGACTTTGGACGAAGTGGTTGTCGTAGGCTACGGCGTACAGAAGAAAGTGAATCTCACAGGTTCCGTTTCGGCTGTCAATGGAAAGGAAATCAGTCATCGTCCGGTGGTCGATGCTACACAAAGCCTTCAGGGCTTGGTACCCGGACTGCTCGTGACCAACAACAGTTCCGGTCGTCCGGGAGCTTCGGGAACATTGACCATTCGCGGTCAGGGAAACTTGAATAACAATGCCAACCCTTATGTTCTGGTGGACGGAGTAGAGATGAATCTTTCGGACATAAACCCTTCCGATATCGAGAATATTTCCGTTTTGAAAGACGCTGCTGCCTGTGCCATATACGGTGCACGCGCTGCCTACGGAGTCATCCTGGTTACAACCAAGAAAGGCGAAGAAGGAAAAATGAGAATCAATTATCAGGGAACAGTAGGATGGTCATCCCCTACAGTCCTGCCGAAGATGGCGAATTCTTATGATTTTGCCACCTATTTCAACGATGCTTGTGCCAATGCAGGATTTGCCAAGCAATATTCAGACGAGAAGCTGCAGAAGTTGCAACAATATATCGCCAACCCGTCCAGCGTGAATACCTGGTATGAACTCACCGGCAAAGAAAGCATGAACCCGGCATTCGAGAACACCGGAAAAGGTGTGGGCAATGTGGATTATTTCAAACTTCACTATAAGAACAGCGCCTTCAAGCAAAATCATAATGTCAGTTTCAGCGGCGGCAACAAGGCCATGCAGTATTACGTTTCGGGAGGTTACTATTCCGAAGACGGAATACTCCGCTATGCCGACATCAATTTCTCCCGCATGAACTTCAATTCCAATGTTTCTTCCGAACTGACCAAGTGGCTGAAGATGAAAGTCAATACCAAATTCGATCATTCGGAAAGAAATACTCCGTTCGGTGACGGCGGTCTGTCAGAAGGATTCTATCATTCACTGGCGCGTTTCCGTCCTACCATCAACCCGGTGGATCCCAACGGACATTTCACCGAGCTGACCATGATTCCTTATTTGCAGAGCGGTACATTTACCAACAACAAATCGGATAACCTCACCCTGTCGCCAAGTCTCGAAGCCCAGCCCCTCAAGAACTGGAGAATATATCTGGACTATACGTACAGAACCGGTGATTCTGAATACAAGGCTCTTAACAAGGCTCCGCTCATCTATGCTGCCGACGGCGTGACTACCTCCAAGGGTGTACGTGACGAACTGGAGGTTGCCAATAACGGACGCTTCACCCGGATCACATCCAAAAACAGCTATCAAAGCATCAACCTGTATTCCAATTATCTGTTGACACTCGACAAACATGATTTTGCAATCATGGGCGGATTCCAGGAAGAAGACTTCCATTATAGTTATCTGAAGAATTCGGTAACCGATTTGTATTCCACCACCAATCCGGGACTCGGACTGGCATCGGGCGACAAGACCATTATCGATACACGCAACTCATGGGCAACGAGAGGATTCTTCGGAAGACTCAACTATAGTTATGACGGTCGTTACCTGCTCGAGTTCAACGGACGCTATGACGGTTCTTCCCGTTTCGCTTCGGGTCATCGCTGGGGTTTCTTCCCGTCCTTGTCATTAGGATGGAACATCTCCCGCGAGAAATTCATGGAACCTCTCACCCAGGTGCTTTCCAATCTCAAGCTGCGTGCATCCTACGGTCTGCTGGGTAACCAGAGTGGAGCCGCCCTGTACACATTTGCTTCCACCATGTCCATCAACAACGGTCTGGGCGGTTACATATTCTCAGACGGACGCCATCTCTATACCAATGCTCCGGGAGTAGTCAATCCGAGTACCACCTGGGAGAAAGTGGAAAGCAAGAACATCGGCATCGATTTCGGATTTTTCGGTAATGCCCTCACCGGTTCGTTCGACGTGTTCCAGCGTGATACCAAGGATATGCTTGGTCCTACGGCCGATTTCGCCGACATCTTCGGAGCTTCTGCACCGAACACCAACAATGCCCGCATGCGTAACAAGGGATGGGAACTTACCCTGAACTATCGCGGCAAAATAGGCAAGGATATCGACTACAGCATCGGAGGTATGCTGTCCGATGCCACATCCAAGGTCACCAGTTATGAGAACCCTACCGGTACCGATCCGTACAACAACTGGTATCAAGGCAAGAGCGTAGGTGAAATCTGGGGCTACAGAGCCAGCGGACTTATCCAGACTCAGGCTGAAGCCGATGAATACAATTCCACTTACAATCTGTCTTATCTCACCGGCAAGCCATGGACTCCGGGAGATGTGAAATATATCGACCTGAACGGTGACAAGGCCATCAACAGAGGCTCCAATACCTTGGGTGATATGGGTGATGTCACTGTTATCGGTAATACCACGCCACGCTACCAGTACACCATCAACGGAAGCATCTCATGGAAAGGCTTGTCATTGAGCCTGATGTTCCAGGGAGTTGGAAAACGTGACTGGATGGCCGATTTGGGTACAGCCTATTTCTGGGGCTCGGGAGCTTATGCACAGGTCACCGTGTTCAATGAACACATGGACTATTGGACAGAAAACAATCCGAATGCCTATTATCCGAAACCCTATACGGGCCCGGCAGGAAAGATTGGCAGTTTCCGCAGCAAGACATCCCAGATGGCCGACCGTTATATGCAGAATGCAGCCTATTGCCGGTTGAAGAATCTTACTTTGAGCTATGATATCCCTTCTGTTTTGTCGAGCAAGGTAGGATTGAATAAGGTACAGGTGTTCTTCTCGGGTGAAAATCTTCTCACTTTCACCAGCCTGAAGGGAATGTTCGATCCTGAAGCCATCTTCACCAGAAGTGACTACAGCAGCGGACTGGACCAGGCAGGAAAGAACTATCCATTGAACAAAGTGATTTCTTTTGGCGTAATTGTTAACTTATAATCGATAGAAGTGTTATGAAGAAAATATATTTATTGTTAAGTCTGATTCCTTTGTTAGGACTCACATCTTGTTTTGATTTGGACAAGACGCCCGAAGGCGTGCTTTCCACAACCAATGCCTTCTCCAGCACGGGCGAGATGCGCAATTATCTGGACCAGTTCTATGAAACTGCGCTCAGAGTGCACAGCTATAGTGTAGGGTCGGCAGTCGGCATTGTCGGCAAAGACATGCAAAGCGACAATATGGCATCCAGTGTGGTCGATACCCGTCTGGCAGGAGAAACCGCTTTGAGCAATGCCTCCAAGCTGAGTAATTATACCTACATACGCAATGTGAATTTCCTGATTAAGAATCTGGGAAACTGCACCGACAAGAGCAAGGATTATTACCAGTATGTGGGCGAAGCCTATTACTTCCGTGCCTGGTATTATTATCAGATGTTCGTTGATTACGGACCACTCACGTGGGTGGAAGAACCTTTGGACCCCTCACAGGAACTGATGGAAAAAGCACGTGACAGCCGCATTTTCATTACCGACAAAATACTGGCCGACCTCGACAAAGCCATTGAAAACCTCAGTGAACAAAGCTCTAATTCCACCATGCGCATACACAAGGATGTGGCGCGTGCCCTGAAAAGCGAAGTGGCTCTCTTCGAAGGTACCTGGGAAAAATATCACAAGGCAAAGAACGACGCTTTCTTTGACAAGGAAGTGACCGATGCTAAAATCAAGGATTACCTTACCCAGGCAGCCGCAGCAGCCAAGGCCGTGATAGACCGCGGCGTATGGTCCATCTATAAGGGAAGCAGCCCGCTTACCGCCTACCGCGACATGTTCAAGACAGCCGATTTGACTTCCAACAAAGAAGTCCTCTGGTTCAAGCGTTACGACGGTGACAATGTGGGTAATTCCGTGACCCGTTATCTCAATAAAGGCGGTGGTGGAACAGGAGTCACCTTGTCATTGGTGGATGATTACCTTACTATCGACGGGAAGCCGTTCGTAGGAGAGGCAAGAGACAAAGCCCAGCAGACATACGGCGACGAGTTGAAACCTACCTTGCGTGACCCTCGTCTGTCACAAACCGTCTGCATGCCGGGACAGCAGCTTCGTCCCAACGGAGGATATACCTATACCGTTCCACCTTTGGACGGCAACAGCTATTTCCTCAACACTACGGGCTATTCCTTGCTCAAATACGTGGAATTCGACACGTCGAGTGCAGCCGCACTGGACACCGAGAACAAAGGCTCCACGCCAGCCATACAGTTCCGTTACGCAGATATCCTGCTGAATTATGCCGAAGCTTTGGCCGAACTGGACGGTGCCGGCAATGCCAGTCTCATCAAAGACGCTCTGAAGCCTTTGCGTGACAGAGTAGGAATGCCGGGAGTGGATTTCGACAGGGAGTACAATACGGAAGCTACCTATCCTTTCCGCAGTCTCAACAAATATATCCAGGCAGTGCGCCGTGAGAGAAGAATTGAAAAAGCCTGTGAAGGACGCCGTTTCGAAGACATCCAGAGATGGGCGGCAGCAGATGTACTTATCGTAGGCCAGTTGCCGAAAGGAGCGCTTTTCATCGGCAGTAATCTTTCAGGTTCATACAAAACCCTGAAATACGACCAGTCCGGTGACAATAACCTCTTCCTTACCGGTAAGGCAGGTGATGCCAGGAGATACATCATTCCGGTCAATACGAAAGGTTACGAGAACGGATGGAAATTCAATGAAGCCAGAGACTATCTGCTCCCGATCCAGCAAAGAATGATTTCACTCACCGGCAACAAATGGACTCAGAATCCAGGTTGGTAAACAGCAATAACAATATAAATAATTATGAAAAGAACAGAATCGGTTTTATATTACACATTGTCAGGGATAGCGGCGTTTTCGTCGCTTCCCTCTTTAGCCGCAGGTCCTCAGAAGACAGCCAGGGAAGCGGATGCTCCCAAGCATTACAACATTGTCTTCATCATGTCCGACGACCATTCCTATCAGACCATCAGTGCCTATGACCACCGCTTCATCGAAACGCCCAACATCGACTGGATTGCCAACAACGGCGTGCGTTTCACCAACAGTTTCGTGGCCAATTCGCTCAGCGGTCCCAGCCGTGCCTGTATGCTCACCGGCAAGCACAGTCATGCCAACGGCTTCACAGACAATACCACCACTTTCGACGGCAGTCAGCAGACATTTCCCAAACTGCTTCAGAAGGCAGGTTACCAGACGGCAATCATCGGAAAATGGCATCTGGTGTCGGAACCTACCGGCTTCAACTATTGGGATATCCTCGTAGGGCAGGGTGACTATTACAATCCGCGTTTCATCTGCAACGGCGAGAAACTGCAGCGTGAGGGCTATGCCACGAACATCATCACGGATCTGGCTCTGGACTGGATGTCCAACAAACGAGACAAAGCAAAACCCTTCTGCCTCCTCATACACAACAAGGCGCCGCATCGGACCTGGATGCCCGATTCCTGCGACCTCGACCTCTACAGCGACAAGACCTATCCGTTGCCGGATAATTTCTATGATGACTACAAAGGCCGCATCCCGGCTTCCAAGCAAGAGATGAGCATCATCAAGGACATGGATCTGGTGTACGACCTGAAGATGGCCGACAAGGAAAATGAAATCCATACCGCCAACAAGGGCTTGGAAGAAGGCGGAAGAGCCATGTACAACAGGCTCAATCCCGACCAGAAACGTGCCTGGGACAAGCATTACGATCCCATCATCCGCAAGTTCAAGGAAGACAAGCTCTCCGGAAAGGCTCTGGCCGAATGGAAATACCAGCAGTACATGCATGATTATCTCCGTGTGATTCATTCCGTGGACCGCAATGTAGGCCGGGTTATCCAGTACCTGAAGGAGAACGGCTTGCTGGAAAATACACTCATCGTCTATACCTCCGACCAGGGCTTCTACATGGGCGAGCACGGATGGTTCGACAAACGCTTCATGTACGAGGAATCATTCCGCACTCCGTTGGTGGCACGTCTGCCCGGAGGGAAGAAGGGTGATGTTCCCCAGTTGGTCCAGAATATCGACTATGCACCTACATTTCTGGAACTCTGCGGTGTGAAAGTGCCTGCCGATATACAGGGAAAATCCTTCCTGCCTTTGCTGAAAGGACAAAAGCCTGCCAACTGGCGCAAGTCGCTTTATTATCACTTCTATGAATACCCTGCCGAACATGCCGTCCGCAGACATTACGGAGTGAGGACACAGCAATATACCCTCATCCATTTTTACAATGACATCGACTGCTGGGAACTCTACGATTTGAAGAAAGATCCCAAAGAGATGCACAACATCTACAATGACCCCAAGATGCAGCCGGTCATCAAGAATCTGAAGAAGGAATTGCTCAAGCTGCAGATACAGTACAATGACCCCATAAGGAGTAAGAACTGAAAATAACTTCATGCACCGGTTGACCGGGCAAAAATTACCATCCCCGTTTTGACAGGAAAGTCGAGACGGGGATGTTTTTTTAATGCCATGAAACAAGATGATTCCTTGTATATCTCACAGATTTTCACTATCTTAGCAATATATTAAAAGCAAAGAAAGAAGAAGATGGAAGAGATAAAACCGCCCGTTCACAGTTATGCCAAGTGTGAATTGGCCCATAGATATAATCCCACGAGTCCTTACGAATCGGCCATGAAGATTTTCAGGAGATGGATTACCCTGAATCCCGAACTCATGAGCGAATTGAATGCCACCCACTATAGTCCCAAGTGCAAGATACTGTCGCCCAAACAGGTGGAAATCATTTTCCGGCATTTGGGCGAACCTTAAAAATAATGGGCGAATGTGTTGGTGTAAATAAAAAAACACTATCTTTACGGCAACGGAAAATGTAATCAAGAAAATTCTTAAATACAAAAAACAATGAAAAAAACAATTCTGGCTTTCATGGCCTTGCTTATGGTTTCTTTCGGTGCCCGGGCACAAGAGACAAAAACCCTTCCCGAACCCAATAAAGACGTTCCGATGACTTTGATGCAAGCTCTTCAGCAGCGTCATTCCGTACGTGAATTTTCCGAGCAGGAAATCACGGATCAGCAGCTCTCCCAGATTCTCTGGGCGGCATGCGGTGTGAGTCGTCCCGAGAAGAAAATGATTACAGCCCCTTCGGCCGGTAACCGTCAGGACATCCATGTCTATGTGTGCGGAAAAGACGGAGCGTGGTTGTACGAACCTTTTACGAACACTCTGAAGAAGGTGAGCGGTGAGGATTTGCGTGCCGTGAATGCCGGACGCCAGGAATCAGTGAAGTATGCCCCTCTCAGTCTGGTACTGGTGAGCGACCAGAGCAATGCCGACCATCTCGACACGAACCTGGGCAATGTAGATGCCGGTTATGTATCCCAAAATATCTATCTGGCCAGCACGGCCCTTGGTCTTGCTACCGTAGCCCGCGGCTTCATGGACAAAGCCACCGTTGCGAAAGCCCTCAATCTGGGTGACAAGCAGCTGCTGGTGCTGAATCATCCGTTGGGATACGCCAAATAATCAGCATCGACATCTCCGCCTACCTGAACATCAAGTCGTAGAAGTCGCAGAGTGACTGTCCCTGCACGGACGAGTTGAACCGCATGTAGAGGGCGTGTTTGCCTTTCGTGCCTTGCAGACCGTTCACGGGAACCACGTATTCGGTATCTTTGCCGTTCATCTCCTTGTTCAGTTGCAGGCGGCCTATCACGCGTCCGCCCTTGCTCTCCCAGGGACTGTCAATCATGAAGACGATTTCGCCTTCCGGGGCCAGCGGTTTCATGCCCAGACAGAGTTCTGCCTGTTTCTTCTTGCCCAGAACGTTGAAGTTGAAATACTTGTAGCCGATGACCGATCCGGCGGTGTTGTTCACCATCGGAGCATGGTGCATGTTCAGACTGTAGGAAGCATCCATGCCGTTGTCGCCGCTGTAGGTGGCAGCCGGGTAGGAGCCGGTGTAGTAGAAGTGTGGATAGTCCTGCTTCATGGGAGTCGGGCCAGTGTAGTAACAGGCGATGCCTGCAGGCCAGCGTCGCATCGGGTCGAGTCCGTTGGTATAGAAACCTTCGGAATTGTATTCCCCTTCGCTGATAATCAGCTTGTCGCCCTGCATCTTCACGTCCACGGGAGCTACCATGGCCTGGCGCGAATATTCCAGTGTGCCAGTCTGCCGGTGGTAGAACACGTACCATTTGCCGTTTATCTGAGCCATGCTGCCGTGGGTGTTTCCAGCCTTGGTGGCGGTAGGGATGATGTTTCCCTTTTCGTCCTTGCCGCGTGCACGGCCATCAATGAGAGTGCCGCCGTAGGTGAATGGTCCCAGCGGATTGTTGCTGTAGGCATAAGCCAGCGTATAGTTGGATGTAGGCAGACCGAATTCCCCGTCCTTGGTGAAGCGGCTGTAGATGAATACATACTTGCCGTTTATCTTGCGCATGGACGAAGCCTCGAAGAAGCGGAAGTCACCCTCCTGCATACGTCCCGAAACCATATCCTCCACAATCTTCGTACCGGGTTTTACCGTGCACATGGTTGCGGGGTCCAGCTCGGCGGCATACGAGCGGTTGAAGCCCCAGTATCCGTACACCTTGCCGTCGTCATCGCGGAAGATGGCAGGGTCGAATTGGAACACCCCGAAAGTGGAGCGTCCGTCTTCGTTCCAGTTGCACACCTGGAAAGGCCCGTCCGGCCGGTTGCCTTTGGCAATCATGTTCTTGCGTCCTTCGGCCTGGTTGTTGGGGCAGAAGTAATATACTTTATGTCCGTTCTCCACCGTTTCCACGATGTCCGGAGCGAAGAGCACGTCGGCCACCGAGTCCGGTGCGAGCGGTGCACCGTTCTTTGCGAATTGAGATTTGAAGCAGATACCGTCATAGCGCCAATGGGTAAGGTCCTCTACCGGTGCCGACCACACCACCTGGTCCAGTCCGCAATAATCCGTGATGCGGTTGTCGTGCGAGCCATACACATAAATGCGTTGATGTCCGGGAAGGTCAGGGTCGTCATACACGTGTGGTTCTCCGTCGGGAATATGTTCCCATAGGGGCATGTAGGGGTTCTGTGCATTCATGGCGGCACAAATCGCCGTGGCGGCGAAGGCGGTAAATAGTTTTTTCATCTTATTCTGATTTATACAAGTTAAAAAAAAGTGTGTGTTTCTCTTTGCGAAGGTAATGCAAAAAGTTTGTACTGCAAAGGAATACGATGAAAATCTGCCATATCTTTTTGTAAAGATGACAAAAACTATCAGACGGGTAAAAAAAACGTAGGTACCGGTGGAGAAAGACGTAGGTACGTTTTCTTCCACCGGTACCTACGTCTTTTTTCTTTTGTAAGTGGCGTAAAATTCAGCTATTTCAATCAGCCTCTTGATTTCTTAGTCTGAAAGTATCTTGCGGTGCGTAGGAACTGCGACTGCCATTCGGGCCGTTCTCGGTGAGTTCCTTCTGTTTCTCCTTGTAAAAGGTGGAAGTCCTGTTGGGAAGGATGTAGCTCACGGCCTGACGGGCTTGTTCAATGCGCTTTTTCAGGTTGTCCTTTTCCTCGCCTTTGCGAAGGGTCTTTTGTTGTTGTTTCAGTAGGGGCAGAGTGAAATAGTCTTTGCGCAGGCTTTCAATTTCTTTCATCATGTCCAGAATGAGGCAATCCAATTCTATCACGAAATCGGCATCATCATCCGTGTGGTTGTAGTACCTTTTGTGGTTGTGATTGAGGTCCGAAAGCCATGTGCGCAGCAATTTTTCAATATTCCGCCTTGTTTTCTCTTTGTGAATCTTCTCCAAGCCGGATTCATAGTATTTGTCATCGAGTTCATTATAGAATTCGCTTCCGCAGAGAATACTCCCTATGATGTTCTGTTTGGCCGAATGCCCAACCATACCTCCCATGAGAAGGTTGTTGAAACCGTGATCGGAAAGATTCCAATCTTTTTTGATGTCACTGTACTTGCACTGACGGATATAGACAATGCACTGGATTAATGGAGATAACATGTTTCCTAAAATACTCTTTTCCATTCTTTTTGTTTGTTATATGTGAAATAATTAAAAAAAATGATGCGAAAATACGAAAAATAGGGCACTTCTGCTGCTTGAAGCAGTTCTTTTATTTCCCAATATATATATTTGCAGCGTCATGCAATTATGTACTGCATGATTAAAAAATCATTTATGAAAAATAGAAATACATTAGATCACGAGGGATTGGAATCTCTCTTACTCATTGAACGAATGGGTTTAGCCGGATATGGGCTATTGAAAGTGCTGGAGCATTATTGTAATGAATCAGAGGACGGAAGAGTGTCGTTGGATCATCTGCCGACGATTGCCAAACTGGTGCATGTGACAGAAGCTTTCATTGAAAGATTAATCAATGAGTTCCGGTTCTTCAAAAAAGACGAGAAGGAAGGGACCTTCTACATGACTGCCGGGTGTGGAAGGGAGGCGAAGGAAAAAATCGTGAAAAACAAGTGCAGGAAAGCAGGCATAAAAAGCGCCGAAAAAAGATTGGAGAAGGCAAAAGCTGCGAAACGTGAAAACAGCCTAGGGGAAGCGCCTTCGGAAACTTTGCCACAATCACGGAATGTAACACGGCATGTTGCGGAAAGTGTTGGAAAGGTTGTTGAAAATGTTGTTGAAAAAGTTGTTCAACCGGACGAAAAAGCCGGCTCTCTTATTACTACTACTACAACAAGTAAGAAATCTCAGAAGAAAAAAACGGTCGCCGACAGCCTGTCGGCCGATGATGACTTCTGGAAGGAATCCGTCAGGATGGAACAGAATCTGGCTACCTGGACGGAACAGCTCAATCGCGTTCTCGAAGATGAATCGTGCCTGGAACTCTGCGGATTCCAGTACGGCAACGCCCGCGAGTGGAAGGAGAATCTGCCCCTCATCAAGCAGTTCTTCCGCAATCATGTGGGCATCTACAAGGACCTCAATGCCAAGGCCCGTTACGAGGAGGCGAAGAAATATCTGCGCAACTGCGTGAAACATGGCGGACCGGTGTGGGAGATGGTTCAGGAACAACTGCGCAGCAAGAGTCAGGACGACCCTTACCGTTTCGAACAGCGCGACCCGGACACGGGAGAACGCTTCTGCTACGGTGTGCCCATTCCCGACGAGGCTCCGCCGAGACCCAACGACAACGTGTTTTGGAACGTTGAGAAAGGAGCGTGGTTATGAATGCCGACTGGAGATCTATCGGGGTGGATGTGCGCGGCCGCACCAGCGGACGTGTCTGGACCACCTGTCCTTTCTGTGCCGAACAGCATCCCAAGAACAAGCAGAAACGTTGCATGCAAGTGAATCTCGACACCGACGGCTATTGGTGCCAGCGATGCGAAACCCACGGCTTTGCCCCTAATCCTGCCAAACGGGCGGAATTCCTGCGGCAACAGCAACGGTTGCAGAGCTACCGCCCCATGGCGCCCAATCCGCTGGGAGAGGTGCTCAACGGTGAAGTTTATCGTTATCTCACCGAGGACAGGGGTCTGTCGCCCTCCGTGCTGGAGAACCTCAAAATCCGCCAGCAGAAAGTCTATCTGGCCGAGAAGAAGGCCGAGACATGGGTCATGGTGTTCAATTTCATGGTCGAGGGCAAGGTGGTGAACGTGAAGTACCGCTCCGTGGACAAAATCTTCACTGCCAAGCCCGGCGGACGGTCCGTGCCTTTCAACATCGATTCCGCCAAGGGACAGAAGAAAACGGTTATCGTGGAAGGAGAGCTGGACGTGCCGCCGTTCCTCATGGCAGGCATCACCTCGGTGTTGAGCGTGCCCAACGGCGCAAACGGCAATACGGCCTATCTGGACGACTTCATAGCCACGCATTTCGACGACAAGGAAATCATCTATCTGGCCACGGACAATGATGCCCCCGGAATGAAGTGCTGCGAGGAACTCATCCGCCGGTTCGGTGAGGAACGCTGCCGCGTGGTGAAGTATCCCGAAGGATGCAAAGATGCCGGCGAAGTGCTCAAAGCCTATGGAGTGGAAGGAGTGAAACAGCTCCTGACGAATGCCGAACCGGTGCCTTTGCTGGGTGTGTACACGGCCGAGGATGACCGCGACGACCTCTGGATGCTCTTCAACAACGGCCTGGGAAAGGCTGCCAGCTGCGGTTTTGAAAATCTGGACCGCTACCTCACGGTAGAGCCCGGCCGCCTCATGGTGCTCACTGGCTATCCCGGCGATGGAAAATCGGAATTTGTGGACATGCTCACGGTGAACTGGAATCTGAAACACGGTTGGAAAACGGTGTTCTTCAGTCCCGAAAATGAGCCGCGCCCGTATCACTGGGCCAAACTCATCGAGAAATTCACCGGACGGAAGTTCCACCGCCAGAACACCACGCAGGAAGAGTACCGGCAGGTCACGGACTACATAAGCCGCAACTTCATCCACCTCGATCCCAAAGGCGACTACCGCATCCAGACGCTTCTGCACAAGACGCGTGAACTCATCCGCCGCCACAGTGATGTGCGCGTGCTGGTAATCGACCCTTACAACCGCATGGACCACAGCGAAGGCGACGACCGCCGCGAGACGTCCTACATAAACGACCTGCTGCGCAAGCTGAGCAACTTTGCCCGCGAGATGAAAGTTCTCGTGGTGCTGGTGGCCCATCCGCGCAAGCCTTTTATGGACATGAAAAGCGACGTGCGCCCCGTGCCGCAGATTTATGACATCTCCGGCAGTGCCAACTTCAAGAACGTGGCGGACTATGGCGTCATTGTCTATCGTGACTACAAGCGCAATCTCACCAAGGTGGTAGTGGAGAAGGTGCGCATGCGCAACCAGGGCGAACCGGGCGAGTGCTACTTCAAGTTCAACAAGTCCAACGGCCGCTACGTGGAGGTGCCCGGCACGGTGGTGAACAGTCTGGAAGAGTACCAGCCTTTCTGGGATAGTACCAACTGGCTGCAACGCCGCGAGCACGAACTCACCCGCCAACTCGGCTTCCCCTTCGGAGTGGACGAGCAGGACGCGTGATGCGTGCGTAAGCTTTTTGGGCGTAGAAACGAACGCCGCCGCAAGAGATGAAGAATCCTTGCGGCGGCGATTTTTTATTCAGGTTTTCGAAAGAATGTTATTTAGGATTATATACTTTTATGATGGGTAGGTTTGTAGAAGTATCTGCTCCTTCAGCATACGAAAAATTGAAATAAGAAGTTTCACTTGCTGCTGTGGTCATGCCATATATTTTTCCGGAGAAATCGCTGATTGATGTTACGGAGCCGACATTCTCGAGAGCTGTGGTTGTACCTCCGGCTACTTGTGTAGGAACATTTGTTCCACTCAGATACCAGCATTGATTGATATAATAAGTGTCATAAGGTTTTGAAGCATTTCCAAACAAACCACCTTTGGTTGTACCGGTTATTGAAGAACTTTTGCTGATACATCCTTTCACATAATTTTCTGTATCAGAATCAAAAAAACCTATCAAGCCACCTGCATACCCATTGGTACATGCAATAGTTCCGCAATTGGCTATACATGTATAGACACTGGCTTGTAAGCAAGCCCCTATCAATCCGCCGGCTGTAGGTGCGTTAGAAGCACTAGGGTTATTAATGGTCTGGACTTCACTTGTACATCCATATATTCTAGTATCACCCGAAGCCATTCCGCATAATCCGCCAACTATGCAACCTGTGCTTCCGGATGATGATACTTCAGTGAGAGTAACTTTGCAGTTAACCAGAGATGAAGAAGCGGCTTTTCCAACAAGGCCTCCGGCATAGGCGTAATTAGTAGTTCCGGTTACCGTGCCTCCTGTTATTGTCAGGTTTTTGATTGCTGCGGATGCTACATAGCCAAAAAGACCGACTCGCTTACCGCTGTTGCAATTTAATCCCGATACCGTCTTTCCGTTTCCATCAAAGGTATCTTGGAAAGGTTTTCCTAGGTCAGTATCATCTGTTCCTATCGGAATCCAATTCACACCAGTTTGAATCACCACGTTCTTCATCAATTTGTATGTCTTTCTTGGAGTACCGCTCAAATTGTCCTCCGTCTGCAACCACTTCAGATTGGCTGCAGTGTTGATTTCGTAGACGCCGTTGTTAAGGGTAGGTTCCACGCCTGTAGCTGCAGCGTCGGCTTGTGTGTAATTGATGACATCTTCCGTCTCCGTCCAAGCCGTGGTACCGTTGGCAGCTGTTCCGTTGATAGTTACGGTGTAACGTTTGCTAATGTCATAGGTTTTGGCTGTGGTGAAAGTATGCGATGCCTGATAGGACTTGCTTCCTTCGAGCACGACGGTGAAGAGTCCTCCGGCTTTTATATTCATCACGGCAGGATTGAAGCAGAGAAAAGCTGTGAGGTCGGTTTTGGAAGCGGAAATTGTGACGCCGCTTAAACCGAGAGACAGAGTTTGTGTGCCCGTAGCTGTTTCCACAATCCATGTGAGTCGTGTGAGGGTGCCAAGGTCGGAAGGCAGTCCGCTGAGGGCAAACTTCATGATGCTGTTCTGCATGGCGAGTTGCACGGGTTGTGTGATAGCGGTCACTCCGGTTTTGGCAAGGAAGATGTAGTTCTTCAGGTGTGTCGTAGTATTGTCACCGCTTTGTGACTGGCCGTCCATGCCAAGGGTGGCATTGCCGGCAGCATCTACGGTCACATTGCTCGGATAGTAGATGTTGTAAGATGTGGAGCCGGAAATGGGCGTACCGCTGAAAGTGGCCGATTTGGAATTTGCTCCCGTTTGGATACCGTAGGACTGATTGCCCTGTTTCGTGCTTCCAGACATTCCCACAACCTGCAAGGCATCTCCGCTTTCCCAAAGCAGAGTGTTGGTTCCGGATGTCACGTTGGCATCATTAAAAGCCAGGCGTGTGGAGTTTTCGGGTATGGATGCCGAAATGGTCACTTGCCCTGCACCGGTTTCCGTGTCAGAGCTTTCAAGAAGATTTTCGGAGGAGCAGCCTGAGGCCATTCCCATCAAGGCAACCGCAAAGGCTGCGCTGTATATGTGTTTTGTCTTCATATCGTTCGTGTGTCGTTAGGATTTACAGTCAAATTCGTTTCTCTGAGAGGGGATACAGGCGAATCCGTCGCCGCCATCGCCCACTTCGGGTGCTTCGGCACTTCCGGCAAGGATGTACTGTTCCTGTTCCAATTCAATGATTTCCATTTCGGGTTTCACATAGAAGCCCAAGGCGGTCTGTTGCGGAGCACCGGAAAGGCGGGCTCTGCAAGGGGCTGTCGATTTTTTCATAAAGTTCTGATTGGTTGTAGTTAATATTAAATGTCAATTATAGTTTACTGTAAAAAAAACTTGAACTCTTCGTTCTCTCTTCCCTTGGCATTATTCATATATTAGATCGGGGACAAATATAGAAATAAAAAGCAGGATATAACTATGAAAAAGGAGAAATTTATTACTATAACCTATAAATATTTATCTTTTAGGACAAAAAGATTCCTATCGTATTTTTTTTATTCGCCAGTTGAATAGATGGAAGATTTTTGAATCCATTTTCAATTATTCTTTATATCTTTGCACGCTGAAAAGAAAACCAAGGAGAACAGGAAAATAACTATGTTATATTTTAAGTTTGTTAGAGAGAAAAAAGATGTTTACAAAGAAGGAAAGATTGTCGGAGCTATCTCTGAAATATTGAGAATCATTCTGCCACAGTCTAATCCCACTCTGGAAGAAAATATCGATTATGTCCGTACCTGGTACATCGAATACGATGAATCACAGTATTCTACACTGAGGGAACTTGGACTGGACGAAAGAGATTTTCTGGTATTCAAGGCTCCTTATAAGCACAATCTAGGATTCTGGGTTGATGAAGAACTCACTCTTGATGATTATCGGAAATTCAATCTGACTGAAATATCTGCAGAAGAATTCGAAGAACTTTGGAAACGGGAACCCGTACAACCGATTGACTCATAGACACAAGAATACACAAACAGAGGACTGGTATTAGCAAAACACACAGAGCAGAATGAAAAAAAAACATGCAATTTTCTTGGCGATATTAGCTGCTGCACTGTACGCAATCAATATTCCCCTATCGAAATTATTGTTGGTGCATTTATCGGAAACGATGATGGCGGGTCTGCTCTATCTTGGAGCCGGCATCGGACTCAGCTTTGTAGGATTATTCGATAAATGTAGAAAGAAAAAGTCGGATGAACAATCATTGACGACTAATGATATCCCCTATACATTCGGTATGGTTGTATTGGATATCGCTGCACCTATTTTGCTGATGTTTGGTATAGCACGGGCAGCTGCTGAAAATGTTTCTTTATTAGGCAATTTTGAAATCGTGGCCACAGCTCTGATTGCTGCTCTTGTTTTCAAGGAAAAGATTTCCGGAAGATTATGGATCTCTATTTTGTTTATCGTTTCCTCATGTGCCTTGCTTTCTGTAAATTCTTCACAGAGTTTGTCTTTTTCAAAAGGCTCTTTCTATGTCTTGTTGGCTGCTGTATGTTGGGGGCTGGAAAATAATTGCACCAGAAAGATTTCCGATAAGAATCCTATGCAGATTGTCATTATCAAAGGATTCGGTTCCGGTATAGGTTCGTTATTGATTGCATGGTATTTGCATAGCCTTTCTTTTGACCTCCTCTATGGGGGATTAACGCTTTTGTTGGGATTCGTCTCTTATGGATTAAGTATTTATTTTTATGTATATGCCCAACGGTTTTTGGGAGCGGCAAAGACCAGTGCTTTCTATGCCGTGAGTCCTTTCATAGGTGTCGTATTTTCTTTCCTAATATTCAATGATATTCCCGGACTGACTTTCTATCCGGCTCTTGTTCTGATGATTATCGGGAGTTACCTGGCGACTACTGAAAACAGGGAATTAAAGGCCCATGCGCAAAAGTCCGTGGCAGAATCGCCCCATGACTAACCAAATATCATGTTGCAACGGTATATCAAATACTCCACGGCGTTATTATGAATATTACGAATGATTACTACCACAATTAGATTTCTTTGAAAAGGTCTTCTGCTGTAACTTCCTTTTGTACTATGTTCCAATATGCGTTGTGCTCTACACCATACATAGTAACCATAGTCAGATGTACAGCCTTACGGGTTTTGGTAAGTTCGCAGAAGCGACTTATCTTATGTCTAAGCTGTTGTTCGTAGTCCTTGTCAATGGTGAATACTTCCTGAGAGAACTTCATTTCGCATAGGTTTATCACATTGTCGGCTCGGTCAATCAGCATATCAATTTGCACTCCCTTACTTTCTTTGTCGCCATTTGATTTGAAGCCCAAGGTGTTGGTCATAACGCCAGCGATGCCCAATGCCTGTTTTATTTGTGAGACATGCTGATAGCAGATACGTTCAAAAGCAAGTCCAGTCCAAGAATGGCGAATAGGTGTGTTATAGACATTCGACCAAAAGTGCTCATCGTTAGATTTGTTTTCTTGCATGAACTTAAAATAAAACAAAGTGAAATTATCAATTAACTGGAAAATCGGATCATTTTTTTTCTTTCCATAATTATTATATCTTCGTATGAAATCACATTGCTCAAGTTCCTCTAACACCCGACTTGTTGAACCATTGTCCTGAATCTTGGCTCCTTCTATGATTTCAAGACGAGTCAGACCGTTTTTGTGATTGCCTAACAACGATACTATCTTAATGTAAACTTCTGGTTGGCGGAAAAGTGAATGATAAAGGGCATTAAACTCGTTGCACAATTTTCCTTTCTGCGAGAAGAACAGGTCGTCGATGTTTCCAGCAAGACTCTTGCCTTTGTCCTGTAACGACCAATAATACGGAATACCACCCATCACCATATATCCTTCTAATAAATCATAGTGAGTAAGTTTCAGATGAAGTGCCTCGGAATACTGTTCGCATTCATGTAGGGTGAATGGTTCTAGATAGACCCTGTATGTTACTCGATTGTATAGTCCGCCATGATTTTTGAAAATCTTATTGATAATCCATGAAGTAGCCGATCCGCAAATGATCAGCAGCACGTCTTTTCTTGCTGAGCAGAAGGCGTTCCAGAAAAATTCCAGTGCACTGACGAAGTGAGCACCTTGGGTGTCCATCCATGGCATTTCGTCGATAAAGATGACCTTACGTACATCTCTGCTGTTTTTGATGAGTGTGCGAAGAAGGCCAAATGCCTCCATCCAGTCGCTAGGTGTCTTCTTGATAGGCATTCCAGATTCTTCCAATGACTGTCTCCATGCTGCAAGTTGCACCTGCTTATTACCATTTGCCACACCAGCATGGCTGAAAGTAAACTTATAGTCGAATGTTTCTCTGATGAGAAAAGTCTTGCCTACACGGCGACGACCATACACTGCCACGAATTCAGAATATTCCGAGTCATATGCACTGCGAAGTTCACTCTGCTCTTTTTTACGTCCTATTACCATAGCTAATGAATTAAACGTTTACGAGGACAAAGATACAGTTTCTTTTCGACGAAATCTGCGGAAAATGAAAATATTTAATATTTCACGCTGATATTTACTTAAAAGTCAGCGGAAATTGATTCTAAATATATATTCCCGCTAACTTTCCACTAGACGCATATTACTTAATATTACCCGTTAGCGGAAATAATTTAGTGCGTATTTAACCCGACCTACTGCCCAAGAGCGGCGACGACTGGGGCGGGAATCAAACGGATTTTTGCGCATGGGCTGAATTAAAGAATTAGTGTTTTTTTATTTCATCGGGTGCACGAACACAAATCGTGCTCCGGAGGTGTAGTTCGTGTCGAGACAAATCTCGCCGTCAAGGAGTTGGGCGATGTGCTTGCAGATGTTCAGTCCCAAACCGGTTCCTTGCTTGAATGAATCGAGTTTCTCGAAACGCTGGAAGATGATTTCTGCATTTTCGGGAGCGATGCCGCTGCCGGTGTCGGTTACGGTGAAGACCACGCTTTCGCCTTGGCGGGAATAGCCCAGCGTGATACTGCCGCGTTCGGTGTACTTGCAGGCATTGGTCATGAGGTTGGTGAGTAATTGCGTGAGCCGCATTCCGTCTGTCAAAAGGGTGATGCTTTCCTGGGGAATGTCCAGTTTCAGCTCTACTCCCGGAGCTTGATGACCGCTTATGGATGAGAGGATGCCTTTGCAGATGTCATTCAGATTCTTTGGTTCCGGATTTACTTTGTAGGATCCGCTTTCCATTTTGCTTAGGTCGAGGATATCGTTTACCAGCGTGGTGAGCAGTTCGGAGTTGGACTGGATGAGGTCAACAAACTCCTTCCGCTCGTCGGGGGTATAGTCGCCTTCCGGATCGGACACTACCGACGAGAATCCTACGATGGCATTGAGCGGAGTGCGTATTTCGTGGCTCACGTTCTGCAGGAACAGTGATTTCAGGCGGTCGGCTTTCATGGCTTCTTCACGCGCTTCCTGGGCTTCTCTTCGTGCTTCGGCTTCTTTCATCATCTCCCGGCGGATGCGACGGGCGGCGCGGGTGCGCACCACGGCGTAGGCAAAGACCGCTATCAGGGTGATGGCAAGGATAATCATGATGAGCGTATCGTTCCTTTCCTTGGCGAAGCTTTCTTCCGTCATGCGTTTGGATTTTTCTTTCTGCCGCTGCATCTCTGCGTGTTGCTGACTGATTTTTGCCTGTTGGGAGATGAGTTGCAGGTCGCGGTTGTTCAATTCCAGATTGGCATTACGCAGCAGCAGGCGGTTGTGTTCCTTGTCCAGAATCATGAACTTTTGTTTGGATTGCAGCTGAAGGATGGACATGGCTGCGTTCTTCAGGGCGAGATCGTTCTTCTCGGCCTTCAGGCGGTCGTTGTCCATCATGGAAGAGTATTCGGCAAGCTGGTCCAGTTGCATCTGGCCTTTCCGTGCGTTGGTGATGATTTGATATTTCTCAAAGTAGGAAAGGGCTTTTCCGTAGTTTTGTTTGCTTTTGTAGAACTGGTACAGGAAATGGGTGTAGGCTTCTTTGGTATAAGAATTCGAGTCCAGCAAGCTTTCCGCTTCATCGTAATTCCCGAAAGCCAGGTTGTAGGTGAACAACATTTTATTCTTCTCATTTCTTTGCACGTAAGACAGTTTGTATTTTTTTTCCCAATTGTTCAGCAAATTCATATAAAAATCTGTTTTTTCTTTGTTGCCCATGTTGATGTAGAGATCGATGAGCAACAGGTAGATATTGGCTTTTCCGTCTTCAACCTTGCTTAGTTTGAGAGACTCCAGCGAGTATTTTTCGGCCATATCAAATTGTCTGAGGTTTAGATAGCGGTTCCCTATCCGGGTGTACAGGTCGAAGAGTTCCTGTTCTCTGCCTACCGACTTGTAGTAGTCTACGGCCTTTTGGTACTCATTGATGCTTGCCTGGTTATTTCCCATCAGGGCATAGATATCACCGTATTTGGAATAGGACAAACCGATGCCGTATTCGTCTTTTATTTCGATGGCTTTTTTCTGCATTTTCTTGAGCTCTTCCAGGGCGGTTACATATTTGGCTTGGTTGGCATAATAATTGAAGCAGAGGGACCATATTCCAAAAATGTACTGGGTATAGGGTGTCTTTTCGCTGAAGCGGATGGTATTATCCAGTTCTTTTTTCAAGTTTTCGATGTCATTGGAAAAATAATAATAGGATCCGCGGATATAGTAGGCCACGCACTGCGCCTTGACATCGTGTATTTTTTCGGCTTCCACAAATAGCGTGTCGGCCATTTTCAGAGAAACGGCTTCCTTATTCTTTCTTCGGCACTTGTCGTAATAGTCGTAGAGTTTGTCGTTGATTTTCAACGGATTGTTCTGCGCCAAAATGATCGTGTTTACCAGACAAAGAAGAATCACAAAAGTTATGTAGTATCTCTTTTTCTGCATTTTTGTTACGTCTTCGCTTCAAAAATAGGGATTTTTGTCAACACATGCAAAGATTTTGGCAAAATGTTTGTATTTTATAAAGGAAGTGCGAACACAAATCGTGCTCCCGTGGTATAGCCGGTATCGAGTCTGATGCTGCCGTGCAGCAGTTCGGCAATCTGAAGACAGATGCTTAGTCCCAGTCCCGTACCCTGTTTGAAGGAGTCGAGTTTTTCGAAATGTCGGAAAATCCTTTCGGCGTTGTCGGGCGATATGCCGCATCCGGTGTCGGTTACGGCAAATTCCACGTTGTTCCCTTTTTCCATGCAGGAGAGCGTGATACTGCCGTGTTCGGTATATTTGCAAGCATTGGACAGCAGGTTGTGAAGCACTTGTGTCAACCGTTCTTCATCCGTCCGGAAGATGATGTCTTCTTGAGGCAGGTCAAGCCTTAATTCCACTTCGGCTGTTTGGTATCCCTTGATGGAAGCAAGGGCTTTCCGGCAGATTTCACTTGCGTTCTTCGTCTCGATGTGAGCCTTGTAGGAACCGCTTTCCAGCTTGCTCAGGTCGAGGATGTCATTGATCAGGGTGGTGAGCATCTTCGAATTGGAATGGATAAGATTCACGAATTCATTCTTTTCTTCAGTTGTGATTTCAGTATCCGGGCTGGTGACGATGTCCGAGAAACCGACGATGGCATTGAGCGGCGTTCGTATTTCGTGGCTGATGTTCTGCAGGAACAAGGATTTCAGGTTGTCGGCCTTTATGGCTTCCTCGCGCACTTCTTCGGCATCCTTGCGTGCTTTGGCTTCTTTTGCCATTTCCTGCCGGATGCGTCGGGATGCCCTGATGTGGATGATGGCATACGTGATGAAGGACAGCAGCAGGAGTACCAGAATGACTGCCAGCAGCAGGCCCGTCTTCCTGTTGTCTTCGATTTCCTCGGCCAGACGGGCTGTTTTTTCTTTCTGACGCTGCACTTCAGCCCGTTGGGATTTAATGAGCAAGTCTTTATTGTTCAAGGCCAGATGAGTGTTCTGGAGCTGAAGCTTGTTCTTGTCCTTGTCTGCCAGCATCAGTTTCTGTTTGGTCTGCAGTTCACTGATGGAAATGGTCGCATTCTTCAGGGCAAGTTCGTTCTTCTCTATTTTCAGACGTTCGTTTTCGTAGAGCGCGGCGTATTGTGCAAGCTGTTCGGTCTGCATTTTCTTTTTCCGGTTGTCGGAAATATTGATGTACTTTACGTAATGGTAGAGGGCCTTCGTGTAGTCTCCCATCTTATTGTAAACGGAATAAAGGTAGTAGTTCTCCAGTTCATCACTGAGCCGAGATGATTCGGTCAGTTTCAGGGCTTCGTCGAAATTGCCCAGCTTGGTGTTATAGGTAATCAGTATGATTGCTTTGTTTGTTTTCAGCTGTTCGGAAAGCTTGAACTTTTTTTCCCATTCAGCCAGTTTGGCCATGTATTCCTTGGCCTTGTCCAACTTGTCCGTTTCCACATACATTTTGATGATATTCATGAGGTAGGAGCCATTGGCATCTTCTATCTGGCAGCTCTCGTAGGCTTTGAGCAGGTACTTTTCGGCAAGGTCTTCCTTATCGATTCTATGGTATTTTGATCCTAGTTTGAAGTAGAGTGGGGGCAGGTCACCTGTTTTATGGATGGAGTTGTAATAATTCAAGGCTTTGAGATATTCGGCGATGCTTGCCTCGTCATTGCCTATGAGTCCGTAAATGTCGCCGCTTTTGATGTATGAATTGCCGATTCCGTATTCGTTTTTCAACTCAAGGGCTGTCTTCTGGAATCCTTTCAGCTCCTTCAAGGCGGTGTCGTAATCTCCATTGTTGGCATAATAGTTGATAATGTGGCTCCAAATGCCGAAGAAATACTGGGTATATGGGGTCTTCCGGGAAAAGCGGAAAAGTTTGTCCTTCTCGATTCTCATGTGATTGATGTCATTTGCATTTGAATAGTAGGAGCCGCGAATGAAATAAGCGATGCACTGTGCCTTGACATCATGCAGTGTGGTTGCCCGGGTAAACAAGGTATCAGCCATTTTCAGTGATATGGGGTCTCTGTTGAACTGTCTGCATTTTTCGTAATAGGCATAAATCTTGTCATTTATTTTCAGGGGATTGTTCTGCGATGCGGCGAAGGCCGAAACAAAACAAAGCATAAGTGGTAATATGTAAGTTTTGCCAATTTGCATATTCTCGAAAATAGACTTTTCAAAAGTAGCAATAAATTGCAGAAAAGCAAAAAAAACGGATGAATTATTTCATTTTCCTCAAAACAGGCACTGTGAGGGGGATGGTGAGCAGGAGTGTGAGAACATCCGAAAGGCTCTGGCAGATTTCCACACCTGTGAGTCCCAGGAAGTGGGGCAGGATGATAATGAGCGGCAGGAAGAACAGACCTTGGCGTGCAGATGCCAGAATGGTGGCCCGGACGCTGAAACGGATGGTTTGCAGCATCATGTTGCTCATGGTAGTGAATGCGGAGAGAGGCAGCACGGCGAGTTGGCAGCGCAAGGCCACGGAACCCACGGCAACCACTTCGGGATCACTTCGGAAAGTCTCCACGATTTCAGGTGCGAAGATGAAACCCAGCGTGGATACTACCAGCAGAAAAGAGGAACCTGCAGTGACGCTGAAACGGAATCCTTCGCGCACACGGAGGTATAGCTTGGCACCGTAGTTGAATCCGCATACCGGCTGGAAACCTTGTCCCAGACCGATGAGGAAGGCATAGACGAAGAAGCAGACGCGCGTGACGATGCTCATGCCGGCTATGGCGGCATCCCCGTAGGCTCCGGCTGCCACATTCAGCATGAGGGTGGCAAGGCACGCCAGCCCCTGGCGGCACAACGACGGCGAACCGCCTTTGATGATTTCGTCGATGTAGCTCCTGGATGGTACGAACCGGGTGAGTTGTATGTGTATGTTGCTGGACCGTTGGTCCATGATGAGCAGCAGAATGAAACTGAAGAACTGGCAGGTGATGGTGGCTATACCGGCGCCGGCAATGCCCATGTGGAACACGAATATCAGAATGGGGGCAAGTATCACGTTCAAGACGGCTCCCGACACGATACCTACCATGGCGTAGGCTGCGTTGCCCTGAAAGCGCATCTGGTTGTTCAGTACGAGCGAAGAGGTGAAGAAGGGTGCCCCCAGCAGAATGATGCCCAGATAGGTCTTGGTGTAGGGCAGGATGGTGGGGGTGGATCCCAGCAGAAGACTCAGCGGCTCCAGAAATACCAGTCCGAGGATGGTGAGCAGCAGGCCTATGAGAAAGGCATATACAAAGCCCGTGGTGGCCATCTTCTGTGCGGCGGCAATGTCACGCTCGCCCAGCTTGCGTGAAATGAAATTGCCCGAGCCGTGGCCGAAGAAGAAACCGATGGCCTGGATGACCGACATGGCTGCGAACGACACACCCACGGCAGCAGTGGCCTGCGTACTGATGTGCCCTACGAAATACGTATCGGCCAGATTGTACAGGGAGGTGACCAGCATGCTGATGATGGTAGGGATGGCAAGCTTCATAATGAGGCTTGGCACCGGGCTGGTTGTCATCGTGATGTATTTGTCTCCTTTTTCCATCTGGAATCCTGTTTTTAAGTATGAGGCTTCGAAACCGGGCGCAAAGGTACACAATTAATAATAATTAGGGATGAATCCGACTAAGTTTTTGCTCTTTCATATAGAAAAATAGAGATTTTCTTGTAATTTTGCAAGTCTGATATTGTATTATGAATTATTCCTATAAACTATGAACAGAAAATTACTTATTTGCTGGCTTTTCCTGGCCATAGGCCTCGTCCTTCATGCTCAAGGCGGAGGTGATCCCATACGTTTTTCAGTATCTCAGAAGAAAGTGGCTCCTGATGTGGTGGAAATCATTTTCCACGGAACCATAGCAGGCGGATGGCATGTGTATTCCACGGCTCTTCCTCCCAACGGACCTACTTCCGCAACTTTCAATCTGGAGGGTGCCAAGGGTGCAGTGGCCGATGGAAAGCTGACACCGAGAGGCAAGGAACAGTCCAAGTACGATGATTTGTTTCAGATGAAAGTGCGCTATTTCGAACGGGAGGCTACTTTCGTTCAGCGCATCAAGATAACGGCTCCGAAGTATTCCGTGAAGGGATACCTGGAATACGGAGCATGTAATGACGAGAACTGCCTGCCGCCAACCAGCGTGGAGTTCGATTTCAAGGGGGAAGGGAAGCCTTCGGCCGACGCTGCTGCTTTGGCAGCTGCTGCCACGGCTCCATCCGAAGCTCCTGCCGCAACGGCTGTGCTCCCGTTGAAGATGGATACCATCAAGGCGGATACGGCCGCACAGACGGCTGTCGTGACGACCGATTCTTCAGCGCTTGGAAAGAATGCCTTGTGGACACCGGTTATCGACAAGCTGAAGGCATTCGGGGAGAACGACGTGAATTCCGATATCGGATGGATGAAAATCTTCCTGCTCGGTATGCTCGGCGGTCTCGTGGCTTTGTTCACTCCGTGCGTATGGCCCATCATCCCGATGACGGTGAGTTTCTTCCTGAAACGCAGCAAGAACAAACGCAAAGGCATCCGCGATGCCATAATCTACGGCATCAGCATCATCGTGATTTATGTGGCTCTGGGGCTTTTCATTACGCTGGTGTTCGGGGCAAGTGCGCTCAATGCCATGGCTACCAATGCCGTGTTCAACATATTCTTCTTCCTTCTGCTGCTGGTGTTTGCAGCTTCTTTCTTCGGCTGGTTCGAACTGACGCTGCCTTCTTCATGGAGTAATTCCGTGGACAGCAAGGCGGAGAAAACCAGCGGACTGCTGAGCATCTTCCTGATGGCTTTCACGCTGTCACTGGTGAGCTTTTCCTGCACCGGCCCCATCATCGGTTTTCTGCTGGTGGAGGTGAGTACCTCGGGCAGTGTCATTGCACCGCTCATCGGTATGTTCGGCTTCGCTTTTGCACTGGCTTTGCCGTTCACGCTCTTTGCCTTGTTCCCCACGTGGCTCAAGCAGATGCCTAAGTCGGGCAACTGGATGAACAACATCAAGGTGATTCTGGGATTCATCGAACTGGCATTTTCATTGAAGTTCCTCTCCGTGGCCGACCTGGCCTACGGTTGGCATATTCTGGACCGCGAAGTGTTCCTGGTGCTTTGGATTGTGCTCTTCTTCCTGATGGGCGCCTATCTGCTGGGCTGGTTCCGTTTTCCTCATGACGAGGATGAATACGATGACAGCGGCAATGTGGTGGCAAATCCGCGTACGTCCGTTCCCAAGTTCTTCATGGCTATGATTTCGATGGCTTTCGCACTCTATATGGTTCCCGGATTGTGGGGCGCTCCGCTGAAGGCGGTCAGTGCTTTTGCTCCGCCCATCAACACGCAGGATTTCAACTTGTACGAGAACGAAGTGAAGGCGCAGTTCACCGATTATGACCTGGGCATGGCTTATGCCAAGCAGCAGAACAAGCCGGTACTGATTGACTTTTCGGGTTTCGGATGCGTGAACTGCCGCAAGATGGAAGGCGCGGTGTGGAGTGACAGCCGCGTGGCGGACATCATGAAAAAGGACTATGTGCTCATCCAGCTGTTTGTGGACGACAAGACTCCTCTCCCCGAAAAAATTCAGATTACGGAGAACGGACAGACACGCACGCTGAGAACCGTGGGCGACAGATGGAGCTACCTGCAGCGCTCGAAGTTCGGTGCAGTGGCACAACCTTTCTATGTGTTGCTGGACAACGAAGGCATGCCTTTGAACAAATCCTACTCGTATGATGAAGATAAAGACAAATTCATTAGTTTCCTGAATACGGGACTGGAAAATTACGGCAAGAAATAATGACTGGAAAGATTCTATATCCTCTGTTCCTGATCTTTGGCTTGACGGCTTTGATGCCGGGCCGGGCCGGAAACCTTGCAGATGGTGCGGGGCACTGGCAATATGTGGACCTGCGCATCGGCAGTGAAGGGACGGGACGGGTGTTCATCGGTCCGTCGGCTCCTTTCGGCATGGTGAAGCCGGGACCCGACTGCACGGCGGAACCCAACAGCGGGTGGTTGCCCATGCCTGAGGTGGTGACCGGTTTTGCCCAGACCCACGTGAGCGGTACGGGAGGCGGACCCAAATACGGGAACATCCTGCTACAGCCTTTCACGGGCGAACTGAAAGGTAATGACCATGCTGCCTACAGGGAAAAGGAGGATATGAGTCTGGGATATTACAGCACGCTTTTCAAGGAAAACAAGATACGGACGGAAATCACGACTTCTGCCCGTGCTTCCTTGTATCGCATTACATACCCTGCAAATGCGGAACGCAATCTGATGGTGGATGCGGGTTTCTTTCTGGGAGAGAATCCGGTACCCGACGCACGCGAGGCGCAACAGTTCGTAGGCTCCGAAGTGGAAATCGTGTCCGACAGGGAGATTCGCGGCTACAGCCGCATCCGTGGAGGGTGGAACAACGGACGTGCCTACACGGTGTACTTCTGCCTCGAGAGCGACGTGCCTTTCACCCGGACGGTGACATGGAAAGGTGACAGATTCTCTGTGGAAGAGAAATCGCAGTGTGACGAGGGGAAGAAGACGGGAGTCCTCGTCTCTTTCGGCTCTTCGGCATCGGAAGGGAAGGTCCGCGTGAAGGTGGGCATTTCTTTTCTCAGCGCACTCAAGGCAAGGCAGAATGCGGAGAAAGATATATCCGGATTCGGCTTTGATGAACAGCTCGGCAAGTTGCGCGACAGCTGGAACACCCTGCTCGGACGCATCGAACTGACAGGGAAGAACACGACGGACAGACAGAAAAGGATGTTCTATACGGGCATGTATCACACGTGCCTCATGCCGGTGGACCGTACGGGCGAGAATCCCTTATGGACCGATGAGGGTGTGCCTTATTATGATGACTTCTATGCCATCTGGGATACTTACCGTACTTCATTGCCGCTGATTACCATTCTTTCGCCTGCCCGCGAGACGGACATCGTGAATTCCTTGCTGAACATTGGCAAGCGTGACGGCTACATGCCGGATGCACGAAGCGGAAATGCCAACGGACGTACACAGGGAGGGTCCAATGCCGAAGTGGTCATAGCGGATGCCTATGCCAAAGGTTTGAAAGGTATCGATTACGACTATGCCCTGAAGGCCATGCTGAAGGATGCTACCGTGCCTCCCGGAGGCAACGAGGAGCAGGAAGGCAGGGGCGGACTCACGGAGTATAACCGTTTGGGGTACGTGCCCTACGGAATTGACCGCGCCGGAAACCGCACCGTGGAATATGCCTACAATGACTATTGCATAGCGGCCGTAGCCAAAGGACTGGGAAAAGATTATATATATAAGGAATATCTGGCAAAGTCGGACAACTGGAAGAACTTGTGGCGGGATGATTATGTATTTGACGGGGCGAAAGGCTTCATCATGCCCCGTTCGGCCGACGGCAGATGGCTGGATGATGTGACTTTCGGCACGTCGAAAATCCAGCATCCTACGTTCCGTTACACGCCTGTCACCCGGGAGGCGCCGTGGTACTTGCCCTGGTGGGGGACTTTCTTCTACGAAGCCACTTCCTGCGAGTATTCTTTGAGCATACCCCATGACGTGCCGGCTCTGATTGAAAAATGCGGAGGCAGGGAAGCTTTCCTGCACCGGCTCGATACGTTCTTCGACAAGAATTATTACAATGTGAGCAACGAACCGTCGTTCCTTACCCCCTGTCTGTATCACTGGATAGGAAGGCCCGACCTGAGCGGCGAGAGAGTGCGCAAAATCATAGCCGATTGTTATTCCGACCGTCCCGACGGACTGCCCGGAAATGACGATTCGGGTGCCATGTCGTCCTGGCTGGCATTTCATTTCATGGGTCTGTACCCGAATGCGGGACAGCCTTATTACTTGCTTCATGCACCGCTCGTTGATGAATGTGTGATTCATCTGCAGGACGGAAAGGCCATGAAGATAACGGCCCGCGGCCTCACGGACAAGAACCGGTACGTGAAGAGCGTGACTTTGAACGGACGTAAACTGGACAGGGCTTGGATCAGTCATGAGGAACTGGCTTCCGGAGGGACGCTGGTATTCGAAATGGACAAAAGGCCTTCAGGGTGGGGTGCGGAAGTACTGCCTCCCGTAAAACAATGACAAGAATGAGAAAGACAAGACTGATAGGAATGATAACCGCTATACTGGTGCCGATGACACTTGCGGCACAGTTGCCCGAGAGCCGGTACACGTTCAAGCTTCACGGACAGACACGGAAGTATCTGATAGCCATGACCGACCGGAATGATACGGTGGACGTGGCCTGGTCTATTGCGCGTGACGGCGTTTTGCAGAAAGGCATCATGAGGATGCCCCGCAACCGTGTTGAGAACGGAAATGCTTTCTGCTGGCAGCAGCCTGCGGATGGCGAGAGGCGTGTTCTGGGAGAAGGAGAGACCTTCGGCATCATATCCCGGCAGGCTTTTTCCGACTTGAAGGACAAGGGCTTTTTCGTGTACAACGGAGTGACTTACAGAAAAGCGGATGAAGAAGGAGGAAGGGTCCACGTGAGGGCCGATATAGACGAAACACAGATGTGGATAGAAATGGCGGGAGAACTGCCTGTGATAAGCGAGATGCGCGACAACCCTTTGGGAATTGATTGGAAAATCGAAAAACAAACTAAATAATTGAGATATGAAAAAATTTCTTTGTTACCTATTTTTAGGAGTGCTAATGGTTGGTCAGGCGTTGGCCAGCCCTATCGACGGACTGCTGGAGCGCATCGACAAGGGCGCATCCAAGAAATTCGCAGTGGAAATCAAACAGAGTGGCGATAAGGATTACTTCGAACTGGACCGGAAAGGAGACAGGGTCCTGGTGAGAGGAAACAACTACATCAGCGTGGCTACCGGTATCAACTGGTACTTGAAATACCATGCCGGAATTCATTTGTCGTGGAACGGAATGACTGCCAAGCTGCCTGCACGGCTGCCGGCAGTGACCAAAAAGGAACGTCATGAGACGGCATTGAAGCTGCGCTACGACTTCAATTACTGTACTTTCTCCTATACCATGGCCTTCTGGGACTGGAAGAGATGGGAACAGGAAATAGACTGGATGGCTTTGCACGGCATCAACCTCCCTCTCGACGTGATTGGTGAGGAATGCGTGTGGTATAACATGCTCAAGAAACTGGGCTATTCCAAAGACGAGATAAACAAGTTCATTCCGGGACCGGGTTTCTTTGCCTGGTGGGAGATGAACAATCTGGAAGGATGGGGCGGTCCGAATCCCGATTCCTGGTACACCCAGCAGGAAGCCTTGCAGAAAAAGATACTGAAGCGCATGAAGGAATACGGCATTCAGCCGGTGTTCCCCGGATATTCGGGCATGGTGCCTCATGATGCCAAAGAAAAGATGGGACTGGAAGTGGCCGATGCCGGCTTGTGGAACGGTTACCAGCGTCCGGCTTTCCTGCAACCCACCGACAAGCGTTTCGGAGAGATTGCAGCTTTGTATTATAAGGAAATGGAAAATCTTTTCGGCAAAGCCAACTATTATTCCATGGACCCGTTCCATGAATCGGCAGCCGGCAAGGACGTGGATTTCGACGCTGCAGGCAAGGCCATCATGGCTGCCATGAAAAAGGTGAACCCGAAGGCTGTATGGGTGCTTCAGGGTTGGGGAGAGAATCCCCGCGAAGACATGATACGCAACCTCAAGAGCGGTGATCTGCTCATTCTCGACCTCTTCAGCGAATGCCGTCCGCAGTGGGGCATGAAACCGTCTATTTCTTATCGGGAGAACGGCTATATGCAGCATGACTGGCTGATGTGCATGATACTGAACTTCGGCGGCAACGTGGGTCTTCACGGAAGGATGGACCAACTGCTGCATAACTTCTACGAAACCCGCACGAACCCGATGGCAAAGAACCTGAAGGGCATCGGCCTCACCATGGAAGGCAGCGAGAACAATCCGATGATGTTCGAACTGATGACCGAACTGCCCTGGCGTGCGGAAAGAGTGGAAAAGCAAAGTTGGCTGGACGGATATCTGAAGGCACGTTACGGAGTGAACGACCCTACCATAGAGAAAGCATGGAGCATTCTTGCCGATGGCATCTATAACTGTCCGCCGACGGACAATCAGCAGGGAACTCACGAGTCCATCTTCTGCGGACGCCCGTCACTGAACAATTTCCAGGTTTCCAGCTGGTCGAAGATGTCCAATTACTACGACCCGACTTCTACCGAGGATGCCGCCCGCCTGATGCTTCAGGTAGCCGACAAGTACAAAGGAAACAACAATTTCGAATATGACCTGGTGGACATCGTCCGTCAGTCGTTGTCGGACCGCGGCCGTATCGTCTATAACCGCGCTGTGGCCGATTTCAAGAGCTTCGACAAGAAAGCCTTTCAGAAAGACTCGCAGGAGTTCCTGGACTTGCTGCTGCTGCAGGACAAACTGCTGGGAACACGCAAGGAATTCCGTGTGGGCAACTGGATTGAGAAGGCCCGCAACCTGGGCAACAACGAAGCCGAAAAGAATCTGTATGAATGGAATGCCCGCGTGCAAATCACAACGTGGGGAAATCGTTTCTCAGCCGATAACGGAGGCCTGCGCGACTATGCCCACAAGGAATGGAACGGCATCCTGAAGGATTTCTATTACAAACGCTGGGCTGCTTACTGGCAGACACTGACGGATGTTCTCGACGGCAAGCCGATGGTGAATCTGGATTACTACGCCATGGAGGAGCCTTGGACCAAGATTACCGATACGTACTCTTCCAAACCGGAAGGCGACTGCATCGAGACGGCACATGAAGTTTTTGACAAAGCATTTCCAACTAAATAACGGCAAAGATGGACGAAATGATTAAGACAACAAAGAAGCGTCTGGTTTCTTTGGATGTATTGAGAGGCATAACGGTTGCCGGCATGATTCTGGTGAACAACGGAGCCGGAAAGGAAACTTTCGAACCTCTGAAGCATGTGGAATGGAACGGTCTGTCACTGGCCGATCTGGTATTTCCGTTCTTTCTGTTCATGGTGGGAATATCCACTTTCATCTCCCTGCGTAAATTCCAGTTCCAACTGTCTCCGCAGCTGGCACGGAAGATACTGAAGAGAACGCTGCTCATCCTGCTCATAGGATGGGGTATCTATTGGTTTGAAGGCATTTGCAAAGCCGATTTCCTGCCTTTCGACCACATTCGTATTCCGGGAGTCCTGCAGAGAATTGCCATCTGCTACGGCATTGTGTCCTTGCTGGCAGTGACGATGAAACACAAATGGATGCCGTTGCTGGCAGGAATCCTTTTGGTGGTTTATACCGCCATCCTGCTGATGGGTAACGGATATGCATGTGATTCCACTAACTTCCTGTCGATTGTGGATGACAACCTGTTCGGCAATGTACATCTCTATCACAAGAGTCCGGTGGACCCCGAAGGGTTGCTGGGCATCATCCCCTCAGTGGCCCATACCCTGATCGGGTTCTGGTGCGGAAAGATTCTGATGGAGCACAAGGAACTGAATGACAAGATGCTTCATCTGTTCATCTTCGGCTTTACGCTCATAGCCATCGGCTTCGTGCTTTCCTACGGACTTCCTCTGAACAAGAGAATATGGTCTCCTTCCTTCGTGCTGGTTACCTGCGGTATGGCCACCGCCCTGTTGTCCTGGCTCATCTATGTGATTGATGTGAAGGAAAGCAAGAAATGGACACCCTTCTTCATCTGTTTCGGTGTGAACCCGCTGTTTCTGTATGTATTCAGTGAGCTGCTGGCCATCGTTTTCCAGGATTTCGGCATCAAGAAGGTGATATACGGAGGCATTCATGCAGTCATCTTGAATCCTTATTTTGCCTCTTTGTGCTATGCGATTGTTTTCGTGTTGTTTAACTGGGTAGTGGGATATCCGTTGTTCAAGAAAAAGATTTACATTAAAATTTGACATAAACAGTTTGCTTTAAGAAAATTATTCTATTTTTGCATAGAATAACTCAACAAGAAGTTTGTCAAAATCGAAAAAATGAAACTAGTTCACTTAAGAAAACAAGTAGTGTTCGTCCTTTTGACGTTCATATGCCTGATAGGGGAGAGCACCACTTGTTTTTCTCAGGTGACGATGAGGCAGATTCTGGACCAGTATAACTTTTCTTCGATTACCATCAATGACGGACTGCCCCACAACTACATAGAGAATATTTACAAGGACAGCCAGGGCTTTCTGTGGTTCTCCACCCACAACGGCTTGTCACGCTATGACGGATATTCTTTCGTGAATTACAACATCACCACACCCACCGTAAGGTTGCGTTCGAACTTCATCAGCGGGGTGTGTGAAGATACCTTCAACCGCTTGTGGATTGCTTCGGAAGCAGGACTCGACTTGCTGGACCTGAAGATGAACATGCTGGAGCGAATCGACTATTCCATGTTCAAGAGCGAGGATCTTTCCAAAGAACCCGTGAACTTCATTCTGAAAGACAGAAAGGGCGATATCTGGCTCACCACGCAAGCCAATCTGTATCATCTGACTTTCGATAACAATGGAAAAGTGGTGAGCTGTTCGGCACTCAAGTCGAAGTACGACAGTCATTCGGCTCCGGTCACGGCTCTGCAACTCTGCAACGGAGAGGTGTGGATTGGCTATAGGCACAGCCTGTACAGGATGAACGGCGAGAAAGGCCAGCAGTTGAACCTTTCCAAGATATATCCCGATTTCACGTTGGATGACCAGACCAGCATTCATTGCTTCTGCAGTTACGGCGGCTATCTGTGGATAGGCACCAACCACGGGCTGTTCCGCCTGAACCCGAAAACGGGAGAGAAGAAAGGCTATTTCCAGCAGGACGACAATGTATATTCGCTCACCCAGAATGATATTACCGCTTTGGCAGTGACACAACGGCATGAGCTGGTTGTGGCGACTACCAAGGGCCTGAATTTCTACAATCCGGCTACGGATGGTTTCGTGAGGATAGTCAGCTCCAGGGAAACCATGGAAAACGTCATCAGCTGCAACCTCATCAAATGTCTGTATGCCGACAAGTCCATGCTTTGGATTGGTACGGAAATAGGGGGCATAGACAAGATGGAAAGCCGTGACCTGAGCGTTCGTATCTTTACCAACGAACGGGGACAGGCGGCGTCTCTGCCGGACAATCCCGTGAACTGCATTTATGAAGACAGCCGCCACAATCTCTGGGTGGGAAACATCGATCAGGGGCTCAGCATGCGGCGGAGCGGCACGGATGAATTTATCCATTTCCGCCATTCCGGAACATCCGGACTGCCTGACAACAATATCTATGACATGAAGGAGGACAACCGGAACCAGCTGTGGGTGGCTACGTGGGGAGGCGGAGTGTGCAAGGCAAGTCTTTCCGGTTTGCCCAACCCCAAGTTTACCGCCTATGACAACAGGAAATCCAATCTTCCCAGCAATTTCGTGGGTTCCCTTTGTTTCGACCGCATGAACGACGGTATGTGGATAGGGACTACCAAGGGACTCTGTTTCTTCGATTTGAAGACGGAGTCGGTGTTCCGGGTTCCTCTGCCTGCTGACGGGCAGCCCAACAATTCGCTCACGAACATGATTATCGACAGGAAACAACGCCTGTGGATAGGCTCCCATCACGGTTTGCTGGTGCTCGACCTTTATTCTTTTGCCAAGAACCGCAAGAATGTGCATTATCACTATATGGAATACAAGCTCGACAATCCTTCGAGCCGGCTGATTGAAAAAATCTGCTGCATCTTCGAGGCTTCCGACGGTACCATCTGGCTGGGAAGCAACGGCTATGGAGTCTATCGGCTGGATTCCGACAAGAAATATCCTTACAGGTTCAAGAATCTCACCGTGAACAACGGACTTTGCGACAATACCATCTACGGGATTCTCGAGGACCGCCACCATCGTCTCTGGTTCAGTACGAACAACGGGCTGGCATGCTACACCCGGCAGTCGGGCAGCTTCTCCGACTATTACCAGAAGGACGGGCTCATTACCGACCAGTTCTATTGGAATGCTTTCTGCAAGGCCCATGACGGAACTCTTTACTTCGGCGGACTCAACGGCATGCTGGGGCTTAATGACGTGCACACGGTGCCGGTGCGCCACACGGAGAAAGTGGTCTTCACGCAGTTGTCTGTTCTCGACAATGAAATTGCTCAGGGAGGAAACAATTATCTGGAGGAGAGCATTTCATGGGCAAAGAAGATTCATCTGCATGAACGAGACAAGTCCTTCTCCATCGAGTTCTCCACGCTCGATTTCGAGAACGAGGGAAAGCTGAAGTACTACTACCGTCTGGCAGGATTCGACGAGAAGTGGATAGAGTGCGACCCGAAACGCCATTATGCAAGCTATACCAACTTGAAGGCGGGGCATTACATCTTCCAGGTGAAGGTGCGCAATCCGCTCGACATGACCGACAGCCGGATATCCGAGATAGCCATTGTCGTTTCTCCCTATTTCTACAAGACATGGTGGTTCTATACGCTGATATTCATTGCCATCGGTCTGGTAATCTTCTATTGGTATCAGTGGAGGGTGGCCATCTACAAGCAGCAGAAGCACGAACTGACCGAGAAGGTCCGTGAGAGGACGCTCGAGCTGGAGGACAAGATGGGAGTGCTTTCCCGTCAGAATGATTTGCTCACGCAGCAGAAGAAACAGCTCATCGAACTGTCCAAGCGAATACAGGAGGTCACCACGGACAAGATTTCGTTCTTTACGAACATCACGCATGAGTTCCGCACCCCGATCACTCTGATTATGGGGCCGATTGACCGTGCTTTGAAGTTGAGTTCCAATGCCGAGGTTAAGGAACAGCTGAATATCGTGGAGAGAAATTCCAAGTCGCTGCTGTCACTGGTGAACCAGTTGCTCGATTTCAGAAAAGTGGAGTCCGGCAAGGTGGTGATAGTGAAGAAGAGGAACAATCTGCGTGAATTCATTTCGGATGTGGTACTTCCTTTCGAAGCTTTTGCCAAGGAGAGGCAGATACGGGTGCGCTGCCTGATGCGCCTGTCGGCCACGTATTATCAGTATGACGAGGAATGGATGCGCAAGGTGATTGTGAACCTGCTGTCCAATTCCATCAAGTTCACCCCGAACGGCGGGGTGGTGACACTCTACGTATGCTCTTTCGCAGACGAGAGGAAGAACAGCAGCATGTTCATTTCTGTATCCGATACGGGCGTGGGAATTCTGAAAGACGATCTGGAGAAGATTTTCGACCGTTTCTATCAGTCGCGCAAGAACGTGAAGTTCCCGATGCAGGGACAGAGCGGAACGGGTATCGGTCTGTATCTCTGCAAGCGCATCATCAACGAGCATGGCGGACGCATCTATGCGCGTAACAACAGCGGGGCAGGGTCGTCTATCCGCATACTGATGCCGATGGAGGTGAGTACCGACCAGCAGGAACAAGTCAGGGTGATGCCTGTGGAGGAGGTCCAGGAACCGGTGGAGACGGAGGTGCTTCAGGATGAAGGGCCGGAGGCTCCGCAGGAGAAGACGATACTTGTGGTGGACGACAATCTGGACATGAGGGTTTACGTGCGTTCCATCCTGCAGTCGCGTTATCGGGTGCTGGAGGCCGAGGACGGGGAGAAGGCTCTTGAGGTGCTTCACGGGGAGAGCGTGGATTTCATCGTGAGCGACCTGATGATGCCGGTGATGGACGGTCTGGAGCTTTCTCGCAGAATCAAGGAGGACTTGTCCATATCCCATATTCCCATTCTCATTCTGACGGCCAAGGTTTCGGACGAGGCGCGGCTGGACAGTTTCCGCATCGGAGTGGACGAGTATCTGCAGAAGCCGTTCAGCGAGGAGTTGCTTTTGGTGCGCATTCAGAATATTTTCAATGCCCGCAGGCTGAACCAGCAGCAGTTTGACCGGCTGATGACTCCGTCGTCTTTGCAGATGGATGAGGATTCGCGCGACAGCAAGTTCCTCAACAGTGTGATGGAGGTCATCGAGAATCACTATACGGATTCGGAGTTCGACGTGGAGGGCTTTGCTTCGGCCATGAATATCAGCAAGACTTTGCTGAACCAGAAGCTGCAGAGTCTGGCGGGGCAGTCCATTGCCAAGTTCGTGAGCAATTACCGGTTGAAGAAGGCTTATGCTCTTATTCAGGTGAACAAGAACAGCCGCAACATGAATGTGTCCGAGATTGCTTACGAGGTGGGCTTCAATGATCCGAAATACTTTAGCAGGTGTTATCAGAAGAAGTACGGTGTACTGCCTAGTGCTTCTTTGTAAGTGCGTTTTGAGGGGGCGCGTTTTGTCGGAAAGTGCTCCCGGCTGTCGCTGCGAAGCTGAAATTGCCGGCCGGTTCCTGAACTTTGCCAAACGCGCTTCGCTTGGACGAGGCAAAGTTCTTGACGGAACCGACCGTCAATTTCCGGGACGCTTCTCCGCTAAAGGCCGGAATCTCTTTCCGACAAAACGCTGGGGCAGGGGGGTAGGGGGACTGAGGCGCTGCGCTGCAGAGGGTCCGGGGCGTGCGGCCTGTTAGTAAAGTACGATGTACTATAGGTGTGACAAGAACAGAACGAGTCATCAGGTCGATGATGAATCTATAACAAGAGCGGCGCAGGCATCCTCATCCGGATGCATCTGCGTCGTCCTTTTTTTTGCCCGTTTGCGGGTCTTTGTCCAAAAATTGTTGTTAAATACCTCTTTCCTCCCCAAAAAAGTGCAGATTTTTACGATTTTTCCCATAGAATTATACGATTTTTCCCCACACCTGTGCAAAGTCTTTTTAAATTTGGAATCGTAAAACATTAATCAAAAACCGATTCTTATGAAGAACATTTTCAAAAGCACGCTGGCGGTTTTCGCCTTGCTCACCTTGTTGGGCAGCTGCAAAAGTTACGACGACGACATCGATGCTCTCGATAAGCGCGTCTCTGCCCTCGAAGAGTGGCAAAGCACAGTAAACACCAACATCACGAGCCTGCAGACCATCGTGGCTGCACTCCAGACGAAGGACTACGTAACCTCCGTGACCGCTCTGACCGACGGCACGGGTTATCAAATCAAGTTCCAGAACAGCGGAACCATCACCATCCGCAACGGCAAGGACGGAGTAACTCCGGTCATCGGGGTGAAGAAGGATGCCGACGGAAACTATTATTGGACGGTGGATACCGGCAGCGGGGCCACCTGGCTCACGGACGCCAACGGCTCCAAAATCCGCACCACGGGTGACAACGGCAAGGATGCCACGGCACCGCAAGTGCGCATCAACACGGATACGAACCTTTGGGAAATCTCCACGGACGGCGGTGCCACCTGGGCTTCCACGGGCGTGAAGGCCACGGGAGCAACGGGTGCCACGGGAGCAACCGGAGCCACAGGTGCCGCAGGCACACAGGGTGATGCTGTGTTCGAGAAGGAGGGTGTGACGGTAGGTCCGGAAAGCGTGACCTTCAAGCTGGCGAACAATGGCGGAACATTCACGGTGCCTCTCTATCAGGCTATGACGATAGCGGGCGGAACATCCAAGGACAGCATCAATATCTTCACATCAAGCACGCCGCAGACTCTTACCGTAACGCTGCCTTCAGGCTTGGCAGAAGCCGACTATACCAGTATTCTGGCGGAGGCGAAGAGCGTGAGCGGCACAGGCATCGACCTGAAGACCCGTTCGGCAGCCACTGCCACGGTATGGGGCGTAACCATTACGAAGCCCGACTTCACAGTATCGCCTGCCACTGCCACCGCTACGGTGACACCGCCTACGACATGGACGGCAGATAACCTGACGGCTCTGCTCGTCATCACCCTGACGAAGAAAGACGGCACGATGGTGACGGCTTCGCGCACGCTGAAAGTTCCTGCACTACCGTTAGTAGGTGACATTTATTATTCGGATGGCAGTTGGAGCAGCACGTATGATACGAACAAGACTCCAATCGGTGTTGTTGTGAGTACCAATCCTGATTATTGCGAGAAAGACCAAGGTTACGGCCACGGTTTAGTGATGGCATTGAAGAATTGTGGCTCTGCGACCTCCGAGTACAAATGGTGCAACGAAAACAGTGACGTAGGTCTGGATAAAATAAATACTCTAAAGAAGATGTACAATAATAAGAGCGGCTATCTAAATACCGATACGATTGTGAACAACAAGACGAGGACGACGATGGTTACATATTCACAGGATGTATTTCCTGCATTTTACCAGGCTGTAAATTACTCATTGGGTAAAGCCCCTGAAGGTAGTACAGGCTGGTTCCTGCCCAGTATGGGTCAGTGGTGGGATGTATTAGAGAAAGTTGCTGCTTATAATGGTACTTCTTTAGGAATTTCAAGTAAACATGCTGATGGTTCCTCTTATTATAATGGTGATGGTGAAGTAACGAAATCTGTCAATGCGTTAAACAATGTACTGTCCAAAAATGGGTTGACAAATACCTTATATGATTCCTTTGATGTTGGTATGTATTTTTGGACCAGTTCAGAGTATAATTATAACAGCGCTTGCTACGTGGGCTTCAATTCGAAAGGTTACTTGTACTTGAGCAACAACTTTAAGTATGTCGCCTACTATGTTAGGCCCTTTCTCGCTTTTTGATTATTTGCGTATTTGATTATTTCGTGTCACGTCTGCGACGTGG
>DAIRSI010000019.1:0-86845 GCA_036804505.1 Bacteroidaceae bacterium
GGAACATTCACGGTGCCTCTCTACCAGCTGATGACGATAACGGGCGGAACATCCATGGACGGCATTATTCTGATGACGAAAGCAACTGTGCTGACCGTGACGCTGCCTTCGGGCTTGGCGGAATCGGACTATACGTCTCTCCTTGCTGAAGTAAAGAGCGTGAGCGGCACAGGCATTGACCTGAAGACACGTTCGGCGGCAACTGCCACTATATGGGGCGTGACCATTACGAAGCCCGATTTCACGGCTTCGCCTACCACAGCTACATTGACGGTGACGCCGCCCACTACTCTGACAGATGATGACGGAACGGCCTTGCTCACGGTGACTCTCACCAAAACGGATAATTCCATTGTGACTGCTTCGAGTACATTGAATTGTGGCATCATATTCAAAGACGCCAGCGGAAATCAGATAGATGCCGACTTCATTCCCTCAGGAACCATCAATGGTCACAGTTATGTACAATTGGTAAGCGGCGGCCTGAAATGGGCTACGATGAACGTGGGCGCTGACAAGCCCGAAGGTTTCGGTGACTATTACGAATGGGGAGCTACGGGCGTATATCCGACGACTCAGAGTGTTACATATAATGATGTTACATCATGGAGCACATCTGTCTCTTGGGGATGGCTTTTCGGAAGTAATATCGATATATCTGCCTATGGTGCCAATGATGTGGTAAACAAAAACTGGGGCGGAGCGGTCAGCGGAACTGCAGACAGATGGACAATTCCTACACAAGCCCAATTCAACACTTTAGTAGGTCCTGATTACACTTGGACATGGGGCACAGCGAACGGTGTGAGTGGCTGTAAGGTGACATACATTGGTACAGGCTCTACGGGTAAATCTCTCTTTCTTCCTGCCGCTGGCTGCTGGCGCAGCGGGCAAATCGACAATGGAGTACCGGCCGGTTACTATTGGTCGTCGAAGCATAATGCTATGCTCACTAGTTACTACTTGGGCTTCAATTCGGACGGCTATGATGTAATCACCCTCAAACGCTCTTCCGGTTGCTCCATTCGCCCCGTTTCGCAATAGTAGTGCAAGTCATGAGCAAAACCGAGCTTGCTTGAGCTTTGCCATGACGCTGGCTGTTATGAATCATACCCAACAAAAAGAGCGGCGCAGGCATCCTCATCCGGATGCATCTGCGCCGTTTTTTTCTCCATCACGTGCGGTACAATCATTCACATATTGTTACAGAATCCTGCCGGAATGCAAAAACATTCTGGCAGGATTTATTTCTCTATTTCCGTATAGATGTATTGTATCTTTTATTCCATAGTTCAATGTTTCTCTTCGTTTCCTCTTTGACTGAGTCAAAGTCCTTGCACCTCAGAGTTTGGAAAGAAATCGCTCGCGCTCTACGATGTAGCGCACGTGCGTGCCTTCACCTATAACTCCGTGGTTGTCTTCAGCCGTCAGGGTAAAGGTCAGTTTGCGACCATCGGCTTCGGTGAGTATCGCAGTGGCGTGCACGGTGTCGCCCGGAGCTGTGGGCTTCAGATGACTGATATCCAGCCGGGCGCCTACTGTGGTGCTGCCTTCTGGCAGTTCGCCTGCTACAGCCATCATGGCAGCATTCTCCATGAGTGCCGCCAGTGAGGGAGTGGCAAAGACTTCCATATCGCCGCTGCCCATGGCCACGGCGGTGTTTTTCCCCATTTCCACGACGGTGGAGGAGGTATGGCTCAATCCTGTCTTCATATCTTTATGCTTTTTGAACGATTTGGTTGTAGGTAGGGAACGGAATCTCTATGTTCTCACGGTCGAACCGCTCTTTGATATTCTTGAGCAGGTCGCACTTCATGGCAAAGGCGTTGCCCGAAGTGCTTGCCCATGCGTATGCCCTCAGCGTAATGGACGAGTCGCCCAGCTGTGTTACCTGAATGGTTACTTCATAAGGATTGTGTTTGCCGTCTTCCTTGAGCAGCAGCGGATGTTTGTGAATCTCTTCGCTCATCACCGCCATGGCGCGGCTCAGGTCGGTAGCATAGGACACGCCTACTTCGATGGCTATCTTCGTGGACGGGTCGTCGATGGTGGAATTCACAATGGTGCTTTTGTTGATTACGCTGTTCGGCACGAGTATCATGCGGTTCTCCAGATTGCGGATTACCGTGTGGCGCAGAGTGATTTCGGTCACAGTTCCCTCGGTGATAGCATCCAGCTTGATGTAGTCACCCACGCGAAACGGTTTGGAGAAGATGATGAACATGCCGCTGATGATATTCGACAGGGCTTCCTGAGAAGCAAAACCTACGGCCATGGCCAGAATTCCGGCACTGGCAAGGATGGAGTTACTCACTTTCTCCATGCCCGGGATGAGGGCCAGGAAAGAAGCCACACCAATGATGTAGATGGCATACACGCAGATGCGGCGCAGAAAGCCTGCATTGGTTTCGTCCAATAGGGCCTTGTTTTTCTTGTTGAGGGCTCGGCGAAACAGAAACGACACGAATTTCACCATCACCTGTACCACCAGATAGATGAAAGCTACCTTGATGAAGAAAATAATAAGACCTTGAAGCGAATATCCGAAGATACGAATGTCAAAAATGTTTTGTAAATCCATATTTATCCTTTTTATTTTGTTATTTTTGCAACGCGAATTTGCGGATGCAAATATACTACAATTTTAGAAAACAAACTTATGGACGCACTCTCTATCATCAATAAATATTATCCGGAGGAGAACGAACTTCGTCACATCCTTTTATATCACAGTCGTCAGGTGGCCGACAAGGCTCTGGCTATTGCTGCGGCACATCCCGAACTGGGATTGGACACGGCTTTTCTCGAAGAGGCAGCCATGCTGCATGACATCGGCATCTTTCAGACTGATGCTCCCGGCATCCAGTGTTTCGGCACGCAGCCCTACATCTGCCATGGATATCTGGGCGCCGAACTTATGCGGAAGGAAGGTTTTCCGCGTCATGCCTTGGTGTGTGAACGTCATACCGGTGCCGGATTGTCTCTTGCCGAGATAGAGCGGCAGAATCTGCCCGTACCCCATCGCGAGATGGTTCCTGTGAGTGAAGAGGAACAGGTAATCTGTTTTGCCGACAAGTTTTATTCAAAGTCAAAATTAGAAAAAGAAAAGACTGTGGAAAAAGCGTTAAAAAGTATCGCAAAGTATGGAGAAGAGGGCGCCGCGCGCTTTCAGATGTGGTGCGAACGCTACTTATAAGCATTAAAAATACATTAAAAACTTTACTTTTCATCGGTATCTGACGGATTATATGTAATTTTGCCCCATCGAAAAAGCGATAACGACTAATTGATAATTAATGACGCCACCGAAAAAAAATATATTCATACTTTGCCTGTTGTTGGTTCTTCTGATGACATTGCCGCAAGGCGTTGACGGTCAAAGGCGGAAAAGGCCCGATGAGCGTAAGGACACTGCATTGGTGAAGGAATCTATTAAAACTCCACAGGACTCTGTGCCTGCCGATACACTCAAGAAAAAGAAGAAGGAACCTCTGGAAGCTCCGGTTATCTACGAGGCGAAAGACTCCATCGTGTTTTCGGGTGACGGCTATGCTCATCTCTACGGAGATGGTAAAGTGAATTACCAGAAGGTGGAACTGCAGGCCGAAGTCATTACTATCAATACGGACAGTAGCACGGTGCATGCCTGGGGCGTGGCTGATTCTACGGGTACCATCAAGGGAAAGCCGCAGTTCAAGGATGGCGATTCTCCTTATGAATCGAATACCATGAGCTACAACTTCAAGTCGCGCAAAGGCTATATTACCAATGTCACTACTCAGGAAGGCGAGGGCTATGTGACCAGCGGACAGGCAAAGAAGGGACCCAACAACGAAATGTATATCACACATGCCCGTTATACCACGTGCGATCATCACGACCATCCTCATTTTTATCTGGCTCTCTCGCGAGGAAAGGTGCGCCCCGGAAAGGATGTGGTGTTCGGACCGGCCACGCTGGTTGTGGAGGATGTGCCGATACTTCCCATCACGATTCCGTTCGGCTTCTTCCCGTTCAACAGTTCCTATTCTTCCGGTTTCATCATGCCTACCTATGGAGATGAAACTACCCGAGGGTTCTATCTGCGTGACGGTGGTTACTATTTTGCCATCAGTGACAAGATGGATTTGAAGCTCACCGGAGAAATCTTTACCAAGGGCTCGTGGGGAGTGACTGCAGCTACCAACTATTCCAATCGTTACAAATATTCGGGTAACTTCAATTTCAGTTACCTGACCACCATAACGGGTGAGAAGAACATGCCCGACTACACCAAGACCAAGAGCATGAAGATGCAGTGGACTCACCGTCAGGATGCCAAGGCTAATCCCAACAGTTCTTTTTCGGCTAGTGTGAACTATTCCTCCACCAGCTATGACAAGTCCAATCTGAGCAGTCTTTACAATCCGCAGATGTATGCGCAGAGTTCGAAGACGTCCAGTGTGAGCTACTCCCGTACGTTCCCCAATATCGGGTTGACACTTTCCAGCACGTTCAACCTTTCACAAAATATGCGCGACTCTTCGCTGGCTGTCACCTTGCCGGACTTGAACATCTCTCTGCAGCGCTTCTATCCGTTCAAGCGCAAGCATGCAGTAGGTGATGAAAAATGGTATGAGAAGATATCCATGAGTTATACCGGGCAATTGAGTAACAGCATTACAGCCAAGGAGAACCAGTTTCTCAAGAAGAGCCTGATAAAGGATTGGAGCAACGGAATGAAGCACAGTATTCCTGTCAGTGCCACGTTCACTTTGTTCAAATATATCAATGTAACCCCGTCATTCAACTACAACGAGCGTTGGTACAGTTTCAAGCAGAAACTGCACTGGGATGAGGCTCGGCAGAAGGAAGTGGCCGATACTACCTACGGATTCAACCGTGTGTACGACTATAACTTCAGCGTAAGTGCCAATACCAAACTCTATGGATTTTACAAGCCTTTGAAGTTCATTTTCGGAGATAAGATTCAGATGATTCGTCATGTGATGACACCGACAGTGAGCTACAGCATGTCTCCGGATTTCGGTGCACGGCATTATGGATATTGGGATACTTATACCTATACTGATACAGATGGTAATGTAGTGACTAAAGAGTATTCACCTTATCAGGGAGGTATTTTCGGTGTGCCGGGAAAGGGCAAGTCGGGAACGTTGAACTTCGATGTTTCCAACAATCTTGAAATGAAGATCAAGTCGGACAAAGACTCTACCGGAGTGAAGAAAATCAGTTTGATTGACGAACTGGGTGCCAGTATGTCCTACAATCTCGCGGCTGAGACCAGACCGTGGAGTGACCTATCCATGCGTGTCCGTTTGAAACTTACCAAAAGTTATACTTTCAACTTGAATGCATCCTTTGCCACATACGCTTATGAGTTCGACAAGAATGGCAATGTGGTGGTGGGTAATAAGACAGAATGGTCCTACGGCCGGTTCGGACGTTTCCAGGGAATGAGCCAGAACCTGTCTTTCACTCTGAATCCCGAAAAACTGAAGAAATGGTTTGGCGGAGGGGATGAGAAGGATGACAAGAATAAGAACAAGGACAAGAAGGGAAAACCCGACGGACAAAATAATGAAGAAGAGGATACCGAGACTGATCCCAATAATCCTCAGCAAAAGAAGACAAAGCCTAAGGAGAAGAAGGAGGCTGCAATTGATAATGACGGTTACATGGCTTTCAAGATGCCATGGTCGTTCACCATTTCCTACGGTATCGTGATGCGCGAGAATACGGCCGGCAAAATCAATGTGAAGAACATGCGCTATCCCTACAAGTTCACTCAGACAATGAACTTCTCCGGCAACATGAAGATTTCCGACGGATGGAACATCAATTATACTTCAGGTTATGACTTCGAGGAAAAGAAAATGTCTATGACTACCGTGAACATCTCCCGTGATTTGCACTGTTTCAATATGTCCTGCGGAATCGTTCTGAAACCGTACACTTCCTATAACTTCAGTATTCGTGCAAACTCCAGCATGCTGGCGGATGCCTTGAAGTATGATAAGCGAAGCAGTGCGGCTAGCAGTGTCACCTGGTATTAACGTTACCACTGGATAGGCTCTTTGCCATGAGCCTTCAAGTAATCATTTGCTTTGCTGAAATGCTTGTTTCCGAAGAATCCTGCGTATGCCGACAAGGGAGAAGGGTGGACGGATTGCAGTACAAGGTGCTTGCTGCGGTCAATGAATGACCCTTTCTTTTGGGCGTAGCTGCCCCATAGGATGAACACCAGATTTTCTTTTTCTTCGGCCAGGGCATGAATGGCGGCATCCGTGAATTCTTCCCATCCCCGGTTCTGGTGAGAACCTGCCTGATGGGCACGTACCGTCAAGGTGGCGTTGAGCAGAAGCACGCCTTGCTGCGCCCATCGTACAAGACTTCCGCTGGCAGGCATGGGAGTTCCCAAATCACTTTGTATCTCTTTGAATATGTTCACCAATGACGGAGGGAAAGGAATACCGTCATTTACGGAGAAACAGAGTCCTTGGGCTTGTCCGGGTCCGTGGTATGGGTCTTGTCCGATAATGACTACCTTTACCTTGTCGAAAGGACATAAGTTGAAGGAGTTAAAGATGAGGTTTCCGGGAGGATAAACAGTGGTCGTCATGTATTCATTGCGGACAAAATCGGTGAGTTTCACGAAATAATCCTTTTCAAACTCAGGCGCCAGACGTCGTTTCCAGCTTTCTTCTATCTTTACATCCATAGCTTTATTTTTTATTCTGTTTCAAAGTTACGGCGATTCTATAAAAAAACAAAGAATCTCTCCGAAAAGAAATCCTTTGTGTGTCAACATTCTTTATTGTGTCAGATAAGTGGCATATTTAGTCTTGCGCATTCCTTTCTCATCTCGTCCGGCCAGATACTCGACTGGATTTCTCCGATATGGGCTTTATGGAGGTAGAACATGCAAAGTCTGGATTGTCCGATACCACCACCGATGCTCAGAGGCAGAGTGCCTTCCATGAGACGTTTGTGGAAGTACAGGTTCAGGCGTTCTTCCTTGCCGGATTCTTTCAATTGTCTGAGCAGAGTTTCCTTGTCAACACGGATACCCATGGATGACAGTTCGAAGGCACGTTGCAGCACTTTGTTGTATATCAGCAGGTCGCCATTCAGTCCCGGCAATCCGTTTTCTGCAATAGTGGAATAATCATCATAGTCTGGAGCGCGGAGGTCATGTTCCTTGCCGTCGCCCAGTTTGCAACCGATGCCGATGATGAATACAGCTTTATATTTCTTTGTGATGAGGTCTTCACGCTCTTTCGGAGTCTTGTCCGGGTATAGGCGACGGAGTTCTTCCGCATGAATGAAGAAAATCTCTTCGGGCAGGAACGGCTTGATTTGAGGATAGGTTTCGCATACCATGAATTCGGTGCGCTGCATAGCTGCATAAATTCTCTTGACAATGTTCTTCAGAAAACCTAGATTGCGGTCTTCCTTATTGATGACGCGTTCCCAGTCCCACTGGTCTACATAGAGAGAATGGAGATTGCCGAGTTCTTCATCAGCCCGGATGGCATTCATGTCAGTGTAGATTCCGTATCCCGGTTCTATATTGTATTCTGCCAGTGTGAGGCGTTTCCATTTGGCCAGGGAATGTACCACTTCTGCTTTTGCCTCCCCCAGGTCTTTGATAGGGAAGGATACGGGACGTTCCACCCCGTTCAAATCGTCATTGATACCCATTCCTTTCAGAACGAACAAGGGCGCAGTGACTCTGCGCAGGCGGAGTTCTGTCGATAGGTTCTGCTGGAAAAATTCTTTGATGGCCTTGATTCCCTGTTCTGTTTGCTTCAGGTTCAGCAAAGGCTTATAGTTGGCTGGTTTAATAAGGTAACTCATATATGTATTTGTTGTTTTAAAATTGATAACCGGCGGCAAAGATAACTATAATTTGTTATAATGCTAGTGAAAAACAAAAAATATTTATCAAAATGATGCAAAAATATTTATTTTACTTATCAGATGTATATTAAATGGAGCTTAATTGGCTAATAAATGAACATTTATAATATTTCTGCGAGGAAATTAGGCTTGTTTGCCAAATTTTTATTACTTTTGCGTCCGATTGGCTCCGTAGCTTAGTTGAATAGAGTGTCAGATTCCGGTTCTGAAGGTCCTGGGTTTGAGTCCCAGCGGAGTCACTAAAAGGGAATTGTTCCAGATAAGGGCAATTCCTTTTCTATTTATATTGATAAGTACATTCTGTTACTCCTATGCAAGTTTTTGAAACATACGGATACGAATACTGCCGTATAATTGTCTATCTTTGTCATATCAATTAAAATGGAATAAGTATGAAAAAACTGATTTTGATTTTTGCTGCCTTGTTTTGCATGGTACAAATACAAGCGCAATTTGGAAGAAAAGTGGAACCTTCGCAGGCAAAGGCCAGGAAGATGACTACTCTTACTGATTTTACTCGGAATGTAACTCCTTTTTATTTGAACGATGTGGTCTACAGACATGCTAGCGATATGGATCTGCATCTGCAGATTGCAATACCCGAGATGGCTATGGGCAAGAAATGGCCTTGTATCATCTATATTCAAGGTTCGGCTTGGTTCAAACAGGAATGCCACATGCGCATGCCTACTTTCTTTGAGTTCAGCAAAAGAGGGTATGTAATTGTCAGCGTGGAGTATCGTCCGTCAACCACAGCTGTTTATCCGGCCCAGATTCAGGATGTAAAGTCGGCCGTTCGTTTTGTCAGGAAGAATGCCGACAAGTACGGTGTGGATGTAAACAACATATTCGTGTGGGGTGATTCTTCCGGTGGAAACATGTCTTTGCTGGAAACGCTGACTCAGGACCAACCTTCTTTGGATACCGAAGACTATGGAAAGGAATCATTGGCGGTAAATGCTTGTGTGGCCTATTATCCCGTGACGGATATTCTCAGTCTTCCTAAGTTTGACCCGGAAGGAGTTCACGACTCGCCCGATAGTCCGGAAGGAGTATTGTTTGGCCACATAAAACCTTCATCACAACCTGAACGGGTGAATACAGCCAGTCCTATTGTCTATGTGAAAAAGGATAAAGCGGCTTCTACGGCTCCTATTCTGATTATGACCGGTAATTGTGACAGCGTGCTTCCTTTTGAGGAAAGCGTAGTTATGGCCGACAAATTGGAAGAGTGCGGGTACAATTATGTGTTCTACAAGATTGAAGGTGGCGATCATGGCAGCTGGCAGTTTTGGACTCCGGAAGCATTGAATATTGTGGATAACTTTTTCAAAAGCCACATTCACAAATAATCAGTCGGCATGAGGAACGTGCTTGCATTTGCCACTCCATTCGGTGATGTCAATGCGGATAAGTTCCACTCTATGGAATGATTTTTCGGCATATTTTTTCCCGATGACCTTGTCGTCGGGAGAAAATTTATCCAGAATGGCTTCCAAAGCTTTTTTCTTTTCTTCATCCGGGAGAGGGAAGCGGGCTTCTCCTTTCATGACGATGCTTTCGTATTCTGTGGTAAATTTGTCAGAAAGAAGATTTACTCTTCCTATGATGCAGAAGGATACGTGGGGATTATCGATGATACAGCGAAGTTTCTTTCCTTCCGGAGCACAATGGATATAGAGGGAGTGTTTGCCATCCCATACGTAATTCACGGGGATGCCATAGCCTCCCTCATCCTCTTTGGAATAGAGGGACAATACGCCGAATTCACTGCTTTTTAGAAGATTCAGAGCATCTTCTTCTATCATCAAGCGGTCCTGACGCCTTACTTTTTCATTCGTATATTTCATTATTTCAAATATTTTTCCATTTCATTCTGTAATATGACAGCATGATTTTTCTCCCTGTTACGGAACGCGTACAGCAAAGTTACGCAAGAGGGATTTAATTCCATGATTTCTTTAATCAATTTTGTGAAATCTGCGGACGTTTCCAGTTCTTTCTTGTAGTCTTTGCAGAACACATCCCAGTTCTTTTCCGGATTTTGATGGAACAGTTGTCTCAGATTATCTGAGGGCGTGATGTTCTTTGCCCAGATATCATAGGGGAGCTCGGCTTTCTTCATGCCTCTTGGCCAGAAGCGGTCAGCAAAAATACGAAGCCCGTCGTTTTTCTCGACGGGCTCGTATACTTTTTTTATTTGGATTTTCATGTTTATTTAGTTATTCCCATGGTTACTATATCTGTTTCGGGATTGCTGATAGTGCCTATATGAAACGTGTCAATCAAAACTTTTGCTACATTGGGTGAAAGGAAGGCAGGCAAAGTCGGTCCGAGATGAATTTCTTTGACTCCAAGGCTTAGCAAGGCCAGCAGTACGATGACGGCTTTCTGTTCGTACCAGGCGATATTATAAACGATAGGGAGCTCGTTGATGTCGTTCAGTCCGAAAACTTCCTTCAGTTTCATAGCGATGACGGCCAGTGAATAACTGTCATTGCATTGTCCGGCATCCAGCACACGAGGTATTCCGTTTATATCGCCTAACCCTAGCTTGTTATATCTGTATTTGGCACAGCCAGCTGTGAGAATTACAGTATCCTCGGGAAGTGCTTTGGCAAAATCTGTATAGTAGTTGCGGCTTTTCATGCGACCGTCACAACCTGCCATGACAATGAATTTACGGATAGCTCCGCTTTTTACTGCTGCAACCACTTGGTCGGCAAGCTGAAGCACTTGGTTATGAGCGAAGCCCCCGATGATTTCTCCTTTTTCTATTTCAGTAGGAGCTTGGCATTGCTTGGCAAGATTGATGACTGCAGTGAAGTCTTTGTGACCGCTGGCATCGGATGAGATGTGCACGCAGCCCGGATAGCCGGTAGAATTGCAGGTGAACATTCTGCTTGTATAGGTGGCATTCGACAAGGGAGGAACAATACAGTTCGTAGTGAAGATAATCGGACCGTTGAAGGATTCAAATTCTTCACGCTGTTTCCACCATGCATTTCCGTAGTTTCCGACGAAATGACTGTACTTCTTGAATGCAGGATAATAATGGGCGGGAAGCATTTCTCCATGTGTATAGACATCAATGCCTGTTCCTTCAGTTTGCTTGAGTAGATCTTCAATATCATGCAAATCGTGGCCGCTGATGAGGATTCCCGGATTCTTGGAAACACCGATATTCACCTTGGTGATTTCAGGATTGCCATAGCGGGATGTATTGGCTTTGTCGAGCAAGGCCATGGCTTTCACGCCGACTTCACCCGTCTTCAGGACAAGAGCTGTCCATTCCTCGGCTGAAAGTTCTTTGGTCGCGATTATGGCAAGGGTGTTTTGTAAGAAAGAATGTATGCTTTCATCATCAAATCCCAGTCTTATGGCATGTTCCTGATAAGCAGCTATGCCTTTCAGACCGTAAACGATAAGCTCTTTCAGGGAACGAAGATCTTCATTCGATTCGCGCAGTATTCCTACTTTGGATGCTTTGTCTTCGAAACTGCTTTCACTGCCGTCCCAGTTCAACTCGTCCACAATAGGTGTTTCAATCTGTACTTTTTCCAAAACAGAAATCAGTGAATTCCTCAATTCGATGCCTTTGCGAACTCGGCGTAGAATGCTTTCATCGTCGAAATTGGCATTTGTAATGGTACAAAACAAAGCGTCGGTAACATAGTCATTCACTTCTGCAGTTACGTTTTTACCGTTACTTCTCAGAAGATCGGCTGCTACACTAACTCCGCGGGTGACAAAAAGAAGTAAATCCATATAACGTGCTGTGCTGCTGTTTTTGCCGCACACTCCTTTCAAAATGCATCCTGTGCCCTTTGCTGTTTCCTGACATTGGAAACAAAACATTCCATTTTCGACCATAGTTATTTTTTCATTTAAAATTAATAATTTATTTTTGTGCAAAGATGAGAGCTTTTAGACAAGCAAACTGTCACAAATGTTACAGCAAATCATAAAAAGACAAAAAGTTATGGATATATCTTTGATTATGAAGGCCCCTTTCTTTAAAGGAATGGACGAAGAAAAAGTGTTGGCGTTTTTGTTATCTCCACAGAATGCGCGGCGTAGTTATCCGCCTAAATCTTTTATAGCCATGCAGGGAGATATCTGTCGTTCACTCTATCTGCTTTCCGAGGGCAAGGTACGCACGAGTATGGTCAATGATGAAGGTAAGCAATTAACTATAGAAACATTGGAGGCTCCTTTGTTGTTGGCGCCTGCATTTGTGTTCAGTATGGAAAACCGGTTTCCCGTGAATGTAGAAGTCGTGGATAAGTGTGAAGTCTTTTTAATCAATAAGGAACTACTGCTGGAATTTCTTCATCAGAATCCGGTTGTTATGCTCAATTTCATCCGCCTGCTTTCCAATCGAAGTTCTCTTTTGTCACAAAGACTTAACCAATTTGCCTTGCAGGATTTGAAATCACGTCTTCTTGATTATGTCAGAGTTCATCATTCCATTAAGTCTCAGCAGGAAGTGGCTCAGATATTGGGCGTAGCCCGTCCGTCATTGGCACGTGCTTTGGCTGAACTTATTGAGGAACGGAAGATAAAAATAAATGGCAAGGAAATTCTTGTTTGTGAATGAATCTTCTTGCCATTTGAATATATTTTTATAATGCTCAATCCGCTGTTTTGGGAACGGTAATATTGTTCTTGTCAAACTGAATGGAATAGAGGGCACTGGCATTGTCTGCGCTAGAGATAACATATTGTTTTATGGAAGCGTCGTAAGTGTATTTTCCAGTAGCCTTAATAACCTTGCTGTCATTTTTTGCATTAATGAACCCTAATTTAAGATAATTGGCTGCTATTTCATCTTGTGTGTAGGATGGTTTGCTGAAGAAAGTTGTGGTGAAATCATATACTTCATCAATACTCACTTTTTCTGCTGGATAGTCAAACCAGTCATATCCACATTCATTAGACCAAATAGTTTTGAAAGCAATACTATTTACTTTTGCAAAAATCAACCCGTATGGTTTATTTTTTTTATCGGAATATGAATAATTGCTTGATACTGCATAAATTTTTTCTCCGTTGACTTCAATAAACCAGTCAGCACTTTTAATTAATCCAGACAATCCGGAAACTTTCACTACATATATATTTGAAAACTTATACAAATCTTTTCCAGCCTCGGTATTGATAAAACCTTCTTTACCATCATAAAGTTGGGAGCGAACGTCTGAGAATATCAAATGATTCCAAGTGTTGTTAGCATTATCTTTCAGGACGCATCCCAATCCGATAGTTTTTGTAGCACCTAGGGCTACCGGATGGAAATAAAGATAATGGTCATTTCCTTTACTATATATCTTCACGTGCATTACCAAATCATTATAGTCATAATCTCCATTCTTGGAGTCTTCGAAAGCCATAATCTCAAAGACATTTTGTTGTTGCTTTATCGTATTGTTTCCGTTATCTTCCAGATATTGAATTGTGATGTTGCTTGAAGCTTCAGCTGCTCTTGTTGCCAATGAAGGCATCATATTTGCTGTTGTAGAACTCCCGCTCACTGTAGTGACGGAAGTATTTGGAGCCATAATTGTAGTGGATTCAGGACATAGCGCCAAGGTATCGCCTCCAAACATAACGACTGCGTACTTTCCTGTGGGAACATCTATTTTCAACTCTTGCATCGGATTCGACATAAGATCTTCTCCTGATTTATTGCCTTGGTACAAATCCGGTGTTTTTTCACATCCTGTAGAGATTAGTGTGAGGATGGCTAACATAGGTACATATAATTTTTTCTTTCTCATGATAATATATTTTTACTCTATCAATAACAAAATCGTTCAAATATAGTAAGAATTTTTTATAAAAGAAATTTTTTGAAGACTTTTTTAGTTAAAATCCCAAAGAAAGAAGATATAATAAGTTGTGTATTTAAGAAATTATGACTTATTTTGAAAAATTATTGAGAATATATGCTTATTTATCTAATAACCTAAAGAAGTAATAAAATGAGATATCAATTGCTTTTCGTTTCTTCGTTATTTATTGCGACGATAGCGTTTGCGCAAAAAAAACCTTTGGATCATTCTGTATATGACGGTTGGCAAAGAGTCGCTTCAGTAAAGCTGACACCTGACGGACGCTATATTTCTTATCAAATTAATCCACAAGAGGGGGATGGCAAATTGATGGTCCATTCATTGAAGAATGATAGGGAAACGGTTATTGATAGAGGGTATCAAGTTAGTGTTTCTCCTGATGGAAAATGGGCTTATTGTCTGATAAAGCCTCTCTTCTCACAAACGAGAGAGGCAAAAATAAAGAAAACGGAAAAAGACAAGATGCCGAAAGATTCTTTGGCTTTTGTGAATCTGTTGACTGGAATCATCACTAAGATTCCTCAAGTAAAATCCTATAAAACAGGAGAAGATGCTATGTCTTTTGTAGCTTATGTAACGGCTGAACAGGACTCTTTGCCTGCTAAAGAAAAAAAACATGGTAAAGCGGGCAAAAAAGATAAAACGAAAGGTGATAATTTGATTGTTTTAGATCCGCAAACAGGAAGACGAGACACGGTCAAGGCAGTGACTGAGTATGAATTTAATAAGAATGGCAATTTGTTGGCAGTAGCAGTTAAACCAGAGAAAGAAGATAGCACGATCAAGTCTTCCGTGAATTTGTATACTCTACCGCAGATGAGTGTAAAAGTTTTATCTTCCGAAAAAGCTTTCTATTCTAAACCGGTTTTCAATGATAAAGGAGATGAATTGGCTTTCTTGGCTTCTTCCGATACAACATCAACAGGCAACAAGCATTGTTCTCTTTTCTATTACAAAAAAGGTGTGACAAATGAAATAATTCCACAAGATTATAAAAGAAACCTCATTGAGGGATGGTCTTTGAATGAGAACAGTAATCCAGTTTTTTCCAAAAACGGCAAAAACCTTTTTGTGGGAATAGCTCCATGGAGAGCTCCCAAGGACACGACTTTGGTAGATTTTGAATCTGCCCGCGTGGATGTCTGGTCTTATTTTGACTATCAGATACAGCCCCAGCAGAAAAAGAATGCAGAAAAGATGAAAAAGAAAACTTATCTTTCCGTAATATCTTTGGATAGTCCGTCAGTTATCACACCGTTGACCACTTTTATGTGGGATAGGATTTCTCTTCTTGATGAGGGCAATTCCGCTTGGGCTTTGTCTCAAGATAATACCAAATATTTCATTCCTTCTCAATGGGAATCACGGAATACTACCGATGTAAATCTGGTGAATCTGAAGAATGGTTCGAGACGGAATGTAATCAATAGCCTTAATTCCAGAGTGCAGGCTTCTCCTGACGGGAAATATCTGCTTTGGTTTAATCTGGATGATTCGCAGTGGTATTCATACAATGTGGAGAAAGGAACGCAGGTTTGCTTGACAAAACGTTGTGGCGTGAATTTCTATGATGAAGAAAATGATGTTCCGAATACACCGGAACCTTATGATATGGTTCCGCTTTGGACAGAAGGTGATGCTTCGGTTTTGATATGTGACAGATACGATGTTTGGAAGTTCCAGCCGGACGGCAAGTCTTTTGTAAATCTCACGGCCGGGGAGGGCAGAAAGCAACATTATCATTTCCGTCATTTAAGGTTGGATAATGATTTGACTGATCCTGAAGAAACTTTCCTTAGAAAAAAATATTGTGCCAAGAAAGGAGAGCCTGTTTATTTGTCTATCTTCGATGAGGTGACCAAAAAAAATGGTGTGGCAACTTTGTCTGCAGATAAATTGAATTCACTGAAGATGGTATGCCCGGTAGATACGTTCTCTTATCCGGAAATATACAAAGCCAAAGATGCAGCTGTTCTGGCCTATCAGAAAGGAAACTTTTCTCATTCCAACAATTTGTATGTGACGGACGATAACTGGAAATCCGGCACTTGTCTGACAAATACCAATCCACAGATGAAAGATTACCGGTGGGGAACCGTGAAACTGGTGAGTTGGAAGGCTTATGACGGTAAGCCGCTGAATGGATTATTATACGTACCTGACAACATGGACCCGTCGAAGAAGTATCCCGTTATGATTTATTTCTACGAACGCCGTTCCGAAACCATGTATAATTACATAGCTCCGGCTCCCAGTCGCTCTACTGTGAATATTGCTTTTTATTGCAGCAGAGGTTATCTGGTATTTGTTCCGGATATTGTTTACAAGACCGGACATCCGGGAGAAAGTGCATATAACTGTATTGTTTCAGGAGCTGAAGCTGTATGTCAGCAGTTCCCTTATGCCGACCGCAGCCGCATGGCCATTCAGGGACAGAGTTGGGGTGGATATCAGACAGCCTATCTCATTACCCGTACCAACTTGTTCAGGGCAGCGGGAGCCGGTGCACCTGTAAGCAATATGACCAGTGCTTACGGAGGTATCCGTTGGGAATCGGGAATCAGCAGAATGATGCAATACGAGCATGAGCAGAGTCGAATAGGAAAGACTCTATGGGAATCGGGAGGTTTGGACCTGTATTTGGAGAACTCTCCGGTGTTTAAGGCTGATAAGGTTGAAACTCCGGTCTTGATTATGCATAATGATGCCGATGGGGCTGTGCCTTGGTATCAGGGAATTGAATACTACATGGCATTGCGCAGATTGGGAAAGAAAGTTTGGATGCTTGAGTACAATGATGAGGCGCACAATTTGGTAGAACGTCGTAATATGAAAGACTTGACCATTCGCCTGCAACAGTTTTTCGATTATTATCTGAAAGACGAACCTATACCTGCTTGGATGAAATATGGTGTTCCAGCCACTCGCAAAGGTGAGTATTGGGGAACGGAAATCGCTAAATAAGAGAATTGTCCCGTTACTGCATGAATCATGCAGGACGGGGCTGTTTATATAAAGAAAAAGCCCTCCAATGTAATATTGGAGGGCTTTTCTGCGGAAAGGGAGGGATTCGAACCCCCGGTACCTTTCAGTACGCCGGTTTTCAAGACCGGTGTAATCGACCACTCTACCACCTTTCCATGAGGGCCTCTTTCTTAAAGCGATGCAAAGGTACGACTTTTTTTGATATTTGCAAGTATGGATGCAAACTTTTTTTTATTTTTGCATGGAAATAGAGATAAACCAACGAACAATGACCATATATCCTCAGAATTTTGAACAGAAAATAGGCTTTGATGCCATTCGTCAGCTTCTCAAAGACAAGTGCTTAAGTACGCTTGGGAAAGAGAAGGTGGACGAAATAGCTTTTTCCGACTCATTTGAAACGATCGACCGCCAATTGAATGAAACGGTTGAATTTGTTCGCATCATCACCGAGGAGGATAGTTTTCCCGATCAATTTTTCTTTGATGTTCGCCCTTCGTTGAAGAGAATCCGGATAGAACGGACTTATCTTGATGAACAGGAACTTTTCGATTTTCGACGTTCGCTCGATACTATCAATGCCATAGTCAGTTTCTTTCAGCACACAGATGATGAAGAAAACTCGCCTTATCCCAATTTGCAAGCTTTGGCGGGTGATATCATGGCTTATCCCAAACTGTTGCAACGGATAGATGCTATTCTGGATAAATACGGAAAAGTAAAGGATAATGCGTCATCTGAATTACTACGTATCCGCAGGGAACTGACCTCTGTAACCAATGGTATATCTCGAAGTTTGAACAGTATTCTTCGGATAGCCCAGAGCGAAGGTTATGTGGATAAGGATGTGACACCTACCATGCGTGACGGACGTCTGGTCATCCCGGTTGCTCCGGGACTGAAAAGAAAAATAAAGGGCATCGTTCACGATGAGTCGGCAACGGGGAAGACTGTTTTCATAGAACCGGCCGAAGTGGTTGAAGCAAACAACCGTATTCGTGAACTGGAAGGAGAGGAGCGAAGGGAAATCATTCGTATTCTGATTGAATTCTCGGATTTGGTTCGTCCAAATGTTCCTCAGATTCTTGAGTCTTATGAGTTCCTGGCAAAAGTGGATTGCATCCGCGGGAAAGCTTATTTTTCATTACAGATCAAAGCTTTGAAACCTATCATAGAAAACAAGCCTCTGCTGGATTGGGGTACAGCCATTCATCCCTTGCTGCAACTTTCACTTGAGAAGCACGGAAAGAAAGTGGTACCGCTGGACATTCAGTTAGACGAGAAACGTCGTATTCTGCTTATCTCCGGTCCGAATGCAGGCGGTAAGTCTGTTTGCCTGAAGACGGTAGGTTTGCTGCAATATATGTGGCAGTGCGGTTTGCTTGTGCCGATGCATGAACGGAGTAAAGTGGGTATTTTCAGTGGTATCTTCATTGATATTGGTGATGAGCAAAGCATTGAAGATGATTTGAGTACTTATTCCAGCCATCTGCTGAACATGAAGATCATGATGAAGCAGTGCAGCGAGAAATCTCTGATACTCATCGATGAATTCGGTGGAGGTACCGAGCCGCAGATAGGAGGTGCTTTGGCTGAGGCAATGCTGATACGCTTCAACGAAAGGAAAACGTTCGGGGTGATTACCACTCATTACCAGAACCTGAAGCATTTCGCTGAAGACCATGAAGGTGTGGTAAATGGAGCCATGCTCTATGACCGCCATTTGATGCAGGCTCTCTTTCAATTGCAGATAGGTAATCCCGGTAGTTCCTTTGCTGTGGAAATAGCTCGTAAAATAGGCATTCCGGAGGATGTCATTGCTGATGCTTCGGATTTGGTGGGAAGCGAGTATATCAATGCTGACAAGTATTTGCAAGACATTGTGCGTGACAAGCGTTATTGGGAAGGTAAACGACAGACCATCCGTCAGCGTGAAAAGCAGATGGAAGATACCATTGCCAAATATGAGTCGGAAATAACCGAGTTGGAGAAGTCACGTAAAGAGATTTTGAAGAAGGCAAAGGAGGAAGCCGAAAACATTCTTCAAGAATCTAATGCCCGTGTGGAACGAACCATTCGGGAAATAAAGGAAGCACAGGCGGAAAAAGACAAGACCAAAGCAGTCCGTCAGGAATTGGCGGATTTCCGGAAGACTCTTGAGAATATGGAAAAGACTAAGGCCGACGAACGCATCGCTTTGAAAATGGAAAAGCTGAAGGAAAAGCAGAATCGCAAAAAGGAGAAAAAAGAGAAAGCCAAGGATTCCATTGCTCCGCAGCCTGTCAAGAAGGAATCTTTACAGATAGTAACCGGTGATACGGTTCGGATAAAAGGACAACGTGAAGTTGGAAAGGTTTCCGAAATCAGCAAAACAAATGCCGTTGTCATCTTCGGAGTCATGAAGATGAATGTGAAGCCGGCTCTGCTGGAACGCGCTCAGGAGCCTGTGAAAAATGATATTTCAAAGAAATCATCTTTCGTAAGCGTTCAGACACGTGAACAAATCGATGAAAAGAAACTCGCGTTCAGACAGGATATTGACGTGAGAGGAATGCGAGGTGATGAAGCTTTGCAGGCTGTCACTTATTTCATTGACGATGCAGTTCTTCTGGGAGTGAAACGTGTACGTATCCTCCATGGTACAGGCACAGGTATTCTTCGCACACTGATTCGCCAGTATCTACAGACGGCTCCCGGCGTGAAACATTTTCAGGATGAACACGTCCAGTTTGGTGGAGCGGGAATTACCGTTGTAGATCTGTTGTAATCTATATTCTTATTTTACACTGTCTATAAGTTCTTGCGTCAGGCGAGGCATTGCACCATTGCGTGTGCAAACAAAGGCACTGACTTTCACTGCTAACTCATGAGCTTCATGTACCGACTTTCCTCTCAATATCGCAGCGCAGAATGAACCTGTGAAGGAATCACCAGCTCCGACCGTGTCGGCAACTTCCACCTTGGGGGTATCTACGAATGACATGCAGCCGGGGGTGAACACATAGCTTCCGTTCACGCCACACGTAAGAATTAACATCTTCAATTTGTATTTGCCGATAAGCAACCAGCACTTGTCTTTGAGGTCGATACCCGGATAGCCAAACAGACGACTGATGATAACCAATTCCTCATCATTGATTTTCAAAACGTTGCAACGCTTCATCGATTCACAGATATTCTCCTTGTTGTAGAATGATTGGCGCAGGTTGATATCAAAAATCTTCAGACGGTTACCATCGTCGGGTATGGTATCGAGAAATTTGTGAATGGTCTCTCGAGATATCACACTGCGCTGAGCCAGCGAACCGAAACAAACGGCTTGTGTTTCTTTTGCCAACTCTTCCAGTTCCTGAGTGTAAGGGATGTTATCCCATGCCACACCTTCTTTGATGTCGTAGTCGGGTACACCGTTGGTATCGAGGGTCACTTGCACCGTACCTGTGGGGTAGGGTATTTGTGGTATCATCAGATTCAGGCCTTTTGAGGTGAGGTTTCTGATTGTTTCATCACCCAGTTCATCGTTTCCAACTGCGCTGACCACGCAACTGTTCAGTCCAAACTGCGATGCATGATAGGCAAAGTTTGCTGGCGCGCCACCTATCTTTTTCCCGTCGGGCAGAATGTCCCATAAGGCTTCGCCCATTCCTACTACAATGTTCTTCATAATTTTTTAAAGTTATTCAGTTTATAATTTTTATTTTTTTAGTTTGATTGCATATCCGATAAGGTAAATTACTCCAATTGTCATGATAGCAACAGCACCCGTCTGACTGCCTGCCGCATCACTGGCATATCCCATAGCCAATGGAAAGAGTGTTCCTCCGAAGAGACCCATAATCATCAGTCCGGAGACTTCGTTTTTCTTGTTGGGCATGGCGATGAGTGCTTCAGAGAATGCCATCGAAAATACATTGCTGTTTCCATAGCCAACGAGCGCTATTGCCGCATAGATGATAAAGCGTGAGCTGAAAGCCAACATGCCAATCATCGAAAGCAACATCAGACCGACGCTGATGAACATGAAATTTTTTGTATTGAGTTTCTGTAAAATAACGGAACCCGTGAGGCATCCGATGGTACGGAAAATGAAATAAAGACTAGTAGCTGATGCTGCTTCACCAAGTGTAAAACCAAGCCTTTCTTGTAATATTTTCGGGGCTGTGGTATTGGTACCAACATCGATTCCTACATGGCACATGATAGCAAGGAAACACAACAGAATGAAGGGATTGCGCAATAATGCAAAGCATTCAACGAATCCCGAAACTCGACCATCGTTTTTTTCTTCTTCTATGTTTGTTGAGTTCAACCACAAAATGGCAATTACAGCAATGACAGCATAAATAGGGAAGAGAACACGCCAGCCAAGACCGAAAAACGGCAAAGCTCCGGTGGCTCCCCACAATGCGATGAATGGTGCAAGAAATGAAGCGATGGCTTTGACGAATTGGCCGAAGGTGAGCGTACTGGCCAGCCGGTCACCTTTGATGATGGTGCTGATGAGCGGGTTGAGTGAAGTCTGCATCAGTGTGTTGCCGATACCAAGTAGAGAGAAAGAAATAAGCATCACGATGAAACTCTCACCGAAGATAGGTATGAGTAGTGACAAAATAGTTACGGCAATAGATAGTAATACGGTCTTGCGACGTCCTATTTTGTTCATCAGGAGTCCTGTAGGAACTGAGAATATCAGGAACCAAAAAAACACCAGGGAAGGGAAGAGGTTAGCTTGTGCATCAGCCAGACCAAGGTCTTGTTTCACAAAGTTGGATGCGATGCCGACCAGATCGACAAATCCCATCGTGAAAAAACATAACATGACAGGCAAAAGTGCCTTTATATTGGATTTTGGGTTATTCATATCAATGTGTTATTTTATTTTTACTTTTTAATTTCCCAGACTTTTAAATCTATCACCTTACTATTTCCTTTTGCACGCAATGATATTGTCGTGAAGGGACTGTGAGGGAAGACCAGGTTGGTCATCACGAATCTTCCATCTCCGTCAAAGGCTTCAATGCTGCATCTGTCGACGAACAGGCGCAATGCTTGATGATGACTGACGGAAGTAGGAGCTGTGGTCACACATGGGAAGTCGGAGCTGAAATCCACAATACCACTTTTGCGGCGATCCATACTGAACGTATGCTTTTCTTCATTATATGTCATTACAACCTTGTCGCCGTCGGCGTTGCTCAATATGATATCTGTGCTGTTGATATCGTCTATATCAACGAATATTTCGTATAATCCGTTTGCTTCAGTTGGGAGCTTTTTGGACGTCGTCTTTTCGTTGATGTCGAATGAACCGTATTTTTTTTCTTTACCACGCAGGGCAATAAGTTCCGGTGAAGGGATGGTGCTGATGTAATATTCACCGTCATCACCTTTGAATAGTTCGATGTCGCGTGGCAGCGAATTGGCACTGCGAAATTGTTTTGTAGGTACGGCATTGGCATATTGCCAGTTACTCATCCAGGCGATGACTGTGTGTCTGCCTTCAGGTGCGTTGCTCCACGAAACAGTAGCGTAATGATCCTTGCCGTAATCCATCCATTTGGTCACACTAGGCAGGGATTCGCATTTGAATTGCTTCCCGTCGAAATCTCCGACAAAATATTGTGTGGCGCTACCTCCGAAGAGACCACCCGGATTGAGGTTCACAAGGAGTACCCATTTCTTTTCATTGGTGCCGCGTACAGGCAATTCCATTAAATCAGGGCATTCCCATACGCCGTTCTGTGCGCCGTAGCCTTGTCCAAATGTACCTTCTTTCTTCCAATGTATGAGGTCTGATGACGAATAGAACCAGTCTTGATGTTCCAAAGCATCCGCCATGACAAGATTCCATTTTCCTATATGGTCATTCCAGATGACCTTGTCGTCACGGCATTCTTTGTCGCTTGTAATAATCGGATTGTCTGCATATTTCGAAAAAGTCATTCCGTTGTCAGTACTATAGGACAGACTCTGACGCTGTGTGGATGATGCGGATGTGTAGATGGCTACGATGGCGTTTTGCCCGAAGCCTGCCGTATTATCTTTATCAACCACTGCACTACCGCTGAATATTGTGCCGAGACCGTCCGGTTCGATTGCCACTGGTTGATGTTGCCAGTGAATAAGGTCATGGCTAGTGCTGTGACCCCAATTCATATTGCCCCATACGGAGGCGTAAGGGTTGTGTTGGAAATAGAGATGATATATACCGTCTTTGTAAAACATACCGTTGGGATCGTTCATCCATCCGTAAATAGGGGCGTGGTGGAAGGCCGGACGATACTTCTCCACGTTGGTGGAATCGAAAGTATTGCACTGTTTGATTTCCTTCCAGCACACATCCTCGCGTGGGTCACGCACATTTGTACGATCGTTACCCGTGCTGATATCCAATACAATCGTCTTACCTTTATATCTTTTTAAATCGAATGGTACGTAATAGTCTATTTTGCTTTGAGCCAGACGTACATTAATCTGTTGGTCGATATAACTGCCAAGCAGTACATTGATATGTGTCTCAGGAGCCTGTTCCTCTACAGGCATGAGGAGATATCGGCTGTTGGCTTTCACTTTCACTAAGGTATTATTGGTACCCAAGTAGTTCGTTTGCAAGCCGTCTTGTTGGGCAAAGGCCGGACTACATAATGTAATAACCATTAGAAGGGTCAACATTAAATTACTTTTCATCATGGCGAATTGTTTATTTAGATACTGCTAAGTAATAAAAAATATTCGATTTCTCTGTCATACAGATAGATGATTATCTTTATTTAAATGAAGCATAACCTGGATTCTGTACATAGAGTCCGCCGGAGAAACCATACTGATTGTTGGGTATGGCAAGATATTCGTCTTTGCCTTTGGTGAATTTGGAGTTAGCATAATAAATGCGTTTGCTCTTCTCTGCATTCAGGTATTTGTTCATTACCTGGTCCGCAATACCCCATCGAACCAAATCGAAGAAGCGTTCTCCCTCCATAGCCGTTTCCAGTCTCATTTCCGTGCGCAATGCTTTGCGAGCATAATCTTGTGTCCAGTTGTCGGCCGTGTAGAGGCTGATGGAATAGTTTGCAGCATTCTTGTTGCGATCTGTAAAATCCTTGACATAACTGCTGTTTTTGGCACGTTCGCGAACTTGGTTTATCAGAGTACGGGCTGCAGTCAGGTCATTGCCTATTTCGATAAGGGCTTCAGCTTTCCATAGCAGCACATCTGCATAGCGGATAATCTGCCAGTTCATTTCGCTTGCACCCCAAGGCCATCCCTGTATCATGTCGGGACTTTCGGGTGAAACCCAGAAACGTTTCGTACAGTTGTAGCCGTAAGTTCCCTTGTCGCGAACCCATCCGTTGCAGGCTGTTTTGGTGTAGGTCTTCCATGAAATGTTCGGACGACCGATGACAAAATCGAGACGTGGGTCCACATTCGGACTGGTATTCGCAAGTGTGTATGTATTGTTACCGTTGTCGGTTACCTTGCTATAGTCGGTTTTTGATTGGTAATCAAAATCGGGAAGTCCATTGGCGTCGGTCTGGTAGGCATTGATGAGGTCTTGGCTTGGCAGGAAAAATCCATCACCACCGTAAGGGCTGCCACCAGCAGGTGAATTAAGCAGGTTACTCCAGTTGATTCGGCCGCCATTCACTGTACCGTCGTTGGATGAGTATTGGATGGCGAATACCGATTCTTTTCCATTTTCATTGGCAATAAGATCGAGACCTTGGAAGTCACTTAGCAGTCCAAACTTACCGCTATTGATAAGTTTGTCACACAAAGTTACAACTTCTTGCATCAAAGTCTTGTCCACTGAAGTCACGGCATTTGTTGACGGATCTTGCTTATAAGCTTGATAGAGCTTGATTTTAGCTGCATAAGCATAAGCGATATATTTGTTTACACGACCTATTTCTGTCTGAGTTTCGGGCAGCACTTCTGCTGCACTGAGCATTTCTTGTGCCAGTTTGCCGAGAATCTCGTCACGGGTGTACTGGTCGTTTCTTATTGTCAAATAACCGTCGTTGCTTGCTACAGTCTCGTCGAAATAAGGAATTTTATTGAACAGGCGGCTCAATTCGAAATAGAAATGAGCACGGAGTACCTTCATTTCAGCTATGCGTATCTGTCGGTTCTCTATTTGGTTATCGGTGGCATTGTCAAGTACGCGCAGAGCTGAGTTGCAACGCTGTACACTGCAATAGAGATGGTACCATTTGGTGTCTATGTTGCCATTGCTTCCATCCACGTCAAATGTTTCCATTTTGTGTACTTCATTCACGTCTCCTACACCGCCTCCACCTTTATAAGCGTCATCAGATCGAACTTCGCCGTAGCTCCAATTGGTTGTGGGGAAGAAACATACACTGTTGGTTTGTCCTGCCGGTCCGCCGAGTGCTGCATAAGCGGCATTGATCAAAAGATTTGCTCCGTCCACCGATGTCATGGTCTCGTCGCTTAATGTAGCCTGAGGAGGGTTGTCAAGAAATGTGTCTTCATTGCATCCTGCTGTTATCAAGCTTGCTACACCTGCCAAAAATATATATCTTAATTTCATGATTCTTATATTTTAATTGTTGTATGATGTTGTTGATTAGAATCCAAGAGATACACCGAATGAGACGGTACGAGGCAATGGATAAACAAATCCCAGTCCCTCAGGGTCAGCTCCTGTGTAACTTGTTATTGTGAAGATGTTTTGTGCCTGCATATATACACGTGCGTTATGCAGGCTCAGCTTGTTGAGTACCGATTGAGGTAATGTATAGCCTAGGGTAAGACTCTTCAGCTTGATATAGCTTCCGTCTTCGATGTAGAATTGCGAACCTTGATTTTCATTGTTGGTGTTTACCGTGGTCAGTGCAGGTGTATTGCAATTATAGTAACCTGTCGTACCAAAATCTTGGTAAGCTTTCATTGCGTCGAGCAGACGTGTGGAGTGGTTGCCTGTCCAGCATTGGAACAAGTCAGTGTAATACTTTGAGTTGTTGTAAGCATCTCTGATCATTCCATTGAAGAACAAACTCAGATCAAATCCTTTGTATGAACAACTCAGATTAAGGCCTCCAATAAATTTAGGATTATCACTTCCCAGCCATGTGCGGTCATTGGTATTGATTTTTCCGTCACCATTTGCATCTACGTATTTGATACGTCCTACACCCGGAGCACCGAATTCTACATTGTATTTGCTCTTGTATTCGTCCACTTCGGCTTGTGAATGGAATATACCGTCAGTTTTGTATCCGATCCATGAGCCGAAAGGTTGTCCTACTAATGTTTTATCCACACCGTTACCACCGCCATAGGTATAATAAATGTCTTTAGAGAGTCCCGTCACCTTGTTCTTGTAAAGAGACATATTGAATGAAGCTTCATAGTTGAAATTTTTAATATGATCACGCCAGGTCAGTGTAGCCTCGAATCCCTTGTTCTCCATATCGCCGCCATTGTACCAGGCATAACCGCCTTCACCGATTACAGCAATATAAGGACGCTCTACAAGCATGTCTTTGGTTTTCTTGTAGAAATAATCCAAAGATACATTCAAACGGGAACGAAGGAGTGAAGCATCGATACCTAAGTTTGTCTGTGTAGTGGTTTCCCAAGTCAAATCCGGATTGGTGGATCTCGTTTTGTAAGCACCAGCAGCGAGTGTACTTCCATCGCCTGTGAGATTGTAGCTGGCATCTTTCAGACTGACGAGATATTTGTTATAGAATGCATCATTGGCGATTATGTCGTTACCATTGATACCCCAAGATGCGCGTAATTTTAAATCATCAAGCCATGAAGCCGTGCTTTTCATAAAGTTTTCTTTCGAGATTCTCCATCCTGCAGAGAAAGAAGGGAATACTTCGGCATTATGGTCTTTGCTTAGACGAGATGATGCGTCGCGGCGTACCGTTCCTGATAGCAGATATTTTTCGTCGTAGCTGTAGTTCACTTTACTGAAGAATGAGATCATGGAATAATAGCTGGCATTGGCATTCACAGTCTGTCCTGATGTCACTGCATCCAGATAGATATAGTTTTTGTCTTCGATGGCCAGATTTGTGCCATAGCCGGATTCTGTTTTATTGGCGTATTTCTTTGATTCGACGCCTGCAAGTGCATTAATGCTGTTTTTGCCGAAGTCGATGCTATAGTTGGCTGTGTTTGTCCATACCCAGTCGGTTTGGCGAACTTGTGATTGAGTGAGTTTGTTCACTTGGTCGCGAGCCCATTTCGGCTCCCACAACTTGTTGTTCTCATTGTAGTAATTTATACCGAAGTTAGAGCGTAATATCAATTTCTTGATAGGCTCTATTTCAAGGTAGGTATTGCCGAAGACACGCCAATATTCGTGACTGTTGTTCTTTTGATTTTCTTGAAGACGCAGATAGTTTGGAGCATCACCGAGCACGTCACCGATGGCATCGTTATAGTTGCCTTCCGAGTCATAGACGGTTTTGGCAGGATGCTGCTTGATTACACCTTCGTTCACTCCACTGTCCTCAAGTGTCTGTGTCCAATAGTTCACTGCAATGTTTTCTCCGACACGCAGGTGGTTGTTCAGAAATTTATAGTCACTTGCCATTCTCGTGTTGAAACGTTTGAATTCCGTGAACTTTACAAGTCCCTTGTGGTCAAGATAATTCAGAGTGAGTGATGTGGAACCATTGTCTGTACCTTTGGAAAGGTTTATATTGTAATTTTGCATCCAGGCTGTCTGGTAGATTTCTTTTCGCCAATCGGTGTCTTGCGCATGCACGAGTACACCGTTCAATCCCATGTAATCTTGCAATTTGGGTGTGCTTCCGTTTCCGTAGACTTCGCTGGAAGGAGTGGCGCCGTTGTTGGCATATTTGTAAGCTTGCCAATACACTTCACCCCATTCGTTGGCATTAAGCATGTCGAAACCACATGTGTATTTCTGGGCTGTGAGTGAAGCATCAACAGTTACGCGTGTTTCACCTTGTTTGGCACGCTTGGTCGTGATGATGATGACACCGTTGGCAGCCTGCGCACCATAGATGGAGGCTGAGGCAGCATCTTTGAGCACCTGAATCGACTCAATGTCGTTGGCGGAAAGTATGGAAGATAGGTTTTCACGTGTCATCACACCGTCGATGACATACAATGGCGAGTTGGCACCGTCGCGGAACGATGACTTCCCACGTACTAAAGTCGATGTGTTTGTGTTGCCGGGAGTACCATCGGTGGTGATGTTCACACCCGATACACGACTCTGCAGACTGGAAAGAACGTTGCCTGTGGGTATATCGGCCACATCTTTCATTTTCACAACTGACACGGAACCGGTGAGGTCGGCTTTCTTTTCAGACATGTAACCGGTTACCACCACTTCTTTAAGAGTCTGTACATCTTCATGTAGCACCACTTTCATCCCGTTTGATGCTGCCACATTTAGTGTAACGAATCCTATGTACCTGAATTCGAGCGTAGCACCTGCACGGCTCACTTTAATGGAAAAATTTCCGTCCAAATCAGTAATGACGGCATTTTGGGTACCTTGTTCTCTGACTGTCGCGCCAATGACGGCTTCTTTGTCAGTGGCAGAAATTACATTACCTTTTATAAGGGTTCCTTGAGCGTTGATTACCATGCTCACGAACAATAATGCCATGACTGCAAACATTCGAGTTAGATTTTTCTTTTGCATAATTTTTTAGGATATTGATGTTTTTTGATATTAGACTTTTTGTTTTCTGCTGCAAATATAAAATGGAATTATATCCACTCTGTAACACGGATGTTTCGAAAAATGCGAAAAATCGTTCATGTAACAAATGTTTCATTGATTGAACGATGTTTCGCATTAATATGGACAAAAAGGTGAATTTCTATTTGACTTCTCCCGGAAGTACACCAAAATATTCTTTATAACATTTGGAAAAATAAGATGGAGATGAGAATCCTACTTCGTAAGAAATCTCTGCAATAGTCTTGCTGTCTGATTTAAGAAGACGCTCGGCACGCTTGAGGCGGGTGATTCGGATAAGTTCTACAGGTGAAGACCCAGTGAGAGCCTTTACCTTACGGTATAGCTGTACCCGACTTAATCCCATGTCGGCACTGAGCGTTTCCACGTTGAGTTCTGAATCGGACATCTGGGCCTGTATCTGTTTGCGAAACTCGTTTATAAATAATGTTTCAGCATCCTTCTGCTTGTCATCCATTATTTCGCTGTTGCTGAACACGTCACGTAGCAGACGGCGATTGGCTAACAAATTTTTCACACGAGCCAGCAATACTTTACTGCTGAAAGGTTTGGTAATGTAAGCATCAGCTCCGTAATCGTAACCTTCTGCTCGCTGATCTTCCTGTGTTCGGGCTGTAAGCAGTATGACAGGGATATGACTGGTGACAGTCTCCCGTTTCAATCGGTTACACATTTCCAAGCCGTCCATCACGGGCATCATCACGTCACAGATAATCAAGTCGGGCACTTCTCTTATAGCCTTTTCCAGTCCTGACTGACCATCGGCTGCATGCTTTACTTCATATTCGGATGAGAGCAAAGACGTTACGTATGTACGCACATCATCATTGTCATCCACTACCAGCACCGTAGGCTTGTCCTCATCAGGGATAGGATTAGTGATGCGTTTTAGCTCCAAGCCTTCTTTTTCCCTTACCATTGTTTCACCTGCAATGATATAAGTCTCTTCATGATTTGCAGGATTGGTATGTATATTATCCCTGCACGGTAATTCCTGTACGTTGCCTACAGATATGGTGACAATGAATATGGAACCTTGGCCCTCGGCACTTTTTGCACTTGCAGAACCGCCCATCAATTCTGCGAACGCTTTTACCAAAGCCAGACCAATGCCCGTACCCCCTACATTGTTATTGTGAGCTTGATAAAAGCGGTCAAATACATGCGGAATCTTGTCCTTGGGTATGCCGATACCATCATCTTCAACGGTAAGCGTTACCAGGTCTTCGTCTTTTTGTACCGATACTTTGATGTGACCTCCATTGTGGGTATATTTTAATGCGTTCGATATAAGATTGTAACAAATGCGCTCCATTTTATTGAGATCGGCACAGATTGTCAGACTTTGAGGTGCGTCAGTGACTATGCTGATTTCCTTTGTGGTAGCCGCAGGTACAAAACCGGCTATCCATTGACGCAGATGTTCAGCCAAGTCAAAAGTACTGAAGTTTACCTCCATCTTGCCGTTTTGCACTTTGCGGAAGTCGAGTATTTCACCTATAAGCCGCAGCATTACGTTCACATTCTTACGTGCCACTTGCAATAATGAACGTTGACTTTCGCTCATATTATTATCGTCAAGTAAACGCTCCACGGGGTCGGCAATCAGTGTTAACGGTGTGCGGAATTCATGGCTCACATTGGTAAAAAACTGCAACTTGGCATTGGTCGCTTCTTCAGCCATTCGCCGTTTCATGGCGATTGTGCGGTACACATATACAAAGAAACCGATTAGCAGCAGTAGGATGATGAACGACAAAAGCAGATAGATTCGCTGGTGGTTGTATTGTGCCAGATATTGATCCACCTTGTCGTGAAGTTCGATTAACCTGGTGCGTTGATAGTTCATTTCATCCACTTGGATGAGCATGGCTCGTGCATTGTCGGGTGTTACGATAGCTGCTTTTAGATAGTTCTCCTTTTTGAAAGATTCTTTTTTCAGAATGTTCATAGCCAATTGCATCACAAGATCGCCTCGTGTCGGGTAGATGTAGGATGCTGCCAGTTCCCGCTTTGCCACATTGTGCAGTCCTCCATCAGGAGTAGGGAGTCCGTCTACTCCTACATATATAATGTGGTTACCTGATATTTGTCGTTCAGCTTCCTGCCTTGCACCCATTGCCATGCGGTCGTTTTGTCCAAACACACAGTTAATATCATGTCGTTTTTGCAAGACTTCATTCATGGCTTTCACTCCGCTTTCTTTAGTCCAATCACCATTTATGCTGCAGATGAGTTTGATTTCCGGAAAAGACTTTAATGCATCACAAAATCCACGATGTCTTTCTATGGCGGGTGAGGAAGTCTGTAGTCCTGTTATTTCCATCACGTTACCTTTTCCTTTTAGAACCGTTCCGACATATTCACCCATTACTCGACCAATTTCGTGGTTGTCCGCTCCGATGAAAGCTGTGTATTTGGGGGAGTCAATCTTTCGATCGAAGAGTATTACTGGTATGCCCTTGTCGTAAGCGCGGTTGATGGCCGACGAAATGGTATGCATTTGATTAGGAGAGGCTATGAGCAGATTTACGCCTTCATCGATGAACCGGTTTATCTGTTCAATTTGCCGTTGGTCATTATCATCTGCTGAGGCAAAGCGGAGATCTACGTTATTGTATGAGAAGGAAGCGATGCGCAGCTCATCGTTCAACTTGTCTCGCCAGATATCTTCACTGCATTGAGATACGCCTATAACATAATGCTTTTCACTGTGCGAACATGCGGAAATACTGATTGACAACAGCAGGTATATCAATGCTTTCAGATATATGTTGGAACAGACAGTTTTATTCATGACAATAATTTATATAGTAGTGATATAGTAGCCAAGTTGTTGTATCAAGAAAAAGCATAATGGATTTTATGATTTTTCTTTGCAATTATACGACATTTAATTTATTATATCAACAAAACTGTTCTTTTTTCCTTTTATTATTTCTCTTATCTTTGTAAACTTTGATTGTTTTTATTGACCATTCTTAAAAGTTTGCCCTGTGTACCCTACACCAGAAAACGTTGAATATCAGATCTTACTGGTGTAGGGATGAAAAATTATGTGTTATGCTTCTCCCGATACTCGGTCGGCGTCAATCCGGTTACTCTCTTGCAATATCTTGTGAAATGGGAATTACTGCAGAAATTCATGCGGTCGGCAATATCGGTGAGAGTGAGATTTTGATCATTCAAGAGCCGTACTATCTCAAAGGCGGCATAATATTCTATCCATGTAGAGGCGGGCTGATTACTCACGGTTTGACTTATCTGAGAGAGATATTTCGGGGTAATGCAGAGTTTGGAGGCGTAGAAGGCTACATCACGATTGATAAGACTGTGCTTCTGAGTAAGATTTAGAAAATGTATGAAAATACGGGCTGAATTGTCATCTGTCTGCATGTTTCTTATCAAGGTGGAATAAACGTTCCAGATATCGAAGAGAAATATCTGGAGCACTCTACCGATAACGTCATCATGGAACAGGGCATCTTCGTTGGCAAGACGGTAACGAAACTGAAGAAAGTCACCGTTCAGGTACCCTAAAGACTTATTGTCCAATGAAAATACCGGATTCATCTTAATGAAGATATACCCTTTTGCAGCCCAAATCATTTCGGGATTGTACAAACCAAGAAAGTCTGATGACACCAATAGGAAATCGGCTTCAAAATCATCAGAATAACTCACGTCCTCAATCGTATTGCTCATTTGCCAGATCACAAAGTCATTGCGCCCTGCCGTATATATCTGCCGGCGGTCGGAGAATGTCATCGAACCATTAATCACGATGATATGGATGTGATAATCGCTTATGAAATCAGAAGGGCGACATGCATCTGCCTTTGTGTTTAATAATCTAACCTGCTTCATATCTTTTGCAATAATTTCCAGTTCAAATGTAATATAAATCTGCTGAATACCAATGAATAATTTCAAATATTATGTTTTGTCTTTCACATTTTTCCGTAATCTGTAAATTGTGAAAGACGGGAGGTAAAATGTATATCAATAATAATTTGTCATCGTTGTACCTTTGCAGCATAAAACAATAAAACTAAGATAAAATGAATATGAAGCAGATGTTTTTAATGGCTGCCTTTACGGTTGGGGCAGGTGGAGGTGCAGTAGCACAGAGTAATACGACAACAGCCGGAGTACCGATGCTGACACTCAATAATGGAGTGCAAATGCCTCAGTTCGGACTGGGTGTATATAGTTTGAAAGAGGGAGATGAAACCTATAATTCTGTGCTTACAGCCCTGAAAGATGGTTATCGGCATATCGACACGGCTCATGCCTATCAGAATGAGCGAAGTGTGGGACGTGCTATCAAGGATAGTGGTATTCCTCGCGATTCCATTTGGATTACCAGCAAGCTTTGGCCCAATGAATATGGTGCAGGAGTGACGCAGGAGGCACTTAGGAAAATGTGCAAGCGACTGGGTGTGGATTATATAGATATGGTGTATCTGCATCAGCCGGTAGGTGATTATCTTGGTGGATGGCGGGAATTGGAAAAGGCTCAGAAGGCTGGCATCATTCGAGCCATCGGTATTTCGGATTTCGATGTGAACGACTCGATATTTAATTCGCTCGTAGAGCATGTTGACTTTATTCCGCAAACCATTCAGATTGAGTGTCATCCATATGCCCAGCGCAATCACTGGCAGGAGATGTGCAAGAAGCATCATATACAGATAGAGTGTTGGTTCCCGTTGGGCGGGCGCGACAGTAACGGTGAAATTTTACGTGATGCTGTAATCAATGACATAGCTAAGGCTCATGGAAAAACAGCAGCGCAAATCATTATTCGGTGGCACATTCAAATGGGCTTCTCTGTAATTCCCGGCACATCAGATCCTTCGTATATCAAAGAGAACATCTCTGTTTTCGACTTTCAGCTCACCGACGCCGAGATGGGACGCATTGCAACACTTAATAAAGAGAAACGCTATTTCAATATGCCTTATGATGAGCAAAAGCGATTGTTTGGCGGTTTCAAACTTTGGGATTAACAACACGAAGTTTTCGTGAACCATTCAGTTCTAATGATTATGATAAAGAGAAGGTTTTTTTATGTCGTAGATAAAAAATGAAGCAGTAAAATTGGTAATTATTTCAGTAAAATATATACCAACAGTTTATTTTATTTGTAGTTATTTTGCAACATGATTTTTAGTAAGAGAAAACTGTCTTTTTAATAATATACAACGATGGTAAATTTTGATTATTGTTCTCCCACACGCCTGATATTCGGCAAGGGAGTAGTGGAAAATATTTCTGAGGTGATGGCACCTCTCGGTAAAAGAATCCTTCTCACTTATGGAGGAGGTAGCATCAAGCGCAGCGGACTTTATGACAAGGTAAAATCCCTGTTAAAGGATTTTGAAATAACGGAACTCGGTGGAATAGAACCCAATCCCAAATATAATCCGAGCGTATTGGATGGTGTCCGTCTTTGCAAGGAAAATCATATCGATGTGATTCTGGCTGTGGGTGGCGGAAGTGTGCTCGATTGTTCAAAAGCCATTGCGGCTGGTGCCAAGTATGACGGTGACCCATGGGATTTGATTTCTTATCAGGTGAAAGCGCAGGCAGCCTTGCCTATCGTGGACATCATGACCATGGCGGCCACGGGTAGTGAATATGATGCTGGAGGAGTAATCAGTCGTACTGATACCAACGATAAAATTGGTTATATAGATGAGCATCTGTGGCCTGTATGTTCTTTCATCGACCCCACCTACACGTTCTCCGTGCCCCGGCGTCAGACTATAGCCGGCGTTGCAGATGCCATCAACCACATCATGGAGCAATACTTCGCTTCACCTGCTAATGATTTATCAGACGGTTTTTGTGAAGCCGGTTTTAAAACTCTGATGAAAAACGTACATTTGGTTCTCAAAAATCCGGAGGATTATGAAGCACGAGCCAATCTTTCCCTTGCCTGCACCTATGGTTGCAACGGTATCTATTCGCTTGGCATTGCCTCTTCGGGTTGGCCCATGCATGCCATCGAACATGCCCTTTCTGCTTACTATGACATCACGCATGGTTTGGGATTGGCTATCATCACCCCACGATGGATGCGGCACATCTTGAGCGAAAAGACCTTACCGCGTTTTGTGAAATTCGGTGTGAACGTGCTGGGCATCGACTCCACACTGCCTGATATGGACATCGCCAACAAGAGCATCGACATGATGTATGAATTCTTCGAGGGCATCGGTATTCCAATGCATCTCAGCGAAGTGGGCATTCCCGATGGAAGCAGAATCGGCGAAATGGCGCATCATGTGGCTGCCACCCAACCATTGACAGATGCTTGGGCTCCGCTCACAGAGGCAGATATTGCCGCCATTATGCAGGATTCACTTTAGATTATATTTGATAAAAAAAGCAATGGATGTTTTTAAAACAATACAAAGCGGAGAGCCTTATGATATTCGTCAAGAAGATTATCAAAAGGAAGTGCATGGAGAAATAAACCGATGTGACCACAGTTACAAAAGATGTGCCGGACAATACTGTTGTGGTGGGAGTTCCGGCTAAGATAGTAAAAACTATTTAATCAAAACAATCATTATGAAACAGGTCGTGATATTATTGGGTGCCGGTTCTATCGGGCAAGCAATAGCCCGAAGGGTAAGTGCAGGCAAACATCTTGTGCTGGCCGACTATAAACTGGAGAATGCACAAATCGCTGCAAAGACATTGGAGAATGCCGGGTTCGAGTGTAGCACTGTTCAGACGGATTTGGGTTCCCGTGCGTCAATCAAGAATATGATAGCTCATGCACAAGAATTCGGCGAAATTAGCAATCTTATCAATGCTGCAGGTGTATCTCCTTCACAGGCCTCCGTGGATGTCATTTTAAAGACAGACCTATATGGCACCGCCGTACTGATGGAAGAAGCAGGCAAGGTAATCGCCGCAGGGGGGTCCGGTATTATCATATCTTCTCAGAGCGGTCACCGTTTAGGTGCATTGCCTGAGGAACAAAGTGATGCACTGGCCACGACTCCTACGGAGGAACTTTTGGAACTTCCGTTCCTCAATGAGATTACAGATACACTTAAGGCTTACCAATATTCCAAGCGGTGCAATGTGTTAAAAGTGATGTATGAAGCCACCTGCTGGGGAAAACGTAATGCAACCATAAACTCGATTAGTCCTGGTATCATCATTACACCACTTGCCAATAATGAACTTCACGGACCACGCAAGGAAGGTTATCTGAAAATGATACAGGCCAGTCCTGTCGGTCGTGCCGGTACCCCTGATGAAGTGGGCGATTTGGCTGAATTTCTGATGTCGTCCAGAGGGCGTTTTATCACGGGTGCAGACTTCCTCATTGATGGTGGAACTACTGCCAGCTATTGGTATGGGGATTTACAATATCTTAAAGCAACGCATTAATTATGAATAAGTTTCTATCAAAAATCATTATTTGTGTAGCTATTTTATGTTCATGTACGGGCAATGCTCAGCAAACAAAAACGAATAATAACATGGAAAAGAAAGGGAAAACGCTCGTGGTTTTTTTTTCGCATCCGGGAGAGAATTATAGTGTTGGAAACATCAAAGTGGGCAATACGAAACGAGTAGCTGATGCCATTAGCGAGTTGACCGGTGCCGATCAGTTTGAAATCGTGGCGGATAAAGATTATAATATGTCCTATGACGATCTCATCAAACTTGCTACGAAGGAGGCGAAAAACGATGAGTTTCCCACATATAAAGGAAAAATCGAGAACATCGACCAATATGATACCATTTATGTGGGCGGTCCCGTCTGGTGGGGCACATATCCAAGAGTGATGTTCAGCTTCTTCCGCAATTATGATTTGAATGGCAAGACGCTCATTCCGTTCACTACGCATGAGGGAAGTGGACTCGGAAGTGCTGTTTCCGACCTCAAGAAGGTTTATCCAAAGGCTAATATCCTTGACGGATTCAGCATCTACGGGCATGACTGTCAAAAAGCTGATATCAAGGACAGAGTGAAGAATATAATAAAGAAAATCTAGCCACTTTCTATTCCTTTCTCAGGTGAAATACTTCCTTCTTTCCATAAGAAAAGTATCGAGATATATTTTTTATTCATGTCTTGAGATTAAATTAATAGAGTTGATACGTTCCACGGCTTGCCGACCATCAAAATGTATAGTGGCTTCGCGTGGGAAGAGAATGGGTGCTGATTGCTGAACAGGGAGGACGCGAAGTGTCAGTTTCGTGCATGAAGCGGGAAGACGTGAGAGATCGTATTGGAAATGGCGTCCATTGTAGAAATTGTCATCAATGAGGGTATCTCCGGCATACAATCTGGCAATATCACCCTCATATTCAATGTCGAGTAGAACTTTTTGTTTGTTGGCAGGCAAGGTAATGGAGTAAATGGCAGCATCTTGGAATTCTTCTTCTGAAGGTCCTTGTGCTCCCATCCAACCTTTGGTGATGACACGCAGTGGACCGGCTTTCTTTACTTTCGTGTATTCAGCAGGTGTTGATTTCAACGGCTTTTCCTTGAGGAACAGATGCTGGGCGTCATATTCATTGATGAGATAAAATTCAGTATTACCAAGTTGATAAATGGGATGATTAGACGGATTAATACCGGTCAGGATGGTCCCGTCCATACTGAATTCCGCTTCTATGCTGTCGAGTTTCTGGAAATAATATTTGTTGCCTTCATGAGCTACAAGTTGTGCTGTGGCATAATCAAGATTGATATTTCCCAGACGTATTTTGACAGGGAAGATGCATCCCGTTCCGGCGGGAATGGTGATGGAGTGGGAGGGAAATTTCACTCCGAGCACATCGAATTTGACATCGTGCTTATCGGTGAGATTGCCAAAGCGTTCGTAGTTGTTGACGAAGACGTATGCGCTCCGTCCATCAGTGCGATAGGTCCAGCGTAAATAGTTGTCGATGCCTTGAGTTTGAGGCTCGGAAATCTGAGGAAAATAGGGAGCCATACCTGCCAAGCTTTCTCCGAAATTCTGGAGGAAGAGATGTAGTGGACGAAGTTCGTAAAACACTGGAGTCAGTTGACCGAATTCACCGATAGGTGCCTGATAGTCATAGCTTAGGATTTGCATGTTGTTGCGGCGGTCCGACTTCGCTCCTTTCACTGAATTGGGTCCCACCATCTGCTGGTCTGATTGTTGCGATGCGTTGTGTTGGAATTGATAGTTGGTGCCGCCATGATACATGTAGTAACCGATTAAATTGCATCCGCTGCCCAGCTTGACGAGCGAGATGGAATAGATGTCCATGGGACTGATCCACATCCGTCGGGCGTATGAACTCACCATACCTCCACCTTGTTCACAAGTGAAGAAAGGATAGCCGTCCTTATGATACGGGCTGAAGTTGAATGCCTTGTAGTAGTTGCCGCTTCCTTCCTTCAGTCCACTTTCCCAAAAACCGTCAGGATAATCACTGTTCATGGGAATCATCTCGCCCTTCGGAACGGGCGATTTCATCTGATGCCAGTTAGTGCGGGTATAGAATGGAACTACCAGTCCCTCTTCTCTGGCAATTTTTTTCAGTGAGACAAGGTAGGAGCCGGGACCGGTGTATTCATTGTCGAGCTGGATGCCAATCACCGGACCTCCGTCTTTCCACAATAAACCTTTTGCCTGTCCGTATATCTGGGCATAGAAGCGGCGGGTGTATTTTAAGAAGACGGAATCCTCGGTGCGGAGTTTGCATTTTTTGCCATAAAGCCAGTCGGGGAGTCCTCCGTTGCGAACTTCTCCATTGCAGAATGGGCCGATGCGCAGGACTACTGCTATATGTTCATTCCGGCAGATTTCTATGAAACGACGAAGGTTAAGGTTTCCCTTCCAGTCGAATTTACCTTCCTCTTCCTCGATGTGATTCCAGAAAATGTAGGTGGAGACTATGTTTACTCCACCTTCTTTTATTTTTCTGATTTCACGTGCCCATTCGTTGGCTGGTACACGGGTGAAATGCATTTCTCCCATAACGGGCATAATACGATGTCCGTTAAGCATCAGGCTGATCGAATCCCATGCCACTTCTTGTTTTCCGAATTGAAATGCGGTCTGGGACATACAGGTATAGGCATATCCTGCAAAAAACAATATAACTGGCAACAGCTTCTTTATACTCATATTTTTACTTGTCGTTTTTATCTTTTATTTCTTCCATCTTGCAGGGATCATTCAGTATCATTGTTGCTTCGGTGTCGGGAGAAAATGGTTTCCATTCCTTCAGACCGTTGCCGTTTGGATTGCCGTTGCGGGCAAAGTTCACGAGATAGCTGCTCATGGTTTCGCCGAGCGCGATGCCTTCGGGAGTGGCACCTGTCATAGGAGCACTCAGAATGACATTGTTCATGAAGAAAGCAATGTCAGAGTTGTGGCAGGCGTGGAAATGACCGTCCATCGTGGGGACTTCGTATCTGAAATGATACACCCACACGGGAGCAGCTTTGTCGTTGAACCGTATTTTGGCTTGCGCAATGACTCCAGGGCGTACCAACTGATCTGTTTTGTCGCCGGAGAACTCGTTGAGGGTGGAGCCGATAATCATCGGGACGGCATTGCTGATAAGTTCTGAACGGTTCTCGAAAATGCCCGGTAATACTTCATTATCTTCCACGGGTCCCCACATCAGGGATCCATGACGATAACTGTTACCATTGCCACCGTTCTTCTGAATATCTTGCATAGCCTGGGATGCAGCATTCCATAGTTTCTCGTAAGGAATATCCTTAATTTGGTCGATGTTCTGTTCATTCAATCCTAACAGTTCGGCAGTACGCTTGCCTATGGCCTGAGCAGCATCACGTTTCATGGCTTTCATTCCAGAACCACTCATCACCATAGCCCGGTGAAAGAGGCCTTTGGCAGAGGGCATGCAACAGAGAGTCGAAACCTTTCCACCGCCGCCCGATTGTCCGAAGATGGTGACACAATTTGGATCTCCTCCGAAGTTAGTAATGTTCTCTTTTATCCATTGCAGAGCTGCCACGATGTCGAGTTGTCCCAGATTGCCTGTGTGCAGATATTTTTTGCCGAAAGCCGAGAGGTCGAGATAACCGAGGCAGTTGAGCCGGTGGTTAAGTGTTACCACGACGACATCACCCTTGTCGGCGAGGTTGCGTCCGTCATATCCGGGATGGTCCTGACCGTTTCCGGCTGAGAATCCGCCACCATGAAGCCACACCAGTACGGGGCGCAATTTATTGCTTGTTTTTTGTCTTGTGTTCTTGGCTATTTCTGGCGTCCAGATGTTCAGGCGCAGGCAGTCCTCATCTTGAAATCCTTCATCCCAACGATAAAAGAAAGCATTTTCATCGCGACGCCATCCGTCATATTTTGTTTGCGGGCATACGTATCCATACCAGCGGGATGAGCGCACACCCTGCCAAGATTCGGGATTTTGTGGTTCTTCAAAACGGGATGCACGGGCGTATGGGATGCCTTTATAGCAGTAGATGCCATGGTCGATGAATCCCGACACATCGCCGTATTTGGTCTGCGTGCGAGTAGAGGCCGTAGAACTGTCGAACAGACGATCCTTTACTGCATTGTCCTTATGCTGAAAAGTCCATTCGGGGAAATCAGTGTTTTTGCCTTCAAGGAAGAGCGCTGCATTTTCACTTTTACCCTTCAGTTGCCAGTCGAGCCAACGGGTGACTAGCCGTCCGAAGGTACCTCCATACGGTTCAGCGTATGTGGCGCCATGACCGGCTTTGGCATCATCGGCCCATACTACAGGCACTTGATGAATGCGTTGATAGTCGAGGCTGGCATTGTTATAAGCCACATCACTTTTACCACCGGTCATATAGATAATCGGTGTATGCAGGGCGAGAAGCGATTGGCGTGAGGCATCGGCCATCTGCATATCGCCCATGCCGGAATTGAGAATGAGACATGTCGTCAGACGAGTGTCCCCGCAACTATAGAGCACTTGTGCCCCTCCGCACGAATGGCCGGCGGCGGCAATCAGTGTGGTGTCGATAGTCTGTGCATAGACGGATTTCTTGTTGCGACATAATTTTAAGAACCTGTCCAATCCTTCGAGCAAATCAGAAGAAGGCGCACTGGTTTCCTCACGGTCGAAAGCCTTCATCTGGAGTTTTCCGATAGCTACGACGACATATCCCTGCGAGGCTACCTCATTGAGCATTCTCTCGATATGGACACTGGTGTTCATGCATCCGCCGTTGGCAAAAAGCAAGATTGGCAGTCGTCCCTCTTTCTTTGCAGCATCAACAAGTTTCTTGGGTTGATAGATTACCCAGTCGGTCATGGATGACTCTTCGACGGCGATGGCTTTGTATGGTCCATTACCGCCACTGTCTATGGTCTTGGTCCTTACGACACCTGCTTGTGCAGAGATAGTGATAGCCATGGCGAGGCATAATAGGAAGATAACTTTTTTCATGTTAGTTTATTATTTGATTATGTAATTTATTTTGCGGAATTATATTGTCGCTGGTCATTGGTTTCGCTCATTCAATCATGTGTTTAAATGATTCTTCTGTTACAAAATTAAGGCGTTTTCTTTTTTTCTTCTTTATGTATTATTGTTTCTTTCTGACACAAAAAGGACAAATTGCGACAAAATCGAGAATATATTTGGCAAATTCAGAGGATTAGGTAATTTTGTGGCATAAAATTGGAATCCCATGTCAAGACGTATTTTTTCAATACTCTTCATTCTGAGCACTGCAATGTCTATTGTGGCCCAGAAAACTGCGCCCTTAAGGATGAATAACATTGGAGGTGTGACACAGGGAATGACCATTTATGCCATTGCACAGGATGCCCGAGGAATGATATGGCTGGGAACGAATGATGGGCTCTGTTCCTACGATGGATATGAAATACACCAACATGGGCGTTCGATGTCCAAAGTGAATTTGGCGAGCATAAGAGGACTTGGTAGGATTAACTGTATGGCTGTTCAAGGTGACTCTATTCTTATTGGATGTGAGCATGGCATGGAAGTATTCAGAATAAAAGAGGATAAATTCTCGCCATATCGTCTGTTTGCCGGGCATGATGTGAAGACTATCATCGATGGTTGGATTGGTACCGATAGGGGATTATATGTAAAGGGGAAGCGTTTGAGTAACATCCGTAATATTTTCTCTGTTAGTCATTTAGGAAGCAAGATTTTTGTGGGCACGGCATCAAGCCTATATGTTTACAATGGAAAGGACTTTGTAAAGGTTGCCCTCATGAGTTATATCAGTGGCGTCGCGGCCATTAAGACTTTGCCGGGTGTGTTCTTTGTCGGAACAGGTTCTACCTTGTCAACGATGGATTGTCAAAATCAGAAGGTTCTGAAGATTAAACCGATGCCCGTGGTGAAGACAATCCTTGCCGACGGAAATCGCCTTTTGATTGGTACAGACAACGGACTTTACTTCACTTCGGGTGATGTAATGACCAAAGTTCAACACGATGCGTTCCGCCCCGACAACTCCCTGGCCGGCAATGTAATCTGGAGTATTTTTAGAGACAGAGATGGCAATATATGGATTGGTACCGATAATGGAGTGTCCATGATACAGAAGCATTCAGTCGTCAGCTGGCATTATCTCACCGACATCACGGGGCGTCACGAAGGATGCTTAATTGAGCAAATTCTCATCGACAGACATCGGCGAACATGGCTTGGAGGATCGAGCGGGCTGATATGTGTGGAAAATCTCGGCAAGTCTGATGAAACCTATCGTTGGTATAAAATGGGTGATGCACGCTATCCGTTGCCTCATAATCACATCCGTTGCATCTATGAAGACAAGAACGGGAGACTTTTCGCCGGCGGTGATGGGGGCATGATGGTCTATGATGAGAGGACAAGGCAGTTTACCCGCCATCTTATCAAGGAAGACAGATATAATTGGATTTACGACATCTACGGTCAGGAAGATCAGCTCGTCGTGCTCACATCCGATAATGTATATCTCCTTGACGGGAGGACTTTTAAGAACCTCACCCCAAGTCTCACACCCAAGGGAAGAGAATCTTTATCCAAATGCAAAACCAAAGGAAAAAGAAACGTTGTGACCATTTCGGATGTAAACTGGTACAAGGATGCTAATACAGGTTTGCTATGGATAGGAGGCAATGACCGTTTCGGATTTCATTATCCAGAACAGAAAAGTCAGGCTTTGCTCTCCCGCAAAGTTTATATTACCTGTTCAGAGCCCTGGGGACAAGATGGCGTATTGTTGAATTTCTCCGATTTTGATTATAATCCGGAAAAGCAGACTCTTTATACATATCGACTGAAAGGACTTGAAGATGAATGGCACACAACTTCACGGGGGGAGCATAGTATTCGTTACACCCATCTCTCGCCTGGTACCTATACTTTTGAAATATCACCCAAAGACCACAAGGAACTTGTCACTACTTATGATATTTCCATTCCACGTCTCTGGTTTGCCACTATTCCTATGCTTATTCTCTATGCTGTGCTGTTTATAGCTCTTATTGTGACCATCATTCTCTTTTTCATTCAGCGCAAAACCATTTTGCTGGAGCGCGAACAGCGTGAGGTGATGCTGGAAACAGCAAAGCGCAAGGAAATGGAACTTCAGCAGGAACTAGTGCAGACAGTCAAGACACAGGATCAGTCGATAGAACATCCGTCAATGGATGACAATTTTCTGAGTACTGTGACACAGACTATAGAAGTGCGGATGGAGGATCTCGATTTTTCGCCCTCAATGCTTGCTGAATCATGTAACGTTCCGCAGAAACAGCTCTATCGCAAACTGAAGCAACTCACGGGAATGACTACCGTGGAATATATCCGCCATCTGCGCATTGAGCGGGCGGCTTATCTGCTCAGTCACGGCAATTTCACTGTAGCAGAAGTCATGTACCGCGTTGGCTTTACCAATGCCTCCTATTTTTCCCGTGCCTTTGTTAAGCTGAAAGGTATGACTCCTAGCGAGTATAAAAAACTATTGTTATCCGACAAATTATAGTCACTTTTTATCCCTTTTTCAGGTAAAAACATCCCCATTTCCTTATAAAATCTGTCGTCTCACGACCGTGGTACGTGCGTCTCACCTGTGTGGTACGCACGTACCACGTCCGTGACTCGTGCGTACCACGTCAGTGGTACGATACTTTCTTAGGCATCTATGTAAGCTTTTTCCCGCCTTTGAGGATGATTTTCTACGAATCGTGAACTAAATATTGAAGGATTTATCAAGTCAGGCTCCTAGATGGAACCTTATCCGGTTCAGCCTTTACTTCCGGTTTGCATAATCTCATCCCTACACCAGTAAAGATTGATATTCAGCGTTTTCTGGTGTAGGGTACACAAGGCAAACTTTTTGTAATGGAAGAAACCGGGGATGAGGGGAAAACAAAAAACCTGTAAATCTTTCGACTTACAGGTTTCTTTGGGGTGGCTAAAGGGACTCGAACCCTTGACATTCAGAACCACAATCTGACGCTCTAACCAACTGAACTATAGCCACCATTTATAGCTTTTCTCGAAAAGCGATGCAAAGATACGATATTTCTTGAAATCTGCAAAGCTTTGCCGCTAATTTTTATCGAAAAGTTATTTATACAGTACTTTTTTGCTTGCAAGAAGGGTATTCTGCATCAAGGAAGCAATCGTCATGGGGCCAACTCCTCCCGGTACCGGAGTGATGAAGGAACATTTCGGAGAGACTTCATCGAATTTCACGTCACCTGTGAGTTTGAATCCCGATTTCTTGCTTGCATCCGAAACCCGCGTGGTGCCTACATCAACGATGACCGCTCCTTCTTTCACCATATCGGCTTTTACAAAGTTGGGTTGTCCGATGGCAGCAATGATGATATCGGCTTCCTGACATTCTTTTACCAGATCCTTGGAATGGCTGTGGCAGATGGTGACTGTGGCATCTCCCGGATATGTTTTCTGAACCATCAGAGAAGCTACCGGTTTGCCTACAATGTTACTTCTTCCAAGTACTACGCATTTCTTTCCGCTAGTCTCGATGTGATAACGTTTCAGCAATTCCATGATTCCGTTGGGAGTGGCCGATACGAAACAGGGAAGACCGATGGAAAGGCGGCCCACATTGATGGGGTGGAAACCGTCCACGTCTTTTCTGTAGTCTATGGCTTCGATGACTTTCTGCTCGTCGATATGCTTTGGGAGGGGTAATTGCACAATGAATCCGTCAATGTCTGCGTCCTTATTGAGTTCATCTACCTTGCCGAGGAGTTCTTCTTCCGTGACATCTGCTTCGTAGCGGATGAGGGTCGATTTGAATCCGCAGGTTTCGCATGCCTTGACTTTGGCTGCTACGTAAGTTTCACTGCCTCCGTCGTGACCCACCAGAATAGCTGCGAGATGAGGGCGTTTGCCGCCATCGGCTGTTATTTGGGCTACTTCTGCTGCAATTTCCTGCTTGAGTTGCTCTGAAATGGCTTTGCCGTCTATGATTTGCATAATATCAATATGTTTTTTTTGATGTTTGTTTATGACTCTTTATTCATTTCCTTCATCTTCTTCATGTTGTTCATCATGCCCGCCATCTTGTTTCCGGTGACCATCTTCATCATCTTGCGGGTCTGGTCGAACTGTTTCAGCAAGCGGTTCACCTGCTGGATATCCGTTCCGCTTCCTCGTGCTATGCGGTTGCGGCGGGATCCGTTCAGAATTTCCGGATTGGTGCGTTCCTTCGGAGTCATGGAATGGATGATGGCTTCAATGCTCTTGAAAGCATTGTCGTCTATATCGATATCCTTGATGGCTTTGCCGACTCCCGGAATCATGCTGGCCAGATCTTTCAGATTACCCATCTTCTTTATTTGGTTGATCTGTGCGAGGAAGTCGTTGAAATCGAACTGGTTCTTTTGAATCTTCCTCTGGAGTTTCTTGGCTTCTTCTTCATTATATTGTTCCTGAGCACGCTCCACAAGGGTAACCACATCACCCATGCCGAGGATACGGTCGGCCATACGTTCGGGGTAGAAGACATCGATGGCTTCCATCTTTTCGCCTGTTCCGATGAACTTGATAGGCTTGTTTACCACCGTGCGGATGGAAAGTGCGGCACCGCCGCGGGTATCGCCGTCGAGCTTGGTGAGAACCACTCCGTTGAAATCCAGACGGTCATTGAATTCTTTTGCCGTGTTCACGGCATCCTGACCAGTCATGGCATCTACAACGAACAGAATTTCGTCCGGGTTGACGGCTTTCTTGATGTTCTCGATTTCATTCATCATCATTTCATCGACAGCCAGACGACCGGCGGTATCTATGATGATGACATCGTAATTTTTGGCTTTTGCTTCACGAATGGCGTTCAACGCAATTTCTACAGGGTTCTTGCTTTCCGGTTCGCTATATACCGGAACCTGTATTTGTTCGCCCAAGACTTTCAGCTGGTCAACAGCTGCGGGGCGGTAAACGTCACCGGCTACCAATAACGGGTGCTTGTTCTTCTTGCTCTTTAGCATGAAAGCAAGCTTGCTGCTGAAGGTGGTCTTACCGGAACCTTGCAAACCCGACATTAAAATGACAGAAGGCTTTCCCTGAAGATTCACTTCGGAAGCTTCTCCACCCATCAGGTGGCTGAGCTCGTCATGAACTATCTTCACCATCAGTTGGCTAGGCTTGATGGAGCTCAGTACATTCTGGCCCATAGCCTTTTCCTTTACGGTATCCGTAAAATTCTTGGCAACTTTATAGTTGACATCGGCATCAAGCAGAGCTTTGCGAACATCCTTCAATGTTTCGGCAACGTTGATTTCTGTTATTTTTCCTTCTCCTTTAAGTATCTTAAAAGAGCGTTCCAGCCTTTCGCTTAAATTATCGAACATATCGTTATTTGTTTGTTTATTTCCTTATATTTTATTTTGAGTGTGCAAAATTACAAAAAATCGTCCAATTACACTCTTTTCCTTTTCCTTTTTTAGCATTTTCCTGAAATATAAAAAAGTTATGCAATTATAATCGGGCTTTTCTGTCTTATTATGAGTGTCTTTAGTTTATTTAGGTTGTGAGGTTAACTATTTCTTCTGAATCTTTTTTATTGAGATATTATGTTATATAACAATTATTGTGTACTTTTGCCAGCCTTAACAGGAAAAATAGAATAAAAAATGAGAAGAAAAAGCATTTTTGTCGGACTGCTTATGTTAGTTTCAAATCTAACTTTTGCAGGTGGTATCCTAACTAATACCAATCAGAATATAGCTTTCAACAGAAATTTTGCGCGCAATGCCACCATGGAGATTGACGGAGCCTACAGCAATCCTGCCGGCCTTTCCTGGTTGAGCGAAGGGCTGCATCTGTCGCTTAATATTCAGAATGTTTATCAAACCCGTGACATCCACAGTACGTATTCTTTATTCAAACTGAATACCACCAACCCTGGCGATGCAAACGGCATGAAATATTATAAAGGTGAGGCGGCTGTGCCGGCCATGCCTTCTTTTCAAGCAGCATATCGTACCGGCAACTGGACCTATTCCGTTAATTTCGGCATTACCGGAGGAGGTGGAAAAGCTACCTTCAATGAAGGTTTGCCTTCTTTCGAGAGCACTGTGGCTTATGCCAATTATGCGGCAAATGCTATGGCGGGTCAGTTGAGCAAGATGGGAATGGCCGTTCCCGGAACTACCGGATATTCTCTGAATACTTATATGAGAGGGCGCCAGTACGTCTTCGGACTTCAAGGCGGTGTGACGTATCGGGTTACAGGTCAGGAAGAGAATAGTAAGGAAGGATTGTCAGTCTATTTAGGTGCCCGGATGAATTATATCAGCAACAAGTATGAAGGATACCTTCGAAACATGAACGTCTCTTTTGCTGATGATAGTGAATCAAGTCTTTCCAACTATATGAAGACAGTATCTACAGCTGCAACTGCAGCTTCTGCCTATGTGACCGATGCAGCAACCAAAGCAAGACTGCTGACTGTTGCCAAAACATTAGAGGCAGGTGCTTCAAGACTTGAAAACGGCATCGAGTTGGATTGTTCTCAAAAGGGCTGGGGCTTGACGGCTATCGTAGGAGTGGATTATCGTCTGGATCGTTTGAATCTGGGTGCAAGATATGAATTTCCCACCAAACTTAACATCGAAAACAATACACGAATCAATACTACGGGAGTTGCCGATTATGACCACGGTGTGAATACGCCCAATGATCTTCCTGCCATTCTTTCAGGAGGTGCACAATATGAACTTACACCCAAATGGAGAGTGATGGGAGGAGTCACTTACTATTTCGACAAGGATGCCGGTATGGCCAATGACAAGCAGAAATATCTTTCGCATAATACCATGGAATATATGGCAGGAACGGAATGGGATGTCCTGGATCGTCTGACGGTGAGTACGGGTTTCCAAAAAACAAATTACGGTGTGACCGACCAATTCCAAAAGGACATGAGCTTTTATTGCAGTTCCTACTCTTTGGGCTTTGGAGCGAAAGTCAATCTGAATTCACATCTGGCAATCAACGTTGCTTACTTCTTTACCGATTATTCAGATTATGAACGCAACACTGCGAACTACAATTCCACAGGCATTAGCGGAAAGGACGTGTTCAGCCGTACTAACAAGGTTTTCGGACTGGGTATCAATTATGACTTTTAATGTCATGAATAAAGAACGATAAAATCTCTTTTTGCGTTCGTTTTCAAATTTTCTTACTATCTTTGCCGCAATTATTAACTCGAGTGCTTGGTAACCTCGTAAAAAACAAGAATAATGAAGAATAATACTGTTACAGTATCCTTTATGATATTAGGGATACTTTTTTGTGTGTGTTTGGTGGCTTCCAATTTGTTGGAAACCAAAATCGTTGAAATTGGCCCCATCTCTCTTACCGGAGGCTTTGTCGTTTTCCCGATTTCCTACATTATCAATGATTGCATTGCCGAGATCTGGGGCTACAAAAAGGCTCGTCTGATTATCTGGCTGGGTTTTCTCATGAATTTCCTGGTCATCGGTTTTTCACAAATCGTTTTGTTGCTTCCGTCTCCTGAATACTGGACGGGTGAGGGGGCTTTCCGTTTCGTGTTCGGAATGGCTCCAAGAATAGCATGTGCCAGTCTGGCTGCTTTCCTGGTAGGTTCCTTTCTGAATGCGTATGTCATGAGCAAGATGAAGCTGGCAAGTCAGGGACGTAATTTCTCCTTGCGCGCCGTCATGAGTACTTTGTTCGGTGAGAGTGCTGACTCACTTATATTTTTCCCGATGGCTTTCGGAGGGATGATTCCTTTTGAGGAAATGCTAAAGCTGATGCTCATTCAGGTAGTTGCCAAAACCTTATATGAAATCGTGGCATTGCCTGTCACCATTCGTGTGGTTCAATACATCAAGAAGACGGATGGGACCGATGTATATGATGAAAATATTTCTTATAATGTATTAAAGGTAAAGGAACTATGATGATGAATAAGGATACTGCTTTGGTTGTTTTCAGCGGCGGACAAGATTCCACCACGTGCCTGTTCTGGGCAAAGAAACAATTCAAGAATGTCACGGCACTGAGTTTTATCTACGGACAGAAGCATCTGAAGGAAATAGACTGTGCCCGCGAGATAGCGGCCCGGGCAGGAGTGAAGCATGAAGTGATGGATGTTTCTTTCATAGGTCATTTGGGACGGAATTCTCTGACAGACACATCGATGATTATGGATGAGACAAAGCCGGAAGGAACTTTCCCGAACACCTTTGTGCCGGGACGTAACTTGTTTTTCTTGAGTATTGCCGCCGTCTATGCGCGCGAGCAAGGAATCAATCATATTGTGACCGGTGTATCGCAAACGGATTTCAGCGGTTATCCCGATTGCAGGGATGCTTTTATCAAATCATTGAATGTGACTCTCAATCTGGCCATGGACGAGCAATTTGTACTACATACCCCTTTGATGTGGGTTGACAAAGCCGAAACATGGAAACTTGCCGATGAATTAGGGGTTCTCGATTTGGTACGTAACGAAACGCTCACATGCTACAATGGAGTGAAGGGCGACGGCTGCGGGCATTGTCCTGCCTGCAAATTGCGTAAAGAGGGCTTGGAAAAATATTTAACGTGGAAAGAAAACAACAGATAATCATGAGTGAAAGAGAAAACGATCATTTGCAGCTGCTGGGCAAGAAAACTGAATACAAGCAGGATTATGCACCGGAGGTGCTGGAAACTTTTGTGAACAAACATCCCGACAATGATTATTGGGTTCGCTTCAACTGTCCGGAATTTACCAGTTTGTGCCCTATTACGGGGCAGCCGGACTTCGCTGAAATCCGCATCAGTTATCTGCCCGATGTGAAGATGGTAGAAAGCAAAAGCCTGAAATTGTATCTGTTCAGTTTTCGCAACCATGGCGATTTTCATGAAGACTGTGTGAATATTATCATGAAAGATTTAATCAAGCTCATGAATCCCAAATATATTGAGGTGACCGGATTGTTTACTCCACGTGGGGGAATCAGCATTTATCCGTATGCCAATTATGGCCGTCCGGGAACTAAATATGAGAAGCTGGCGGATTATCGCCTGACAAATCACGACTTAGGATAATTCCAAATCCAAAAGATCTTTCAACTTCTGAAGCGAGGCATTCTTTTGTTGTATAAGCTGCCATTGATCTGTCTTGCTGTAAGCCTTGATCATTTCACCTTGTTCGCTGATGCGCACTTGCATGGTGATGAGGTCATTATGTAGCTTTTTGCGCAAGTGATTCTCTATTTGAGGCTTGATGTCCAGCATGTCTTTTTCGGCCATGGAATTATCCACAACGATTTCGAACGTAGTGGCATCCAGCATTTTGGGATTCATGTTTTTCATGTTTCCTGCCATCGCTGTGTCTTTTTTAGGCAATAGGAGAGCGAATTCTGTCCATCGCAGATTGATGTCTTGTTCCGAGAACGGGCGGTTCTCAATCTTGGCTTCGGTAGCAGACAGCGGTAGTTGATCCTGTGGCTGTTCTTCTGCTTCGATTTTGTTTAAGTCTCCTTTTAATGCCTTGATTGACAGGTGCACCGGTTTTTTTACCATAGGGGATACTCGCTCAGGCTCTTGAACGGGAGTCTGGGCATTTGCCCCTGGAGTGCCTGGCACTGTCTGGACAGAAGGAACGGGTTGTTGAGGTTGGGCTTGTGCAGTTTGAATTGTAGGTTGCGAAGCCGGCTGAACAGCAGGCTGTGCCTGGGATTGTTCCTTTTGGAAAATGGGGGATATCTTATTTTTAGGGCTACGCCCCGCAGGCCCCTCCTCATCTTCGAGTGTGATTTGGGCAAGCTGTATCAATGTAAGCTCTACCAGCAAGCGCTTGTTTTTGCTTACTCTGTAATTCAAATCACAATCATTGCAAAGCTTCATGGCACGGAACAAAAATTTTGCACTGCATTTACCCGCCTGCTCTGCGTAACGTACTTTCACGCTTGCTGCCGTTTCCAGAAGTGAGGCTGTAGCTTTATCTTTCGAAACTAGCAGGTCTCTGAAATGCGAGGCTAGTCCTGTAATGAAATGGCTGCCATCAAAACCTTTATTCAGAATATCATTGAATGTGAGTAGGCAATCCGAAACTCTGTTGCCGAGGAAATCATCCGTCAGCTTGAAGTAATATTCATAATCCAGTACGTTCAAGTTGGCAATGACATCCTGATAATGGATTTTTCCACCGGTGAAACTTACTACCTGATCAAATATGGACAAAGCATCACGCATGCCACCGTCTGCCTTTTGGGCAATCACATTCAAAGCTTCCGGTTCTGCTTCAATACCTTCCTTTTGCGCAACATATTGAAGATGCTCGATAATATCGTTGACACCTATCCTGTTGAAATCATAGATTTGGCATCGGGATAGGATGGTTGGCAATATCTTATGTTTTTCTGTGGTTGCCAGAATGAAAATAGCATGTGCCGGCGGTTCTTCCAGCGTCTTCAGAAATGCATTGAAAGCCGAAGATGAAAGCATGTGGACCTCATCGATGATATATACCTTGTATCTGCCAATCTGAGGCGGGATGCGAACCTGTTCTATGAGACTTCTTATGTCTTCCACCGAGTTGTTGGACGCGGCATCCAGTTCATGAATATTGTATGACCTCTGTTCGTTGAAGGCCTTGCAGCTTTCGCATTCGTTGCAAGCCTCTCCGTCAGGAGTGATGTTTGTACAATTGATTGTCTTAGCAAAAATACGTGCGCATGTAGTCTTTCCTACTCCACGCGGTCCGCAGAACAAATAAGCCTGAGCCAGTTTGCCTGTGGCAATCGCATTTTTCAATGTGGTGGTCAAGGCTCTTTGCCCAATGACAGAGTCGAAAGTGGACGGACGGTATTTTCGTGCCGAAACGATAAAGTTCTCCATATATTATAGAATGTGATTACTCATTTTTGCAAAGTTACAATAAAAAGTTTATTTTTTCAGTGGAACGTTTTAAAATATTTATATCTTTGCATCATTATAATTATTGGCTAAAATGGGTAAGTTGAACACAATCATTCTGTTTGCAAGACGACATAAATACTGGATTACGGTATTGCTGTTTGTCGGAATCATCGGCTTTGTAGGCGAGAACAGTTTGTTTCATCGTTTTGAACACAAGCATACCATCAGCGTGCTGAATGATGAAATCGATAAATACCAGAGAATGTTCAATGACAATCAGACGAAACTGAAGCAGTTGGCTACGAATCCGGAGGCCATTGAGAAAGTTGCCCGTGAACGCTATTTTATGAAAAAGGAAAATGAGGATGTCTTCATCTTTGAAAAGGAAGACGGTACCCTCGATGATCTCAGTACTCAAAAATAAGATTTCCGAATATGACAAAAATAGAGACATACCTGATGAATTTGGGAGGAGTATTCGTCCTTTTAGGAGCTGCAGCCTATATATTTGAACCCGTAGTCTCTACCTATATATATATAGTAGGTGCTTTACTCTTCGGAGGCATTCAGATAAAAAACGGCTATCAAGGACCCAATCTGATTATCCGCCGTTTGCGCCGCCAACAGATTTTTGCTTCTCTTCTTTTCATACTTACGGGTGTGCTCATGATAACCAATACCTACCATTGGATTTATTGCCGCCACAACGAATGGGTCATCTGTCTCACGATTGCTGCTATTCTGCAATTGTACTCCACTTTTAGAATAGAGCATGAGTTGAAGAAAGAGGAATGATTTTTTTATCGTTCCATTTCAAAATAATCATAAAGTTTTAGTGTTAAGCTATCCGGGACAGGAGTTGCCGGAAGGATATTTCTACTCATCCGTATCGTGTTTGAGAGCCAATTAAATTAACAAATTTAATTTAATTGAAATAAGTTTCATAGAGTTAATATTTATAACAAAAATTGTACTTTTGCTTAAAAACTATTATTAAATTAATGTTTAGATAATTTTGTTAGAAAATAATATACAAAATATTTCATTATTTGCAAACAATCATTACTTTTGCAAGAAATCTCATAGGGGATATCTAATTTATGCTTTTTTTGTTTCAATTATTATATAATTTATAGAGAGAATTTATGAAAAAGAGATCTATGCTATTACTGATTTTCCTTTTTATAGGAATCAGTTTATCCTTAGCTCAAGTGAAGGTGACGGGAACAGTCACTTCTTCAGAGGACAAGCAACCAATTGTCGGTGCTTCTGTATTAGCGAAAGGAACAACAGTGGGAACCATTACAGATATGGATGGTAAATTTGTCTTGCCGAATGTTCCTGAATCGGCAAAAACTCTAGTTATTTCTTACATTGGTATGAAGACGAAAGAAGTCGGTATTCAATCCAATTTAAAGATTATCTTGGATCCGGACACGAAGGTCCTGGATGAAATTGTGGTTACAGCCATGGGTATGAAGAGAAGTGAAAAGACTTTGGGCTATGCTGCAACAACCGTGAAAGCCGAAAACCTGGACTTGGCGAAATCCGGCTCTGTGATGGGGGGATTGTCCGGTAAAGTTGCCGGTGTGCAGATTACTGCTGCAGGTGATGCCGGTTCTTCCCAAAAAGTCTTGATTCGCGGTATTTCATCACTCAACAGCAATGCGCCGCTTTATATTGTGGATGGTGTGCCTATCAACAATTCGCGTAGCGGTAACAATGATGCCGACTTTGGAAATGCTGCCAATGACATTAACTCTGAGGATGTGGAATCTGTCACGGTGTTGAAAGGTGCTTCTGCAACCGCACTCTACGGCTCTCGGGCATCAAACGGCGTTATCATGATTACTACAAAGAAAGCCGGAGTAGAAAAGCTTTCCGTTACTTATGACGGTTCTTTCTTTGCTTCGAATGTGCTGCGTGTCATGCAGACACAAAATCTTTATGGACAAGGATGGGGATCATGGGATCGTCATGAAAACGGTTCATGGGGTTCGCGTTTGGACGGCACTATTCATGAGTGGGGAGCCGACGGGAAATATTTGAGTACCGGAGAGGCAATGACCAAGCCCTATTCATACGTGAAGCATAACTTGCGTGACTTCTATCAAACAGGTTTGGAAATGAACAATAACCTTACTTTGCGTTATGGTACTGAGAAACTTGGAATCGTGGCTTCTTACGGTAACTTGAAGTCAAACGGAATTATGCCCAACAATACCGATAAATATTCACGTAATACTTTCTCGTTAAGAGGATATGCTAAAATAGACAAGTTCTCGTTTGATATGTCTATGAATTATGTCCGTAAAGACATTCGCAGACCGGAACAAATGTATCAGGAACTTTTGCAGCACGGTGTCGATGTAGGGTTTAAACAAATGAAGGATTATAATGACGAGCGTTATAATTTTGCAAATTATTATACATGGTATGCCAATAATCCCTATTGGATGCTTGATAATTATTATTACACTTATCAAGATGACCGAGTATATGGTAAAATGGAAGGTTCATATGATATAATGAAGGGACTGAAAGCTACGGTACGCGTAGGAGGGGATTTTTCCAACTCCAGACAGGAAAATATGGAAGCCAAGGAAAATATAGTTCCTGGAACTTATGCTTTCGAAGGAGGTAAAGCACCTGAAAAAGGAAAATATTCCAGATATGCTTATAATCGTGGAGAAATAGATGCAACGGCTTTGTTGAACGGAGATTATAAGTTAGGAGAAGACTTTTCTTTGAATGCTACTGCCGGATGGAACCTTAATCAGCGTACATACCAATATACCGGTGGTTATGTGGAAGGTCTTGATATACCGGGTTGGTATAATTTGAAGAATACCACTTCATCGGCTATTTCCGACCAATACAACTCAAAACGCAGACTGATCGGTGCTTTCGGACAGGCTGAACTGGGATTCAAGAATTATCTGTTTCTGAATCTTTCTGCTCGTAATGACTGGTCTTCCACTTTGCCGAAGGGAAAGAACAGCTATTTCTATGGCGGTGCAAATATATCCATGATTGTCACTGAGTTACTTCCTTCACTCAAAGAAAACAATATTGATTTTCTTAAAGTGCGCGCTGCAGTGGGACAAACCGGTAGTGATGCCGATGTATTCAAAACAGTGGGATGGTACAATCCGGTTGGTCAGGCATATCAGACATACAATTATACAAACCTTCCATTGAACGGGGTATCCGGACTTACTGAAAATACGACCAAGCCTTCTACAGACTTGCGTCCTGAAATGACTACCGAATATGAATTCGGAGTAAGCGGCAACTTCTTTAAAAATCGTTTGTCCATTGACTTTGCTTATTATAACAAGAATACCAAAGATCAGATTATATCTGCAAACTTGGGCCCGGAAACCGGCTATATGTTCCAAACAAAGAATGTAGGTAAAATTCAAAACAAAGGTATTGAGTTAGCTGTTGGAGTAACACCTGTACGTACAAAAGACTGGGATTGGAATGTGGGTATCACTTACACCATGAACAGAAGTAAAGTCAAGGAATTATGGGAAGGGTTGACTTCTTATACCTATACAAACTGGCGTGGAGTTCAATATGTGTTGGAGATTGGAAAGGCTATAGGACAATTCTATACACCGGATGTTAAAACCGTAACTGATAAGAACAGTCCGTATTATGGCTATAGTATTGTTAATAACAATGGATTCTTGCAGGCAGCGAGCACATCATCCAGTAAAGGAACTTCAGAAGCCAAATTCCTGATGGGTTTCAATACAACCTTGAAATATAAGAATTTCACTTTTTCTGCAGCTGCTGATTGGAGATTTGGCGGAGTAATGGTTTCCAATACATCTTATATCACTCATTTTGACGGAAACTCTACGGAGACTCTCTTCAATGAACGTTATTCTTTCATTTATCCACATTCTGTAAAGACACTCTCTGATGGATCTTTCGTGGAAAACAACATCATGGTGAAGTCTAGTCAAATGAACTATGCACAAGGAAATTATTCTTACAATCCGTTAATCAGAGATGCATTTCTTGTTTCGAAAAGCTACTTCAAATTGCGTGAATTGGCTTTGTATTATAATTTCCCGCAATCCATATTATCGCATATAGGATTCATTCAGAATGCAACACTTGGCATTGTAGGGCGCAATCTATTGCTCTTTACTCCTAGAAAGAATAACTATATCGATCCGGAAACAACCAATTTGGGTAATGATTTGTTGTCCGAATTTGGAGAAACCACAGGAACAAGTTCTACACGTAACTTCGGTGTCAACGTGAAAGTGGTATTTTGATAACATATAAACCAAAACGATACAATGATGAAAATAAGATATATATTTATAGGTGTGTTGGCAACCTTCCTAGGAAGTGTTTCGCTAACTTCTTGTGGAGATTATTTGGATGTGAATGACAATACCAATTATCCCACAAGTGCAACGATGTCTACCTTACTGCCTTCTGTTTGTGCAACAACTATTGCGCAGTTCGGCATACAAGGAACTTTAACGGGCAATATGTGGATACAGTTTGCTACTCAGGGAAATACGACTAACCAATATAATACGTTATGTAATTATACAATTCTTGATACAGATGGTTATACCCGCAGTGTTTGGCGTAATGCTTATTCCAATACTCTGCAAGATAATAAGACTTTGATAGATATGTCCGAAGCGAAGAAGGCTTGGAACTATTGGATGGTTGGAAAAATCCTGATGGCATATAATTTCCACATGTTGACAGATTTATACGGTGATATCCCATTCTCTCAGGCTTTACAGTCCGATCAGTATCCAAATCCGACGTTCGATGACAGTAAGACAGTTGTTTACCCGGGAATCATAAAAATGCTGGACGAAGCAATTGCCAAGTCAGGTGATGCTACCGCAGCTGTTGTGGCAAATCCGATGTCGAAGGTTGATTTGTTTTGTAGCGGAGATCTTACCAAATGGCTGGCTTTTGCAAAGAGTCTTAAGCTGAAAATGTATTTGAGAAATTTTGAAGCGAACAAATCCCAAATAGCTTCTCTTCTTTCCGGAGGAGGTCTGTTGGAAGATGACTTGAAGATTAATTCGTTTGAAGATGCAACAAATAAAGGGAATCCGTTATATGAGTTTAATATCCGTCAGCTGAACACGACAGAAAATATGCGTGCTTGTCATACTATGTTGGAGTATTTTCTTGCCAATGGCGATCATCGTTGCCAGGCTTTGTATGAAGTGATTGCTGATGCTCCAAAAAATGCAACTACAGACGCGCAGAAATATGAAGGTATTCCTTGTGGAACCAAACCTGAAACTTCAGTTATTCCTTTGACTTCATCCTCTCGTGTAAAGCAGGCATACAGTGATCCCGTTTATTTAATGAATGCAGCAGAATGTGAGTTTATGATAGCAGAAGCCTATGCAAGACTAGGGGATATGACAAACGCAAAGACGTATTATGAAAAAGGAGTGAAAGCTGCTTTCAAACGTTATTCAATGGATTCCAATGCGACGGAACTGCTTGCAGGTAATTATGCATTTGATGCAAAGAATGCTTTGAAAAATATCATGATTCAGAAATGGCTGTCGTATGCGGGCGCCAATTCCATGGACGGATGGTTTGACCGTTGCCGTACGGGTATTCCCGAATTGGCCGGAGGAATAACCGTTAGAGTAAGTGATGTCTACAATCAGAGGACATTGACTTCCGGATATGTCTTGGGAACATTGGTAGACCCAGGTTCAAATACTTTGTCAGAAAGAGAAACTCCTCGAAGACTGCCTCTTCCAACAGATGCAACTCTTTACAACTCAAATGCTAAAAGTTTTGTGAAAGCAATCAACGAGCCTCTATGGTGGCAGGTAGCAGCAAAAAAATAAGCGGAGAATAACATTTAAAATGATAAAAATATGAAATCAATTAAATATATACTTTTGACACTTCTGACAGTGTTTATGGCTTCCTGCAACTCGGAAGACAACAATTATGAGATAGCATATACCAAAACCTGGCCTCTGGACGGTCAGTACAAGGTGACCGTTACGGATGCGACCGGTGCAGTTGTTAAATCAGGACTGTTTTGCTATATTTCGAATACGGTCGATGATGTGAACAACAAAATATGGCTGAGAATAGGTAATTACAATCAGGCGGCCAAAGATGCATTCGGCATAAACGGCAAATTGGATTGTGATGTGGCTGCTTTGACTTTTTCCGGACAGACACAGAATCTATCGGGCAATGTGGCAACATCAACTGAAACTTTCTCCGTAACGAGTGGCTCTATAGTTCTTAAGGGGGCGAAAGCTCCATCGGGAACTGTATGTGATAAAATCAGTTTCACATTTACAAGGACTAATTTCCCCGGGAAAACATATAAAGTTGAAGGTTATCGCTATACAGGATGGCCTGAAGACTAAGTATTAAACCAAATAGGCAATTTATTAAACAAAAAGTTGCTTTAAAATTCTCTCTCTCTCTTTCCTATTGGGCTGCGTCAAGATATTTATACTTGGCGCGGCTCTTTTTGATTTTAAAAAGGCCTCTCTTACAAATTTCCGTTTTTTTGTATAAATATTGGACTATTTGTTGTCTTATCAACTATATTTGTTTTAAACATTAATGATTTGTTCTAATTTATATATCTAAGGCTTAATATAGTATAATTTGTTTAATCCATTTCAATTGCGGATTTTTATAAGAAATATAAAAAAAACAAAACAAAAAATGGGAATTTTTTGTATTTTATCTCAAAACAATTTATATTTACAGACGTTTTATGCTAATGTTTTAATTGCACGAGAATATTTTTTAAAAACATTAAATAAAAGAAACCGAATTATTTAACAAAAAAAAAGAGAGAGTTATGAAAAAAAGTTTAATGCTGTTATTGTCTTTCCTTTTTATCGGAATAGGTTTGGCGATGGCTCAGAAAAGAGTGACAGGTACTGTTATCTCTGCTGAAGACAATGAGCCTGTAGTGGGTGCATCAGTATTGGTAAAGGGAACTACTGTTGGTACGGTTACCGATATCGATGGAAGGTTTGAGTTACCCAATATTCCCAGTTCTGCCAAAACTTTGGTTATTTCTTATATAGGAATGAAAACCCAAGAATTGGCTATCAAGTCACCTTTGAAAGTTGTGTTGGAACCGGATGCGCAAACTTTGGATGATGTGATTGTGGTAGCTTATGGTACACAGAAAAAATCATCATTTACGGGAGCCGCATCTACAGTGGGTGCACAGACTCTTGAAAAACGAGTTATCTCCAATGCAACTGCAGCTCTTGAAGGAAATGCTTCAGGAGTTCAAGTTACTGCAGCCGGTGGCCAGCCTGGTGAATCAGCAGCGGTACGTATTCGTGGTTTTGGTTCAGTCAATGCTTCCAACGCACCTCTGTATGTTGTGGATGGAACGGTATATAACGGAAGTATATCCGATATTAATCCGGCTGATATCGAATCAATGACTATTTTGAAGGATGCTGCCTCTACTTCTTTGTATGGATCAAGTGCAGGAAACGGAGTCATCTTGATTACTACCAAAAAAGGTAAAGGTAATAATGGAACTGGTGTTAATTTGACCATCAACCAAGGTTGGTCAAAGAGAGCTTACGCCGATTATGCCCGGGTAAATGTTTGGCAATATTATCCTTTGCAGTGGCAAATGTTGAAGAATGCATATGTTTCCAGTGGAAAATACAGCGGTGATCAGGCTGCAACATTGGCATCCCAGAATATCGGTTCTACATTGAAATACAATCCTTTTACGGGTGTAGCCGATACAGACATCGTTGGTACAGACGGTACGCTGAATGCAAGCGCAAATTCTTTGAAATGGGGAGATGACCTTGATTGGGAAAAAGCTGCCTATAAGACAAGCTTCCGTCAGGAATATAACTTGAGTTATAATACAAAGACAGAAAAAAGTGATACTTACGCTTCTGTTGGATATTTGAAAGATGACGGTTATATGTTGAGAACAGATTTCGAACGCTACACAGGCCGTTTGAACTATAACATTTATCCTACCACTTGGTTCAAAACCGGTTTGAATTTAGGATTAACCCGTACAATTTCCAATTATTCTACTTCAAGTTCGGCTAATTCATCATCATATAGCAACTTGACTCGTTACGTGCGTGTAATGGCACCTATTTATCCGGTTCACAAGCATGATTTGTCTACCGGTGCTTATTTGGATGCAAATGACAAGCCGACAACTGATCCCAGCCAGTATGTATATGACTATCTGGGTACCCGTCTTGCCAATAACGGACGTGATGCTATTGCTGAAACTTTGATGAACAACCGTGAGTTGAATCGTAATTCTCAAAATGCCCATACTTATATGACGATTACTCCGTTGGAAGGTTTAAACCTGACAATGAACTATTCTTATGAGAATACCGATTATCGCGGTAAAGTGTACGAAAACCCATTGGTTGGTGATGGTACTGCCGGTCCGGGCCGTTTGAATCAGACTTCTACCCGTGGTACAACTCAGACTTTGAATGAATTGCTTACATATACCAAAAAGGTAGGGAATCATACATTTGACGCATTGCTTGGTCATGAGAACTTCAGATACAAATATGAATATCTTTATGGTATGAAGACTCAGGAAACAGTGTCCGGTTTGTATGAGTTCGGTAATTTTGTAACAATCAGTGAATTGAATTCATATACTGACAATTACAGAAAAGAGGGTTATTTTGGACGTATCAACTATGATTATTTAGGCAAGTATTACGCATCTGTATCTTATCGTCATGACGGTTCTTCACGTTTCTCTAAAGATAACCGTTGGGGTGATTTCTGGTCTTTCGGTGCAAGCTGGAGAATTAGTGAAGAGAATTTCATGAAGCAATACGAATGGGTTAACAACTTAAAGTTGCGTGCTTCCTATGGTGAAACAGGTAATGATGCCATTCTTGATTCTGATGGGTATGACAGCTATTATCCTTATCAGACATTGTATGGATTGGGATATAACAGTAGCACAGAAGCCGGAGCTTATTTCAAGACGATCGCTAATTCCAATTTGAAATGGGAAACTCAGGTATCAACAGACATTGCCCTTGAATTCAGTTTGTTCAACAGACTTTCCGGAAGTATTGAATTCTTCAAGAAGGATTCTAAGGATTTGCTTTTTGATGTATCACAGCCTATTTCATCAGGTGTTTCTTCAATCGTGCAGAATATTGGTAAAGTAAGCAATAAGGGTGTTGAAATAGAGTTGAACTATGATCTGATTAAACAGAAAGACTGGAGAGCTTCTATAGGTGCGAATGCCACTTTCATTAAAAATAAGATTGTCAACTTGCCGGAGAACATGAAAGAAAATGGTTATGTAAGTGGAACAAAGAAATGGATGGAAGGCAAATCCATTTATCAGTTCTGGTTGCGTCAGTGGTATGGAGTGAATCCTGCCAACGGAGACGGATTGTACGTTTTCGATTCTGAGAAGTATAATGAAGCAGCCGGTAATATGACTACAGCAGTTCAAAATTCAATAGTGGAGATTGACGGCAAGACTCTGACAAATTCTTATGCTTATGCAAAATATGATTTCAGTGGAAAGTCTATTCCTACCATGTATGGCGGTTTTAATGTGAAAGTAGGTTACAAGGCATTTGATTTATCTGCTACATTCTCTTATCAGTTAGGTGGTAAAGTTCTTGATACCAACTACAGCAGTTTGATGGATATGGCCAACTTTGGTTATGCTATGAGTACAGATGTATTGAAGGCATGGCAAAAAGAAGGTGAAAAGACCGATGTTCCTCGTTTGGATAATAACTCTACTCATACCACAAACGTCAGTGCAACTTCAACTCGTTTCTTGATCAGTTCAAACTATTTGAATCTTCGTTCAATCAACTTAGGCTATGAGTTCCCGAAAGATCTTCTTGCCAAGGTGATGTTGAAGAGCGCTCGTTTGAACTTGACAGCAGAAAACCTGTTCATGTTGAAAAAACGTCAGGGCTTGAACCCAATGTCAAACTATTCGGGTATTACTTATAACGAATATATGCCTACTCGTAATTTTACTATAGGTTTAAATGTTTCATTCTAAAAATAAGGAAAATATGAAATATACTAAATATTTAGCTATTGGGGCAGTCGTTATAGGCTCGGTAGCAATTACTTCTTGTAAAGATGATTATATGGATACTGTACCTTCAAGTTCTATATCTGAAAATACCATTAATACATCTTTGAACAATTTATATTTGGCAATCAACGGTATCCATAGAGAAATGGTATCTCAGGAATCCACCTACCAATGCTTGGGAGGCGCTCCTGGTATTAATATGTGTATGGATGTTGAAGCGGATGATATCAATTGGAAAACTAATACATGGATGCAAGCTGCTTACTTGGGTTGGACTGCAAATATGAATAACCAAAGTGGATATAATTCAAATGTCTGGAGGCTTTATTATCAATGGATTTTGAATGCAAATAAGATTCTTGAAGGTTTGGAGAAAGTTACAAACAATGATGCCAATCTTTATAATCTGGTAAAAGGTGAAGCTTTATGCTTCAGAGCATGGGCTCATTTCCAATTGGTTCAGACTTATGCCAAACGTTATGCAGCTGGTGGAAGCAATACACAGGACGGAGTGCCTTATCGGGTATCTTCAGCAGGAGGTGAATTGGCTCGTAGTTCTGTAGAAGAGGTATATTCCAAAATCAATGCTGATTTGACTGAGGCTTGCACGCTTCTGGATGGCCAGAAACCGGGTGTTACTCACTATAGCGATATGGTGGCATGGGGCTTGAAGGCACGTGTGGCGTTGGCTATGCAGGATTATACGAATGCTGCTCAATATGCTGCAAAAGCTATTACGATAGCAGAGGCCAACGGATATAAATTGATGACAGGCACTCAGTTGAATTGCGGGTTTTCCAATATCACAACGGATACTAAAGAAGCTTTGTATGCAGCGGTTACCGCAAATGATCAGACAGTCTATTTCTATTCTTTCTATGCATACATGTCTTGGAATTTCAATTCGTCTGCAGTCCGCCAAGGTGTAAAGTGTATCAATGCTGAAACCTACAACACGATGTCTACTACAGACTTACGTCGTGCTTGGTGGGATCCGACGGGTAAAGCCGCAGTACCTGCAACGAATTATGCAAAGAATATTTATCAAAACCGTAAGTTTACTGCTCGTTCCACAGCTGATGCTGTCGGCGATGTTGCATTCATGCGTTTGGCAGAATTGTATCTGACTGAAGCTGAAGCTTTGGCTCGTGCAGGTAAGGCTGCAGATGCACAGACTGTATTTACCAAATTCCAGGTAACACGTGATCCTTCTTATGTTTCCAAAGGAAATACAGGGGATGCTTTGGTTACTGAGATTATGAACAGCCGTCGTGTTGAATTATGGGGTGAAGGTTTCCGTTTCTTTGATTTGAAACGTTTGAACGAACCTATCAAGAGAGGGTCCAACTTCATCATTACATTCTGTTCATTCACAGAGAAGGCTGCCGGTACAGAAGGTTGGGTTTGGGAAATACCTAAGTCTGAAACCGATTACAACAGTCTTTGTACAAAGAATTATTAATCGATTATACGATACTATGAAAAAAGGCGTTTCATTATGAAACGCCTTTTTTTTGAATCATCTCAAAGACCAGTGCATAAACATCCTTTCCCTTGCTAAGTGTACAATAATAAATGACCTTCTTGATCTAACCGACAAAAGTGTACAAATTAAATCAGAGAAAAGTTGTTTGGTCATGGCCGTACAATCATCTGGTGCATAGCAGACAATTGTTTGGTGGTAGGCGGATGATTATCTGCTACGCACCAGATGACTTTTTAATATAATAATGTGCTGAAAATAAATCCGTTGAGTAGTGGCTTGATGAAAAGTTAGAATGTAGTTAGAATGCTCGGGGAAAGTTAGAATGTAAATCAGTAGCATTCTAACTTATATTCTATTGATTAGTAATAAGATAAATCAAAAAGTTAGAATGGTTGGAATGCTTTTAGAGAAATTTTCCAGGAGTAGATTTTTCCATCTGAATTAACAAAGAAAAGTTGAAGTTGAAAATAAAAAAACAAGCCTTTCATATTGAAAAGGCTTGTTTTTTATACTCATTATTCCGCCAAAGTCATCTCCTTGATGAGGTGCGGACAATTGCCCAGCTTATCAATCAGGAAGAGAACATAACGGGCATCTACCACAATACAACGCTGCTTGTCATTTTCGAAGTTGATGTCGCCGCTTAAAGATTCCCAGTTACCATCAAAGGCAGCACCAATCAGTTCGCCGTTGGCGTTCATGACAGGGCTTCCGCTGTTTCCGCCCGTGATGTCATTGGTAGTGAGGAAGCAGACGGGGAGCTCGCCGTTCTTCATGGCATAGCGTCCGTAATCTTTCTTCTGATAAAGTTCTTTCAACTTCGCCGGTACCACGAATTCCGGATTCGAGGGATCTTCCTTTTCCATTACACCGCAAAGAGTTGTGTAGTAGTTGTAGTGCACGCCGTCCTTAGGGTCATAAGACTTCACGTTGCCGTATGTGAGGCGGATGGTGAAGTTGGCATCCGGTGATTTGGGAGTCGGGGCATACATTTCGCAAAGACCGCGTACGTACGTCTTGTGAAGCAGTTGTAGCTTGTCCATGGAGGCATTGCCTTTCTTGAGTACATCCTGCATGAATTTCACCTTGGTACGGCTGTAGAGAGTTGCCATATCATTGTCGATGGCCTTTATGGTAGGTTTCTTCAGAAAATTATCCAGATTTTCCTTGCTGCTCATGATGGAATTGTCGTACATGTCATCAATGAAAGCATCATAATTGCCTTTGTATTTCTGTTCGATGGTTTCATAGAAGGCAGGACGTTCCGTACTCATTTCTGCAAAAAGCGGGAGCAGGGCTTTGGCTACTTTCTTGTCCACCTGATGGTCATAGTCCTTGTTGAAGATTTGTTCGTAATCATCCAGAAGTTCTTTCTTTGCAGCTTCCAATCCTCCCTTGTCCTTGGTTTCGATGGCTTTTTTTATTTTATCCATAGTCTGGAAGAAGGAGCCGAATTCAATTCCGTTGAAAGTTTCATTGGTTGCAACCATCAAATAATCATCTTTTGCAAATTCCTCGATGATGGCATCGATTTGAGGAACAACCTTTTCATAGGCTTCGTTGTTCTTCTCTTTGGCGAATTTTGCAAACCGGTCCTCTTGTGCGGCTTTTTCTTCGAGCACATGATTGTCGATGATAGCCTTGTTCATGCCGATGGCATTTTTCCAGTAATTGGCGCTACGGGCATATTTCGAGGCGTACTGGATGCGTATCTTGTCGCTCTTTATCATCTCTTTCCAAAGCACGTTCTGGCGCGCTTCGCGAACTCTGATGCGGGGAGTGTTTTCATCGTCCATCCGCAATTTTACTTCACTCTGAGTCAGGAACCGGTATGTTCTTCCGGGGAACCCCATGACCATGGCGAAATCTCCGTCCTCGATACCTTTCAAGGAGATGGCAAGATGCTTCTTGCATTTCAAGGGAACGTTGTTTTTGTTGTAATCAGCCGGTTCTCCATTCTTGTCGGCATAGACGCGAAACATGGAGAAATCACCCGTGTGGCGGGGCCACATCCAGTTGTCCGTTTCACCGCCAAATTTGCCGATGCTCTGCGGAGGGGCGGCAACCATGCGGATATCCGAATAAATTTTCTTATAGAAAAGGTAGTATTTGTTGCCTGCATAAAAGGGCAGTGCTTGTACCTGGATACCCTTTTTCTTATAGAGGTCGCTTTTTTTCCATTCCTGATTGGCTATTCTTGTCAGGAAATCGAATCCCAAAGCATCAGCTTCACTCACTTTCCCGGCTTTGATGCTGTCATTCACAATGGCTGTAATATCAACTATCCTTGCAATGAATGTAAATGTCAGTCCATCCGTCGGAAGTTCTTCTCCTCGGTTCATTGCCCAGAAACCGTTTGTCAGGTAGTCATGTTCCACCGAACTGTGTTTCTGTATGGCATCGAAACCGCAATGGTGGTTAGTCAATATCAATCCTTCCGATGAAACGATTTCACCGGTGCATCCGCCTCCGAATATGCCTACAGCATCTTTCAGGGAAACCTGATTGGGACTGTAGATATCATCTTCGCTTAAAAGTAGGCCTTGCTTCTTCATTTGATCGGCCAAATGCTGTTCTTTCATCAGCTGCAAAAGCCACATACCTTCGTCTGCATAAGCAGTTCCGAAGATGATGCTGATGAGCAAGGCCATGTAAAATTTTGTTTTTCCCATTCGTAATATTTATTTAGATGAATAATAATGCAACAAAAGTACGAAATATTCCTCTTTAAACGAACACTAAAAGAAACAGATAAGCATTAAATATTGATAAAAACTTTTTTAACTATCAATTTTGATTGTATTTTTGTGTTCACTTTAAGAAAACAGACAATGAACAGGTTACTTTATTTGGTGTTGACTTTATTGGTATTATCCTCTTGTACAAGAAAATATAAGATTGAAGGCATCTCTTCGGTGACTTCTCTAGATGGTAAAATGGCATTTATCAAGATTATAAAGGATAATGAATTGGTGAAAATAGATTCCGGTGAGGTGGTTCACGGAAAATTCACAATGACCGGCAAAGCGGATTCTACCATAATGGGCAATTTATTCATCGGCGATCAAAGCATTATGCCGATTGTTATTGAAAAGGGAACGATCAAAGTAAATATTGACATGGCGGAACAAAAAGTATCCGGTACCCCTCTCAACGAAAAGCTATATTCTTTCATAGAAAAGAAAAATCAGATAGATGCTCAAGCTGAAGAACTTTCCCATAAGGAGAGCCAGATGATTATGGATGGAAAGGATCCCGACGAAATTCAGCAAAGTATCATGCTGGAAGCCAAAAAGCTGAACAGCGAGGCCGAGCGTATGGAGACGGATTTTATTACTTCCAATTTCGATAATGTGCTGGCTGCAGGAGTTTTCATGATGCTGAGCAGCGGATATCCTTATCCTATCCTGACTCCGCAGATTGATGAAATCATGAGCAAGGCACCTGCTACTTTCCGTGACAATCCTTACGTGAAGGATTATATGACAGCGGCTCAGGAAAATCTCAGAAGAATGCAACAGCAGCAACAGACTGCCCCTGCAGATGAGTTCGCCAATCCTAATGCATCACAGTCACCTCAGCAACAGCAATCGCCCATTGCCATCAGTGGCGCGCCTACTTACATGACGGAGTGAGACCGGTATTCTTCGGGAAGGTCTTCGTTTATCACTTCATAGGATTTTGCAATCAGTTCCTTAATATTTTCTGCACCTTGACAAGTGGGGTAGATAGGTTCGTGTATGGTGAGTTTCAATGCATGTCTTTTCAGCATTTTTCCTGTACGGGGAAGAACGTCAAAAGACCCTTCGATGGTGAGTGGAACAACTGGAAGCTGAAGTTCGTCGGCAAGAAAATAAGCACCTTTCTTGAATCGGTTCATGGTTCCCGTAAAAGTGCGTGCCCCTTCCGGAAATACCACGAGTGACATACCGTCCTTCAGCACATGACAAGCTTCTTCTATGGTTTCCTGAATCTTTTTCGGGCTTGATTTATCCACATAGATATGTCCTGCCGAGGCGCAGGCTTTGCCTACGAAAGGAATTCTGCGCAGACCTTGTTTCATCATCCATTTGAAGTTGTGACCAAGAAAACCATATATCAGAAAGATATCAAAAGCTCCTTGATGGTTGGCTACGAAGACGTATGAAGTATCTTTCCTTATATGTTCTCTTCCATATACTTTTACGGGTAGAAGAGCAAGATAACAAGTCAGCATGGACCAGATTTTTCCGGGATAGTAGCCCCATATTTTTGAATTGAATATGCTTCCTGTGATGGTGGTGACAGCCGTAAGAATTGTCAGTATTAAGAAAATGGGACCGGCAATCACAATTTGATAAATGCTGTATAGTATTCTTCTCATATGTAGATGTTCATTTTCTTCTTAAAGTAATAACCGTAATTTCCGGCCAGGCTCCAAAACGAAACGGTATCATGACTTGTCCCAGGCCGACGTTGACGTACAGTCCCCGTTTCCCCTTCATATATAATCCGCCCCATTCTTTATAGACAAAAGATGCCGGAGAGAAATCTCCCAGTTTGAATTGCATGCCATGAGTATGTCCGGCAAGCATCAGTTGAATATCTGTTGTGGGAAGTACCTTCCTTCTCCAGTGTGTAGGGTCATGGCTCAGGAGAACCTTGAAAAGTCCTTCCGTGTTTTGGGTAGCCAGAAAAAGATCTCCCTTTTCGGGGAATGGAGGAAGTCCGTCGTTTTCCACGCCTACCAAAGCAATGCATGTATCTTTCTTATGGAGTAAGGCATGATCGTTGTTCAGAAGTTTCCATCCGAAGCTGGCTTCCCGTTTCTTCAAGTCAATCAGGTTGTTCTGTTGGTCACGTTTGCTTTTCCATCTGTAATAAGGGCTGTAATCGTGGTTGCCCAGAACGGAATATACTCCGTCTTTTGCTTTCAGTTGGCTCAGTATGGGTTGGTATCCATTGAGTTCGGTGGATAAATTGTTTATCAGGTCGCCGGTAAAAACAATCAAATCAGCATGCTGTGCGTTGATGAGTCTCACAATTTCTTCTACGATATCTTTCCGCTCTGCAAAAGTCCCGATGTGCAAGTCGGAAAACTGTGCGATTCTGTATCCGTCGAATTCCGGTGGTATTTCACTGGATGTGAACGTAACTTGCTTCACTTGAAAGTGTGTCGTTCCTTGCCATGTTCCGTAAACGAGTATGCCGAGAAAGATGGCTGCACCCAGACATCCGGCTATCCATCCTGCTTTGTCGGCACCTTTCCAGACAAAATGCAGAAGTTTGAACAACAGCGATATCAGACAGAATATTCCTTTGGGAACAATCAGAACCAGATAGGCAATCATGTAATATCCCGTGAGGTGTACTCGTTCCGGTGTGAAGTTGTTGCCGTTGAGCATCATGCACAAAAGAATGAACAGAACGAGAGAAGGCATCCAATATAAGATTCTAAGCCATATATTCTTTGTCAGTTTCTTTATGTACTGCGCATATATGTACCAATCTGGCAATACCAGTAATAAAAACAGCAGTAAAAAAACTCGTTGTATCATGATTTGTATTGTTATTTAATGTTTGCCGCTAAATATTTCTTTATCTCTCCTATGTCTTTGCCTCTTCTTTTCGCATAATTCTCGAGTTGGTCTTTATCAATGGTTCCTATGCTGAAGTATGTGCTTGCAGGGTGTGCCAGCATCAATCCGCTCACACTGGCGTGAGGTAACATGGCTCCGTTTTCTGTCAGTCTGATTCCGATGTTGTCATAGCCAATCATGGAATCCAGAATGAAATTTACGGATTGATCGGGCAATGAAGGATAGCCCACGGCGGGCCGTATGCCTTGGTAATGTTCCAAAAGAAGTTCTTCCATAGGCAGTTTTTCATCGGGTGCATAGCCCCAGAATGTTGTCCGCACTTCTTCGTGAAGTTTCTCGGCAGTGGCTTCAGCCAGTCTGTCGGCAAGGATTTGCGTCAGCATGTGTTTGTACGGATCTTTTTCATACAGATGCTCCATTTCGTCGTCAACCGTGGTGGCAAAAATGCCCAGAGTATTGTTCACAGGGTCTTTTCCATTCTTATCGGGACTGATGAAGTCACTGAGGCACAAATAAGGGTCGCCTTCTTTTTTTATGTGTTGTTGCCTGAGAAGAGGGATTCTTCCGCAGTCAGTCACTATGTCATCTCCCTCGGAATAGGCGGGGAATAGTTGGAACAGACCGTATGTCTTGTAATCCCTGTCCAGCAAGTCTATCATCTTGTTGGCTTCCTTGAACAACTGCATGGCTTCTGCAGCTTTGTTTATCTCCTCCGAAGGAAAGTTTGCCAACCATGATGCACGGCAGACGTCACACCCGTGGATATTGGCTATCTGTGCGAAACGAGGCTGAAATCCGAAAGCATGAAAAAAATATACCCAATTGATGTATGGGCTTACTTCATGAATGGGATAGGTGATTTTTCGGGCATTCATACTTCGTTATCGGTTAAATGTTAGTAAATCTCCCTGAACGCTACAGTCAAAGGGATTGGCTTGATTCGCATTGTACGCGGACTTTCCATTTACGAAAGTGCGTTCCACTTTCCAATGAAATGCATGTCCTTCCATAGGACTCCACTTGCATTTGCTTGCAATGATGTCTGTCGTAACAAGCCAAGGGTTATTGCATCGTTTCACCAATACTATATCGGCTTTGTAGCCTTTGCGCAGGAATCCTCGTTTTTCAATCTGGAAAAGTTCAGCAGGAGCGTGGCACATTTTCTCTACCATTACTTCTTTGGAGAGAATACCTTGGTCTGACAATTCCAGCATTGCAACCAATGAAAACTGAACCATCGGCATTCCCGAGGCTGCTTTCAGGCATCCTCCTTCCTTCTCTTTCAGCAAGTGCGGGGCATGATCCGTTGCAATGGTATCTATCCGTCCGTCTGTCAGTGCTTCACGCAGGGTCTTCCTGTCGTGCAGGGTCTTTATGGACGGATTGCACTTGATACGGGTTCCCAGTGAAGAATAATCCTGGTCGGTGAAGTAAAGATGCGGAACGCATGCTTCAGCCGTTATTCTTTTTCCGGATAGAGGCCCTTTGTCCAGCATGTCGACTTCCTTTGCCGTACTGATGTGGGCAATGTGCAGACGTGCTCCTGTTTCCCTCGCCAGTTCAATGGCCAGAGAAGAGGACTTTATGCAGGCTTCTTCACTGCGGATGAGCGGATGGAAGGCAATATCGGGATCTTCTCCATATAGTTCCTTGAAGTGCCGGGCATTTTCGTTGATGAGGTTTGTATCTTCACAGTGAGCTGTGATGATTAGAGGAGCGTTCGAGAATATCTCCATGAGCGAATCCCTTCTGTCAACCAGCATGTTTCCTGTGCTTGCACCCATGAACAGCTTGATGCCGCATACTTTTCGTTTATCCAGTTCGGGGAAAAGTATATGATTGGTATTGGTTGCACCGAAATAGAAGGAATAATTCACGTGGCTTTTTTGTTCCGCCTCTTTCATCTTGTTGTCAAGTGCTTCCAACGTGGTGGTTTGGGGAACGGTGTTGGGCATGTCGAAGTAGGAGGTCACTCCTCCGGCAGCGGCAGCCAAACTTTCGCTTTCCATGTCAGCTTTGTGGGTCAGACCCGGATCCCTGAAATGGACGTGAGTATCTATGACGCCGGGAAGCAACAGACATCCTGTAGCATCAATGGTCTCATCGCATGGAACTTCAAAATTCTGAACCCCATCAACAATGTCTGCTATCCTGTCATCTTCAATGAGAAGGCTGCCGGTGAAACATTTTCCTTCATTGACAATAGTGGCATTCCTGATGAGAGTTTTCTTCATTTTTTGATAATTTTATTGTAATGTTTGAAAAAGCTGTCCCATTTGAGTTGGATGACTCCGAAAACAGCTTCTCCAAAAATACTGGTATTCATTTTGGAAGTACCCTTTTGTCGATTGACAAAGATTACAGAAACTTCTTTTATCTTGAAACCGCATTTGAATGCGGTAAATTTCATCTCTATCTGGAATGCATATCCCTTAAAACGGATGGCATCAAGTCTTATGGCTTCCAGAACCTGTCTTTTGTAGCACACGAATCCTGCAGTGGTATCGTGGATTGGCAATCCGGTTACAATCTTGACGTATTTCGAGGCAAAATAGGACATGAGGACTCTCCCCATGGGCCAGTTTACTACGTTGACACCTGTGGCATAACGGGAACCGATGGACATGTCATAACCTTCCACCGCACAAGCCTCATAGAGCCTGGGCAAGTCATTCGGGTTGTGCGAAAAGTCCGCATCCATCTCAAATATGTAATCATATTTGTGCTCGATTGCCCATTTGAAGCCTGTGATATAGGCTGTCCCCAAACCTAGTTTCCCTTTCCGTTCAATCATGAACAACCGTTCCGGAAACTCGTCCTGCAGCCTTTTTACAATGCTTGCGGTACCGTCTGGAGAATTGTCTTCAATCACTAAAATATGGAATTCTTTTTCCAGATTAAAGACTGTACGGATAATATTCTCAATATTCTCTTTCTCATTATAGGTCGGGATAATGATAAGACTGTCTGCTTCTTTCATAATAGGTGTACACATTAATCTTATGCAAAAGTAAACAATTAAGTGATAGAATTGCATTTTTCATAGAAATAAATTGATTAATTTTGCAGTCTATAAGATTATTATGGAGATATTGCAATTGCAAAACCTTTATGCCGGTCATCCTAATGTGAAGGCATTGGCACAGGTGTTGGAAAATTCCTCGATGAGGACGATTTTCCTGGAGGGGTTATGTGCCTCTTCTTCAGCCCTATATTTATCGTGCATACTGAGAGTATCCAACAGCCCTGTCCTCGTGATTCTGGACGATATGGAGGAAGCCGGATATTTTTATCATGACCTTACTCAGATTCTTGGCGATCAGAGAGTCTTGTTTTTTCCTTCTTCCTATCGCAGAGCTATCAAGTATGGTCAGAAGGATGCAGCCAATGAGATTCTCCGCACGGAAGTGTTGAGCTCTTTGCAGAGAGCGCAGGAACCAATGTGTGTGGTGACCTATCCGGATGCTTTGGCCGAGAAGGTGATTCCCCCGAAACTTCTTTCCGAAAAGACAATCCGTATAGCAGTGGGGGATACAATCAATATGGATAAATTGAGCGAACGGCTTGCCAAAAATGGTTTCCAGCAGGTGGATTATGTGTATGAACCCGGGCAGTTTGCCATGCGAGGCAGCATATTGGATATTTTTTCTTTTTCTTTTGAATATCCGTTTCGTGTGGATTTCTTCGGCGATGAGGTAGATAGTATTCGTTCCTTCGAAGTGGAGTCCCAACTTTCAAAGGAAAAGAAACAGCAGATTGCCATTGTCCCGGAAATGGTGCAGATTTCTTCGGGGTCCGTTTCATTGATGGATTTTCTGGATAAGAGTACGTTGCTGATGATGAAGGATTTTTTGTACGTACAGGAAAGAATCGATGCCGTTTCCAAAGAAACTTTTACGTCACAGGCCATTGCCGCACAGGAACAGGAGCAGGCTGACAAGCTATACTTGCCTCCGTTGATGGATGGAGGGACTTTTACGCTGTCGGCTCTAAACTATCGGCGGATTGAGTTTGGCAGTAAACCGACTGGAACTCCGCAGGCGAAATTGTCGTTTAATTGTGCCTTACAGCCCATATTCCATAAGAATTTTGATTTGGTCAGCAGTTCCTTCCATGATTATCTGGATCAGGGATATACCATTTATATACTTTCTGACAGCAAAAAGCAAACAGATCGTTTGCATGATATATTTGAGGAAAGGGGCGACAATCTTACTTTTGTTCCTGTGGAGAAGACTCTTCATGAAGGGTTCAGCGATGCCAATCTGAAAATATGCTGTTTTACCGATCATCAGATTTTCGACCGCTTTCACAAATATAGCATAAAGAGTGATAAGGCTCGAAGTGGGAAGGTGGCGCTTTCATTGAAGGAAATCAATGAGTTCCAGCCTGGAGATTTTGTGGTACACATAGATCATGGTGTAGGGAGGTTTGCAGGATTGGTACGTATTCCCAACGGGAATTCCACACAGGAAGTCATCAAGTTGGTTTATCAGAACGAAGATGTAGTCTTTGTCTCCATTCATTCGCTCCATAAGATATCAAAATACAAGGGAAAGGAAGGAGAGCCTCCCCGTTTGAGTAAGTTGGGAACCGGTGCTTGGGAAAAGATGAAAGACCGGGCTAAGAGTCGCATCAAGGATATTGCCCGTGACCTTATCAAGTTATATTCTCGCAGAAAAGAGGAAAAAGGATTCTGTTTCAGTCCGGATTCCTTCATGCAGCATGAACTGGAGGCTAGTTTCATTTATGAAGATACTCCCGATCAGCTGAAAGCTACTCAGGAAGTGAAGGCTGATATGGAAAAGGATCGTCCGATGGACAGGTTGATTTGCGGGGACGTAGGCTTTGGAAAAACGGAAATAGCAGTCCGTGCAGCCTTTAAGGCAGCTTCTGACAACAAGCAGGTAGCAGTTCTGGTTCCTACAACCGTACTTGCTTTCCAGCACTATAAGACATTCAGCGAACGCTTGAAAGATTTCCCTGTAAAAGTGGAATATTTGAGTCGTGCAAGGAAGCCGGCCGATGTGAAACAGGTTTTGAAAGGATTGTCCGACGGAAGTGTCAATATTGTGGTGGGTACTCACCGTTTGATTGGAAAAGATGTAAAGTTCAAGGATTTGGGATTGCTTGTTATCGATGAGGAACAAAAATTCGGAGTATCTGTAAAAGAAAAATTACGTCAGTTGAAGGTCAATATCGATACTTTGACAATGACGGCCACTCCGATTCCCAGAACGCTGCAGTTTTCCTTGATGGGTGCCCGTGACTTTTCGGTCATTCAGACACCGCCGCCCAACCGATATCCGGTTCAGACGGAGGTTCACACGTTCAATGAAGACATTATTACCGAGGCAATCAATTTCGAAATGAGCCGCAACGGTCAGGTCTTCATTGTGAACAACCGCATACAGAATCTGAACGAGATTCAAGCGATGGTTGAACGGTTGGTTCCTGATGCACGAGTGTGCGTGGGGCATGGGCAAATGGATCCCGAAAAGCTTGAAGATGTCATTTTCGGCTTTATCAATGATGACTATGATGTAATGATAGCCACTTCCATTATAGAAAATGGAATAGACATACCCAATGCCAATACAATTATTGTCAATCAGGCGCAGAATTTCGGATTGAGCGATCTTCACCAGCTTCGGGGCAGGGTAGGACGCAGCAACAAGAAAGCTTTCTGCTATTTGATGGCACCGCCTCTCTCTTCGCTCACACAGGAAGCACGTCGCAGATTACAGGCTATTGAGAACTTTAGTGATTTGGGTAGTGGCATTCATATAGCCATGCAGGATTTGGATATCCGTGGCGCTGGAAATCTGCTGGGTGCAGAGCAGAGCGGCTTTATTGCAGATTTGGGTTATGAAACCTATCAGAAGATTTTGGCAGAGGCTGTGACGGAACTCAAGAATGATGAATTTTCTGATTTGTATGCTGAGGAATCCAAACCGGAGGCCGTTGGAATTGACGGAAGTGATTTTGTAACGGAATGTTCTTTGGAAAGTGATCTGGAATTGTTGTTCCCTGCCGATTATATTCCGAGCAGCAGTGAACGTATGTTGCTGTATCGGGAACTTGACGGGTTGCAGTCGGATAAGGAAGTGGCCGATTTCAGGCTTCGGCTTGAGGACCGCTTCGGTCAGGTTCCTCCCGAGGGAGAAGAACTTCTTAAAGTTGTTCCATTGAGACGTTTGGGCAAGCACCTCGGTATAGAGCGAATTTTCTTAAAATCCGGGCATATGAGTTTGTTCTTTGTCAGTAATTTGGAAAGTATGTACTATCAAAGTCAGGCTTTCGGAAAAGTCATTTCCTATATGAGCAAATACCCCAAACAATGCAAGTTGCGTGAACAGGCTGGAAAACGCAGTCTGGTAGTGGCTGATGTGGATAGTGTGGGGGGCGCTTTGGTAGTCTTGCAGGGGATAACGGATACTGATACAAATTAAGCTTTAATGAAAGGGAAGAATAGATGATTTTATATTTTAGCGGAAACGGAAATTCTCGTTGGGTAGCTGAACAATTGGCTATGCAGACGCATGACAAGGCTCTGGATATGACTATGTATATACGTGAAGGCATTTCACCCGAAACTTTGAAAATAGATGATGAAAGATTGGGTGTGGTTTTCCCGATTCATTCTTGGTACGCACCTCGTCCGGTAGTCAAATTCATAGAAAGACTACCCAATAATATCGGCTATAAATATGTTGTAGCTACATGTGGAGATGATGCAGGAAAGGCCATGCAGCGTTTATACAAGCATTTTCGATGGGATGCTGCGTGGACTGTCATCATGCCAAACACTTATATACCTATGTTTAATCTGGATAGTGATGAATTGGCTCTATCTAAAATAAAGAAGGCTCGTGAATGGGTTCTTCCGTCCATAGCTGAAAAGATACTTCGCAAAAGTAAAGAAGAGTCTGTCCGCGAAGGTGGTTTCCCTTGGTTAAAGACCTACGTGGTCCAGCCTTTGTTTGCAAAATTTGTTGTCCGTTCGCATGGGTTCCATGTTGAAGGAGACTGCATCCTTTGCGGCACTTGTGTAAAATCATGTCCTGTTGGAAATGTAAGGCTAGAGGATGCCGGTCCCAAATGGCAAGACAAGTGCATTCATTGTATGGCATGTGTGCATGGTTGTCCCCTTCATATCATTCAATATGCCCATTCCACTCAGAAACGAGGGCGATATCAAATTACGAAATATTTGAAGCGCGACTAAAGGTTTTCCGCTTCTTTGAGCCAGACATCGGCACAGGCATCACTAGGCATGCGCCAGTCACCGCGTGGGGATATGGAAACACTGCCCACCTTCGGACCGTCGGGAAGACAACTTCTTTTGAACTGTTGGGAAAAGAATCTTCGAATAAATGTGCATAGCCATTTTTTGATGATATCTTTGCTATATCTGTCTTTGAATGCAATATTTGCAAGATAGTAAATCTTGGCTGGCGAAAAACCGTTTCGCATAAAATTGTATAGAAAGAAGTCATGTAATTCATAAGGCCCGACGAGATCTTCCGTTTTTTGAGTTATTTTTCCTTCCTTGTCTGCCGGTATCAGCTCAGGACTGATTGGGGTGTCGATAATATCCAGAAGGGTGGTTTTGGAACTCTCGTCAACCTCGTTGATAGCGACCCAGTTTACCAGATGCTTTACGAGCGTTTTGGGTATGCTGGAATTTACTCCGTACATTGACATGTGGTCACCGTTGTAAGTGGCCCATCCCAAAGCCAGTTCTGACAAGTCACCTGTGCCTATGACCATACCGTTCAGTTGGTTGGCAAGATCCATCAGTATCTGGGTACGTTCTCGTGCCTGTCCGTTTTCATAGGTAACATCCTTTTTTTCCATATCATGCCCGATATCTTTGAAGTGCTGGATGCAGGACTCCTTTATGCTTATTTCCCGTAATGTAATACCTAGGGACCGGATCAGTTGCACTGCGTTGTGATAGGTGCGGTCCGTTGTTCCAAATCCGGGCATGGTTACACCGATGATGCCTTTCCGGTCCATTCCCAGTTTGTCGAAGGTCTTCACACAAACAAGCAAAGCCAGTGTAGAATCCAATCCACCCGAAATACCGATGACTGCAGTCTTGCTGTGAGTGTGCACGATGCGTTTGGCCAGACCGGCTGTCTGGATGGAAAATATTTCTTCGCACCGTTCGTCAAGTCTGTTTCCTGACGGTACAAATGGTAAGGCATTAATCTCTCGGTTAAGTTCTGTTTGAGAGCCTTTTTTCTGATTGATGCAAGTAATGGTCAGATGATCATCTTTATATTGGTTGGCACTTGTACCATAGGTAGTATTTACCCGGCGTTCCATTCTTAAAAAATCAACATCTATTTCGCTGATGATCAATTGAGGTTTAAAAGAAAATCTTTCACTTTCGGACAGCAATGTTCCATTTTCGTAGATCATTCCGTTTCCTGTAAACACAATGTCCGTAGTGGACTCACCGAATCCGCAGGAAGAAAATACATATCCGGACAGGCATCTGGCAGATTGCTGGCTTACTAGAGATTTGACATAATTATGCTTGCTGATGCATTCATTGTCGGCCGACATATTGAACAGAATCTCTGCGCCATTCAAAGCCAGGAAGCTGCTTGGAGGAATGGTTGCCCACACATCCTCGCATATTTCTATTCCAAACGAATAGTTTTCCGTTTGGAATATCTGTCGGGAAGTGACTGGGAAAGCAGCCGCATCAGCATAGAGGCTGATGAACTGATTCAAGGTACTTCCGTTGGAGAACCAGCGCATCTCATAGAATTCTTTATAGTTGGGAAGATAAGTTTTGGGTACAATGCCTTTGACTGCTCCGTCGTTGATTACTGCAGCAGTATTATATAGAATACCGTTTATCTGAAGGGGAAGTCCCACAATGGCAATGATATTCTTGCTTTTGCTCCATTCCGCAATCTTTCTTAATCCGGCTTTTGCTTCTTCAAGCAGAACGTTTTGTGCAAAAAGGTCTGCGCATGAATATCCTGTAATTCCCAGTTCAGGGAATATAATGATTTCCACACCTTGTTTTTCCGCATCCTCCAACAATTCAATAGTTCTTTTTGTATTGAAATCACAGTCGGCAACTTTTACCGAAGGGATTGCAGCAGCTACTTTTACGTATCCAAAGTTCATATCTTCTTTTATTCAGATGGTTATTCATTGCAAAGGTAAAAAATAAATATGAAAAAAGTTCTTAAAACCTTTGGTATCTAAAAAATAGTCTATATATTTGCAATTGAAACAAAGTTGTAATGATTACAAATATGAATTATGGACATAAATGAAGTGATTTTAAATTTAGAAGAACATTCCATCAAACCTTCCATGCAAAGGATTAAGATTATGGAATATTTGATGGAACATCACACTCATCCAAATGTAGATGAAATTCATTCGGCTTTGTCTCCTCAATTGCCTACATTATCCAAGACTACGGTATATAATACCTTGAAGTTGTTTGTGTGCCAAGGTGCAGCGTTGATGTTGACAATTGATGATAAAAATATTTGTTTTGATGCCGATACCAGTTTGCATGCACATTTTCTGTGCACGGAATGTGGTAAAGTATACGACCTTCCTTATAAAGGTGAAATGAATTTATTGGGATCGGAAGTTATTGACGGTAATCTGGTAAAGGAAGTTCATCAGTATTACAGAGGCGTATGCAAGAAGTGTCTAAAGAATAAAAAGAATATTATTAACTAACAATTAAAATAAAAAGATTATGAAAAAGTTTATTTGTACAGTATGTGGTTATATCCACGAAGGTGATGCAGCTCCTGAAAAATGTCCTATGTGCGGAGCACCAAGTTCAAAATTCAAAGAAATGGTAGATGAACAGATTTCTTTTGTTGCAGAACATGTTATTGGCGTAGCAAAGGGTTGTGATGAGGAAATGATTAAGGACTTGAACGCTCATTTCAATGGTGAATGTACAGAAGTCGGCATGTATTTGGCTATGAGTCGTCAGGCTGACCGTGAAGGATATCCTGAAGTAGCAGAAGCTTTCAAACGTTATGCATGGGAAGAGGCAGAACATGCTTCCAAATTTGCAGAATTGTTGGGTGACTGTGTATGGGACACCAAGACAAACCTGGAGAAACGTATGAATGCAGAGTCTGGAGCATGTGCTGACAAGGCTCGTATTGCAAAACGTGCAAAGGAATTGAATCTGGATGCTATTCATGATACAGTTCATGAAATGGCAAGAGATGAAGCTCGCCACGGAAAAGGTTTCGAAGGCTTGTATAACAGATATTTCAAGAAATAATTAAGTGTCGTTTTAGCACTAATATCAATAGGTTTTTTCAAAAGTTCTAATAAAGAAAAAGCTCGCTGTGAAGCGAGCTTTTTTGGTTTATAAGGGGCTTTAATTATTGATTGTGCCTGTGTTTGTTTTGGAGGAAACGGTCAAAGTATAACCATTGCAATTGATGGTCCCTTTGTTGACCAATGTTCCTATGACGGAATTTCCAGTCAGATTCCAGATACATCCTGCACCGATTGTTACGGTTCCCGATGCTGTGGATTTCCCGTCCGTATAATATCCTTTCCATATAGCCGAATCACTGAGCGTGACGTTGGCATAGCTGTAGGTATCGGTATATACGCGTCCTTCGTATGCATGGCTGCCGCCTTTCAGTATCAGGTTGCCTGTTCCTCCTTTGGTGGACCATTGTGTGTTGTAGTCAACATACATTAAGATACCCGAAGCGCATGAAACCTCCGTATCATTCAGAGTGAGCGTACCCGTAATCTTTGTCGGGACTTCCAGCAGTGGAGTACTGGTGCCCGTTGATGTCAACTTTCCTCCGTTCACGTATATGTAGCCATCGCTTCCGCTTGAATCTCCTGAACCGCTTTGCAGTATCATCATAGCTCTTTTGCTTGATCCCGAAGTGATGGAACTGTTATTGATAGTAATGGAATTGGAACCTTCTATTACTCCTATTTCTCCTACTTGTGAAAAGCCTTTAATATCGGAAACTGTTATGTTTCCTGTAGAATAAAGAACTGCGCTGTTGGTTCCGCGTGCTTCATAATAGCCTCCATTTACGGTAACCGTTCCGTAGCCGCGGTCTGTCGCAATGACCGAACAACTCTGCCCTTCAGTGATGATGTTGCAGTTGTTACCTGTGATGGTGCCGTTGTATGTGGCATGCAATCCTCTCGATGCTCCTTTATACGTATGAATAGTCACATTCTTGATGTTGACGGTCCCGCCATAGGCAACAATTGCGTTTGCTCCTTGTTGGTTGGTTGTGATGGTTCCTCCATAAATGTTTACGGTACCCAGATTTCCGCTCCAGCTGGCTTTTCCGCTTCCTGAGAATGAACAAGTTCCACTACCGGTAGAACAGATAGCTGCATAAGTACCGTAGAAACTTGAATTGTCGCCGCCACTGCCTGATGATGCATATTTTAATAGATGGCAGTCGGTCAGTGTCAAATTATTCTGAGTGACTTTGAAGATATTTCCTTCCGATGTTGATGTATAATAGAAAGTCTTGTCTGCATAGTTAGTATCGGAGGTGATGGTTGCCGTGGTGCTGGAAAGAGTAACCGCTGACAGGGTAGCGGCAAGGGAGTAGCGATATCCGGCCACCAATCCTTTATTGCTTAGGGTCAGAGTCGTTTGATATGCGGAACTTCCGTCTTCACCGATTGCAGTAATCATCAAATCTGTAACTGACGATTGCGGTGCCACTACGATATAGCCTGTATAGGTTGCTGCAGTTGTGGACTGAGTGGCTGCATCTTCCTGAATGTTGATTGTACCTGTTGTTGTAGCGGTCAACGTTCCGTTTGTCATGTCGATGGTTCCTGATGTAATCAGGTCATTTGTGGGGCTTGAAAAAGAGATGGCACTGATAGCTTTCGATTCGGGCAGAGTGAGTTTGTAATATATGACAGACATCAGGTGCTTGAACTGGAAGTTCAGGTTGCCGAAAGTAGATGAAGCCCACATGTAATCGTTTTCCTGTGCATCTTCCAAGTCACCGCTTTGGTTGGCCAGGTTGAATGGAACGGCTGCGGTTGTCAGTGTATTGTATGTCCCTTTTGAGGGATATAAGGCATAAATATTGTCGGTAGATGATGGGGTAGAGGAGAACGTTCCGCTAAAAGTAGCCGATGAAGAACCTGCTCCGCTTGATAGGGTGAATTCGGTAGGTACTTGTGTGCTGGAAGAAGTGAAAGCACTGAATGTGTCTCCACTGCTCCATACTACAGCTGTTGTACCCTCTGTTGCATTATCTGTGTATGCTGTTCTGGTATTTAGAACCGGCTGAATGGCTGTTGCCGTCACTTCGATGCTTTGGTTGTTGTCTTCGGCCAAATCCTCAGCTTCAGTAGAGCATCCGGTCAATCCTATCAGAAGAGCTATCATTGGAAAGCTCTTCCATATTACCTTATTTGTTTTCATAATGTTTTTCTTTTAATTGAGTGAACCGCCATTTTGCCAATCATTTACATTTCCGCCGTTGTTTGTTCCTGTACTCGCAGCCGTAACGGTTACAGCGCAAGTCGCCGTTTTGCTGCCATCGGTAGTGGTAACGGTGATAGTGGCTGTTCCGGCTTTTACTCCGGTTACTTTTCCTGCAGAACTGACTGTAGCTACAGCGGTGTCGCCGGATGTCCATGTCACTGTCTGGTCGGTTGCTGTAGTCGGACTGACCGTAGCGGTTAGCGTTTCACTGGATCCGGCAGTAAGAGATAGCGTCGATTTGTTTAAAGAGACACCCGTTACGGAAACGGTTGCAGCCGTAACGGTTACAGCGCAAGTCGCCGTTTTGCTGCCATCGGTAGTGGTAACGGTGATAGTGGCTGTTCCGGCTTTTACTCCGGTTACTTTTCCTGCAGAACTGACTGTAGCTACAGCGGTGTCGCCGGATGTCCATGTCACTGTCTGGTCGGTTGCTGTAGTCGGACTGACCGTAGCGGTTAGCGTTTCACTGGATCCGGCAGTAAGAGATAGCGTCGATTTGTTTAAAGAGACACCCGTTACGGAAACGGTTGCTGCCGTGACTGTTACTGTACATGTAGCTGTCTTGCTGCCATCGGTCGTTGTAACGGTGATGGTTGCCGAGCCTGCTGTAACTCCGGAAACGGTTCCTCCGCTTACGGTTGCTACAGATGTGTTACTTGAACTCCAAGATACTGTCTGGTCAGTAGCTGTGGTCGGACTAATGGTTGCAGTAAGGGTTTCACTGGAACCTGCTGTGAGAGATAGTGTTGTCTTGTTAAGAGAAACACTTGTTACCGAGACTGTTGAATCTTCGTCATCATCGCTGCTGCTGCAAGATATGAACGGCAGCGTGAGTAAGAGTAAGGCAATAAATCTAGACTTATTCATACTTAATGTATTTGTTTTATAAATAGAAAATGTCAAATGATTCTGTTATTAATAAAACAAAATTAATAAGTATTAAAAACACAAGGAAATAATATCTATGAATCAGCCCTTTTCAATTATGAGAAATGAAAAAAGCCATACCGGAAATTCGGTATGGCTTTCACTTAATATGTCTGGAATAAAATTATTTATTCGTTTTTGCTGCACGAGAGTAGCGTTTGTTCAGTCCTGCTACAATTTCCTTAGTGATGTTGTAGGCTGAGTCTGCATACAGCAGGTTGTCAAAACCGGTGTTGCTGAGAATCAAGCTGTAACCATGGGTTTTGTTGTATATCTTCAGATACGAGTTGATGGAATCGCGCAACTGGAGACTGTTCTTCTGGTTTTCATTGGCCAAGTCTGCACTGAGTCTGTCCTGCAATGCCTGCAAGTCCTGTGCTTTCTTCTGAAGACGCATTTGTTCCTGCTGAACGCGTTCCTGGCTTGTGAAGCCTCCGTTCTGGTATTTGCGCTGGAACTCATTGGCATCGTCATCCAATTCTTTTTTCTTTTGGTTGAGAGTGGCGCGGATATTCTCCTCTTTTTTCATCATCAGTTCGTTGAGGTCATTCCAAAAATCATATTTGGTGAGCAGGGTGTCCACTTCTACATAAGCAATCTTCATGTTTGTTGTTCCACCTGGTTTGGAAACGATAGGTGCATCATCTGATTTGTTGTTGCATTGAGACAACATAAAGATAGCGGCTACTGCCAAAAATCCATTCACGAAAAATCTTAATTTTTTCATAAGTACGTATTTAGTTATTATTTTTTCCGATATTATTCCCGCTCATTGATAGCAAAACGGCTTTTTACGCGTGCTTCCAAGTCCTGTGACTGCACACAGCCTATGCCGCGCTTGTTCATCGCCTTGCTTCCTCCCACGTGTGTGTTGGGAAAGCGGCCATGCTTTTTGAAAAGAATTTTGATTGCTAAAAAGCAGAAGCTTATAGCAACAATTAACAATGTTATGACAATAGTTCCGAGCATTTATTATTAATTTTGTAAATAATTAGATGCAAAGATAGAGTTAAACGGCAAAGTGATTGATATTGGCGAGTCAATTTAACCTATTTTAGCACAGAAATAGCATTAACAAGTAAAATTAATAGAAATGAGTATGACTACTTTAAAACCTGAACGTGTATTTCATTTTTTTCATGAGATTTGTCAAGTACCCCGTCCTTCAAAAAAAGAAGAGAAGATAAGGGCTTTTCTGATAAAATTTGCTCAAGACCGCAATCTGGAGTATAAGACGGATGAAGTGGGTAACGTAGTGATTATGAAAGGTGCAACCCCCGGCTTCGAAAACCGCAAGAAGGTGATTCTTCAATCGCACATGGATATGGTTTGCGAGAAGAACAACGATACGGTGCATGATTTCGAAAAAGATCCTATAATGACTTATGTGGATGGTGAATGGCTTCGTGCCAAAGGTACAACCTTGGGTGCCGATAACGGTATCGGTATAGCTACCGAACTGGCCATTCTGGATGCCGATGACATAGAACACGGTGATATTGAGTGTGTTTTTACTGTAGATGAAGAGACAGGCTTGACCGGTGCTTTTGCCATGAAGGAAGGCTTCATGACGGGCGATATTCTCTTGAATCTGGATTCGGAGGACGAAGGCGAGATGTTCATCGGTTGTGCAGGCGGTTGCCGCACATCGGCTGTTTTCGAATTTTCCGAAGTTTCTGCTCCTAAGGGCTATTTTTTCTTCAGGGTAGCTGTGGAGGGACTTACCGGAGGACATTCCGGCGATGACATCAATAAAGGACGTGCCAATGCCAACAAACTCTTGTGCCGTTTCTTGAACAAGGCTGCCGAAAAATATGATTTGTATCTTTGTGAGATAAAAGGAGGCAATCTTCATAATGCCATTCCCCGCGAGGCTCATGCTTTGTGTGCCATCCCAATGGAGGACAAGGAAAATATCCGTGTGGACTTGAATGTTTATGCATCGGAGGTTGAGGCTGAATTTGCCGTAACGGAACCGAACATGAAGTTTGTGTTGGGTTCGGAAAACCCGCAGGAGAAAGTAGTGGACAAGACTGTTTCCGATCGTTTCCTGAAAGCGATGGAAGGCGTGTTCAATGGCGTTTATGCCATGAGTCAGGACATTGAAGGACTGGTGGAGACCTCATCCAACCTGGCTGCAATCAAGATGCTTCCCGGAAGAATACAGGTCGACAGCAGCCAGCGCAGTTCCATTCTGTCAGCTCGCAAGGATGTTTCCGACTGTCTGAAAGCAACTCTCGAACTTGCCGGAGCCAAGGTGGATGTGGGTGATGGTTATCCGGGCTGGAAGCCGAATACCCATTCCGAGATTTTGGAAGTGGCACTCGACACCTATCGTAAATTGTTCGGCAAGGAAGCCAAGGCAAAAGCCATTCATGCCGGTCTGGAATGCGGATTGTTTCTGGAGAAGAATCCATCTTTGGATATGATTTCCTTTGGACCTACCTTGCGCGGAGTTCATTCTCCCGATGAACGCATGCTCATCCCTACGGTAGAAAAGTTCTGGAATCATTTGATGGAAATATTGAAAAACATACCGGCTAAATAACTATGGGAAAGAGATTTAAACTACTGTGCTGCCTGCTGCTGATTGTTTTCGGTGTGCAGGCTCAGCACCGTTTCCGGGTGATGGAATACAACGTGGAAAATCTGTTCGACTGCCAGCATGACGAGGGAAAGAACGACAATGAATTTCTGCCCGATGCTCCAAAGCAATGGAACGAGGTGCGCTATTTCGAGAAGCTGAACCACCTGTCTCAAGTGATTGCGGCAGTGGGTGAGGAGCAAGTTCCCGATTTGGTGGGCTTGTGCGAGGTGGAGAACGATAGCACTATGGTAGCTCTCACTCAAAGAACCGCTTTGAAAAATGCCGGATATGAATATGTGATGACCAATTCACCCGATCAGCGTGGCATTGATGTGGTTCTGCTTTACCAGCCGGCTACTTTCAAGATTCTGAATGTCACGGCTGCACGAGTTCCTTCCGAACAACTTAAAAGACCTGCCACACGTGATCAGCTTCACGTAACGGGATTGCTGCAGAGCGGTGACACGCTGGATGTCTTTGTGGTTCACATGCCTTCGAGGGCAGGAGGCAAAGACGTGAGCGACCAGTACCGTCTGTTCACTTCCCAGATGCTGAAATGCGCGGTGGACGATTTGTTCAAGTTGCGTCCTCAAGCCAACGTCTTGATAATGGGTGATTTCAATGATTATCCCACCGACCCTGCCATTGCTAAGGTGCTTGGTGCCGTGGCTCCTACGGATACCATCGAGGACCATCATCTCTATAACCTGATGGCCGGACGCAAGGGTACCTACCGCTATCATGGAGAATGGGATGTGCTCGACCATATCATTGTGTCGGGAACACTGCTTCAGAAAGGCAAGAAGGGATTGAATACCAGTTATGACAATGCCAAGATTATGGAACTTCCTTTTCTGATGGAAGAGGATACCAAATATGGAGGACCCATACCGAAACGCACTTATTGGGGTGCCAAGTACAATGGCGGCTACAGCGACCATTTGCCCACTTGCGTGGATCTCCACTACTAAACGTCATTCATGATGATAAGGCTCACCTTTCAGGATGGTCATCGCCCGATAGACTTGCTCCGTGAAGATGAGCCTTATCATTTGATGTGAAAAAGTCATCTTTGAAAGGGAAATCTTTTCCTGTGCGGTGGCGTAGATTTTAGGTGCAAAGCCATAAGGTCCGCCAACGATGAACACCAGTCTTTTGTTTACGGTGTTCATCTTTTTTTTATACCATTCGGCAAATTCCATGGAGCGGAATTCTTTGCCATGCTCATCCAGCAGAACAACAACATCACTCGGTTGCAATGATTTCAGAAGTAGGTCCCCCTCTTTTTCTTTCTGCTGTTCTTCCGAAAGACTTTTCGTATTCTTCAGTTCCGGAATCACTTCCATCTCGAAAGGGGTATAGTGCTTGATGCGCTCCACATAATCATTTATTGCAGAAGCATAAAAGGCATCGGCTGTGCGTCCCACCAGCAGGAGAATTGTTTTCATGAACGGTATTTTTTATGTACGGATGCAAAAGTAGGCAAAAGTTTTGGAAACATTTGCATGTAAGCCCGATATTAAGTTGTTTTCCCGCGAGTATTAAGTTGCTGATTGGGTAAGATTAATGCGTCGGCTTGCAGTGCGACACGCGTCGGCCTGCAATCAGCAACGCGTCGGACTGCAATGCGACGCGCGTCACCTTGCAGAGCGACGCATTAATCTTACTTCTCAAGGAAGTTAATCTTCTAATATAGAGAGGTTAATCTTGCTGATTGATTTATTACCATTGTTTAAACATTATTTCAATAGTTCTTGAATGGTATTTTCCAGATTAATATCCGTATTTCCTTTTCCATAACCCTGAAAAA
>DAIRSI010000020.1:0-77057 GCA_036804505.1 Bacteroidaceae bacterium
AAGTTTCGGAGAAGGCAGAGCCACACACGACCTGGCCCGCTTCATGCCCGGCGGACAATCACTGGGTACCCAAGAATTCACACAGGAAATCATTAACAGTATCAATGCATAAACAAATACAATCATGAAGAAAGAATATTTGATATACAAGCTTTCGGAACAAATGAAGGAAGCGACAAGAATAGAAACCGATTTATTCAAGAAATTTGACGTAAAAAGAGGATTGCGCAACGAAGACGGTACGGGTGTACTGGTGGGTCTCACCAAGATAGGAAATGTGGTGGGATACGAGAAAATTCCGGGGGGAGGAATGAAACCGATACCCGGCAAACTGTTCTACCGCGGTTATGACATAGATGACATCGTTCACAGTATTGAATCGGAAAAACGATACGGATTCGAGGAAGTGGCCTACCTGCTGCTTTCGGGAAATTTGCCCGACAAGGAAGAACTGGAGTCTTTCCACGAACTCGTGACGGACAATATGCCACTGGAACAAAAGACCAAGATGAATATCATCGAACTGGAAGGGCACAACATCATGAACATCCTGTCACGCAGCGTACTGGAAATGTACCGGTTCGATCCTGAAGCGGATGACATCACACGTGACAACCTGATGCGGCAGAGCATCGACTTGATATCGAAGTTCCCGACCATCATTGCCTATGCATACAACATGCTGAGACATGCCACATACGGCCGTTCGCTCCACATACGCCATCCCAAAGAAGAACTTTCACTGGCAGAAAACTTTCTGTACATGCTGAAAGGAGACTATACCCAACTGGATGCCCGGATGCTGGATCTGCTTCTGGTGCTTCAGGCAGAACATGGCGGCGGTAACAACTCTACTTTCACGGTACGCGTGGTTTCATCCAGCCGGACAGACACCTATTCTGCCATTGCAGCAGGTATCGGTTCTCTGAAGGGTCCTCTTCACGGAGGTGCCAATATACAAGTGGCCGACATGTTCCATCATCTGCAGGAAAACATACAGGACTGGACCAATGTGGACGAAATAGATACATATTTCACCCGGATGCTGAACAAGGAAGTATATAACAAGACGGGACTGATTTACGGAATCGGCCATGCCGTGTATACCATATCCGACCCTCGGGCCGAACTTCTTAAAGACCTGGCAAGGCAACTCGCCCATGAAAAAGGCAAGGACAGGGAATTTGCATTTCTTGAACTGCTGGAACAGCGTGCCATCGCTACTTTCGGAAAAATCAAGAATAACGGGAAGACGGTATCAAGCAACATCGACTTCTATTCGGGATTCGTGTATGAACTCATCGGACTGCCGAAGGAAATATTCACTCCGCTCTTTGCTATGGCCCGTATAGTGGGCTGGTGCGCACACCGCAACGAGGAACTGAATTTTGAAGGCAGAAGAATCATCCGTCCGGCATACAAAAATGTACTGGAGGCGGAAAAAGAATATACACCTATAGGTAAGAGATAGAAAAAATACATTTGTGAACTATTATATTCCATAGAAAAGGATTTTGTTTGTTTTTTTTTCGTACTTTTGCACAACCGAGCAAAACTAGAAAAAAATTTAGATGAAAATAGCTGTGGATTTCGACGGTACCATTGTAACACATGAGTACCCTAAAATAGGAAGAGATATCCCTTTCGCAATAGAAACACTGAAGATGCTGCAAAAAGAACAGCATCAACTCATTCTGTGGACTGTGCGAGAGGGCGATCTTTTACAGGAGGCTGTGGATTATTGCAAGAACCATGGTCTGGAATTTTATGCAATAAACGCCAGTTATCCCGGAGAGACTACTGAAAGCGCTCACTATAGCCGCAAGATAAAAGCGGACATGTACATAGACGATACAAGTGTGGGCGGACTACCCGACTGGGGCATCATCTACGAAATGGTGCGAAAAGGAAAATCCATGATGGAAGTAATCCAGGAACAAATGGAAACGGAAGTACCCAAAAAGGCAAAAAGAAAATGGGGAATATTCTAAAATGATAAAAAACTATATTACAAATATCGATTTATAATGAAAAAGGAAAAAAATCTTTTGGTTATATTCATGATGATTGCAGCTCTGTGCATGACATCATGTGTGTCCACCAAAAAGCTGATTTACATGCAAGGTGTAACTACTATTCCGGAAGACAGTCTGAAGCAATTGCAAAACTACGAATTGCGCATTCAGCCGGATGACCAGCTGGCAATCAGCATCAACAGCAAAAACGAAGAATTGATTATGCCGTTCAACAATAACCTGCTCATCGGCAGCGGAAACTCTAACGGCGGCTCTCAGGCAAACTCACAGGCCGGAATCACTTATTTCCAGGTTAACAAGGAAGGAAAAATTCATTTTCCTATTCTGGGCGATCTGAAAGTGGAGGGAATGACCCGAAACGAAATCGAAAAGATGATTGAAGCCAAACTGATTGAAGGAAGTTTCGTGAAAGACCCCAGCGTGAGCGTGAAACTGATGAGTTTCAAGGTGACGGTGCTAGGTGAAGTGACTAATCCGGGAGTGCAAAAGCTGACGGGAGAAAGAGTAACCGTACTGGAAGCCCTCGGCATGGCAGGTGACCTCCAGCCAAGCGGACAACGTGAAAACATCCTCGTTCTGCGTGAAGAAAACGGACAAAGAAAAACCTATACGCTGGACCTTACCAACGGAAGGAATATTCTGGAATCTCCGTGCTATTACCTGCAACAGAATGATGTGGTGTATGTGCAGCCCAATAGCGCCATCAAGGTGAAAGGAAGTGCAGCAACAGCTTACTTGTCGACTACAGGTACTTTAGTAAGCATTCTGGCAAGTATCATCTCCTTGTTCGTGGTGATTCTAAAGAAATAGACAAAGACAGAAGTAATTTAAAAGAAATGGAAGACAATATAACAAATCAAAATACATCAACGGTAGATAAGGAAGACGACGGACTGAACCTCCGCGACTGGCTGGATATTGTGGTGAACAACTGGAAATGGATATTAGCTTCGGCTATAATCTGTGCTGCAGTAGCCTATATCTATCTGGCAACCGTACCTCCTACATACCAGCGCCAGGCCGTTATGCTTGTGAAAGATGACAAAGGTCGCCGCTCGGCAAATTCCAACGATTTGAACTCCGTAATGGACTTGAGCAGCCTCGGTATGGGTAACTCGGTTGAAAATGAAGTGTATATTCTGAAATCCTATCAGCTGATGCATGAGGTGGTGAGCCGCCTGAATCTGAATGTAAATTATACTGTAAGAAAAGGACTGCGTCCGGTAAGTCTGTTCAAAAATTCTCCCTTTACACTTAAGATAGACAGAGAACCGCAGAGAAGCGTGAGGATGGAAGCTGAAGTGGAAAAAGAAGGAATCCGCATCCATGAAATGGAAGTGGAAGGGGAATCGGTAAACTTCGATGAAATCGTTCCTTTCGACAAGGATGTAGTAACCCCGGCCGGAAAAATAAAACTGACAGCAAACATAAAGACTCTGGATAAATTTGAAGGAGAAACGGTGAAAATTACCGTTACTAACAAAGAAAGTGCCACGAATATGTATCGTGCCAAAATAGAGACATCTCAGATGACCAAGCAGAGTACACTGGTAAATATCGTGATGACGGATCAGAATATTGACCGCGCGGATGCCATTCTGGATATGCTGCTGAAAGTTTACAGCGAAAGCATTGTTGAAGACAAAAACCGCGTAGCTACCAACACTGCAAAGTTTGTGGATGAGCGTGTTCAAATTATCAGCCAGGAACTAGGAGATGTAGAAGAAAAACTAACTCGGTTCAAACAGGCCAACCGACTGGTGGACCTGCAAGCAAACTCCGCATTATACCTTCAGGAAGGCAGTAAGGCAAAGGATGAAACGGTACAGATAGAGGCTCAGCTGGGTGTAGCAAAATATTTGCGTGATTACCTGACCGACATGAGCAAACAAAGGGAACTGATTCCTAATGTAATCAACACGGATGATGTTAGCCTGAACGCACAGGTACAGGAATACAACACCAAGATGCTTCAGCGCAACAGACTTGCCAGCAACAGTAGCGAGGAGAACTCGGTGGTACAGGAATTGAACAGAGACCTTGCCGGACTAAGAGGAAGCATTGAAGGAACCCTGAACAGCAACATCAACGCACTGCAGGTAAGACTGAACAAGAGTCGTTCTGTACAGAATCAGACCACCAGCAACATTGCAGCCATCCCGGCTCAGGAAAAATATGCACTGGACGTACAAAGACAACAGAGTATCAAGGAAGCCCTCTACACGTTCCTGCTGAACAAGCGCGAGGAAACCAACTTGCAGCTGGCCATTACGGAAGCTAATATCCGCGTGGTGGAAGCACCTTTCGGCAGCCGTATTCCTATTGCGCCCAAGAGAAACCTGATATTGCTGGCTGCATTCCTCATAGGATGTGCATTACCTTTGATTTATTTCCGCCTGCGTGAATTCTGGAATACCGGTGTTCGCGGCAGAAAAGATATTGAAGACAATACGACTTTGAGCGTATTGGGAGACATACCAAGCCGTCATCACGATCAGGAAGATCATGACATCATGGTAGGCGAATCACGCAATGACCGCTTGACGGAAGCATTCCGAATACTTCGCACGAACCTGGAATTTGCCAACAAGGATGCACGAGTGCTGATGTTTACCTCGACTACTGCCGGAGAAGGAAAAACCTTCGTAAGCCGCAATATGGCTGTAACCATCGCCATAAGCGGAAAGAAAGTGGTATTGGTGGATACGGATATCCGCAAGCGCACACAGAGCAAACTGTCTGGTGTGAAAGGACATGACGGAGTAAGTACTTATCTGAGCGGTATTACCGAACATGTATCGGATATCATTCAAAAAGGACAAATTGAAGATAAAGTGGACGTTGTGCCTGCAGGTATGACACCTCCTAATCCAAGCGAACTCTTGATGAGTAACCGTCTGGAAAAGATGATTGATGAATTGCGCCAAATTTATGACTATGTGATTCTGGATAATGTGCCGGCACAGGTCGTTGCTGATGCAAGCATCGTGAACAGAGTGGCCGAACTGACTCTCTACGTGGTTCGCGTAGGAGTGATGGACCGGCGTTATCTGCCTGAGTTGGAACGTCTGCACAGAGAAAAGAAATTCAAGAATATGTACGTCATTCTGAATGATTCGACCGTAAACAACCGTTATGGATATGGATATGGTTACGGATATGGCTATGGTTACGGTTATTATACAGATGAAGACGGAAACAAAAAGAAGTATAAAAAACGTATCAAGCACGAAAGCAAGAAGATACTGAATAAATTCATGGGCAAGAAGAAATAAGCTTGTCCTGAAACGATAACCGGCGGAAGGAAAATTTGACTGACTGTCGTGAACAATAACCGGAAGAGAATATCTTCCGGTTATTGTTTTTTATTGTCGGCCTTTATTTTTTTAGTCTGATGAGTTCGTTGCAATACTGCAGGATGAGTTCGCGATGAGTAACGAAAATCATGGTCTTTTGTTGCTGGGAATGCAGCAGACGTTCGATCAGTGTGCGTTCCGTTTCAGCATCGAGCGAAGAACTGAATTCGTCGAGTATGAGAATGCTTCCCGGACGAAGCAGTCCGCGGGCTATGGCAATGCGCTGTGCCTGACCTTCACTGAGTCCTGCTCCCTGTTCCCCGCAATGAGAATCGAGTTTGTCAGGAAGAGAAAGAACAAAATCGGCAGCAGCCGTGTGAAGTGCTTGAATCATCTCTGAATCATCGGCATCCGGATTTCCCAGCAGGAGATTGTCGCGGATGGTTCCGCTGAGCAGGCTGTTGCCTTGCGGAATATAAACCAGGTTGCAACGGCTTTCCGCAGAAACGGGAAGAACATCGCCCTGCTCGTTGTAGAGCTCCAGAGAGCCTTGCGAAGGACGAAGAAGAGAAAGCATGAGACGGATGAGTGTACTCTTTCCGACACCCGTTTCACCAACGATGGCAATTCGGCTTCCCGGATGGAAATCATAGGAAAAATCCGAGAAAATATTTCTGGAAGCCTCCTGGTAACGAAAGGTAATATTACGGAGACGTATGCCTGCTATTCCTCTTAACTTGTTCCGGGACTCTCCAGACTCCGTCGGAATATTCTCGAGTTCACGGAGTCGGTCGATGGACGTGGAAGCATGGATGAAAGCAGGAATGAGACGAGTCAAATCGACAGTGGGACGCTGAATCTGCGCTACCAACTGCAGAAATGCAGTCATCACGCCGAAAGTAATCGTGCCATGATAAAGACCGAAGATACTCCACATGAAGGCCGTCATGTAACCTGCCAGGAATCCAATGGAAATCATGGAGCGGGAAAAGAGCGAGAAACGGGTACGTTTCATGGTCTGTCCGTAGAGAGTGGTTTGCAAATCACGAAGTTTCCCGGTCATAGTTTCGCTCTGTTCCATGGTTTGAATGACAGTGCGGTGTTGAAGACTTTCCTGAAGAAGACTCTGCACATTGCTGTCGGTGGAACGGATATCTTTCGTAAGCTTGCGCATGCGCTTGATGTAGATTTTGCTGACCAAAAGAAAGAAAGGCATGATGAGAACTACAGACCAAGCCAGGACTGCATTCATGCGGCTTAGAAAAACAAATGCCGCCAACAACTGGACACAAGTGGTAAACACAGACGGGAGAGAATTGCAAAGTGTATCGGTCACCACCCGGACGTCTTCTTCAAGACGGTTCAGGATATCACCGCTGTGCATCTCTTTCTTACCACCCCAATAGGCGTGCATGAGGTGTGAAAACAGACGGCGGCGGATGGTGTTTTTCATTTTTATTTCAGTCTGGTTACCTAGCCAGGTGTTCAACAAATTGGCCACCAGTTCACACAAAACAAGAATCACCAGCACAGCACCATAGGCCATGAGAGTACGAACGGAAGCATGATGGTCATGAGTGGCAAGATCGACCAGAATCTTACTGACATAAATAAACACCAATGCAGCCGATACCCGAATCAAACCTAGCATCGTATTTACAAACAGTCTGAAACGAATTCCTTTCGAAGCTGTCCACAGCCATCGAAAACTCATTTTTATGATACCTTCTTTCATTACAGGGCGAATTTAGTAAAAAAAATGAAATAATCTCCTTTTTGGAAAGAATCTGTATCAATCCTTGGAACGTTTTTTTGCAATATAGGGAAAATACAGTATTTTTGTGGTCAGCAAAATAAAAATTGAAAACCTGTAATAAATAAATTGATTATGAAAATGAACCTGAAAAGAAGTATCCTGGCAGCCATGCTTGCAGGGCTTGCGACAAGCTCCTACGGAGTAACCATAGCGGATTTTCCCACAGCTGTGCGCGATGGAGTAACTGACTACACCAGCCAGCGTCCGGCTATGAAAGACCGTTTGTTCCGCTCCAAGGCTGTAGACAAAAGGATAGAGGAAGTAAAGAAAATGCTCAAGAATCCCTATCTGGCCTGGATGTTCGAAAATTGTTTTCCCAACACGCTGGACACTACCGTGCATTACAGCACCCTTGACGGCGATGACGATACCTTTGTATATACGGGCGACATACATGCCATGTGGCTCAGAGACTCTGGCGCACAGGTATATCCTTATATTGCCTTTGCCAACAGCGATCCTCAACTCAAGAAAATGCTGCGTGGAGTTATACTGAGACAATGGAAATGCATCTGTATCGATCCTTATGCAAATGCCTTCAACTTCGGTCCTACAGGCTCCGAATGGCAAAGTGACCTGACAGACATGAAGCCCGAACTGCATGAGCGGAAATATGAAATAGACTCCTTATGTTACCCCATTCGCCTGGCATACGAATACTGGCTGAAAACGGGTGACAGCAGTGTATTCGGCGACAGTTGGCTGCAAGCAGTGCAAGCCATTCTGAAAACCTTCAAAGAACAACAACGTAAAACAGGATTGGGCCCATACAAGTTCCAGCGCAAGACAGCCGTTGCATTCGACACGGTTCCGAACAGCGGATATGGCAATCCGATCAAACCGGTCGGACTGATCGCTTCCATCTTTCGCCCGTCGGACGACGCCACAATTTATCCATTCCTTATCCCATCGAATTTCTTTGCCGTATCTTCACTGAAAAAAGCAGCGGAAATCCTTACCAAGGTAAATAAAGACAATGCCCTGGCAAGCGAATGCACTGCATTGGCCAATGAAGTAGAAACAGCCTTGCAACAGTATGCTGTCTATAATCATCCCAAATACGGAAAAATATATGCTTATGAGGTAGACGGCTTCGGAAACCAATTGCTTAGCGACGATGCAAACGTACCTAGCTTGCTGGCTATGGCCTATATGGGAGATGTAAATGTCAACGACCCCATCTACCAGAATACCCGTCGTTTTGTCTGGAGCGAGGACAATCCTTATTTCTTCAAAGGCAAGGCAGGAGAGGGAATAGGCGGACCACACGTAGGACTGGACATGATTTGGCCTATGAGTATCATGATGAAGGCATTCACCAGTCAGGATGACAAAGAAATAAAAGACTGCATCAATATGTTGATGAAAACAGATGCCGGAACCGGATTCATGCACGAATCCTTCAACAAAGATAATCCGAAGAACTTCACCAGAGCTTGGTTTGCCTGGCAAAATACACTCTTCGGTGAACTTATACTGAAACTGGTGAATGAAGGTAAAGTGAATCTTCTTAATGAATTGTAAGTCTTTTTTCAAAAGAATTATGTAAATATTTTTATACAAGACACGTATCATTTCAAAAATTATTAACTTTGTATCCGTAAAAAGTAGAGAATAACTAAATGCTATGATATGAAAAAAAAGAATTTAATCTATGTAGTCTCACTTTGTGCCGCACTAAGCTCTTGCAGTACAGTGGCTCTGACGGGAAGGAAACAGCTGATGCTGGTTTCTGATGAAGAGGTTATGAGTTTGAGCAACCAAAGTTACACACAATACATGTCATCCGCCAAAGTATCGACAGACAAAGCCAATACAGCCATGGTAGAGCGTGTAGGTCGCAGAATAGCCAATGCCGTGGAAACCTATCTGAATGCCAACGGGCACAGTGCCGACGTGAAGAACTATTCCTGGGAATTCCATTTGGTACAGGACAGCCAGGCTAATGCATTCTGCATGCCGGGTGGTAAAATCGTGGTTTATGAAGGTCTGTTGCCAATTACCAAGACGGAATCTGCACTGGCCATCGTACTGGGACATGAAGTAGCCCATGCTGTTGCCAAACACTCAGCTGAACGAATGAGCCAGCAATTGATTGCCAATTACGGAAGTCAGGCTTTGGGAGCCATCCTTTCAGGAACAGGTACAGCTACACAGAATCTGGCACAAACCGTATATGGACTCGGAGCCAATTACGGAGTGATGCTTCCATATTCGCGTAAAGACGAAAGCGAAGCCGACCAGATGGGATTGATTTTTGCAGCAATGGCCGGATATGATCCAAGCGTAGCTGTCGATTTCTGGAAGAGAATGGCACAAGTAGGTTCACAGACGCCCGAATTCATGAGCGATCACCCATCGGATGCCAGACGTATTGCAGCTATTCAGAAGAATCTGCCTATGGCACTAAAATACTACAAGCCGGCTGCAACTACGACAAAGACTTCAGTAAAGAGTACAAAATCGACCAAAAGAAGATAATTGTTGCACAACAGATAAAAATCCGCTGTGACACATGAATAAAAAATCAGGCGGTCTCCTCAGGGGAAAGGAGACCGCCTTTGTTGTGAATAAAGGTAACCACGCATTACCCTCGTTTTTCCCTGCTTTCCCAAGCAAGAGCAAAACTTTTTTACTATGAAAAAACACGAGTTATATATATCTCTTTTATTGAATAAAAAACTATTTAATATCAATAGATGATATACGTGCTAAAAATAGCATATTAATTTAAATATTCCAAAAAAAATACTTGTTTTTTTTAATTAAATTATCAAATAAGTGCATATTATGACGTATTAACAAGCAGGAAATTTAAAATTTTGTATATTCGCGTGAATTTACAAAATACAACAATAATATGAGAAGTTTTTGTTCAGACAACAATTCAGGGGTACATCCGTTAATCATGAAAGCTATAACAGATGCAAACACTGACCATGCCGTAGGTTATGGTGACGACAAATGGACAGACGCCGCCGTAGCAAAAATCAGAGAGAATTTCGGTGACTGCGAACCGCTGTTCGTATTCAATGGGACAGGAAGCAACGTGATTGCCCTGCAGTGCATGACGCGCACTTACCAAACCATATTCTGTGCCGAGACAGGGCATATATTCGTGGACGAATGCGGAGCACCTGCACGCTTCACGGGATGTAGTGTAAGAGCTATTCCTACTGCAGACGGGAAACTGACACCCGGCATGATAGAACCCTATCTTACAGGTATTGGCGAAGAACACCATTCACAGCCGGGAGCCATCTACATTTCACAATGTACCGAGCTTGGCACAATCTACACTCCTCAAGAACTGAAGAAGCTTACCACTTTTGCCCATAAGCACGGCATGAAAGTGCATATGGACGGTGCACGCATTTCCAATGCCGCAGCATCATTGGGTAAATCCCTGAAAGAAGTGAGCAAAGACGGAGGTATCGACACTCTCACTTTGGGTGGAACCAAGAATGGATTGATGATGGGAGAGTGTATCTTGATATTCAACGAAGAGCTGAAGGCCGAAGCCAAGTTCTACCGCAAACAAGCTGCCCAACTGGCATCAAAAATGAGATACCTCTCATGCCAGTTCACGGCCTACCTTACCGACGGACTGTGGAAAACATGTGCTGACAATGCCAACAAAAAATCATTTAAATTCGCCGATGCTCTGAAACTTTACAAAGGTATCAGTTTTACACAAAAGATAGAAAGCAACCAATTGTTTCTCACCATGCCGAAGAAAGCGGCGGAAGCCATGCTGAAGAAGTATCACTTCTACATCATGAAGGAACTGGGCAGTAACTGTGAAATCAGATTAGTATGCTCCTGGGACACTACGGATGAAGACATTGACGCTTTCCTGGTGGACTTGAGCAAAGTAATGAAATAAAATTCAGACAAAGATTTTGTACCGGATATGTCAGACATTGACATTCTGGTACAAATATCTCTTGATACTTTTTTTTGCAGTCTTTTCGAATTCCTCACCCCATATCACCACACGTGAAATTTGGGAATAGGATGGCAAGGATGAATTCACATCTTTCAAGCTATCCTCTATGATCTGAAGTCGCTCGGCTTCCTTAACAACACCGTCACCACTCGTAATCATACTATAGTCGGGATAAATGAGAGCCACAAGTTTTCCATCTTTCATAATTACCAGAGATTCGTTCACTACCGGCAGACTGTTTATTTTCGATTCTATTTCCTCCGGATAAATATTCTGTCCCGAGGTGCCGAGAAGCATATTCTTGCAACGACCTTTGATGAAGACATTACCATGTGCATCCATCGTTACCATATCACCCGTGCGTAACCATCCATCGCTATCTATAATTTTAGCAGTTTCCTCCGGGTTCTTGTAATAACCCAGCATCAGATTCGGTCCTTTGCACATCAATTCACCGGAAATTTCATGAGGATTGGAAGAATCTACTTTGAGCTGCATGCCTGGCGCAGCTTTTCCGCAAGAGCGAGTCATATATTCCTCTTCACGACTGATGGTGATGAGCGGTCCGCACTCTGTCATTCCATAGGCTACGGTGTATGGAAAACCGATAAGTTTTAAAAACTTCTCTACGTCCTCATTAAAAGGCGCACCACCGATAATGATTTCATAGAAATTCCCTCCAAAAGCGGACATTGCTTCATGTCGGGCATATTCCTTTATTTTATCATTAATGATGGGAAGCCTGAGCAGAAGTCGTCCTATCTTATTATCCACACGCGGAAGGATGTTCTTCTTTATGATTTTTTCGAGTACCAAGGGAACACAAGCTATCACCTTGGGCTTGATTAAAGGAAACATTTCCATAATGAGCCTGGGACTTGGAGAACGCGACAAGAACCAAAGATGCACTCCATGTGTGATACCATAAAGGAAATCCACTGTCATGCCAAACACATGGCCCAAGGGGAGAATGGATACGACATCATCACCCGCTTTCAATCCAATTTTTTCACGACATTGCAGTATGTTGCTCAGAATGCTGCGATAGGGAAGCATCACCCCTTTGGAAAATCCGGTCGTTCCACTGGTATAATTGATGATGGCCACATCTTCCGGATCTTCTGACTGATAGGATATGCTTTCCGGAAGAAATTTGAAAGGATATTCCTTGCCGAAAAGCTCATTGAGATGATCAAAAGCCCCGTTGAGTCGGCCGGATCGTGAAAAAATGATGCGACTGTCATTAAGACTCACAATTCCTTCGAGATCGGGCATGCTTTCTTCATTGAGATTCTCCCAAACCTGATCGGCCACGAAAAATAAACGTGAACCGGAATGATTCACTATGTTATGTATATTGTCGGCTTTGAAATCATGAAGAATGGGAACGATGACAGCTCCGTATGTAACTGTAGCAAGAAAAGACACGCACCAATTCACACTATTACGTCCGCAAACCGCTATTCTGTCTCCTCTTTCAATGCCCGAAGACTGAAACAAGATATGAATCTTTTCAATTTTCCTGGCAAGCCCCTTGTATTGTAAAGTAACTCCATTGAAATCAGTCAACGCATTTAAATCCCAATTATCCCTGATACTGCGTTCAATGAGTCTGATAAAACCTTCTTCCATATTAATATTTTTGCACATTTTACGTGAAAGTGAGCACAAAATTATAGGCTAGATTTCAATTATAAGAAATTGATACAAACATTTACATTAAATTAACAAGAGTTTATAAGATTATTCTGAAATTTGCAGGCTGAAACAGTAACCACAGATAAATATGGAAAAAGAAAGACGAATAGCCGCCTTATTTGATTTGGATGGCGTAGTGCTGGACACGGAAAACCAATACAGTATTCTTTGGGGAGAAATCGGAAAAGAATATCATCCTGAGATAGCACATTTCGAGAATGCTATCAAAGGACAGACCCTGGAACAGATTTATGAAAAGTTCTTTGGAGGAGATTTGGACTTGCAGGCAATGATTACCACCCGACTCGACAAATTTGAAGAACAAATGAACTACGATTATATAGAAGGGGCAAAGGATTTTATTCTCTCCCTGAAAGAAAAAGGAATTTTCACTGCTGTAGTAACCAGCTCGAACGAAAAGAAAATGAATAACGTGTACCGAAGCAAACCGGAGCTGAAAGGACTTTTCGACCGCATCCTTACGGCAGATATGTTCAAGGCCAGCAAACCGGCGCCCGACTGCTATCTGCTAGGTGCAGAAGTGTTTGGAGCCAAAACGGAAAATTGTGTGGTATTCGAGGATTCCTTTCACGGACTGGAAGCCGGAAGACGGGCTGGTATGAAGGTGGTGGGCCTCTCCACCACAAATCCGGAAGAAAGCATCAAAGACATGGCTGATTTGGTAATACCCGATTTTAAAAATTTCAGTATAAACGATATGCTGAATCTGCTGAACTGAAAAAAGCAACAAAAGAGAAAGTTTTGTATCATATCTGAATTAAAAGCTGTAATTTTGCATCGTTTTAAAAAATAACTAACAAAATCAAGTAAAATGGCAGGATATATCTGTGATGATACGCGCAAGGTGACTACGCGCAGACTGATTGAAATGAAGCAGCACGGAGAAAAGATTTCCATGTTGACTTCATATGACTACACCATAGCGCAAATAGTGGACGGTGCAGGTATGGATGTGATACTTGTGGGCGACTCTGCATCCAATGTGATGGCAGGAAACGAAACCACATTACCCATTACTCTGGACCAGATGATTTATCATGCAACCTCGGTAGTACGGGGAGTAAAACGGGCTCTTGTGGTAGTGGATATGCCGTTCGGGACCTATCAGGTGAACGAAACGGAAGCTGTTACCAACGCCATCAAGATTATGCAACGCAGCCATGCCGATTCCGTAAAACTGGAAGGAGGAGAAGAAATTCTTCCGATGGTGAAGAAAATCATAGCGGCAGGCATTCCCATCATGGGACATCTGGGACTAACGCCACAGAGTATCAACAAATTCGGAACCTACTCCGTACGGGCTAAGGAAGAAGCAGAAGCCAACAAACTAGTCAAAGACGCCCATTTGCTTGAAGATGCCGGATGCTTTGCCCTCGTGCTGGAAAAGATTCCTGCCGTACTGGCGGAACGTGTTTCCAAGGAACTATCCATCCCTGTTATCGGCATTGGCGCCGGAAGCGGTGTGGACGGACAAGTGCTGGTTGTTGCCGACATGCTGGGAATGAACAAAGGCTTTTCGCCTAAATTCCTTCGTCGTTATGCCGATCTTCACACCATTATGACAGATGCTATAGGAAACTACATCACCGACGTTAAATCCGGTGATTTTCCCAACGAAAAAGAACAGTACTAAAAAAAACCGACTTAAGCCATGAAAGAAGAAAGGGCTATTTTGTGGAATTGGAATTTCTGGTCCATTTGCCTGACCAACCTGTGCCTTAGCTGCTCTCTGTATATGTTGCTCCCTGCATTCCCCATCTGGATGATCAACATGTACTATGCTTCGCCGCTGGAAGCTGCAGCCATACTTGCCGTGTTCGGTGTGGCAATCTTTATTCTGGGACCATTCTTCAACTATATCGTAGATCGCTTCATGAGAAAGCGCGTCTGCCAGTTTTCCCTGCTTGCCGTATGCGCAGCAACAGCCGGATTCCACTTTGTGGGCGGATTGGAAACCATATTCTGGTTCCGTATCCTCCAAGGTGCCATGTTCGGTATGGCAGCAGCTACCTTGGGCAGCACATTGGCCATCGACCTGAGTAACTCACTTAGACGTACCGATGCCAACAATGCCTATTACTGGTTCAGCAGATTTTCTCTGGCGTTGGGCCCTCTCTGTGGAATATTCATTTATCAAATATTCGGCATACAAGTTGTCATCACCACATCCATCGCATTGGGCCTAGTTGCCTACCTGCTGATATCAACAGTGAAGATTCCTTTCCGTGCTCCTTTGAGCCCGAAAGTATGTTCGTTCGACAGATTTCTGCTTGTAAGAGCCATGGTTCCTTTCCTGAACCTACTGCTAATAGCTTTTCTGTACGGTCTGACCTTGACTTGCAACATGAACTACGAATTCTACGGTTGCATGATGATAGGATTTTCACTTGCTTTGCTTGCCATAAAATATGTGTTCAAAGAGGCTGAAGAACGCTCGGAAATAACAGCCGGACTCATTGCACTGACGTTTGCCATGCTACTGAGATTCACGCACCCCAATAATGACGCAGCTTTCTATCTGACAGCTACATTGGTGGGACTTGGCATCGGCATGAGCACAGCCCGGTTCTTGCTCTACTTCTTGAAACTGGCTGAACATTGTGAACGCGGAGCTGCAAACACCACGTATATGCTGGCATGGGAGTTGGGCATGGCTATGGGATACTTTACGGGATATGCCATGGTGAACTATTCCGTAACACTCTTATCAAAAGTCAGTGGAGTAGGGTTTATCATCAGTCTGATGGCCTTGATACTTTACCTTACCGTGACTCACAAATACATTATTAGAAATAAAAGAAAATAAACAAATCTGATTATGAAAAAGAAATTAAATTTACGGTTTATAGTTACACTGATGGTGTGTATGCTGTCAGTTTCCTACATGAGTGCTCAACAGAATGCGGAAACAGTGAGCTGCAAGACAGCAAAAAAATGGTGCAAAAGCGGTGAATGGAGAAACGGATTCAAAGCCACTCCATACAAGACAACCGACCTCAAAGAATTCTACAGTCAGTATCATAAGAACAAAGCATTGTGGGACAAACTGTTTACATGGCTTGGCAGTCATAACCTTGAAACGATAGAAGCAGGGCAATATGCCGTGGACGGCGAACACTGCTTCGTGAAAGTGTCCGATGTAATGACCCGTCCTTTGGATAAATGCGGAATCGAATCACACAGAAGATACATCGATCTTCAATATGTTGCCAAGGGTACAGAGAGATTCGGACGTATCAAGAATATGAGTGATGCGACCCCTAAGGCACCATACAAGCCGGACATCATCAATTACACATCCGACAAGGTGAAATATATGAACTCACGTCCGGATATCTTCTTCCTCTTCTTCCCAAGCAATCTTCACGTAGCTATGGGACAGGCAGGAGCGGAGCCCGAACAGGTACGCTTGATTGTAGCCAAGATTGAATACACAAAATAGTTTTTACATTAAAAACTTTCTTTCGTAAGTAAAAAACTTGTATTTTTGCATTTTATTTTGAAAACAGATAAAAGCAGTAACAAAAAATAGAAAAAATACACGATATATGACAAAGAGATTCACTGAAAGAAATCAGTTAGACCTCTCACAGGTTAATAAGGATGTCCTGAAGGAATGGGACGAAAAAGATTTATTCCACAAAAGTATCAAGGAACGCGAAGGCTGTCCTTCTTTCGTATTTTATGAGGGACCTCCTTCAGCAAACGGCTTGCCCGGCATTCATCACGTAATGGCTCGTACCATCAAGGATATTTTCTGCAGATACAAAACCATGAAAGGTTTCCAAGTGAAAAGAAAAGCCGGATGGGATACTCACGGACTGCCTGTGGAACTAGGCGTGGAAAAATCTTTGGGAATCACAAAAGAAGATATCGGCAAAACTATATCAGTGGCAAAATATAACGAGACTTGCCGCAAGGATGTGATGAAATTTACCAAAGAATGGACTGACCTGACTCACAAAATGGGTTATTGGGTAGATCTGGACAATCCTTACATTACTTACGATAACAGATACATAGAGACACTTTGGTGGCTGCTTAAGCAGATTTACAATAAAGGACTTCTTTACAAAGGATATACCATCCAACCGTATTCTCCTGCAGCAGGTACCGGGCTGAGCAGCCACGAGCTGAACCAACCGGGATGCTACAGAGACGTAAAGGATACTACCGTTGTGGCACAGTTCAAGATGAAGAACCCGAAACCTGAAATGAAGGAGTGGGGAACACCTTACTTCATAGCATGGACCACAACTCCCTGGACTTTGCCTTCAAACACAGCCCTCTGCGTAGGTCCCAAAATAGACTATGTAGCCGTACAGAGCTACAACGGATATACGGGTGAACCCATCACTGTTGTACTTGCCAAAGCATTGGTGAATGCACATTTCAACCCCAAAGCAGCTGAACTTTCGCTCGACAGCTACAAGCCGGGAGACAAACTGATTCCCTATAAGGTAATTGCTGAATACAAAGGTACCGACCTGGTGGGTATGGAATACGAACAACTCATGCCATGGGTAAATCCAGGCGAAGGGGCTTTCAGAGTAATCCCCGGTGATTACGTCACGACAGAAGACGGTACAGGAATTGTACACATCGCCCCGACATTCGGTGCAGATGATGCCTTGGTTGCCAAAGCTGCTGGCGTACCACCCTTGCAACTCATCAACAAAAAAGGCGAACGCCGTCCGATGGTGGATCTCACCGGTAAGTTCTATCTACTGGAAGAACTGGACGATGAATTCGTAAAGAACAATGTAAATGTAGAACTCTACAAGGAATACGCAGGCCGTTTCGTGAAAAACGACTACGACCCGAACCTTACTGAAAAGGACGAAACTCTGGACATCAGCATCTGCATGATGATGAAGGTGGCCAACCAGGCATTCAAGATAGAAAAACATGTACACAACTATCCTCATTGCTGGCGTACTGACAAGCCGATTCTATACTATCCGCTTGACAGCTGGTTCATCAAGTCGACAGCATGCAAGGACCGCATGATAGCCTTGAACAAGACCATCAAATGGAAACCCGAATCGACCGGTACAGGCCGTTTTGGCAAATGGCTGGAAAATCTTAATGACTGGAACCTGAGCCGTTCACGCTTCTGGGGTACACCGTTGCCTATTTGGAGAAGTGAAACAGGAGAGGAAATCTGTATCGGATCGGTAGAGGAACTCTATAATGAAATTGAGAAATCAGTGAATGCCGGTTTCATGAAATCCAATCCATACAAGGACAACGGGTTCGTTCCGGCAAATTACAATAAGGATAATTACGAAAAGATAGACTTGCACCGTCCATACGTGGATGATATCATCCTCGTATCCGAAAGCGGCAAGCCGATGAAGCGTGAGACAGACTTGATAGACGTCTGGTTCGATTCCGGTTCCATGCCTTATGCACAGATTCACTATCCTTTTGAAAACAAGGATTTGCTGGACAGCGGTAGCGTTTATCCCGCAGATTTCATCGCTGAAGGAGTGGACCAAACCCGCGGATGGTTCTTCACTTTGCATGCCATTGCTACCATGGTGTTCGACTCCGTGTCTTACAAAGCCGTGGTTTCCAACGGGCTGGTACTCGACAAGAACGGCAATAAAATGTCCAAACGCTTGGGTAATGCAGTAGATCCTTTCAGCACTATTGAAAAATATGGTTCCGACCCTCTACGTTGGTACATGATTACCAATGCATCACCGTGGGACAACCTGAAGTTTGACACGGAAGGTATTGACGAGGTTCGCCGCAAGTTCTTCGGTACATTGTCCAACACCTATTCATTCCTGGCGCTCTATGCCAATGTGGATGGATTCAACTATTCCGAGAAAGATGTTCCTTACAACGAACGTCCGGAAATTGACCGTTGGATTATCTCAGAACTCAATACATTAATCAAGAACGTAGACGAAAGCCTGAACGATTATGAACCGACACGTGCCGGGCGTATGATTTCAGACTTCGTGAACGATAATCTGTCCAACTGGTACGTCCGTCTGAACCGTAAGCGTTTCTGGGGAAGTTCCATGAGTGCAGACAAACTTTCAGCCTACCAGACATTATATCTCTGCCTGGAGACGGTGAGCAAGCTGATGGCACCCATCTCTCCATTCTATGCAGACCAATTATTCCTGGACCTTCAGGCTGCAACCGGACGTGACAAATCCGAGAGTGTACACTTGGCTAAATTCCCTGAATGCGATGAGAAACTGATCGACAAGGAACTCGAAGCCAGAATGGAAATGGCCCAACAGGCAACATCCATGGTCCTGGCACTCCGCCGCAAGGTAAATATAAAAGTTCGCCAACCGCTGCAGTGCATGATGATTCCGGTAGTAGACGAAGAGCAGAGAAGACATATAGAAGCAGTTCAAGACTTGATAAAGAATGAGGTGAATGTCAAGGAGATACAATTCGTTGATAACGAAAAAGGAATCCTTGTGAAAAAGGTGAAATGCGATTTCAAGAAACTAGGTCCCAAGTTTGGCAAACAGATGAAGGAAGTAGCTGCTGCAGTAGCAATTCTCCCTCAAGAGACTATCGCCGAACTGGAGAAAAACGGACAATGCAAACTGCAACTGCAAAGCGGAGAAGCAATTCTGGATGCTGCCGATGTGGAAATCATCAGTGAGGACATTCCGGGCTGGCTGGTATCCAATGAAGGCAAGCTCACCATTGCCCTCGAAGTAACAATTTCCGAAGAACTCCGTAAGGAAGGTATAGCAAGAGAACTCGTGAACAGAATCCAAAACATCCGAAAGAGCAGCGGATTTGAAATCACAGACAAAATAAAAGTTGTGTTATCCAAAAATCAGCAAACGGATGATGCGGTTACAGAATATAATAACTATATTTGCACACAAGTATTAGCCAACTCATTGACATTGGCAGATGAAGTGGAAGAGGGTACTGAACTCGATTTTGATGACTTCAAACTGACAATCAGTGTGGCAAAAGATATTTAACATTAAAATTTAAGCACTATGGCAGAGAAAACAAGATACTCAGACGCTGAACTTGAAGAGTTCAGAGCCATTATCAATGAAAAGCTTGAGTTAGCTCAACGTGATTATGACATGTTGAAAAAATCTATCATGAATGCCGACGGCAATGACACTGACGACACCTCTCCAACCTACAAGGTCATGGAAGAAGGAGCCAATACCTTGTCGAAAGAAGAAACCACTAGACTGGCTTCCCGCCAGTTGAAGTTCATTCAAGACCTTCAGGCAGCTTTGGTACGCATAGAGAACAAGACTTATGGAATTTGCCGCGAAACGGGCAAACTGATTCCGGCTGAACGTCTTCGTGCAGTGCCACATGCAACATTGAGCATTGAAGCAAAACAAGCTCACAATCATAAATAACTGAAAGATAGTAAATGAAGAAATTTCTCTCACAGAGCGTAATCTCCGTGATAATCATTCTTTCTGTTCTGACGGTGGACCAAATCATCAAGATTTGGGTGAAAACAAGTATGTACCTTCATGACTGCCACAGAATAACGGATTGGTTCTATATATATTTCACCGAGAACAACGGCATGGCTTTTGGCATGGAACTGGTAGGAAAGCTATTCCTGACCAGTTTCCGACTAATAGCGATTGTAGCGATTGCCTATTACATGCATAAGATGATTAAAAAACAAGTGAAGACAGGTTACATCGTTTGCCTGGCTTTCATTCTTGCGGGAGCAGCCGGAAATATTATAGACAGTGTGTTCTATGGAGAGATATTCAGCGAAAGCAGTCACATGGCCATTGCCAATTTCGTACCCATCGGTCAAGGGTATTCAGACTGGCTTCACGGCAAAGTGGTGGATATGTTCTACTTTCCGATCATCGATACTTACTGGCCTTCATGGATGCCCATGGTGGGAGGAGATCATTTTGTATTCTTCAGCCCCATATTCAATTTTGCCGATGCATCCATCAGTTGCGGCATCATAGCACTGCTTATATTCTATAGGAGTTATTTGAATACCGAAAAAAAAGAACCGGAGGCAAAGGCTAAAAATGAATAAAGTTTACTCGTTGTTAGGATTCGTTTCACTCCTGCTGTTCATCGGCTGTAATACCAAATACCCGGACAATGTCCTGCCTGCCGACGAGCTGGAGGATTTCCTGTATGATTATCACATCGCACAGGCAATGGGTAACAACATTCGCCCTGATGAATCCTACAAAAGAGAACTTTATATAGATTATGTGTATCGCAAGCATCACGTGTCACATGCCGAATTCGACTCAACCCTGGTGTGGTACACACGCCATGCAGAAGAATTGGAAAAAGTATATTCCAAACTTAATGAAAGAATCGACAAAGAAAAAAGTCTGATCAATGTGGACGACCATGCCGATCAAGCTCTCACGGCAAGCGGCGATACAGTGAACATTTGGCTGAACAAAAGAATCTATCTGCTTTCATCCAGCCAATATGTAAATAAAATAAGTTTTTCACTCAAGACCGACTCAAGCTATCACAAACGTGATATCTTCAAATGGACAGGTAACTTCATCTTCCTGCCAACTAATTCCCCCGACGGCCAACAGGCTGTGATGACATTCAGAATCAGATATGACAACGATTCAATTGCTTCAGAAACCAAGGAAATACGCTCGCTTGGGACGAATGATGTGTATCTCGTTGCCGATCCGGTACAAACCATCCGAGACGTAAGCGGATATATCTATTACCAAGGTACCAACCGGATGCTTGTCAGCAATATCAGACTGATGCGTTATCACCAAAACGACTCCACGAAGTTCATCAACAGTTCGAAAGACATCGAAGCTACACGTCCTGTAGCCAAGAGGGATTCACTACAACCGCATGACTCTCTACGCACTTTACCGGCCACTCCAAGCGGCAGACGATTGAATCCTACGCAGATGCGTGATTCCAAGCCAATCATCAAGAAACAAATCATCCGCAGACGATAATGAGGCAGGTTGCTGTCCATAAAATTTACTATGACGGCAGCCACATCCTGAGCAAAGGAGTGGCAGTTATCGATGGCGAACAAGTTGTAAAAATATTCCTTTTAACGGAAGAGATAGAAAGTACAGAGTGGATAGGAGGCGTTATCTTTCTTTCTCATTATAAAGATATTAACGGGCTTTCAGAAGTCAAGACCATTAAGGATGCACTTGAAATTATAACAAATCCCCTGAATGATAACGGACCACTTTATGCCTGGCATGCTTCAAAAGTGGATCTTGCAGAAGGATTGATTCTTCCAGGAAACAAGTGGACAAGGCTCAGAGCATAGCTCTGCGGCGGAATTCCGCACATGTAACAGCCGTGGCAACAGCTACGTTCAGTGACTCGGAAGTCTTTTCTCCCTGAGGATAATTAGGAATATATAACCGCTGGTTCACGTATTGTTCCACATCGGCACTGATACCGTTTCCTTCATTGCCCATGACGATGAGTCCGGTATTCGACAACTCTTTGGAGTAGATATTTTCGCCGTCAAGAAAAGTACCGAAAATATTAATATTCTTAGATAAAGAATGGAATAAATCCATTAACGGCATATAGCAAAGTTTTACACGTGCCACAGCCCCCATAGTAGCTTGAATAGTTTTAGGATTGTAGATATCGGCCGTAGCTGTGGAGCAAAAAATATGCTTTATTCCAAACCAATCAGCTATGCGGACAATGGTACCTAAATTACCCGGATCCTGAACATCATCCAGCACCAGACACAACTCTTTTTCGGGAATGCTCAAATCGATTTCATAATCAGGTTGCTCAAACACTGCAAGAACCTCTTGAGGCGCTTTCAGGAAACTGGCTTTTTGCAGTTCCTCCGAATTCACTTCCACGACTTCCGTATCACGTCCGATGAGACGATTGTCGAGAAAATCACGAGTTGCTGCAAGAAACAAACACCGAAAAGAGGGCAGGAGTTCATCGACAAGTTTCGGACCTTCGGCTACAAACACCCTTTCCTGATTCCTGTTCTTCTTCAAATCCAAAGAACGAATGTATTTGATTTTGTTCTTGCTCAGCATATTTTCTATTTTATTGTCAAAATATGGAGCAAAGCTACCAATTTATTTTTATTTTTCCCTATCTTTGTCAAGCTATTTTTGAATCGACTTCACAGACATGAGCATAAAGAAAAAAATCACACTGATAGGTGTTGTCATAGCGGTACTGAGTTCCTGTTCCGTTACTAAATTCGTTCCCGACGGACAATATTTGCTCAATGAAGTGAAAGTAACATCGGACGATAAGGATGCCAACGTGTCCGGAATCAACAGCTACATACAACAGATACCCAATGCACGCTGGTTCAGCAGTTTGCGTGTTCCTCTTCACACTTACAGCCTCTCTGGCAGAGATTCCACCCGATGGAATAACAAGTTCTTGAGAAAATTGGGAGAAGCTCCTGTCATCTTCAGTCAGATTTCGGCAGACAAGAGTTGCAACGATCTGACACAAGCCCTTCAAAACATGGGCTACATGGGTGCATACGTGGATTTGAAAAAGGAAACCAAAGGCAAAAAGCTGAACCTTACCTACAAACTTCATCCCGGAAAACCTTATTACATAAAGAGTTATACAAAAGACATTCCGGACCCCGACATGGCCAGATTCCTTGAAAAATGGGAAAGCAAGCGTAAGCCCGAAGCCGGAAAAATCTTCAATGTGAACGAACTTAACCAGATACGGCAAGACATCAGTTCCTATCTGCTGGACATCGGCTACTACAAAATAAACAAAGAATTCATCACTTTCACAGCCGATACAGTGAGGAATACTCATCAGGTGGACCTCACCATGCATCTCAATCTCAATGCCAAGGAAGACAGCATAGGAGTGAACCACCAGTACCGCATTGACAAAGTACATGTGGTGACCGACTATAACAACCTGCAGTATGAAGATGTGACAGACCTGAGCAAGTACGATTCACTTACCTATCGTAAGATAAATTACTATTACAAACATCACAGACCCATTCGTACCAAGATAATTGCCGATAACAGCCACCTCATCCCGGGATCCCTTTATAAGGAAACCGACGTGCAGAACACATACAATGATTTGGGAAGACTGCATGCCATCAAGTACACCAACATAAGATTCAATGAAAAGCAGGTAGCCGACAGCAGCAAGGTGGATTGCTATATCACAGTGACACCAGCAAAGCCGCAATCATTCTCGGCTGAAATTGAAGGCACAAACACGGCCGGAGACCTTGGAGCAGCAGCCACCGTAGGCTATCAGCACAAAAATATTTTCAAGGGATCGGAACTCTTCACCTTCAAGGTGCGCGGTGCATACGAAGCCATCACGGGTTTGGAAGGCTACAGCAACAGCGACTATAAGGAATGGGGTGCTGAATCAAGCATCAACTTCCCCCGGTTCATGTTTCCGTTCCTCAAATCATCCTTCCGTAACAATGTGAAAGCAACTTCAGAAGTCCGCCTGCAACTCAATTCGCAGATACGTCCGGAATTCTCACGCGTGGTTGCATCGGCAGGATGGAGTTACAAATGGAACAAAAAACAACAGAAATCGCAACATAAAATAGATGTAATCGACATCAATTATGTATACATGCCCCGCATATCACAGAAATTCAAGGAAGAATATCTGGATACGGTAACCAAACAAAATGCCATCCTCAAGTATAATTACGAAAACCTGCTCATCATGCGTATGGGCTATTCCTATACATTCAACTCCTTGGGAGGAAGTACGATGGGAGTAAACAACAACGCCTATTCCGTTCGTCTTAACGTGGAAAGCGGTGGAAACCTCCTTTATGGAATCTCCAAACTATTGAAAGGACAAACCGATACGGAAGGTAGATACACGGTTGCCAATATAGCATACGCACAATACGTGAAAGGTGATTTCGACTATGCAAAAAGTTTTGTGATTGACAGAAGAAACTCCATAGTAGGTCATTTCGGACTCGGAATTGCCTATCCATACGGAAACTCCAACATCCTCCCATTCGAGAAAAGATACTTCAGTGGCGGAGCCAACAGCGTGCGCGGATGGAGTGTCCGCACTCTCGGACCGGGTTCATACGCAGGAAAGAACTCCAGTATCGACTTTATCAACCAAAGCGGTGACATGAAACTCGACATGAATCTGGAATACCGCTCACACATGTTCTGGAAACTGGAAGGAGCTCTCTTTGTGGATGCCGGAAATATATGGACCCTGCGTAACTATACCGACCAGCCCGGCGGACAATTCCGACTGGACAAATTCTACAAACAGATTGCCATGGCATACGGAGTAGGGCTCCGCTTCAACTTCGACTATTTCATTCTCCGTTTCGACGGCGGCATGAAGGCTATCAATCCGGAGTTCGAAAGCGGGAAAAACCGTTATCCACTTCTACACCCTGATTTCGGACGCGACTTTGCTTTCCACTTTGCCGTGGGCTATCCATTCTAAATAATGGCATAAAAAAATTCATGAACAGAGCCAACTTAAACGGCTTTTTATTACCTTTGCGAAAAATATTTAAACAGATGTTGAAATTTCTATGCTTGGGAAGTGGCAGCAGTGGAAATTGCTATTACCTGAGCTATAATAATAATGCCATTCTCATTGATGCGGGGATAGGCATCCGTTCTATCAAAAAGTCATTGAAAGACAAAGGTTTGCCTTTCGATGCAATTCGAGCTGTGTTTGTCACTCATGACCATGCCGACCATATCAAGTGCGTAGGTGTTTTAGGAGAAAAATACAATATTCCCATCTATTCCACAGAAATGGTGCATCAAGGCATTCGCAAGAGCTACTGCGTAACGGAAAAACTCACTGCCAACCACATCAAGCTGATTGAAAAGGAAAACACCTTTTCTTTTCTTGACTTCACCATCACAGCCTTCGAGGTACCTCATGACGGAACAGACAATGTGGGTTATTGCATACAATGTGACGGCAAAACATTCTGTTTCCTTACAGACCTTGGACATATCACTCCGACAGCTGAGAATTACATCGAAAAAGCCAACTACCTGATTCTGGAAGCCAACTATGAGGACGAGATGCTTAAAAACGGGCCCTATCCGCAATATCTGAAAGATCGCATTGCCAGTCCTAACGGTCACATGAGTAACCACGACACTGCCCATTTTCTGGCAGAACATCTGCAAGAACACCTGAAGCATGTTTGGTTGTGCCATCTGAGCAAAGACAACAACCATCCTGAACTTGCTTTCAAGGCGGTAGAAATGGAAATGAGAAATCACGGCATCATTGTTGGTAAAGATTTACTAGTCACGCCGTTAAAGCGAACAACCCCAAGCGACCTATACGAACTATAAATCTTTTGACACAAAAAATAGAAAAAAAGGTTCAAAAGATTTGGCTAAAAGAAACAAAATGCATACCTTTGCATCGCTTTTGAAAAAGAGATAAAGTCGCGCTCTTAGCTCAGTTGGTAGAGCAATTGACTCTTAATCAATGGGTCCAGGGTTCGAGTCCCTGAGGGCGTACAGAAGGCTACCTAAATGGTAGCCTTTTTTTATGCTGTATATACAAACCGCAAAACGATTTGTATGATTTTTGAAAAACAAAATGTATTTATTTTGAATATATTAATAAAATCAAAATGTGATAATTGTTTTTTTAGTCATTTTTGTAATGACCTTAATAAAGGTGACTATATGTTGTAAACATAGTTTAATTGGTATTCAAATAAAGATTAAATAGTATAAAAAATATATATAAGTGAAAAAATTGTATATTTGTCGTAATTATAATTTTATGGATATGTTTACAATAGAATTTGAAAAGCCGATAAAGGTTGCTATAGAACAAGATTCTTTCATGCAATGGATAACAAGTCCAAATACAATTTTAGCTTTATTAGCAATATTAATTAGTATTATCACATTGATTATTTCAATTAAGTATACTAGTAAAACTATCAAAATTGCAGAAAGGCATAATAAACTATCAGTTGAACCACTATTGAATTTTAATATTAATTCAAGTGAAAAAAACAGCATGTCGATAATTTTAGGAAATTATGGATTAGGGTCAGCAAAAATAAAATCGATGCTCATAATATGTAATGGCAGTCATTTTAAAAATTTAGAATCATTTTATGATGGAATACTTAAGAATATGAATATTAAAGTGGAAAAAATTATGCTAATTGGTGAACTTGAAGTAATTTCTTCTAATGTAAATATGGAATTATTTAATTTCAAATATGATTCTTTTTACAGGGAAAAAATAATTTCAATATTAAAAAATACCAATATAAAAATTTCATATCTTACAATGTATGATGAAACAAGAGAAATAAATTGTAGAATATGGGTATGATCGATTTGTTCCGCATTTTTTAAAGCACCTATGAGATCTCCTAATATGTTTTTCAATGATTCGGGTTTCGGAAATTTCGAATCATCAATCATTTACAAACTTTTAAAATCGGTTGATATTAATTTTTCAAACTGCCTAAATACTGTTCCATTCAGTACCTGTGACTGCTATATCATACATACAGATACAAATCCTATGTGTTGTGATATGAATAACTCTCACAAAATACTTCTTTCCGCCAAAGATAATTATTGGTGCCAGTGGATATACCAATTTTCTCATGAATATTGTCATCATCTGATTAACGGACGTTTAAATGGTAATATAACGGGATTGAAATGGTTTGAAGAAATGATCTGTGAATTATCGTCTATGTATAATCTTTATCTTGTTTACAAATCTTATTTCCATAGCAACGAACCAATCGAGAACCGTTATGCCCATTCTGTCCAGGATTATCTACATGACCTACTGAAAAATTGTCACACATACTACCGGGGATATATACAGGATTCGAGTATTTTTCTGAATCAGCCCGTATACCACAGAGATTGCTACAACGTAATTGCTGGGGCAATGCTTCATTTGTTTGTTGAATATCCGTCTTTATGGAATGTGATTTTATATCTTGGAGATACATGTCAATGGAATTCTCTCCATGAATTTTTTGATTATCTTTATTCGAAGATGAGCTACAATTTTTCTAAGCCTTTGAAAAAATTGAATGAATTACTCCTTTCATGACTAAGAATAACAAGAGCCGAACAGCGATATCAGACCGGCATCATCGTTTGGTTCAGACTCATCTTCATTTTTTTTGTCTTCTATCAGCCAACGACCGCAATGCTTGCATTTCATGGCTTTCTCTAAAATCTTTTTTCCGCAATACGGACAAAGCTTTGTTTCATTGTCGCTCATAATAATAATTTTTAGGTTCTTAATTATTTATCTCTCCGGTTATCATCGGTATATTACAAATATATATGATCTTTTGAAATCGAACAAATTATAAAAAAAATTTCTTTGATATGGTTAAAGAAAAGTATGCTTAGCTTATTTCAAAAAGAAACATACTTACGTTTTAAAAACGTAACCAGCGAAGGAGGGACCACTGGTTATATTTTTTTCCCGGCTGGTTACATTATTTTTCTCGGCTGGTTGCGTTTATTCCGAAGCAAGCGAAGTGGGATACGAAGTTAACTTTTGGAATTACCGAAGTTGGCTATCGTACTTGCCGTAATTAACTATGTTAATTGCCGTAGTTAGCCAGTGCAACTGACCCCTTGCCGGAATAGACCTCAAATCCGAGTAGGAAAGGCAATCAATCCGTAGCGAATATAGTATCCATCTTATAGGAAAAATATATGTATTTTCAGACGAAATCCGGATGGCAACGCTCAGTCTTTTTCCTCGATACCTTTACCAAAAAGCGCAAAATCGCCTTTCACGGGATCATCTGGAAAAACCTTCGCCATGGCTGCCGTAATCTCAAGAGCCATTTTCAAATCATTGGATTTTCGTAGGGTAATGCCCAGTTCACGAGCCATTGCACCTACATGGGTATCCAAAGGAATAATGAGTTCTCGTGGATTGCACTGCTTCCATAACCCAAAATCTACAGGACTGCCATCACGAACCATCCAACGCAGGAACATATCGAGTCTCTTGCAGGTGGAATTCTCACTGCCGAAATGACTGCATCCCTTGAAATACCGGCAAAGAGAAACTACCAATGGACTTTGACCGTTTCGCAATGGAGTATTTCCACGCATGTCAAGGACCATGGCTTCCATGTCAGAATAATGTGTATAAAGCGAGTGAAGCAACGAGCACATCCGGTGGAAATCGCTCCATTTGAGCCAACGATACAGAGTCGCCGAGTTATGTTCATACTGTTGCCATTCATCGCCTTGAATGTACAAGTACGGACTTCCCGCATCAGAAAACAAAGAATCTATTTGTTCGCAGACACAAAGAATTTGCTTCCTGTTGCCGAAAGAGAGCCAAGACGTGATGAATCCACTGATTTCTATATCACGCTTTGACTGCCAGCGGTGAGGAAAAGAAATTGGGTCGGACAGTATAAACGAATCCGTTTCATACCGTTCGGCCCAATCCATAATCTGTCTTTTCAGTTCTGCTTTCATCCCGGAATCAGAAATCTACACCGATATTGGCAAAGAAACATCCGGTATGTGACGAATCGAAATAATCGTGACAAATATTGGCCAAACCAATATCATAACCTAAATCAAAGTAAATATTCTGAATGGACAGTCCGCATCCCAAACGGATACCTCCATCAAAGCGGCGGAAACGATCATCCGAAAAAGAATCTTCGACTTCACGATCTCCGAAATTCTTGATTTTTCCACCTACACCGCAAGCCAGAAATCCGCCGAAGAACGGCTGGAGTGACAATTGGTTGTCGAAATAATACTTATACTTCACGACGATAGGAACCTCAAGATAATTCAAGTCATAAGTGAACTTCTTGGAACCCACATATCCTTTACCTCCTTTTTCCGTATAGAACAAGCCACCCTCCAAAAAGACTGGAGCATTATAGGCTACCTGAGTCCCGGCTACAAATCCGACATTGAGGCCTGTACTGGAACTGCTTCCATTGAGATACTGATCGTCCGAATTGACTGTTGACGAAGTAACACCCAGACGAAGACCATAATACGTATTGTTGTCATTGTACCAGGAACGTCCTCGGTTATTGGTATATCGGGAACGATAATTACTTCGTGAGGATCGATTGCCGTATCTGTTATACTGTGCAAGAGCCGGCAATGCAAGGAATAATCCTAAAAACATGAATATACAAATCTTTTTCATAACCTTCATTTTTTATAAAACGTTGACTAATGTTGTCACAAAGTAAAGCAAAAAATAATTATATATCAGTAAAATTCACGCTTTTTATCTATCTGTATTTAATTTTATATTAAAAACAATGGCCGGCTCCGTCAGGAGTCAGCCATTATCTATTCACTATATAAATCGATTAAAATTGAAAGAAATTTTTAGCATTGTTGTAAGCAATATCTTCAACCATCTGATTTACTCGGTCTATTTCCGAATAAGGAATCTCTCCATTTTCGATGTCGTTGCCCAGTAAGTTGCACAGCGTGCGACGGAAATATTCATGACGAGGATAGGAGAGGAACGAACGTGAATCGGTAAGCATACCTACAAAACGACTCAGCAATCCGAGAACAGACAAAGCATTCATCTGTTTTTCCATACCATTCTTCTGATCCAGGAACCACCAGCCGGAACCGAACTGAATCTTTCCCGGAACGGAACCATCCTGGAAATTACCTATCATTGTGGCAATCACTTCATTGGCACATGGGTTCAAGTTATAAATAATAGTCTTGGCCAGCTTGCCTTGAGTATTCAGTTTATCGAAGTACTTGCTCATCTTCTTTGCCGTGTTGAATTCACCGATGGAATCGAAGCCTGTGTCAGGACCTAGAAGTTTGAACATCTTGCTATTGTTGTCGCGAATGGCACCATAGTGGAACTGCTGAGTCCAATTGGTCTCTGCATCCATGATACCGAATTCAATCATCATGGCACTCTTGTACTTGCTGATTTCTTCTGCACTCAAAGCTTTGCCTCCATACACCTTATTAAATATGGCATTGATTTCGGCATCAGTATAATCATCGGAATAGAATTCCTCGATACCATGGTCGCTCAACTTGCAACCTTGCTGTGCGAAAAATTCATGACGTTTGCGCAGAGCTGTAATCACATCCTGGAAAGAACTGATCGACACACCGCTCGCAGCACTCAGCTTTTCAATGTAAGCACGGAAGTTGGCCGGAACCTCCACTGCCATAGCCTTGTCGGGACGCCAAGTAGGAAGCATCTTTACTTCGAATCCGCTTTCGCGTGTCTTGATATGATACTCCAGAGAGTCAATAGGATCATCCGTGGTGCAAACAACCTCTACATGATACCGGCGCATCATGCCACGAGCAGAATACTCAGGCTTCTGCAGCAATTCATTACACTCGTCATAAATCTCGCGGGCAGTCTTCGGATTCAAAATCTTGTTAATACCGAAAGCAGTCTTCAATTCCAGATGTGTCCAGTGATAAAGAGGATTACGAAGGGTATAGGGAACCGTTTCGGCCCATTTTTCAAATTTCTCCCAATCCGAAGTATCTGTACCGGTGCAATAGCGTTCATCTACACCGTTGGTACGCATGGCACGCCATTTATAATGATCACCGCCCAACCAAATCTCTGTAAGAGATCTGAATTTATGGTCATCGGCCACCATTTTAGGAATCAAATGACAATGATAGTCAATGATCGGCATTTTCTTTGCATGTTCGTGAAATAGTTTTTGAGCAATTTCTGTTTCCAACAAGAAATTCTCATCCATAAAATTTTTCATTGTAAAAGTGTTTATATTTTTATTAATTGAAATAAGTCACATAACGTGTTCGATAACATATATTTATAATTTAAATGCGTTATCGAACACGAAAATACACAAAATATTTGTTTTAGCCAAATATATTATGTACATTTGTCCACGAATTTAGGATTTTTAGATAATAGAAGAAGAAAAATAACTAAAAAGCACGTATGGAGAAAAAACAATACACCATCAAGGATATAGCAAAAATGGCAGGCGTTTCAGCAGGCACAGTAGATCGAGTCATGCACAAAAGAGGAGAAGTATCTGAAGCCAGCAGAATCAAGATTGAAGAGATTCTGAAGGAAATAGATTACCAGCCAAACATGTTTGCCATCGGACTGGCAGGTAAGAAAAGATATACTTTCGTGTGTGTGATTCCCCAATACCAAAAAGATACTTACTGGGCTTCCGTTGACGAAGGCATCATGCGTGCCGCCAAGGAGATGCATCCGTTCAATGTAATGGTGGAACATATATACTATGAGCACTCCAACCGTGAATCCTACAGAGAGGCTTGCGAAAAAGTAAAAGATATCCAAAAAGACGGTGTTCTCATAGCACCCAATTTCAGGGAAGATACCCTGAAGATAGCCGAATATTTGAACGAAGAGAAAATATGTTTTGCCTTCATCGATGTAAATGTAGAAGGAACGGGCGAAACCATATATATCGGTCAGGACTCCCATCAAAGCGGTTATCTGGCAGGAAAGATTCTGATGCGTGGATACACTCGCGACAAGGAAATAGCCTTGTTCATGAACAACTACAAGAAAAGTCCTTGCGAAGTACAGATGCAACGCAGGTTGGAAGGCTTCATGGACTACGTGAGTCAATGGTGTGATCACTCCAATGTTCATGAGGTTCTGATGGACGAAGCAGACAATGTGGAAGAAACTCTCGACGCTTTTTTCAAGACGCATCCCAACATCAGTCTGGGTATCGTTTTCAACTCCAAAATATACAAGGTAGCCAATTATCTGAAAGAACATGGCTTGAAAATACCACAATTCATAGGATATGACCTTCTCCTCAAAAATGTAGACCTGATGAAAGAAGGCTACATCACTTACCTCATAGGCCAGCGTCCGGGAATGCAGGGCTACTGCGGAGTAAAGGAACTTGTCAACAAAGTAGTATTCAAAAGAGAAGTTCAATCGGTGAAATACATGCCAATCGATATTCTGATAAAGGAAAACATCGATTACTATGTAGAAATCGAATAACACTTTATAATTTAATAATCAAGAAAAATGAAAAAGTTAAACAAACAAACGGCGCAGAAGCGTCAATTCCCTGAGAGAGTTATCCAGTTTGGAGAAGGCAATTTCCTTCGCGCATTCATCGACTGGATTATATGGAACATGGATAATAAAGCCAATTTCAACGGTAGCGTTGTAGTAGTGCAGCCTATTGAAAAAGGCATGATTGATATGCTGAACAAGCAAGACGATCTTTATCACGTGAATCTTCGCGGAAAAATTAACGGTAAAGCAGTTGACTCCTATGAGATGATCGACGTGATCAGTCGGGCATTGAATCCTTATTCACAAAATGATGAATTCATGCACTTGGCAGAACAACCCGAAATCCGCTTCGTAATTTCCAATACCACAGAGGCCGGAATCGCTTATGATCCCGCTTGCAAACTGACGGACAAGCCAGCTTCTTCCTATCCGGGTAAATTGACACAGTTATTGTATCACCGTTTCAAGACTTTTAATGGCGACAAGACAAAAGGTCTGATTATATTCCCTTGCGAATTGATATTCCTGAACGGCCACAAACTGAAAGAAGTGATTTACCAGTATATCGACCTTTGGAATTTGGGTGAAGACTTCAAGACATGGTTCACGGACTGCTGCGGAGTATACGCAACATTGGTTGACCGCATTGTTCCGGGATTCCCTCGTGACAGAATAGCAGACATTCAAAAGAATCTTGATTATGAAGACAACATGGTTGTTCAGGGTGAAGCCTTCCATCTTTGGGTTATCGAAGCTCCGAAAAGCATCGAGAAGGAATTTCCTGCAGACAAAGCCGGATTACACGTTCTCTTCGTAGATTCAGAGGAGCCTTATCATGCACGTAAAGTGACTTTACTGAATGGTCCACATACCGTACTTTCCCCTGTTGCCTACCTGAGCGGAATAAATATCGTTCGCGATGCTTGCCAACATCCTATAATTGGAAAGTTCATTCACAAAGTCATGTTTGATGAACTCATGCAAACCGTAGACCTGCCAAAGGCCGATATGGAAAAATTCGCTGCCGATGTGGTAGAACGTTTCGAGAATCCGTTTGTTGATCATCAGGTTACCAGCATCATGCTGAATTCATTCCCCAAGTTTGAAACACGTGATCTTCCGGGATTGAAGAAATACTTGAAATTGAATGGCAAACTGCCTGCCGGAATTGTTCTGGGACTGGCTGCCATCATCACATATTATAAAGGTGGAACTCGCGCCGATGGTGCTGAAATCAAGCCAAATGATTCTCAAGAAATCATGGACTTGCTGACAGGCCTTTGGGCAACAAACGATACAGAAAAAATTACTAAGGGCGTACTTGCCGCCACTCAAATCTGGGGTGAAGACTTAAACAATATCCCGGGTCTGGCAGCAGCCGTAAAGGCCGACTTGGATTCTATCCAGACTAAAGGTATGCTCGAGACCGTGAAAGGTATCTTATAATCTGATTTGAAGAACATGCAAAAAGCTTCCTGCACGTCAAGTGTGGGAAGCTTTTTCATTTGTCACTTGGTTCTTTGGCCGAAAAGCCGTACTTTTGCATCCGAAATGAAAAAAGATTACCAAAATATCCTTATGGATTTGGACGGTACGCTTACCGACCCGTTCTTCGGCATCACTAGATCCGTACAATATGCCTTGGGAAAATTCCAAATAGAAGTTACTGATTTAAAAGAACTCATACCATTCATAGGTCCGCCGTTGATGGATTCCTTTCAGGAATTCTATCACTTCACGAAGGAGCAGGCCCGACTAGCTTGTGATTATTACACGGAACGTTTCGTCAGTGTAGGGTGGTGTGAAAACGAGGTGTTTCCGGAGATTGAAACGTTTCTTAAAGAACAAAAGGAAAAAGGAAGAAATCTATATATTGCTACTACCAAGCCTGATGTTCTTGCAGAAAAGATTCTGGATTATTTCGGACTGTTGCAATATTTCACCTTTGTCGGCGGAGATACGATGGAACACACCCGTTCGGCCAAGCCGGAAATTATCCGCTACATCATGAAAAAAAACAACATCATTGATAAAAACAGTACCATCATGATAGGAGACAGAAAATTTGATGTGGACGGAGCCAAAGCTGTAGGTATAGATTCCATTGGAGTTTTATATGGATACGGAAGCCGTGAGGAAATGGAAGAATCAAAGCCTACCTATCTAGGAGAAAACATCAAAGATTTAAGTATCATTCTTACATAAAAAAAGCCGGTCAAGAATTCTCTTAACCGGCATTTTATTATATATTTCAATAAGATCAATAAGCAAACAATGGATAATCGGCCATCATTTTGTTTACGGTAGCACGAACGTCTCCAATAACAGCTTCATCTTCCACATTATTGAGAACAGTTTCAATCAGTTCGGCAATCTTTTCCATGAAAGGCTCCTTTGCACCACGTGTAGTAATGGCAGGAGTTCCCAAACGAATACCACTGGTCTGGAAAGCCGAGCGGGTATCAAACGGAACCATATTCTTGTTCACTGTAATATCAGCAGAAACCAAAGCTTTCTCGGCAACCTTACCCGTCAAATCAGGATATTTGCTACGAAGATCCACCAGCATGGAGTGATTGTCCGTTCCACCAGAAACAATAGAGAAGCCGCGTTGCATCAAAGCTGCAGCCAATGCTTTCGCATTTTTCTGCACTTGTGTCTGATATTCCTTGAATTCCGGTTGAAGAGCTTCGCCAAAAGCTACAGCTTTGGCTGCAATGACATGTTCCAACGGACCGCCCTGAACTCCTGGGAATACAGCAGAATCCAATAATTGGGACATCATCTTGATTTCACCCTTCGGTGTTTTCTTACCCCATGGATTTGGGAAATCTTTTCCCATCAGGATAACACCGCCGCGAGGACCACGCAAGGTCTTATGAGTGGTAGAAGTAACGATATGTGCATATTTCAACGGATTATCAAGCAAACCGGCAGCAATAAGTCCGGCAGGATGAGCCATATCCACCATAAAGATGGCGCCAACTTTGTCGGCAATTTCTCTCATGCGTTTGTAATCCCATTCACGGCTATAGGCAGAACCACCGCCAATAATCATCTTCGGATGTTCGCGCAATGCGATTTCCTCCATTTCATCGTAGTTCACACGACCGGTTTTCTCGTCAAGATTATATTCATGAGGTTCGTAGATGATACCTGAAGTATTAACCAATGAACCATGACTGAGGTGACCGCCGTGAGCCAGATTCAAGCCCATGAACTTATCGCCCGGATTCAAAACTGCCAAGAATACGGAAGCATTGGCTTGAGCACCTGAATGCGGCTGAACGTTTGCCCATTCTGCTCCGAACAGTTCTTTCAGACGTGCAATAGCAAGACGCTCTGATTCGTCAACAACTTCACAACCGCCATAATAACGCTTTCCTGGATATCCTTCAGCATATTTATTTGTCAGATAGGATCCCATAGCTTCCATGACCTGGTCGCTAACGAAATTTTCGGATGCAATCAATTCAATGCCTTTCAGCTGACGCTGATGTTCTCTTTCGATGATATCGAAAATTACATTGTCTCTTTTCATTTCAATAATGAGTATTAGTTATAGTTATTACTAATGAATTGCAAAATTAAACATTCTATTGCGATAGAGCAACTTTTCATTTATTTATTTTTTTCTTCTCGACAGTCCAGCCGAACTTCCCGATTTTATCTCCCAAGTGATAATATCCACCGTGAAGATAAACCAGCGGATTGCTTAAAGCTAAATCCCACTTGCCGGTCTCAGAATCAAGATATTTCTCATCGGCTCGTACGTTCACAACTTCGGAAATAAACATATCGTGCGAACCCAAAGACATGATTTCCTTCACTCTGCATTCAATGCAAAGAGGGGATTCCTCGATAACCGGTGCGCCTACCATAGTAGCCTTGCCGGGAGTAAGTTTCATCTCCTTGAATTTGTCATAATCACGTCCGCTGCACACACCGCACCAATCGGTAGCATATGCCATATCCACAGTAGTGAGGTTGAGTACAAACTCCATATTTTTCTTGATAATCTCATAGGAATGCCTTTCCGGACGTACAGAAATATAACACATGGGAGGTTCGGAACAAATCGTTCCCGTCCAAGCCACAGTGAGCATATTCCATTCTTCGGGACAGTTCCCGCAAGTAACCAATAGGGCAGGCAAAGGATAAATCAAAGTACCCGGTTTCCAATCCTGTTTCATTTCACTAAAGTTACATTTTCCATAAGAATTTCTTTCTCGCAGTAATGGCACACCAATACACCCTTTTCCTTGTCGGTCACATGGAACCAGGTTTTCATCGGTTCGTTATTGGTGATACATTTCGGATTCGGACATTTCACGATTCCCTTCAATTCATCGGGAATGAGAACGGGACGTTTTTCCACCACCTCATAATCCTTGATAATGTTGATGACCGCATTGGGGGCAACTACACTCAAACGGCTTATCTCTTCATCGGTAAAGACTTTGTCGGCCACCTTGATGATACCCTTGTGACCCAGTTTCTTGCTTTCGAGATTGAAACCGATGGTAATATTGTTGCTCATTTTTTCCAGTCCCAGCAGACTTACTACTTTAAACAACTTATTGCTGGGTATATGATCAAGTACAACGCCGTTTTTCAATGCGGCCACTTGCAAAGCTTGTTTGTTTTCACTCATAATTTCAAAAAATTATTAATCATTGACGATATCTTCCAAAGTAAAGCCCAAAGCATCACAGATTATTGCTTCACGGGCAAAGAGTCCGTTACCTGCCTGTTGAATGAAATATGCATGTGGATTGTCATCTACATCATAAGCTATTTCGTTGACTCTTGGCAGCGGATGCAAGATTCTCAAATTGGGTTTGGCCTTTGCCAAAATGCTGTTTCGGAGAATGTATACATTCTTCACCTTTTCATATTCCATGAGATCAGTGAAGCGTTCCCGCTGTACGCGCGTCATATACAAGATATCGGCACCGGCTATCACATCCTCATTGAATTCGGTATATTCCTTGTATCTGATGCCATGCTTGTCACAATACACCTTATATTCATCAGGCATACGGAGTTCATCCGGAGCAATGAAATGAAAAGTCGGATTGAAATGACGCATAGCCATAAGCATGGAATGAACGGTACGCCCATATTTCAAATCGCCCACCAAATAAATATTCAGATTCTCGAGTGTACCTTGAGTCTGATACATGGTATAAAGGTCGAGCATTGTCTGAGAAGGATGCTGATGCGCCCCATCTCCTGCATTGATAATTGGTATAGGCGCAACTTCACTGGCATATTGTGCCGCACCTTCCAAATGATGGCGCATGACAATCAAGTCAGCATAATTGCTTACCATCAAGATAGTATCCTTCAAAGTTTCACCCTTGCTGGCACTACTTGTATTGGCATCGGCAAAACCGATGACTTTTCCGCCAAGACGGTTCACGGCAGTTTCAAAACTCAATCGGGTGCGGGTAGAGGGTTCGAAGAAAAGCGTAGCAACCACTTTTCCATCAAGGATCTTTCTGTTAGGACGTAATTCAAACTCATGTGCCATCTTCAACAAATAAAGTATTTTTTCTTTGGAAAGATTGGCAATGGTGACAAAACTTTTATTTTCCATAACGGCAGAGTTTATTTCTAGATTTATATTCTAGGCTTCAAAGTTATGTAAAAAAACCGATAATCATCTATATAAAAACAGAGAAAAATAAGAGAAAAAACATATTTGAAGGAAATAGAGAGAAAGTTTTTTAAAATGGAAAGAAAGTGATTTTTTTGTTCTATATTTGCATTTTATTCGTGAATAAAAAATTGAAGATTTAAGTATGAGACGAAAAATCATATATGCAGCATGGAGTCTTCTGCTTGGAGGAACATTGATAGTCATGCTTTTTTTTACTGCCATTTCATATGGCTTCATCGGATATATTCCTCCGGTTGAAGAATTGGAGAATCCAATTAACAAATTTGCATCACAAATCATATCATCAGATAACAAGCTTCTGGGTACTTGGAGTTATACCAAGCAAAACCGAATATTTGTCAATTACGACAAAATTCCCCAAAATCTGGTTGATGCCCTTGTTGCGACAGAGGATGTCCGCTTCAGAAAACATAGCGGCATTGATGCCAAGGCTATTGTGAGAGCAATTATAAAGCGTGTGATATTGCATCAGGCTGCAGCGGGAGGTGGAAGTACCATCACACAGCAGTTGGCAAAACAGCTTTATACGGAAAAGCCCGCCACATCTTTTTTCGAGCGTATTTGCCAGAAACCTATTGAATGGGTCATTGCTGTGAAACTGGAACGTTATTATACCAAGGACGAAATCATTACGCTGTATCTGAATTATTTTGACTTTCTGAATAATGCAGTAGGCATCAAGACTGCTGCCAATACATACTTCGGCAAAGAACCCCAGAACTTGAATCTTGAAGAATGCGCCACTTTGGTCGGTATGTGTAAGAATCCATCTTACTTCAATCCCGTACGTAACAACGAACGATGCAAGGAAAGAAGAAATGTGGTTCTGAACCAGATGATTAAAGCAGGCTACGTGAGCCAAGTAGACGGAGAGGCAGCCAAGCAGAAACCTCTGATACTAAACTTCCACCGAGTTGACCACAAGGAGGGAGAAGCTACTTACCTGCGAGAATATCTGCGTAGCATTATGATGGCTAAAAGACCTAACTTTGCAGATTACCGCAGTTGGCAGAAACAGAAGTATTATGAAGATTCTATCGCATGGGAACAGGATCCGCTTTACGGTTGGTGCAACAAACATCAAAAGAAAAACGGTGAATATTATAATGTATATACGGACGGGCTTAAAATTTATACCACTATAGACTCACGCATGCAGCGCTATGCAGAAGAAGCCGTATATGAACATGTTGCAGAATATCTGCAACCTCATTTCTTTGCAGAGAAAAGAGGAAGAAGCACCGCTCCGTTCACGAGTCAATTAACACCCGAACAAGTAAAGTCTATTCTGTATCGCAACATGAAGTTGTCCGACAGATATCGTGCCATGAAAGAATCCGGTGCATCCGAAAAAGAAATTATCCGCGCATTCAATACCAAACGTGAAATGACGGTATTCACCTATCATGGTGATGTGGACACTACCATGACTCCCATGGATTCCATCCGCTACTACAAACATTTCTTAAGAGCAGGATTCGTTTCTATGGATCCTCACACAGGTTATGTGAAAGCCTATGTGGGTGGACTCGACTATGCTCATTTCCAATATGACATGGCAATGGTAGGACGCAGACAAGTGGGTTCCACCATCAAGCCGTTCCTTTACTCATTGGCAATGGAAAACAATTTCTCTCCATGCGACTTGGCACCGAACTCCCAACATACTTATATGGTAAACGGCGTACCTTGGACTCCAAGAAATGCAAGCCATTCCCGAATAGGGCAAATGGTTACGCTGAAGTGGGGATTGGCACAGTCCAACAACTGGATATCGGCTTACTTGATGAGCAAACTGAATCCTCATGCTTTTGTGCGCCTGTTACATTCGTTCGGAATACGCAATAAAGATATAGTAGCATCCCCGTCCCTTTGCTTGGGCCCGTGTGATATAACGGTAGGCGAAATGGTTTCGGCCTACACGGCTTTTGCCAACAAGGGAATCCGTGTATCACCCATGCTTGTTACCCGCATCGAGGACAATGAAGGAAACGTGGTTGCCAAATTCCAGCCACAGATGAATGAAGTGATTGGAGAAGAAAGTGCCTACAAAATGCTTGTCATGATGAGAGCGGTTATTAATGAAGGTACGGGTTCACGCCTGCGATTCAAATTCCACTTCAATGCAGATATAGCCGGAAAGACCGGAACAACAAACAATAACAGTGATGCCTGGTTCATGGGCGTTACCCCAAGACTCGTAAGCGGCTGCTGGGCAGGAGGAGAGGACAGGGATATCCACTTCGACTCCATGATTTACGGCCAAGGAGCCTCCATGGCGTTGCCAATCTGGGCTTTATATATGAAGAAAGTATATGCCGACCCACGTCTGGGATATTCACAAAACGAAAGGTTCTCCATCCCGGATGATTTTGATCCGTGTAAAGATAGTTTTGGCGACCTCAGCCAGTGGGGTACGGAAGACTATGAGAATGGTATTGACGATATCTTCGAATAAGATAAAGATTGAAGGAGTAGAAATTATTCCTTCAATTCTTCTATTCCTTTTTGAACATAAGGACGTTCGTAGTCATCTTCCCTAAGAATTTCTTCATCATAACGAAGAAGATCAATATCCATACAGATATTCTCTTGATCGTCGATGCTTCGTCCGCAAGTATGTTCGATGCCTTTCATCAGCATCTCCACTTCTTCTGCTGGCAGGGAAGTCTGAAATTGAGCAATTTGGTTGTAAAATAAATTTTGATTTTCCAAATCATGAGGAGAAGTGAATTCTCCTTTTGAAAAGCGAATAGTAGGAAAATATGCTTGAAGTTCCTGACGGGCAATTTCAAAACTTTTTTCATAATCCGTATTAGAACCACAACATATTAAACATCGGTGATGCATAATCTATTTAAAATTGTTTTCTGCAAAGTAAAAGCATTTTCATCGGTTTTCCAAATTATTTTGTTAATTTTGCATGTTTTGAAACTGAAATGTTATGAAATTTATTGGAATAATACCTGCAAGATACGCATCGACCCGTTTTCCGGCAAAGCCATTGGCCCTGTTGGGAGGAAAAACAGTCATTCAAAGAGTTTATGAACAAGTAGTGGGAGCAACGGATGAAGTCTATGTGGCCACTGATGACAAAAGGATAGAACTGGCTGTGAAATCATTTGGAGGAAACGTCGTCATGACATCACCCGATCATAAAAGCGGAACAGACCGTTGTTTTGAGGCATACACAAAAGTGGGTAAAGGATATGATGTAGTAATCAATATACAAGGCGATGAACCGTTCATTCAGCATCAGCAACTGGCAGCTATCAAGGAATGCTTCAGCGATCCCAATACACAGATTGCAACATTGGTAAAGCCTTTCACAGCTTCCGATAGCATTGAAGCCATCCGAAATGTGAACTCACCTAAAGTTGTGGTCAACAAGAATTGGGAAGCCCTTTATTTCAGCAGAAGCATCATTCCGTTTATCAGAGGAAAAGAAGAAAGCCAGTGGGTAAAGGAGCATATTTATTACAAACATATAGGACTCTACGCCTACAAGGCAGAAATACTGAAAGAAATCACCTCTCTTCCTCAATCATCTTTGGAACTGGCCGAAAGTCTGGAACAACTCCGCTGGCTGGAAAACGGTTATCGAATAAAGGTTGGTATCAGCAATATAGAAACAATAGGCATCGACACTCCGCAAGATTTGAAAGCCGCCGAAAATTTTCTCATAACACACAATCTATAGAAAATATGCTTGACCGTACACAGCAACCGCCCACATCACCCATTACGCAACTGGACATACCGCATCCGGAAAATATAAGACTGGACAATGGCATTAACTTGAAGTCATTCTTCCGCGACGAAGAGGATGTCCTGCGTTTCGACGTAGTTATCAATGCAGGAATCTGGCCACAGTCACAACCTCTGCAAGCACTATTCACCAACAGAATGTTACGCGAAGGAACCACTGATTACACCTCCAAAAAGATTTCATCATCCTTGGATTTCTACGGTGCATGGCTGGATCTTTCCTGTTCCTATACTCAAAGTTATCTGACACTCTATTCACTGGGAAAATATTTCGAAAATACCCTCAGACTGGTTCATTCCATGATTACCTGTCCGACTTTTCCAGAACAGGAGTTTGATGTGATGGTAGCCAATAACAAGCAACAGTATCTCATCAACCAAAACAAAACCGAATACACATCACAGAAATTGTTCATGAACAAGCTTTTCGGAACTTCTCATCCATGCGGAACCTTCGCAGTGGAGTCGGACTATGACAGGATTTCTCCCGAAGCATTGAAAGAATTTCATCGCAATTTCTATCACAATAAAAATATCAGCCTATACGTATCGGGCAATGTAACCGGCAGCGTAGTGAAAATCATCAACCAATTATTCGGTAATTCAGGATGGGGAGAAGGAAAAGAAAGAAACATCAGAAGCAAAATACCTATACAAACGGCAGAATGCCGCCACGGTTTCGTCGAACACCCCGATTCTGTTCAGAGTTCCATCCGCATAGGCTGTCCGACCATTGACTCCAAGCATTCGGACTTTCACAAACTCAGGGTAGTGACCACTCTGCTAGGTGGCTATTTTGGCAGCCGCCTGATGAAGAACATCCGTGAAGACAAAGGTTATACTTACGGAATCTCGGCTAATATAGTTCCATTTCCCGATACAAACATCTTTGCCATCGGCACTGAAGTTGCCAATGAATATGTGCAATCGGCAGTCAATGAAATATATAAAGAAATTAGAATCCTTCAAAAAGAAAAAGTTGATGAACAGGAACTCCAGATGGTTAAGAACTATTCTGTTGGAGATATCTGTCGCTCATTTGAAGGAATGTTCTCTATATCAGAATCCTACATCATGCTTGAAACATATGGATTAACGGAGGACTACTTTGAAAAAAATCTCTACGATATCATTCATATCACTACGGAAGACATTCTCAGAATAGCCAACGAATATCTCCATCCGGAAGAGATGATTGACATTGTTGCGGGAAAAAAGATATAACAAGTGTTTTAAAATCCTAAAGGAGTACCTAGGATTTGCCTGATATCAAAGATAAATTTAATTTTGTAATGATTCGACAAAAATGAATACCCGATATGAAGAAGCTGCTAACATATATACTTATTCCCTTTTTGGGTAATATCACTCTTACTACCTTTGCCCAACAAATTAAAATAGGGAACTATTCCTTTAAAAACGGAGGCGAATACACCGGAGAAATGAAAGGTGGAAAGCCTGACGGAAAAGGAAAAACTGTGTTCAAAAACGGTAACGTATATGAAGGCGAATACGCCAAAGGACACCGAGAAGGCTATGGTGTATACTCTTTTCCTGACGGTGAGCGCTACGAAGGACAATGGTATCAAGACCAACAGCACGGAAAAGGCACTTACTACTTTATGAATAACAACCGATATGAAGGCCTGTGGTTTCGCGACTACCAGCAGGGAGTTGGAACCATGTTCTATTATAACGGTGACAAATATGACGGCGATTGGGTACAGGACAAACGTGAAGGAAAAGGTACTTATACGTGGGATGGCGGAGCCAAATACATAGGAGAATGGAAGAACGACAAAAAGAATGGTAAAGGAATTTTGGATTGGGGGGACAATTCAAAATATGACGGAGAATGGAAAAATGACCTGCGCCACGGACAAGGAACATTCCATTACACCAATGGGGATGAATATACCGGTGGCTGGTTTGAAGATATGCAACAAGGAAAAGGAAAATATCAATTTCATACCGGTGACATCTATGAAGGTGATTACGACAAAGGTGAACGTACCGGTATGGGTACATATACATATAAAAACGGAGATAAATATACGGGCCATTTTCTAGATGGCGAACAAGAAGGAGAGGGAACTTTCGTTTGGGCTAACGGTTGTGTGTACGAAGGACAATGGAAAAACAATAAGAGAAACGGGAAAGGGAAATATACCTGGACCAACGGACAAGTCTACGAAGGTAACTGGAAAGACAATATTGCCGACGGTGAAGGTTCCATGACAATGTCAGACGGAAGCAAATATCACGGTGGTTTCAAAAACGGGAAGAAAGACGGTGACGGAATTCTGACGGATAAAGATGGAAATAAGTTCCAAGGATTTTTCAGACAAGACGAAAAAGATGGTCCGTTCATAGAAACAGATAAAAATGGCAAGGTAATCCGTAAAGGAGTATTTCAGCACGGAAAAATAAAAGAATAAATATGTTGGATTTGGTTCAATTGACAACAGAAGTCAAAAAACTGGCTGTCGAAACGGGTGCATTCGTAAGAAAAGAACGTGAAGGATTCCAACGAAATCTTGTGAAGGAAAAAAACTCACATGATTACGTCAGTTATGTCGACAAAGAATCAGAAAGAAGAATTACCGAACGGTTGAAACAATTACTTCCCGAAGCGGGCTTTATAGCCGAAGAAGGTTCCGGTTCTTTCGAAAACGAAGCATATTGCTGGATTGTTGATCCTCTTGACGGCACTACCAACTTCATTCACAACAATTGTCCTTTCTGCATTAGCATAGCACTACGTTCTAAAGGAGAAACCCTGATCGGTGTAGTCTATGAAATTTGCCGAGATGAATGTTTCTGGTCCTACAAAGGAAGCAAAGCCTATCTGAATGGAAAGGAAATCCACGTAAGTAACATAAGCAACCTGAACGATGCTTTCATAGAAATGGGATTCCCTTACGATGCGGACAAATACCGTTCCTTTGTAACACAACTGATAGAGAAATTATATGGCAACGTGTGCGGACTTCGTTTGGAAGGAGCTGCCGCTGCCGAACTGTGCTATATAGCTTGCGGACGATTTGAAGCACGCATTGAAGGTCTGCTTGGCCCTTGGGATGTAGCGGCCGGTGGTTTTATCCTACAACAAGCAGGTGGCAAGCTGACGGATTTTGATGGAGGGAATACTTGGACCAGTGGCAGTACTGTATTCGCATCAAATAATTTATTACACGATACCATTCTCGGTATCATTCAATGCTTACCATTGCAGAAATAAAATTGAAGTTTTTCCATTGAATTGGAATGAATTCAAAAAATTATACCTAAGTTTGTAAAAAATACTAATTATACACTAATAAACTTTACTATTATGATTATTGATACCATTGACAATCTAGGTAAGTACAAAGCCCTGAATCCTCTGTTTTCAAAGGCTGTAGAGTTCATAGAATCTCATGACCTGATGAAAGAGGAAATAGGCAAGATATCAATACAAGGGACAGACCTTGTAATTAATCTGCAGCAAACGCAACCAAAAACAAAAGAAATGGCCAAGCTGGAAGCTCATAAAGATTTTATTGATATACAGATGCCTCTTTCTGACGAAGAGATTTTGGGATATACCCCTCTGTGCAACCTTCCCGATACAGAATACGACGCTGAAAAAGACATCGCATTCTATCCCGGACTTGCAGAAAACTACTTCACCCTGAAACCAGGACAATTCGCCATTTTCTTTCCACAAGACGGACATGCTCCGGGCGTAAGCAAAACGGGACTAAAAAAAGTTGTTGTGAAAGTGCATATTTAAATAGATTCCCTTATGGAAGAAAATCTAAAAATCATACAGAATGACCCTTGGCTGGAACCTTATGGTGACGCCATAAAAGGTCGTCACAAGTATGCTGTTAACAAGAAAAAGGAATTGGTTGGAAAGGATGGAACCCTATCTGACTTTGCAACCGGTTATTTGTTTTTTGGATTACATAAAACCGACAAAGGCTGGACATTCCGCGAATGGGCGCCCAATGCTAATGAAATATTCCTGATAGGTGATTTCAACGGTTGGAAAGAAAGTCCTGATTATGAACTAAAAAGGATTCAAAATACTGAGAACTGGGAAATTAATCTGCCGGCGAAGGCAATGAAGCACGGTGACCTCTACAAACTGATGATTCATTGGGACGGAGGATGCGGCGAACGTATTCCTGCATGGGCAACACGAGTCGTACAAGACGATGAGACAAAGATTTTCAGTGCCCAAGTATGGAATCCCAAAAATCCATATGAATTCAAAAAGAAAAACTTCAAGCCTAAAACAGCACCCTTACTCATATACGAATGCCATATAGGCATGGCACAAGATGCTGAAAAAGTTGGCACCTACAATGAATTCAGAGAGAATATCCTTCCGCGCATCATCAAAGACGGATATAATTGCATCCAGATTATGGCTATACAGGAACATCCTTATTATGGAAGTTTCGGTTACCATGTAAGCAGTTTTTTTGCAGCATCATCCCGTTTCGGTACTCCGGAGGAACTCAAAGCTCTGATTGATGAAGCTCATGAAAAAGGGATCGCTGTAATCATGGATATCGTACATTCGCATGCGGTTAAAAACGAAGTGGAAGGTCTTGGTAATTTCTGTGGAGATCCGAATCAATATTTCTATCCCGGCAACCGTCATGAACATCCGGCCTGGGATTCACTATGCTTCGATTACGGAAAAAATCAAGTAGTCCATTTTCTATTATCCAATTGCAAGTTCTGGTTGGACGAATATAATTTCGACGGATTCCGTTTCGACGGTGTTACCTCCATGCTTTATTACAGTCACGGACTGGGAGAAGCTTTCTGCAACTACGGTGACTATTACAACGGACATGAAGATGACAATGCTATCTGTTACCTGACACTGGCCAATGAACTCATTCATGAATTCAAGCCATCGGCTATTTCAATTGCCGAAGAAGTGAGTGGAATGCCCGGACTGGCAGCCCCATTCAAGGACGGAGGCTATGGATTTGATTACCGTATGGCCATGAACATTCCGGACTATTGGATAAAGACAATCAAAGAATACATTGACGAAGATTGGAAACCTAGCAGCATGTTCTGGGAAGTTACCAACCGTCGTAAAGATGAAAAGACAATATCCTATACGGAAAGTCATGACCAGGCTTTGGTAGGAGATAAAACCATTATTTTCCGTCTGATAGATGCAGACATGTATTGGCATTTCCAGAAAGGTGATGAAAACTATACGGTAAACCGTGGAATAGCTCTCCACAAGATGATCCGACTGCTTACAGCCAGCACCATCAACGGAGGGTATTTGAACTTCATGGGCAACGAATTCGGTCATCCGGAATGGATAGATTTTCCTCGAGAAGGTAACGGATGGAGTTGCAAATATGCTCGCAGGCAATGGAATCTAGTTGACAATAAGAAACTGTGCTACCACTACTTAGGTGATTTTGACAAAGAAATGATTAAAACCATCAAGAGTGTGAAGAATTTCCAGGAAACAGAAGTCATCGAGATTTGGCATAACGATGGCGACCAGATTCTGGCTTATCGGCGCAATGACTTGGTCTTTGTATTCAACTTCAGTCCCAGCCATTCCTATACAGACTACGGATTTCTTGTACCTTCAGGCTCCTACAACGTGATTTTAAACACGGATGCAAAAGAATTCGGTGGCAATGGGTTTGCCGATGATTCTATCCGACATTTCACTAACTATGATCCATTGTACGAAAAAGAAAACAAAGGTTGGCTGAAACTGTACATTCCGGCACGCTCGGCCGTAGTTCTACAAAAAGTGAAAGAATAAAATGAGGATTAAAAACGATAACACAAAAAAGACCGCAAATATCATTAAAATCATTTGCGGCCTTTTATTTGCATCCTTCAGCTTCTCCTATCTCTATGGTTTGCAATCTGACTTGCTGGCCAATATTCAAGGGGTACTATCCGAATGGAAAACTACATATTATCCCATTGGAAGTGCTATTGCCATTACTTTTATATTACTGGTGTTGCAAACTGTTTTAAATTTACTCACAAAATGGAAGGGGCCATTATATTCCATGTCATTTCTTCCATTCTGTCTTATTCTAGGTATCTTTACACATCTTGATAACGGCATTTATTCCAATGATTTCAACTTTGGATCGTGGGTATGGATTGGTCCGCTTGTTTTTGTTGTATATATCATACTTTCCATAGCATTCCGATTTATACCATACAGTTTACTGACAAAAAATCTTGTCCCAAAACTCACAGTAAATACCTTTGTCCTGATTCTGCTGTTTTCAGGAACATTGTTCATCGGCAACACTGACGAACAATTCCATGCTGAAATGAAAATGGAAAAATTCATTAAGGAAGGAAAATTCAAAGATGCCGCAAATGTTGATGCAAAAGCATTGAAGGTAAGTCGCGAACTGACGGTACTTAGAGCATATGCTTTGGCACGTACGGATTCTCTCGGACAGAAATTATTCGAATATCCACAGTATTACAGGACACAAGGACTTTTCTTTAATGACACAGACCAGTCCACTCATTTAAGCAATAAAGAAATATTTGCTGCTTTGGGTGGAAAACCAATCACGAACAATGAATCAACTGTGCATTATCTGGAAACCCTTTGCAACAAAGATGCAGGAAGCCACATGGCTTTGGACTATTTTCTATGCGCCTTACTGCTGGATCGCCAATTGGAATATTTTGTAAATGCACTGGACACCTATTATGAAGAGGGCAACGTATTATATAAACATTACCAAGAAGCACTGTTCATGTATAAGTCCATGCACCCGGATTACGAATTACCTTTTGATAATGCCAAGATGGCAAAAAAATTCAATGATTTCAAGGCACTCCAGCAAAAGTATGCTTACAACTCAGTGTATCAAAAGAATTATACCCGCCGGGAATTTGGCGATACATATTGGTGGTATTACATTTACGGAGACTAATCTTTCTCTTTATTTTTTTTATCTTGCTTCAAGCTTGACTACGTTCTCAACATGCTGTGTATGAGGAAACATATCTACCGGCTGGACAGCCGTTACCTTATATTTTTCATCCAACAATGCTAAATCACGCGCCTGCGTAGCAGGATTGCAACTGACATAAACAATACGCTGGGGATGAGCAAAGAGTATGGCATCTACGACATCCTTATGCATACCCGCCCGTGGTGGGTCTGTGATGATAACATCAGGGTATCCATGTTCCTCTATGAATGAAGACGTCAGAATATCTTTCATGTCACCCGCGAAAAAAGATGTGTTGTCAATACCGTTGATGGAAGAATTAACCTTGGCATCTTCTATTGCCTCAGGAACATATTCAATACCAATAACTTTTTTAGCCTGACGACTCACAAAATTTGCAATGGTTCCGGTACCGGTATATAAATCGTATACCATCTCTTGTCCTGTCAAACCGGCGAAATCTCTCGCCACCTTGTACAAGTTATATGCCTGTTCGCTATTTGTCTGATAAAAAGACTTAGGCCCAATTTTGAATTTCAAGCCTTCCATTTCTTCATAAATATGGTCATTTCCCTTGAACGTCACAACATCCAAATCACCAATGGTATCATTACATTTCATATTGTTCACATACAGCAAGGAGGTGATTTCAGGAAACTTTTCTGAGACATGTTTCAATAAGGACTCCACTTGCATTCGGTCTTTCTCCTCGACCAACTTGCACTGTAACAAAACCATCAGTTCTCCCGTACTGGATGTTCTGATCATCAAGTTTCTCAAGAGTCCCTTCTGATTCCTTATATCATAAAAAGGAAGAGCATTATCCAAAGCAAACTCACGCACTTCATTACGAATTCTATTGTTTACATCGTCCTGCAGCCAACATTCCCGAATATCAAGCACCTTATCGAAAGAATCAGGAATGTGAAAGCCCAAGGCATTCATCTGTTCAAACTTCTCATCGCTTTTGATTTCCTCCTCAGTCAACCAACGTTTGTCGGAGAAAGTAAATTCGAGCTTGTTTCTGTAGGACCGAATCTTTTCTGAACCCAAGATAGGGGATATCTCGGGTAATTCGATTTTCCCGATTCGAGTCAGATTATCAAATATCTGCTGTTGCTTATATTTAATTTGCTGCTTATAGTCAAGACATTGCCATTTGCAACCTCCACAAATTCCATAATGACAGCAAAATGGATTCACACGTTCCTTGGAATATTCATGAAAGCGTATGGCCACCGCTTCTGCATAACTGTTCTTCTTTCGCTTTAACTGAAGATCTACCACATCTCCCGGTACCACGTAAGGTACAAAAACCACCAAATCATTTACGCGTGCCAAGGCTTTCCCCTCAGCTGCAACTCCGGTAATCAACACATTTTCAAGAACAGGAAGTTCCTTTTTCTTTCTTGCCATTCTACTGCAAATTAATAATTATTTTGCAAAAGTAGGGCTTTTTTTTCAGAAAACAATCAATAATTCGTTATATCTTAAATTTGCAATCTCTATATAGCAATTTATAGTAAAAATGTTTGTTCAATTCATCCATAATACATAAATTTGCATCGATATAATTGCAGTCAACATTTTCAAATAAAATTATGAGCGAAAAAAGAGTATACCTTTTCGGCAATGGACAAGCCGAAGGTAAAGCAGACATGAAAAACCTCTTAGGAGGTAAAGGTGCCAACCTAGCTGAAATGAACTTAATCGGAGTGCCTGTGCCTCCGGGTTTTACAATCACAACTGACACGTGTAACGAATATTACGCTAAAGGAAAAGATGAAGTGGTAAACATCTTGAAAGATGATGTCCACAAAGCTGTAAAACACATTGAATCATTAATGAAATCCAAATTCGGTGACGTGGAGAACCCATTGCTGGTTTCCGTACGTTCCGGCGCTCGTGCTTCCATGCCGGGCATGATGGACACAATTCTTAACTTAGGCTTAAATGATAATGTCGTAGAAGGTTTAGCAAAAAAGACGGGTAATCCGCGTTTTGCATGGGATTCATACCGCCGTTTCGTACAAATGTATGGAGACGTGGTTCTGGGTATGAAGCCGACTAATAAAGACGATATCGATCCATTCGAAGAAATCATTGAGGACGTTAAGAAAGCAAAGGGTATCAAACTGGATAATGAACTTGAAACGGATGATCTCAAGACTTTAGTAAAACGTTTCAAAGAAGCTGTTAAGAACCGGACACACAAGGATTTCCCTACAGATGCTTACGAACAACTTTGGGGTGCCATCTGCGCAGTGTTTGACAGCTGGATGAACGAACGCGCTATCCTGTACAGAAAAATGGAAGGAATACCTGCAGAATGGGGAACAGCTGTCTCCGTCATGGCTATGGTATTCGGAAACATGGGTAATACATCTGCCACGGGTGTTTGTTTTTCTCGTGACGCTGCCACCGGTGAAGATCTTTTCAACGGCGAGTATCTGATTAATGCACAGGGAGAAGATGTTGTAGCCGGTATCCGTACACCGCAACAAATCACAATAGAAGGTTCAAAACGTTGGGCAGTTCTTGCCGGAATTGATGAAGCAACACGTGCAAGCAAATATCCTTCCATGGAAGAAGCTATGCCCGAGATATATAAGGAATTGGATGCACTACAGACCAAACTGGAAAACCATTACCGCGACATGCAGGATATGGAATTCACTGTTCAGGAAGGTAAGTTGTGGTTCCTGCAGACTCGTAATGGAAAACGTACCGGAGCTGCTATGGTAAAAATTGCCATGGATTTACTGCATCAAGGAATGGTTGATGAAAAGACAGCTTTACTTCGCGTTGAGCCAAACAAGCTGGATGAACTTCTTCACCCGGTTTTCGATAAGGAAGCTTTAAAAAGAGCAAAAGTTATTGCCAAAGGTCTGCCTGCATCTCCGGGAGCCGCTTGCGGACGCATTGTTTTCTTTGCCGATGATGCAGCCAAGTTTGCTGATGACGGTCATAAAGTTGTCATGGTTCGTATTGAGACATCTCCTGAAGACCTTGCCGGAATGGCAGTTGCAGAAGGTATCCTGACGGCTCGTGGAGGTATGACATCACATGCAGCCGTAGTAGCCAGAGGCATGGGTAAGTGCTGTGTATCCGGTGCAGGAAAGTTAAACATCGATTATAAAAAGAAAACATTGGAAGTCGACGGGCTTGTACTGAAAGAAGGAGATTTCATCTCTTTGAATGGAACAACCGGACAGGTTTTTGAAGGAAAGGTTGAGACGAAAGCAGCTACAGTATCCGGTGATTTTGCCGAACTAATGAAACTCTGTGACAAATTTACACGCTTGAAAGTACGCACCAATGCAGATACTCCTCATGATGCTTCTGTTGCACGGGAGTTCGGAGCTGTCGGAATAGGTCTTTGCCGTACAGAACACATGTTCTTTGAAGGTGAAAAGATTAAAGCCATGCGCGAGATGATTTTAGCTGAAACGTTAGATGGTCGCCGTAAGGCCTTGGCTCGAATACTTCCATATCAAAAAGCAGACTTTAAGGGAATTTTCAAGGCTATGCAAGGATTTCCTGTTACTGTCCGTCTGCTCGACCCACCGTTGCACGAGTTCGTTCCTCACGATGAAAAGGGACAGCGTGAAATGGCAGAAGTCATGCAAGTGAGTCTTGCCTACATTCAGAAACGTGTGGAAGCTCTGAAGGAACAAAATCCGATGCTGGGTCACCGTGGTTGTCGTTTGGGGAATACATATCCGGAAATTACTCAGATGCAGACACGTGCTATTTTGGGCGCAGCTCTCGAACTGAAAAAGGAAGGTATTGAGACTCATCCAGAAATCATGGTACCTCTGACAGGTATAGTATATGAATTTGCAGCTCAAGAAAAAATAATTCGCGAAGAAGCAGAAGAATTATTCAAAGAAATCGGTGACAGAATAGATTTCAAGGTCGGAACAATGATTGAAGTTCCTCGCGCTGCTTTGACTGCTGATAAAATTGCAACGAAGGCTGAATTCTTCTCTTTTGGTACAAATGACTTGACACAGATGACGTTCGGTTATTCTCGTGATGATATTGCCAGCTTCTTGCCGGTATATCTTGAAAAGAAAATATTGAAAGTGGATCCGTTCCAGGTTCTCGACCAACACGGAGTAGGTCAGTTGGTTCAGATGGCAACAGAAAAGGGACGTTCTGTACGTCCTGATTTGAAGTGCGGTATTTGTGGTGAACATGGTGGCGAGCCATCGTCAGTGAAGTTCTGCCACAAAGTAGGCTTGAATTACGTTTCATGTAGCCCATTCAGAGTGCCCATAGCACGTCTGGCTGCCGCACAAGCTGCCGTTGAGGAAAAATAAAAATCCGTAAACAACCCCATTAAAGCGATAAAGTTGCAAAAAGACTTTATCGCTTTTTTTTCGTTAAAAGAAAGGAAAAATACAAGAAGGATATTCAAAAATCCAATTGATTCTTTACTTTTGTAATTGAATATAATTATTTATGCTATGAAGAAGAATTTAATAAAATCATGTATTGCACTAACCTTTATCGGGGTAAGTGTCTTATTGCTGGCGTCATGTAAAAGCATGATGGACGCTCAAAATCCAATGATGAGTATTAAACAAGGTATGACTAAACAAGAAGTCTATGCCATAATGGGAGAACCCAAACTCCGAAGATTCAATGAAAGTGGAGAAGAATGGCTTTATGAAAGAAGCAAGTTTTTTGAAACATATAATTATGCCTATCTCATTGATTTCGCTGACGATAGAGTATCTGCCATGGATTCATACAGAATTAACATTCCCAACCAACAACAACCGAATGTTGTAAATGTAGTAAGGCCTTCCGCTCCTAGAGAATATCACAATTACGGAAATAGACAATGCTATTTGACCAGAGATGATGAATTTGCCCGTTTGTTAAGTGATATAAAGAACGAGCCGTTCAAGGACAATCAAATGAAAAGGCTTCCTTTTGTTGTAAACGGAAATAGACTTTTCACTTGCCGGCAATGTGTAGGTCTTATGTCAATCACTCCATTTCAAGATGAAAAGAAAACCATTTTCCGTATGGTAGCTCCATATATAGTCGATGCGGAGAATTATAAAATCATTGTAAACGACATATCAGTCTTCAGCGAAGACGAGGTGCGTAATACTTTGATGAATAACAGAAGAAGATATTAGAAAGACGATAAGATATATAATAAGAATATAGGGTATATTTGATGTAAATATACCCTATATCTTATACGTAAATCCCTATATTTTTAAGGAATCAATTAAAGCTGGTGAGTTTCTTCTCATAGTAAGCCTTCACATCGTTCCAATGATAGTAAGGCTTCATATCTGTCTTCACCGGTAATGACGTTTCTCTTTCATTGAGTAATACTTTCACTAGCACATCCTTGCTTCCGGCTTTTTTGTAGAAAATCATCTGTATGTTACATCCCATAGGGAAAATCTTGTAGTTCTGCCATTGATCGGCCAATTCATCCAGATTATCAACGCTCTTTCCGCAGTTATCCAATTCCATCAAACAAGCCAAGGGCATAACGCAGACTTCATGTCCGAAACGAAGAGTTGCACAATTACGTCCATTGGAAATGGCCTTATCGGCACTGGCAATCATATTCTTCAGCAGATTGGACTGTGAATAGGGAACACGTCCTTTGGTAGCAGGGGAGGGACCGTAATTGATATACCAATAAACATTCTCTGTCTGCCACAAATCATAAAGCTCGTCATTGTTGAACAAATCATAGAAAGACACATTCGTGTAATGGCTCTGCTGATTACTAGCCACATCGAATAAATCTGATATAAATCTCATGCCATCAATACTGTCACGACCAAATGCTTCATCGCTAATGAGTTCATTCAGAATACGCTGAGGATGTACATGAGCTTTTTCGAATTGCTCAAAAGCCTTGCCCGCTTCATGCCTTACATATCTCAAAGTAGTATCATTATAGTTAAGATAATACATATCCGCATGACTTGCATCATGGGTAATCTTCAATTTCGGATTCAAGGCAATTAGCTGCTGACATTCATTCTCCATAGAAAGAATACAGCGAATGACAATGGTTGAACGGGCATCAACGGAAGCTGAACCCGAAAATACCTGAGGAAAATTTTTATACATGCGAGCTGCAATGCCTTTGTGCTGATCGGCTCCCACATCGGTAAGCTCGCCAAGACGATTTTCAGACGAAGCATTTATTTTACATAATTCCGCAAAAACCATTTTACCTTTATCAGTCAGTTTACCATATTTGTCGGCCTTGGCAAGCTGTTCCATAGGGAAAGAATACTGACTTCTGTCTATCAGCCAACGGCTTCCGTGACGGCCGTAATGATCTATGTAGAATGGTTGATAACCCTTTGGTGCAGGGGTAAGAACTGGCAATTGTCCGGAAGGATAAGCATAGTAGTTACTTGCACTTTTCAAAATATTACCCTCAATCTCTTTTCGAGCAGTTTGTGCGGTAATTGTACAAACGCACAACAATAAACTAAATAATAAAATCCAATTCTTTCTCATAACTTCATTGATTAATCTGGCGAATTTATAAAAAAAATCGATATCTCCAGCTTATTCTCCCCACGAATATCATCAATTTATTGATATAAAAAATGTAACCAGCCGAGCGGGAACGGCTGGTTACATTTTTTTGACGGCTGGTTACATTTTTTCGGAACGATAAGTGCATAATAAGACAAAGAATCTGTAACTTTACAACCGAAAGGTGAAATCATCAAGATACATTCATGCTAATATAATATGGAGAAAAAAACAGTACTTATAACAGGCGCATCTTCCGGAATAGGAATGGGGTGTGCCAGAATTTTTGCCAAGAACGGGCATAAAATTATTATCAACTCGCGAAATACAACGGCTCTTTCGGCTTTGAAAAAAGAACTTGAAGAGAAATATCAGGCAGAGGTTCTGATAGTTCCTTTTGATGTAAGAGACCGCAAGGCTGCCAAAGAAGCTATCGATAAATTGCCCGATGAATTTAAATCCATTGATGTGCTGGTGAACAATGCCGGACTCGTACTTGGAGTAGACAAGGAATACGAAGGAAATCTGGAAGAATGGGATACGGTTATTGATACCAATATCAAAGGATTGCTGGCTATGACCCGCATGATTGTTCCCGGAATGATAGAAAGAGGGAGAGGACACATCATCAACTTAGGTTCCATTGCCGGCGACTACGCCTATGGAGGCGGAAGCGTATATTGCGCCACAAAAGCCGCAGTAAAAGCATTGTCGGACGGATTGAGAATAGATCTGGTAGACACACCCCTGAGAGTGACCAACATAAAGCCGGGATTGGTGGAAACGAATTTCTCAGTCATCCGTTACAGGGGTGACAAAGATGCTGCCGACAAAGTATATAAGGGAGTACATCCATTGAATGGAGATGATATAGCCGAAGTAATCTACTGGACATCGACTGTTCCCGAATACATGCAGATTGCAGAAGTTCTGGTTATGCCAACCAATCAAGCCACTGGAACCATCGTGCACAGACAAGGGTAAAAAAAACGATGTCCAAATTGGAAAGTTAGGATTATCTTTATTAACTTTGCAATCGTTATATAGATATCATATATCTTATAATAACCAACAAAAGAAAGGGGATTTGTCTGTTTAGGCAGATCCCTTTTTACAACCCTAAAATCTAAAAGAAAATGAATAAAACAATAATTATAACTCTCTGCATTATGTTCAACTTTTTACATGCTTGTGCCGCCGACAAATATGCAAGCGACACATATACCACACGCAACGGAAGTTCCGTGAAATTCATGTTTTTCGGACATGCATCCATAGCACTCGAGACTAACGGGAAATACATCTATGTGGATCCGGTTTCCATGTATGCCAACTATTCCACGCTCCCTAAGGCAGACGTGATCCTCATCACTCATTCCCACACCGACCATCTGGATGCAAAAGCTATTGACAATCTGAGCAAAGAAACTACATCCATCATTTGCGACTCTCTTTCGTACGATAAAATCCACAAAGGGCACGCACTGAAACCCGGCGACAATCTGACATTATTAGATGAAATACCTACGGAGGTGATTAGCGCATACAACCTTACACCAGGACATCTACAGTTCCATCCGAAAGAAAATAAGAACTGCGGATTCATATTGACGATAGGAGATTCACGCATCTACATTGCCGGTGACAGTGAGAATACAACCGAAATGAAAAGTCTGAAAGACATTGATGTTGCTTTTCTGCCAGTGAACCAACCTTACACCATGACCGTGGATGAAGCTGTAGATGCCATCAAGTCCATCCGTCCCAAAATATTCTATCCATATCACTATGGGGGAACAGACGTTAAGACCGATATGAACCGTCTGTCCAAAGAAGCCGGAGCCTACACGGAAGTCAGAATTCGTCCTTTGGAATAACATGGTAAATTTACTTTTTATATAATTCACTCCTTGATTTCAGAAAAAAAGTTTTCTTTTTTGGTAAACTTTTATAACTGCTTAGCTTATAATCTTTTCCAAAATAATCAACTTTTTAATGCTAAGAAACATCATTTTTTTGATACAAGTAATGTTTATATTGTTTACCTTTGTCCTCAGATAAGGTTCTCCAAATCCAAAAAGAAAAGGAGATTAAAAGGGAATGCCGTGCAATCCGGCAACAGTTCCCGCTGCTGTAAATTCTTATAAATCAAATTATTGATATATAAACGTTCAACAAGAATCAAGCCACTGGTAACAAAGCTGGGAAGGCGTTGAACGGGAATGAGCCAGAAGACCTGCCTCGTCTGAAAACAAAAAGTTCATGTAAATAAAATTTATCAAAAAGAAAAACTTTAAACAAAATGAGTGAGTCTGAAATTCAAATTGTAAAAAGAGATGGGAAGCGGGAAGACTTTTCCATTGAGAAAATCAAGAGTGCCATTAGAAAAGCATTTTTATCAGTAGGAAGCTTTGCTTTCGATGAAAACCTGACGACTATTCTGGGGCGGGTACACATTGATGACGGCATGAGTGTGGAAGAAATTCAAAACCAGGTTGAAATTGCGCTCATGGCAGAAAAATACTATGCAGCCGCCAAATCTTTTATGCTTTATCGCCAGCATCACACGGAAGATCGTGAAATTCGCAACAAACTGGAATTTCTCATCAACTACTGCGATGCCCAGAATCCTGCAACGGGAAGCAAATACGATGCCAATGCCAATGTAGAACAAAAGAATATAGCCACACTCATCGGTGAACTTCCCAAACAGAATTTCATCCGCCTGAACCGCCGGCTCTTGACAGACAGACTGAAGGAAATGTACGGACAGGAACTCTCCGACAAATACATTCGTTTGCTAAAACAACATTTCATCTATAAAAATGATGAAACCAGCCTGGCCAACTATTGCGCCAGCATCACCATGTATCCTTGGTTGCTCAACGGAACCATGCCCATTGGCGGAAATTCCAAAGCACCTACCAATCTGAAGTCATTCTGTGGCGGTTTCATCAATATGGTATTCATGGTATCAAGCATGCTCAGCGGTGCTTGTGCAACACCCGAATTCCTCATGTACATGAACTATTTCATCGGACTGGAATACGGGAATGACTACTTTAAGCATGCCGCTGATGTAGTGGACTTATCGATAAAAAAGAGAACTCTTGACAAAGTCATTTGTGATTATTTCGAACAAATTGTCTATTCCATCAACCAACCGACGGGAGCAAGGAACTTCCAAGCTGTATTTTGGAATATAGCTTATTATGACCAGCCTTATTTCGAAAGTTTATTCGGTGAATTCTATTTTCCGGATGGAAGTAAGCCCGATTGGGAATCACTGAGTTGGTTGCAGAAGAGGTTTATGAAATGGTTCAACAAAGAGCGAACAAAGACCGTACTGACTTTCCCTGTAGAAACAATGGCACTCTTGACTAAAGACGGTGATGTAATAGACAAGGAGTGGGGAGATTTCACAGCAGAAATGTACTCCGAAGGACATTCCTTCTTCACTTATATGAGTGACAATGCCGACTCTCTTTCCAGCTGTTGCAGACTACGTAATGAAATACAGGACAACGGTTTCAGTTACACTTTGGGTGCGGGAGGAGTATCTACCGGTTCAAAGAGTGTGCTTACTATCAATCTGAACCGCTGCATTCAATATGCCCAAATGCAAAGAATTCCCTACATGACGTATCTTGAAGAAATTGTGGATCTGGTTCATAAAGTCCAACTAGGTTACAATGAGAACTTGAAAATGTTGTATAACAAAGGTATGTTGCCACTATTCTCTGCCGGATACATCAACATTGACCGCCAGTATCTCACCATCGGTGTCAACGGACTGGTGGAATCAGCAGAATTCTTAGGCATACCGATTAACGACAATCCGGCATACACCGGCTTTGTACAGGAAGTTCTAGGTTTGATTGAGCATTATAACAAAAAATACAAATCCAAAGAAGTCCTGTTCAACTGTGAAATGATTCCCGCAGAAAATGTCGGTGTAAAGCATGCAAAATGGGATAGGGAAGATGGGTACTTTGTTCCTCGTGACTGCTATAATTCTTATTTCTATGTGGTGGAAGACCAAAGTTTGAATGTTCTTGACAAATTTATGCTGCACGGCGAAAAATATATCAAGCACTTGACCGGAGGATCGGCTCTCCACATGAATTTGGAAGAACATCTGAGCAAATCACAGTATCGCCAACTGCTGCGTGTTGCAGCCAAGGACGGATGCAATTACTTTACGTTCAACATACCCAATACCATTTGCAACGACTGCGGTCACATAGACAAACGCTATCTGAAAGAATGCCCTGTCTGCCACAGTAAGAATGTGGATTACCTCACACGCATTATCGGATACATGAAACGAATCAGCAATTTCTCTGCAGCCAGACAGAAAGAAGCATCCATTCGTTATTACGCTCATAAAGAAGGTGTTCCGGCATGTTAAAATATACGGATTATGATATTGTCTTCTCCGAAATACCGGATGAGACAACTTTAGCCATCAACCTCTCCAACTGTCCTAACCATTGTCCGGGCTGCCATAGTCCCCAATTGATGGAAGATATTGGAGAACCTTTGACCCAGGAAAGTTTGAGCCTGATAATAGACAAATACATCAATGGAATAACATGCATCTGCTTTATGGGAGGTGACAATGACCCGAAAGAAGTTAGACATTTGGCTGCTTTTGCCAAAGAAAAATATCAAGGAATAAAAACCGGCTGGTATTCCGGGAAACAGGAATTGCCATCCGATTTCAAGACTGATTCATTGGACTATATAAAACTAGGTCCGTATATAGCAGCTTTGGGTGCTCTTAAAGCAAAGACGACCAACCAAAGGCTTTATAGGTTAAAAAAAGACGGAACACATGAAGATATAACTTATCAGTTTTGGAAACACTGACTTGTTGAAGTCTTGACAAACATTATCCATAAGTCAAGGGGAGAGATTCTTTCCTTGACTTATTATAAATACGATATTTAAATCTATTTTTGGGGAATTTCCACCCAAAAGCAACTGCCCTTACCGAGCTCGGATTTAACGCCGCAAGAACCTCCCATATACTCACACAAGCCTTTCACAATAGCCAAGCCAAGTCCTGTTCCATTGACAAAGGAGCCCAGTTTTTCAAATCTGTCAAACACAATTTTTTGATTTTCCTCTGATATACCAATACCTGTATCGCGAACGAAAATATAAACCATATTATCCGGCCTCAGTTCGTACCCATAGACAATGCTTCCGCGTTCAGTATATTTTATAGCATTATTAAGGTAATTATAAATAATCTGAAGAAGTTTAGTCCTATCCCTAAACATAACAACTGAAACCGGATTTTTCTCATAAATAAATTCTATGTCCAAATCCTTGAATCGTGGAAGATAAAGCCTATATATGTCTTCCATCAAAACAGAAAGCGAAAATTCCGTTTTATTGACTTGCATGGTACCGGCTTCCAATTTGGAAACATCAAGAATGTCATTAATGATAGAAATAAGAAGATCTGTATTGGATCTCACCAAACGAAGTGCATCTTTGCGATCCTCCTCACTCATCTCAAAACTTGGATCATTAAGCAATTCCGTGAAACCTACTATCGCATTAAGAGGGGTACGCACTTCATGACTCATATTCGAGAGAAACACACTCTTCATTTTGTTGCTTTCTTCTGCTTGAATGCGTGCGTCAATAAGCATCTTGTCAACTTGAGGTATCTTTGAAAAATCGAGCGTAACACCAAGTAATAAAGATTCACTATAATCAGGCAATTTTATAGGCTTTTTCATTGCCATTATCGATCTGACATTTCCTTCTGCATTCAAATAACTTTCTTCATAATTATGGTACTCTCCGGTTTTCAGCACCTTTATATCGTCTGCTCTCAAGCGGGCAGCATCATCAGCATCAGCAAAAATTTCATAATCATGTTTTCCTACAACAGGCTTTCCCGAACCTTGCGTTTCAATAAAAGGCTGGTTACAATATATATAACGGAATTCATTCGATGGGTCCTTTACAAATACATCCGTCGGCATCTCGTTCAAAATATATTTCAAAAGATTATTTTCTTTTTTCGAATCTGATAATTCTTTTTTAATACGTTGCAATTCAGCGCGCAAATTATCAACCAGATTGGATTTAATGTCTTCTTGAATCATTCTTTTTATCTTTGCCTATTCATTATACAAATAAACAATAAAAAATTATAGCATTTGCATTATGTGATATTTTTTTGTATTTATTTAATATATTGATTTTATTAACGGTAAATAAATACTATTCAGTTATTTGGGATAACTAGTTTTGATTATTCTGTGACAGAACTATTCTTATGTATATATTTTTTTGTAAATTTGGAGAATAAATATAACAATAAAATCTTCCCTATGATAACAAAAGAAGAAAGAGAAAGAATCATTCAGTTGGTGAAACGTGAAGTAGTCCCGGCCATCGGATGTACAGAACCTATTGCAGTAGCCTTGTGTGTGTCCAAAGCGGTAGAAACACTTGGGGAAAGACCTGAGTTAATCGATGTTTACTTAAGTGCCAACATTCTCAAAAACGCCATGGGAGTAGGGATACCAGGTACAGGAATGACCGGACTGCCTATAGCCATTGCCTTGGGAGCTTTGATTGGAAAATCAGCCTACGGACTGGAAGTCTTGAAAGACTGCAATCCCAATGCTGTTGAAGAAGGCAAACGGATGATTGAAGAGAAAATAATCAAAATAGGACTAAAGGAAGGTATAACAGACAAACTCTACATAGAAGTTCAGTGCAAAGCAAAAGATAATAGTGCAAAAGCTATTATATGCAAAACTCACACGAACTTTATCTACATTGCCAAAGGAGACCATATCATTCTTGACAAACATGCTTCTGGGGAATCCGGATTCAATTGTGCAGAACCGGAAGTAGAACTCAGCATGCACAAAGTATTTGAATTTGCAACCACAGCACCACTAGATGAAATCTCGTTCATCCTGGAAGCGCGCAAGCTAAATGAAAGTGCTGCTCAACAAGCTTTAAAAGGATGTTACGGACATGAACTCGGTAAAATTCTAAGTCGTCCGTTAGGAAAAGGTATTATGGGTGAAAGCATTTTCAGTCATATACTCAGTAGCACTTCTTGTGCATGTGATGCACGTATGGCAGGGGCCATGATTCCTGTCATGAGTAATTCGGGCAGTGGAAACCAAGGTATCTGTGCTACAAATCCGGTAGTTGTCTTTGCCGAAGAAAATCATAACACAGACGAAGAACTTACTCGCGCCTTGATGCTCAGTCATCTGACGGCTATTTATATCAAGCAGAGTCTGGGCTCTCTTTCCGCACTTTGCGGATGTGTGGTTGCCAGTACAGGCTCCAGTTGCGGCATAACATATCTGATGGGAGGAAATTACGGTCAAGTGACAGCTGCCGTAAAAAACATGATCGCCAACCTTACAGGAATGATATGTGACGGAGCCAAACCAAGTTGTGCCCTCAAACTCACCAGTGGAGTTTCAACAGCAGTATTGAGTGCACTTCTTGCCATGCAGCAACAATGCGTTTCGAGTGTTGAAGGAATTATAGACGATGATGTGGACAAAAGTATTCATAATCTTACTTCCATCGGTGCAGATGCCATGAACGAAACTGACCGGATGGTGCTTAACATCATGACACATAAATCATAAGGTTATTTCACCACTGCAAAGACAAAGGTCTGAAATATCATCATAGACGGTGCAAAATTGACCGGGAGCAACCCCCTGCACATCTTTATCAGAGATGATGCAGGCTTTGCCATTTTCTTCCAAATGAAATATTCCATGTGTAAATTCCTGCACATGACGAATTTTAAAAGTAACAGGCTTGTTGTTCAAGTCGGCAAGTAATCCGTCGGGACCCAGTGAAAGCAGATTATTCAATGGAATTTCACGCTTGAACCTAGCCAATGAATCCGGGCCATTGGAAATATATACAATATTCTTTTCTATATCTTTCTTTACTACGAACCATGGCCCGCCACTGAGATAAATACCTTTTCGCTGTCCGATAGTATAAAACCAGTATCCCTTATGCCTACCCATTACTTTTCCTGTTTCCCATTCTACTATATCGCCCTCCAGTTCACCCAAATGAGCTTTAAGGAAATCGGAAAAATTTATTTTTCCAAGAAAACAGATTCCCTGACTGTCCTTTCTCTTAGCTGATGGAATATTTGCAGCCTCAGCAATCTGCCTGACTTCATGCTTCTGCAAATTTCCAATAGGAAACATAAGATGCTTCATAGGTACATTGATCCGACAAAGGAAATCTGTCTGATCCTTAAATCTGTCCGTAGCTGTAGCAAGCCAAAAGAACCCGTCACGTTCAACAATGCGTGCATAATGCCCGGTAGCTATCTTGTCATATTTGTACCCGACCTTCTCATCAAAAACGCCGAATTTGACTAAGCGATTACACATCACGTCGGAGTTGGGAGTAAAGCCTTTCTTCACATTATCCATCATATAGCCAACCACTTTAGTATGATAATCTTTATGAAGGTTTACAATATCAAAGTTAAGATTGTACTTGCGGGCCATCATCCGGCAAACCAACAAATCATCCTCGGAAGCGCAACTGGAATCTTCCGTTTTCTCATCGGCTCCAATATATATATAATACAAATCGGGCTTGTAACCTTGCTGGCAAAGAAGATGCACAGCCACACAACTATCCACACCCCCCGATAATAATACCGCAATTGTTGTCTGTTTCATGATTTATAAAAAATGGAATGCAAAATTACGAAAAATTCGGCAAAATGTTTACTACGAAACGATTTTTATTGCATCTTTGCATCATGATTCAACAGATAAGCATAGACAAAAGCAAAAAGGAAGACATGAATAACATCATGCCTTTATTTTCCAGAGCAAGGGATTACATGGAACAAACCGGGAATCCCAACCAATGGATAAACGGATATCCTTCAGAGGAACAGATACTGAAGGATATTGCGGACGACAGCAGCTTCGTATGCAGAAATGCTGAAAGAAAAATTATCGCTACTTTTTGTTTTAGAATAGGAGTCGATCCCACTTACGCCCGAATAGACAATGGGAATTGGCTCAATGACAATCCATACGGAGTAATTCACAGACTGGCATCAGACGGAACTGTGAAAGGGATAGCCCTGCAATGCTTTGACTGGTGTTTCCAACAAATAAAAACAATCCGCGTTGATACTCACGCCGACAATAAAGTGATGCAGCACTTATTTCTGAAATACGGCTTCCAATACTGCGGAATCATCTATACACACAATGGAACAGAGAGGCTGGCCTACCAACTTACCAAAGAAAAATAATATCAGAAACTGAATCCCGCCTGCAAATAAAATCCTATATTCTTATAAAGATTGGAATAATTGAATTGTGCCTCAATAGGACCTAACAATGTATTATAGGAAATTCTGGCTGCGTATCCCCTGTATTCATGTCCTTTAAGTACAGAATTGAACAGACGACTGTCTTTGCCGTATTCTCCTAAAGCGGTAAGATACATTTTATCGAAAAGCCAGTAACGGAAAGCCAGACGACCGGAAATAAAATGATTATTCACGATATGTACATTTTGCGCTGATTCCCAGACCAAATGATTATCCAGATATCGCTCGTCAATGTTTCCTCCTACATAATTCTGATAAATAGCAGGAATATCATTCCCAAACAAAAAACGTCCTTTGAGAAGAGGCAGCATATAAAGACGTGAAGAGAGAGCCAATGCCGTTTCTGCCCTGAAAGACAGAGCGGCAACCGGATCGCTGCCTTGACAACGTGCAAAGTTATCCGTATATAAAGTCGCTTTCATATCAACTTTACCTCCTTTTTGAGGAAAATATCGTTTGTCGAAACTATCCATAGACCATCCGGTAAAATAATTAAAGAAACTCTTCGGATGAACATCGACAGCCTTGTAATCAGTGTTATAAAGATAACCGCCCAAATGATAATAATCATAATATAATCCGGCCTGCCATTTCCATAAATTATAAGCCTTTACATATTGCATTTTCAAAGACTGGCTGAAGAAACTCAAAGTTTCTTCTTTTTGAGAATGTGAATATAGTTTGAAATCATGATAGTTGATGCGATAGGAGAGTTCCAAACGGCGATTGTAGAAACTCCCGTAATCATAGTCAATCTGAAGATAAGGATTCATGGAAATTCTCGAAGTGACTGCAAAATGATGGTTTGTTGTAAGTCTTTGCGTATTTGATATATTAATAAGCATCGACGCGACTTCCTCTGAATCGAAACGAAATCCTAAATTAAGGTGATTGAAATCTTTTTCCTCCAAGACAAAAGTCAAATCATAAGGAGAATTGTCACTCAGAACATATTCCACCTTCGAAAAGATATCCAAACCTTGCAATCGGGAAATCACTTCATCTATATCTGATAGTTTAATTTCAGAATGGTCTTCAATGCCAATCTTTTTTCTCAACCATTTTTCTTCCTCATCTCTGATTCCTACAATTTTTACTTGGTTAAGCAACAGATTATGACTCCTTTGAATTTTGCTGCGACAGACTGTAACACCAGTAACGGTATCAACATTTACATAAATACGCTTCCGTAATTCCATTAAATCATTCCAATGAGCACGTGCCGATTTTTCTCCTCTGTTAATCATAGAATCTATCGCCGTTTTTTGGAAACTGCTGGGAGTAAAGCCTTTCAAATCAGGATTGATGTATAAATCGACCATTTTCCTGTTTGCCAGATATTTCTCTTTGCCCATTATATTTATAAGCTGACTCACCAGATTGGACATGGAATACAAGTCTTCCTTTTTTTTCCAACCTGTTGACAAATCCACTCCAATCAAAATATCAGCTCCCATTTTCTTTACAATATCTGCAGGAAAATTGTTCAAAGCACCTCCGTCAATCAAAAGTCCGTTACCTCTTTCTACAGGAAGAAACACTCCCGGAATAGACATACTCGAACGCATGGCCATCGGTAATGAGCCTGAATCCAAAATCACTTCGTTCCCAGATACAATATCAACCGCTACGCAGGAAAAAGGAATAGGTAACTTACTGAAAGAAGGTACATTGTGATACCCAATAGTCAGATTGGAAAACAAGTTATATATATTTTGCCCTGCTACTGCTCCCGAAAGGAGAGAAGGCTTCTTTTTTCCGGAAAGAGAAACATGCAAAAGATATTTCTCGCGTTCTTCACGAGACAAAAAAGTCCAATCCTTTCTATTCACCTCGTCTTTCAACAAGAACAGCCAGTCTTGACTTCTGTACAAACTATCGAGCTCATGAGCGTTATAACCTATGGAATATAAGCCACCTACGATAGAGCCTATGCTTGTTCCTACAATATAGTCAATAGGAATATCCGCCTCTTCAAGAACTTTCAGCACACCAATCTCCGCAGCACCTTTGGCACCGCCACCACCCAATACCAATCCCACTTTCTTTCGTTGTGCAGATGCCTGACAAGAAAAGACAAGCAGAAGGCATGAAAACAATACACATCTGAAACGTAGGAATGCACTCATCACAAAAAAATTTATACCTTTTTCTATTTAATACGAATGCAGCTCATGGAACGCATGAAAGAATTAATAACAGCCTCATGGTTGCCGGGAATAACAATATGATGATTTCCCAAAGAATTTCTAAGAAAATAGCCCACACTTTCTTCCATTCGTATCTTAATTTGAGTACGACAAGAATTAGGGTTATTCGTATTTTCAATTATTCTACCTGCACTCACAAAGTATTCATCCAGATTAATACCTCCACATTTCAACACGGTGACTTCTTCCAAAGGCAGAATACCTTGTATAGCGATACCAGTACCTGTTTCATAATGACTGCGAATGTAATAATCATTCAGAATTTTTGTACCGATGGTGCAATGAGCCACGCTCAACTCACCCTTTAATCTGTCAATACCCGTCGGATTCGACATAAAACCCTGTTGTTCCAAAAGCTGCTCAGCAATAAATAACGTGAAAGCCGAAGGAAGATCGCCTTCACATCCGGCAGGAATTCCCTCATCGTTCAATCTCGAAAGAGCCAGACATCCGGTTGTGTGCAAACGCTCTATTAAAGTAAAGCAAGCCAACGAAAGCGCTGACAGGTTTTCATCTGTAATAAGCTGTTTAAGCGCTTTGTAAAGCTTGAACGCCTTGACAATCTCTTCATGATTACCTTCACGCATACCCAAAGCATTACGCTCAAACTCATTAGCCCACAATTCTATATCAGATAAGTCCGTAATGGAATCAAAACGTCTGTAGAGTTCATCCAAAGGGATATCAACGAAATCTACTCCCCAATGACAATGAACAGTATAGTAATCTATTGAACTTGCAATAAGCCAGGAAGACGGAGAACCTATAACGCCAATCCGTTTTCCTTTCACACTCGTCCGAGCTTTCTTTATTTTATAGAAATCAAGCAAATCATCGACCATCACGTCAGGCTGGCCATGAGTCAAACGCGTTGCAATACCCTGATTATTGAACCAACCTTTGATTTCCAATGCAGCAGCCAAAGAATTCTGAATGCCGTCGGCAAGCAACAGCAGGGGAGTGGGAAGTAATTTAAAATTGGTAACCACGAGTTCTTCCACACCTCCAGAAGCTATCAGCACTGCCTGGTAAAAATCGGCTGAAACGGAAGACAGTTCATGATAATCAACCAAATGGACTGTAAAATGTTTCTCAAGCTCATTCAATAATGCCTTGTGATTTTCGGCAACAGAATTCATACTGCTCAATGAGGAGTAAAAAGTAATCAGGTATAGTTCTTTCATAAAAATACAGGTATTACATGTAAACGGTTTTAGCTTTCTTCTTATTAATTTTCAAATCGTTGAAATAAGCGCCTCTCACTTTTCCTCTGATGAGATTGCAATCTTTTTCAACCCCTTCGAAACGGCATTTTTTCAACTGAATATTTTCAACATTGTACTGATCTTTCAACGCATCGATAAAAACTCCATAAGTACTCTTCTTGCAATTGACGTTGTTCAAAAAGACATTGCGTACGGTAGGCATATAACCACGGTTGGAAGTCTCTCTAGTATCATAATTCATATTTATCTTCAAAACGGATTCCTTGCACTGACCCACTTCGATGTTACGGACGTATACATTTTCTATCATTCCTCCTCTACACATATTAGTCTTGATTCGAATGACTCTGTCGAGATTGGGACTATCCATTTTGCAGTTCTCCACAAACAGATTATTGAATCCACCGGTTATTTCACTACCTACAACTACACCTCCGTGACCGTCTTCCATCTCGCAATTACGAACAATAATATTCTCACTTGGAACATTCCAGCGACGTCCATCCTCGTTTCTTCCTGATTTTATTGCAATACAATCATCTCCCGTATGGAAACGACAGTTTTCTATTAATACATCCTTACATGATTCAGGGTCACAACCATCTCCGTTAGGTCCGTCATTAAACACATGAATACCGCGGACTGTAATGTTTTCACTCAGCAAAGGATGGATTACCCAAAAAGGCGAACGCAATAAAGTTACATCTTCAATGAGTATATTTTTACATTTAAAAAAGTTCACCATTTGCACTCTCATACCAAATCCTCTGCCCATAATTCGTTTGGCAACAGGAAGCTTGCTTTCATTCCATTTCTGAAGCAACGGACGTCCTAAACTTTGGGATTCCTTATTTTCTTCAAATCCAAAACCTGTCCGGCTCCACCAATTGTCTTTGGTGGCACCCCCGTCTAAGGTACCCTTGCCGGTAATGGCAATATTGGTTTCACCATAAGCATACACTTGCGGTTGATAATTATAGCAATCAATCCCTTCCCAGCGTGTCAAAGCCAATGGATACTGACTGACATCAGCCGTAAAAAGCAAGACTGCACCATCTTCCAGAAACAAATTCACGTTACTCTTCAAAGTAATAGGACCCGTGTACCATGTTCCTTTGGGAACAATTACCCGTCCGCCTCCGTCGAAATTGCATTTATTAATGGCAGCATTGATTGAAGCCGTATTCAAATACTTCTCATTGTTTGCCACAGCTCCGAACGATGTGATAGGATAATCGGCATTTTTGAACGTAGGAGCTACTATTCTTGCTTGTATTGCCGGATAGGTTTCATCCCATGCCTGTACAGACTTGTCATAAACATAATCTTTTGAAAACAAAGACATTGTTATCAAAGACATAAAGAAAAATGTTGAAATACGAAAGTGTTTCATCTTGATATAATTTATTGATTAAATATTACAAAATACTAAAGCCTTTAAATAGACATCTGAAGTTTTCCAGCCAGACGGATACATTTGGCTTTTTCTTTCTTTGAAATATCGCTTTTCTTGCTCGTTCCCCCTTTTTCCAACGTACCGACAATCTTAAAACCACTCAACTTCATGATTGAACGAAGGGCTTTAATAGTACCTCTCGACTGTCTGTACAAAATATTAAAAGGGAAAGAAGTGGTGCATGTGGCAACAAGCACTACTTTCTTTCCCTTATGAAGAGGTTTTGGAAACCCAAAAGCATTATCTTTTATCAAGCCATAGACCATACGGTCAAAAAGAAGCTTGAGATATCCGTTCATATTTCCCCAATAACAAGGAGAACCCACTACCAAAGCATCAGCCTGCTGAATCTTACTCATAATACGTTGCGCATCATCCTCCGGCTGAACACATTTCCGTTCGGAACGACAAGTCATGCAACCCTTGCAAGGCGCTATATTTAATTCACTCACCTGTACCCAATCACTTTCATAACTCTCAGGCAGAGACTCTCGAATGGCTTCCATCAACTGTCCCACCATACCGTGACGGTGCGGACTTCCATTTATAAACAATACTTTCATAGCAATCACTATTATATGATTGCAAATTTACTGAAAGTAATTGGTTTTTCAAACGATTAAAGAGGATATTCTTCGAACTGATAAAGAACAGTACTCAAATATCTTTCACCGGTATCGGGTAATAAGGCTACTATTTGCTTTCCTTTATTCTCAGGCAATTTTGCAAGTTCTGCTGCTGCATAAACTGCTGCTCCGGAACTGATTCCGACCAAAAGACCCTCACTGTTTGTCAGTTCACGACTGGTACGAATAGCATCATCATTTTCAACCTTAAAGATCTGATCAACTATTGAAGCATCATAATTGCCTGGAACAAATCCGGCTCCGATACCTTGTATCTTATGCGGCCCACTGGGGTTTCCACTAAGAACAGCACTCGATGCGGGTTCTACTGCAACAATCTTTACGTTAGGATTATGAGCCTTCAATGCACGTCCGACTCCTGAAATCGTTCCACCTGTACCCACTCCGGCAACAAATATATCAACCTTTCCATCCGTATCACGCCAAATTTCTTCACCAGTTGTTTTCACATGTATAGCAGGATTGGAAGGATTGCTAAACTGCTGAAGTATAATACTGCCCGGAATAGAGTCACGAAGTTCATCTGCTTTCTTTATTGCACCTTTCATGCCTTCTGCACCCGGAGTAAGAACAAGTTCTGCACCACGGGCCTTTAACAAATTGCGACGTTCCAAACTCATGGTATCAGGCATGGTCAATATAAGATGATACCCTTTGACGGCTGCAACCAAAGCCAGACCGACACCTGTATTTCCACTGGTTGGTTCAATAATGGTTCCACCAGCCTTCAAAACACCTTTAGATTCTGCATCTTCTATCATAGCCAAGCCAACGCGATCTTTCACACTGCCTGCCGGATTGAAATATTCAACTTTGGCAATCACCGTTGCCTGTAAATTTTTCTGTTTCCCGAATTCCTGTAACTCAAGGAGAGGCGTATTGCCTATCAAATCCGTGAGTTTCTTAACTATCTTTCCCATATTATTTTAATTAAATATTTCGCAAAAGAACTAATTTTTTTCTATATAATAAAATATCTGTTCGTTAAACTAATGTTCCTATTTTGTCGAGAGCCTGACTCAAATCGGCTATAATATCATCAATGTGCTCAGTACCAATACTTAAGCGCACCGTACTTTGATGAATGCCTTGATCTTCCAGCTCTTTATCATTCAGCTGGCTGTGGGTAGTGCTTGCCGGATGGATAACCAGACTCTTCACATCGGCTACATTGGCAAGAAGTGAAAAAATCTCCAGACTGTCAATGAATTTTTGAGCCTCTGCAGCTCCACCCTTTACATCGAAAGTAAAGATACTGCCGGCACCGTTTGGAAAATACCGTTTGTAAAGTTCATGGTTAGGATGTTCGGGAAGGGAAGGATGATATACCTTCGCTACCTTCGGATGATTTTTCAAGAAATCAACCACCCTTAATGCGTTGTACACATGGCGTTCCACACGCAATGACAAAGTTTCCAGCCCTTGTAATAAAATGAAAGCATTGAGTGGAGATAAAGTAGCACCGGTATCTCTTAAAAGTATGGCGCGGATACGCGTAACAAAAGCTGCCGGTCCCACAGCATCAGCAAACACCAAGCCATGATAACTTGGAGTAGGCTTGCTTAACTGGGGAAACTTGTCGTTTTGCTTCCAATCGAATTTACCGCCATCCACAATGACCCCACCCAAAGAAGAACCATGACCGCCAATGAACTTCGTCGCCGAATGCACCACAATATCAGCTCCGTGCTCAATAGGTCGGATAAGATAGGGAGTCCCGAAAGTATTGTCGATAATCAAAGGTATTCCGTGTTTGTGAGCAATAGCGGAAACAGCTTCGATATCGACAATATTCGAGTTAGGATTCCCTAACGTCTCGACAAAAACCAATTTGGTGTTATCCTGTATAGCATTTTCAAAATTCGCAGGATCATCCGGATCCACGAATGTAGTATGTATCCCATATAAAGGAAGAGTGTGTGCCAGCAAATTATAAGTGCCTCCATAAATAGTCTTGGCGGCAACGATGTGATCTCCGGCTCCGGTAATGTTCTCTATTGCATAACTAACTGCTGCAGCACCGCTTGCCACTGCCAAACCAGCGACTCCACCTTCAAGAGCAGCTACACGGTCTTCGAAAACTCCTTGGGTGGAATTGGTCAGTCGCCCATAAATATTTCCTGCATCCTGCAAGCCAAAACGTGCCGCAGCATGAGCAGAATTACGAAACACATAAGATGTAGTCTGGTAGATAGGAACCGCTCTGGCATCAGTTGCGGGATCGGCACTTTCTTGTCCAACATGTAATTGCAAAGTCTCAAAATGTAAATTCTTTCTTTCCATATCTTTATAGTTTTAATTGTTTATATTCATTTGCTTTTAGAATTATTTTCTATTGCAAAGGTATAAATGTAGAAAATATAATACAAGAAATATTTTAAATTAAGAAAATATCGCTACATTTGCATATATAAAAGAATAAATGACATTTTTGAAAGTTCAAAAGTATATATTTAAAGAATTATTTTCTATGGAGACATTGGACGATATGGATCTGCACATTCTGCGCATCCTTCAAGAAAATTCAAACCTTACCACAAAAGAGCTTGCTGCTAAGGTTCATCTGAGTAGCACACCTGTCTTTGAACGGTTAAAAAGGCTGGAACGTGAGGGCTACATTAAAAAATATGTAGCTATACTAGACCCTAAAAAACTTGACAGAGGATTCATGGTATTCTGCAGCGTAAAATTAAAACAACTCAATACTCAAGTGGCAAAAGAATTTACAGAAGCAATCATCAAAATTCCTGAAGTGACTGCATGCTATAATATTTCTGGAGACTTCGACTATTTATTGAAGATATATGCTTCAAGCATGAAAAGTTATCAGGAATTTCTGATAAACAAACTAGGACAACTGGAATCACTGGGTTCTTTACAAAGCGTATTTGTAATGGACGAAATAAAGCAAAGCTACAGTTTTCCTATATAAAGAGTATCTTGGATGAATTTCTGGCAGGACTTTTGATAAATTCACGTAATCTTAGCCGTTTTCTACAAGGATTTTAAAACGAATACCTCAATCCGGTTTGAGTACCGGGAAGTAATCGATGAGAACCGTATTGCACATGATTGTCTGTATTGAGAAACCAATTTACATTAGGTTCGGCGTAAATTCCAAAATTTCGGCTTATATTGAATTGGATGCCAGGAGATAATTGTAACGAAACCAATCCTTTATGCTTGAATACATCATCAATCAAATGAAGCTGATAGGAGGGACCTGCCGAAGCATATACCATCCATCTTGAATTCTGCCATATCTCCCAAGTCAATTTCAAGCTCAATCCAATATCGTTCTTCCAATTACCGAATTGGAAGAACAAATTCTGATCTAAAGATAGATTATTCGTGAGCGGTTCTCTCAAAGACACAGCTGCAGAAAAGGCAAAGTCCAATTTCCTTGGCGTGACTTCTACAGGAATACGAATGAAACTTGTATATAAAATACTGTTTACATTAGCTTGGAGATCGTTCGATTCATTATTGTATTCAGATCCGGAGTTCATAGAAAGAAGATAAGAAGCCAATACACCTGTTGCGGTAGCGCCCAAGGTTCCACCAAAAATTCGGCCCGAGCTCTTATGACTTTTGCTTTTAGGTAGTACAGAAGCCAGTTCCGTTCCTACTACTACAGAAGAAGAAGGCAATGGTGCAACTTCTACAGTATCCTGTTCTGGCTGTATTTCATTTTTTGCAATATTATTTTCGTTTCCGCCAAAATTTTGAATTTCAGAGGATTCATTGTGGGTAGGGGCAGATTCGGTTTCTTTTCTCGCTAACTTGTCATGTGAAACTGCCACAACATGAGCTGTCATCACAGGAAGTACGGATTGACTCTTGACATCAGCTGAATCAGCTACGGCGCCAATAGGTTTATCTCTGCTGACTCCTTTATTATTTAGAACGGCAACAGTTTGATCGGCAATATCTTGTCTGCCAAAATACAACCATGCCACAGCCGAAGGGATGAGCACTGCAATTAAGATTGCCGCTACCTGAACCCATTTTCTGAAACTGTTTCTGTATAAAGGAAGACGCTTGCTCTTTTGCTCTTTAGGGGCAAATGCCTTCGAAGCAAAATCCTCCCAATCACCCTCAGGCAAGGGCTTCGAGTAGTGGTTTACCCGCTTCTCAAGAGATTTCAGCCATTTGTCATCTGTATCCTTCATCGGTCTTCACGGTTTAAATATTCTTTTATCTGTTTGGCCAACAAGCTTTTCGCTCTAAAAAATTGCGAGGAAGAAGATTTTTCATTTATTCCCAGTTTCTCCCCAATCTCCTTATGAGAATAGGACTCAAAAACGTACATATTGAATACAGTTCTATATCCATCAGGCAAACGGGTAACCATCTCCATCAACACATCCTTCGGTATTCGTTCCGCATCGGCTTCATCAACCGGCGATTCATCTTCAGGTAAATTATCGATAGGAATTTCCTGGAAACCCATCTTTTGCCTGCGGAGATAACCCAATGATTCTGTAGTCATAATTCGCCGCAACCAAGCTTGCAAAGCCTCCTCTTCTGAAGAATGGAAATTCTTTATAGCACTGAAAACATGGATAAAAGCATCATGCATTACATCTCGAGCAGTATCTTCCGTACCTACATAACGATAACACACACCAAACATTTGTCCGGCATACCGTTTGTAAAGTTCTCCGAGTGACTGAGTTTCCCCTTTTCTACACCCGTCTATCAACAATTTTATATCCACCGCTACTTACCTTTTTTCCATTCTTAATCAAGGTCTTTGACAATAGGATGCAAAGATGCTTGAAATACTGCATGCAAATTTAATCTTTTTATCCAATAAATGGAAAAGACAAGAATTAGAAAATTTGAAATTTCAATCCTAAAGACAAACTCACGATATCTTTCAGCTTTAAATATTTGTTGGCAAAAGCGCTTGCTACATATAAATCACAGGTGCTCAGTTCATAAAAAAAAGACACATCCTTCCAATGTTTAAACCGGTTGTCCCGAATATTATGTGTAAATCGTTGTCCCACAAATACATGTACACGGATTTTTGACGAAAAACCATAATAGCCCTTAGGATATCTATCAGGTTCTTTCACCCAAAACTGATCATCAAAGACTGTATTCAAATATAACCCACAAATAAAAGGATTGATACTACTATTTTTCCCAAGCGGCCTTTGCCAAGGAATGAAATTCTGTTTAAGAGTCATGGTCATTTTGGAATCTTTGCTATCATACTTAGGCAGATATCCGAAAAGCAAATCTGTTTCCCATTGTTGATGATGACCATAATCCCAACCGAATCCAAATGATAAAAGTCCCATTCCCCCTGCAAACTGAGTTTTCAGGAATGTAGGGATTACATTGCTCCAACCTTCACGGTATCGGTGCACTCTTTTTTCATAGTGTGACAATTTATTTATTGTATCGGGCTTCAAACTGTCGGTCACCTCCTGTGCATAAGAAAATCTACTGCAACAGACAAATAGAATTAAAAGACTAAAAATTGACAACCTCATATTCATAGCCGTTTTCTTTTATTGTAAAAATAAAATATTCTCTGTTGCCAATGCAATTTGCCGCATAATAAATCATGCCGTCATTATAGATATCCTTGATTTCTGTACGATGAATATGGCCGCTGATGCAGAACTGGGTATTGCGGCAATGTTTTACATAATATTCAAAAGGCTTTGCAACATTGTTATTAAACTGCTCATCATACGGTCGGCAATGCATGCAGAAAATGGTTTTTTGAACCGTAGAATCGGAAGGATTCATTTCATTTTCTATGAACTGGAAGTCAGGGATAGGATTGGAATAATCATATTCCAAAGCAACGGTATTCAAACAGAGGAAACGAACATTTCCAGCCGTAAAAGCAAAATTAGTTTCACCGAACACTTTTTGGAAAACGTCTTCTCCATCGCCAATGCAATCATGATTGCCGATACAGCATACGTAAGGAACCTTAAGTTCCTCCAGGATATCACGTTGCCAAAGGAATTCCTTTGTTACACCAAAATCCGACAAGTCTCCTCCATGAATAACGAAACGAATATCGGGACGTGAATTGATATCCTTTACCACAGCCTCCGTTTCGTCATACCAACGCTGCGTATCCGAAATAAAAGCAAACTTAAACTCTTTCTTCCCCCGGCAACTTTCTTCAATGCGATTTATATTTTTAGCATTTATGTCAGTTTTTCCCGTCACTTTACCATCATAAGGATGATAATCGAAAACATCACAAGCAGTGAATGTCATCAAAAATAATAGTAAAAAAACTTCAGGTGGGTTCTAATAATTATATTTTTTGAGATACTTATTCCGCCAGAGCCC
>DAIRSI010000021.1:0-74807 GCA_036804505.1 Bacteroidaceae bacterium
TAGAGAATTAATATGTAACGTTTAATTTAACGTCCAACTTTTCGGGGTCACTTCAGTTTGGCACATCCTCTTTTTATTAAGATATATTCTCTCCTTTTCAATCCTCTTTAAAGCAAGAGTGAACTGAACTTGAAGTTATCATTCTGTCTCTTTTGCTTATCCTTCTTTTGCTTTAAATGCTAACGCGTACATGCGGATTTGTTTCACCATGGAAAGCAGTCCATTACTTCTTGTTGGAGAAAGATGTTCTTTTAGTCCTATTTTTTCGATGAAATATAAATCACTGTTGAGAATTTCGTCCGGAGTGTGATCCGATAGAACCTTCACCAGTAAGGCTATAATACCTTTTACTATGAGGGCATCACTTTCTGCCTGAAAATGAATTTTTCCATCTATCAAATCAGCCTGTAGCCAAACTCGGCTTTGGCAGCCATCAATCAAATTCTGTTCGTTTTTATATTTTTCATCCAAAGGAATCTGCTCGTTTCCTAGGTCAATGAGCAGTTGATATTTGTCCATCCAGTCATCAAAATCACTGAATTCTTCTATCACTTGGTCTTGTAGTTCGTTTATCGTTGCCATTTTATTTTTCGTTATATATAACCCCAATCAAAGTGTTACCCACAATCTGAAGGGTGTTTTTATCTATATGTTCCATATTATCGTTGACTGTATGCCATGTAGGTCCGAAGCCGGAACTTTGTCCGCTTTGGTCGTAAGGAATGATGTCAATGCAGGGAATTCCGGCTATTCTATTAATCGGCAGATGGTCGTCTGTAACAGGTTCGCCTTCTGAAGGAATGAAATAACTGCTGTAACCCAGGTTGTTTGCTTTGTTCCAAACTTTATTCACGACACTTTGAGCATATTTCAATGAATAAGATTCCTGATAGAATGTCGGATTCTGACCTCCAACCATGTCAAGAAGAATGGCAAAACGGGCGTTATATCCTTCCACGTGTGGATTGCGTGCCCAATATTGTGTCCCCAGACACCAGCTGTTTTCATCATCCTCTTTATTTTCCCATTGCGGTGTTCCATAATCTTCCATATCAAAGAAGATGAAATCTATGCCAATTTCTGGTTGCTGTTGTTGGATGAGGCGCGCCATTTCGAGAATTACACCTACTCCGCTGGCACCGTCGTTGGCTCCATCAATCGGTGTGTGATGGTTTTTTTTGTCGGGATCATTGTCTGCCCAAGGGCGGCTGTCCCAATGCGAACAAATTATGATGCGCTTAGGATTTTCAGGTTTGTAGGCGCCAATAATGTTACGGCCTTTCAGCGTTTTCCCATCGTAGCCAGTCAAGTCCATCTTTTGTTCGGTTACTTTAGCTCCGAATGCTTTGAGCATTTTTACAAGGTAGTCTCCACATGCATCATGGGCTTTGCTGTTAGGAATACGAGGCCCGAAGTCGGTTTGTGCCTTGATATATTGGTAAGCACTGTCGGCATTAAATACTGGAACTTGCACCTGAACGGAATCTTGTTCCATCTCAGCACTGGCCTTTGATTTGTTTCCGCAAGCGGCTAAAGCCATCATAATAAAAGTAAGTATAAATAGGTATGTTTTGATCTTCATGTTCATAAAATAATGGATTGGCTGTCTTGGACTTCTTGCATGACTCTCAGGAAGTTGCCTCCCCATATTTTCTGTATGTCTGTTTCTGAATATCTTTCTGCCAGAAGTTTCCGCGTGATGTTAATAATTTCTGAGGCGGAAGCACATCCGATAATTCCGCCGTCACCGTCAAAATCGCTTCCAATGCCTACATGGTCAACGCCCATGATATTTACCATATGATTCAAATGTTCCATGGCATCAATAATCGTTGCTTGTCCTTCTTGTCTGAGAAAGCCACCATAGAGGCAAAGTTGCATAACACCACCTTTGCGGGAAAGGGCTTTCATTTGTTCGTCGGTCAAATTGCGCGGATGGTCGCATAAGGAGCGGCATGAGGAATGTGAGCAGACTATCGGTGTTTTGCTTAATTCCAAGGCATCGTAGAAGCTCTTTTCACCGGCATGTGATAAATCGATCATCAGACCCACCCGATTCATTTCTTTGACAACTTCCACTCCGAATTCACTGAGGCCATTATGTTCGTTGTTTCCTCGGGCAGAATCACAAATATCATTATCTCCGTTATGGCAGAGGGTCATATATACAATTCCGCGTCGCCGGAATCTTTCCACATTGGTTAAATCTTTTCCTATAGCATACCCGTTTTCTATACCCATCATGATGCTCTTTTTACCTTCTTTCTTATGTCGGAAAAGCTCATCAGGTGTCCGGGCAATTTCTATAGCAGTGCAATTTTTGGCAACCATTTCTTCTATTTCATTCAAAAGCTGGTCGGCCTTAGCTGTTGCTGCCAAAGAGTCTTCTTCCGTACGTCCTTCCTGTTTCAGATAGGCCACCATGATGGTTGAATCCAAATGCCCTTCGTTCATTTTGTGCAAATCAACCAGGATTTTTGGATCGCGCGTATGAAACTGAATGTTTTGCCCAAAGAACATGGGCGTGTCACAATGACTGTCGAGCGTCAGAATTCTTCGATGCAGAGCTTTTGTCTGTTGAAAAGATTGTGCTTCACCTACGAACCAATCGAAAATTGGCATCATACTAGTATCACCGTTAAGAATCATGCATTCAGGATGCCATTGTACACCCAGAATGGATTTGTAATCTGAGGATTCAATAGCTTCAATAATTCCGTCGGGGGCAGAGGCCGTGACCTCAAAGTGGGGTCCGGGTGATTTTACTGCCTGATGATGGAATGAATTCACGGCAAGGCGTTCGGTCTTGAAAATTGAATAAAGAATTGAGTTTTTCTTTATTTCGATAGAATGGGAAGGAAAAGCTCTTTCCAGATCTTGGTCGTGTTTAATGCGAACTCCTTCTTTTTGTTTGTGAATATCCTGGTATAATTCACCCCCTAGGGCCGATGCAAGTATTTGGATTCCTCTGCAAATGCCTAGAATGGGGATTTGCCTGTCTACTGCTAGTTGCGCGAGTATGAGTTCCTGTTTGTCTCTTCTCGGATTGATAGAATGCAATTCCTTGATAGGCTCTTCACCGAAATACATAGGATTAATATCTCCTCCTCCTGTGAGCAAGATACCGTCCACCCTCTCCAATATTGAGATAAGAGCATTTTTATCGTCATAGGGAGGGATAATCAACGGTGTGCCTCCTGCTTTGAGTACGGACATGTAATACCCTTCCGCAACACTGCAATTGCCCTCACTGAAATTCCCCGTGAGGGCTATTATAGGTTGTTCCCGAAAGCCAGGGAATGATGAATGGATTTTTTTGTATTCCTTGGTTACATCAAAATTAGGAAGCATATTCAAACTTTCTTTTAACGGGTAATAGGAATTTCTTTTTTGATGCTTTGTTCCAGTGAAATCAAAGTTTCTGTTGAAACGACTCCAGGTATTTCTTGCATTTTCGAATTCAACAATTCCATCAGGTGTTCATTGTCTCGTGCGTATAGTTTCACCAACATGGTATAAGGACCTGTTGTGAAATGACACTCTACAATTTCAGGAATTTTTTTCAACTGGGCAACCACATTTTTGTACATTGAACCTTTCTCCAAAGTTATACCTACGTAAGTACATGTGCTGTAGCCTAAGCTTTTGGGATTAACATTATAGCCTGAGCCGATAATAACGCCCAAATCGAAAAGGCGTTGCACGCGTTGGTGTATAGCAGCGCGGCTGACGCCACATTCTGCAGCTACATCTTTAAAAGGAATACGGGCATTCTGAGAAATGATTTCAAGGATCTGTTTGTCCAGGTTATCAATTTTTTCCATAGTTGATATAATTAAATGATTACAATTTGTCAGCAAATATAGTCTTTTATTTTATTTATCAAGCATAAATCAATAAAAAAAGCATAAAAAGGGCGTTAGAAAAACCTAACGCCCTTTATTTTGATGATAATTTGTTATCTATTTATTTCTCGATGCTCAACAATTCAACTTCGAAAATAAGAGTAGAGAACGGTTTAATCTTTCCTGCTTCTCTTGATCCATAACCCAATTCATAAGGGATGTAAAGTTCCCATTTTGAGCCTACAGGCATTTTGGTCAAGGCTTCTGTCCAACCTTTAATAACTTGATTAGCACGGAATTCAGTAGGCTCTTTGCGATCGTAAGAACTGTCAAATACAGTACCGTCAATCAAAGTTCCCTTATAGTTTACTTTTACTTTAGTTGTATCGCTAGGAATTGCTCCCTTGCCGGCTACCAAAATTTTATATTGAAGTCCGCTAGGTAATGTTACAACACCGGCTTTTGCTTTGTTTTCCTGAAGGAATTTGATACCAGCCTGTTTATTGGCGGAATATTGTTTTTCAAGTTCTCTGTCCTGGATACCTTGCATCTTAGTCTGTGCATACATTTGAGCTGCTTCTACAGTCATCTTTCCACCCTTGCCGGTTGTTCCGGAAATGAATCCAGCCAGGAAATTACTCAAGCTGATAGTTTTAGTAGAATCAGCTCCAAAAAGTTGCTGGTTGATACCTTTAACCATTCCGTTTGAAATCTGTTGACCAATTTGGATACCTGCATAATAAGCAACTTTTTTCTTATTTTTAGGATCTGCGTTAGCTCCTTCGTTCAAACCTTTGATAAATTCATCCATGTAAGCTGTGTCGACTTCCAAACGACTTACCAGATATTCCTTCAAACCTTGAGTTTGAGCCATACCAATTGCGTATGACAAAGAATCGATATCACTTTTCATGTCAGCTTTAGGGCTCTGTGCTGTACAGGAAGTGAATCCGGCAACTACTGCGATTGCCATTAAAATGCTACTTTTTTTCATTTTTAATACTTTAATATTATAATACTTCTATTAATTCGACTTCAAAGATCAAAGTGCTGTGGGGAGGAATCATGTCGCCGGCACCTTGTGCTCCGTAGGCAAGTTCGGAAGGAATAAACAATCTCCATTTTGAGCCTTCACTCATCAGCTGAAGAGCTTCTACCCATCCTGGTATGACTTGCGAAACGCCAAATACCGCAGGTTCTCCACGTTTAATGGAACTATCAAAGAGAGTACCATTGATAAGTGTACCTTCATAATGGCATTTTACTCTTTCATTGGCTTTTGGCTTTTTCCCGTTGCCTTCTTGAAGAATCTCATATTGTAAACCGCTAGGTAAAGTCACGACATTAGGGTTCTTCTTGTTTTCTTCTAGAAAACTTTTTCCTTCCTTAATGTTAACTTCGCTGATTTTCTTTTCCAGTTCCTGAAAATAGTCGTTTACAATTATTTGGGCTTCTTTGTGACTGATAGCTGTCTGGTTACCTTCAATAACATCTTTGATGGCTTGAGCAAAGTCATTGATGTTTATGTTTGTTGCGCCCATGCCTTTTAGGTTCTGACCTATTCCAAGGCCGATAGCGTAGCTGAATTTGTCCATTCTTTTTTTATTAATGATACTTATTGATAAATTATCTAATGAATTGCAAATGTACGAGTTTTTTTCATATATATTGTTTCCTCTTCTTTATTTTTTATTACTTTTGTAGAAAGATTATTTTTAAAAAGATTTGAAATGAAGAAATTAGTTGTATTGTCTGGCGCAGGCATGAGTGCGGAAAGCGGAATAAGAACATTTCGCGGAGCCGGGGGCTTGTGGGAAAACTATCCGGTTGAGCAGGTTGCCACGCCGGAGGGATATGCTGCCAATCCGGAACTTGTAACCAAATTCTACAATGAACGGAGGATGCAACTGCTTAAAGTAAAGCCTAATAAAGGACATTACTTGGTAGCTGAACTTGAAAAGAATTACGATGTGACGGTAGTTACCCAGAATATTGACGACTTGCATGAGCGTGCCGGCAGTTCTCACATCATTCATTTGCATGGTGAGGCTACAAAAGTTACTTCCAGTCGTGATCCGAACAATTCCAAATACATCAAAAAGCTTAAACCGGAGGAATATGAAGTCAAAATGGGCGATTTGGCCGGTGATGGAACTCAATTGCGTCCTTTCATCGTTTGGTTTGGCGAGCCGGTTCCAGAAATTGAACGGGCGATAAAGGAAGTTGAAAAGGCGGATATCTTCGTTATTATCGGGACTTCTATGAATGTATATCCAGCTGCAGGCTTGCTCAATTATGTACGTGACGGAGCATCTGTCTACTTGATAGATCCCAATGAAGTTCGCGCTTATTCCAGACAGCGGATTCATGTAATACAGAAAGGTGCATCCGAAGGTATGGAAGAGCTGGCTGAATTACTGAAGAAAGAATTATAGACAATAATAGTTTTTAATAGTATTCACTTAATTAACAAGAAAAGTATGAAAAAGTATGTATGTGATGTTTGTGGCTGGGAATATGATCCTGCCTTAGGAGATCCTGATAACGGCATTGAACCCGGAACCGCATTCGAAGACCTTCCGGAGGATTTTGTTTGCCCTGTATGTGGGGTTGGCAAAGACGAGTTTTCAGTCGTTGAAGATTAAATAAAAATCCTGCCAGATCATGGCAGGATTTATTTTTTATTCCATAGCATAATATTTATGCTTTCTTTTCTTTTACATCAGTACGTGCCTCTACAACATTTACCACATAATCACCCAATCTTTCGCATTCGCTGATAATATCCATGTAGTGCACACCAATTTGATAATCGTATTCTTTATTATTGATATCCAGAATATTCTGATTCTTCAGTTGATTTCGGTAGTTGTTTATTTCATTTTCCGTATTGAACGATTGGTTCACATCTGTTCCATGTTTTCCTTGATCCAATAAGGCTATCATCTGGTCTAAAGCTTTTGTATCCAAACTGAACATTTGGTCGATATGTTCATACTGTTTGGGTGTAAAATCCGTTTTCCCTTTATATTTCCTATTCAGAGTGCGTGCCAGATTGTAACAACTGTCTCCAATGCTCTCCAGTTCGGTCACTTCACGCAGCATCGATCTTATTTCGAGTTTGCTTTCGGAACTTAGCCTGCCGTCGGATACATTGTTTAAATAATTGGCTATTTCTACTTCCATATTATCGCTGATCGTTTCGTATTTTTCTATTCTGGAAAACAGCTTGTTGAATTCATTTTCGTCTTTTGTTCGTAATAGAGTGTTTACAAATCCGAACATCTTCATGCAACGTTGGCCGTAAACGGTTATTTCCTTACCGGCTTGGAGAATAGATAATTCAGAGGTAGAAAGTAAGCCGCCGGAAATGTAATGCAAGCGAAATTCTTCGTCGTCTTCCTTGGATTTTATGAAAAAGCATACAACCTTTTCAATGGGTTTGATGAACCAAATGAGAATGGATGTATTACAAACATTAAAGCAAGTATGGAATGCGGAAAGTATATAAGTTACTTGGATTTCTTTTGGAACATTTGGTGCAGCAAAGTTGACAAGATAGGTTATCATGTCGATGAATGGATGGAAGATACAGAGAACCCAAATAACTCCGAAAAAGTTAAATATGAAATGGGCTAAGGCAGCTCTTCGAGCTTGCGAATTGGCCGTAAGCGCAGCTATGTTTGAGGTAATGGTTGTACCTATGTTTTCGCCCATTACCAAAGCAATTCCTAAATATATGTCGAGAACGCCGCTGGAACAGAGAATCAGTGTAATTGCCATAATGGCGGCAGACGATTGAACACACATGGTTAGAAAACCGCCGATAAGCAGGAATAGGAAAATTGATGCAGCGCCCCAGGATTTGCATGCCGTGATGAAATTGATGACATGCACGTTATTGCCCAAATCCATGGCAAGAGCATTTTCACGCAAGGTAGTAAGTCCCAAAAACATGAAAGAAAATCCGAAAATGAATTCTCCCAATGACCTTTTGTTGCTTTTTTTAGAAAAAATGAGAGGAACAGCTAGAGCGAAAAGAATGAAAATGTAGTCACTCATGTTGATTTGGAATCCAAAGATAGACATGATCCAGGCGGTAACCGTAGTTCCGATATTGGCTCCCATGATGACTGAAATGGCTTGCGCAAGTGTAAGCAAACCTGCATTTACGAAACTGACCGTCATGACGGTAGTAGCGGTGGATGACTGTACGGATGCAGTGATAAGTGTACCAGTCAAGACTCCGGTGAACCGGTTGGTAGTCATTGTACCCAGGATGCGCCTCAATTGGTCGCCGGTTAGCTTCTGCAGGGCTTCACTCATAATCTTCATTCCGTACATTAAAAGCGCGAGAGAGCCTAAAAGCTTAAAAATAACAAAAATCAACATAGTTTGTTCTATTATATATTCTTTCTTTTTGTTTCTTGTCTGATTATTGCCTATTTTAGTGTTCGAAAACAATAAAAATAAAAGAATATGGATCAGACAATACAAATTCGATGCAAAAATAATAATATTTCTAAAAGTATTCCAATCGGGAGCACACTTTTAGATGTTTATTGTGAATTTAATTTGAATATTCCTTATGGACCGGTATCGGCAAAAGTGAATGGAAAGGTGGAAGGATTGACCTATAGGGCCTTTAGGAACAAGGATGTAGAGTATCAAAACATCCTTAGTTCATCCGGAATGCGAACTTATGTCCGTTCGCTTTGTTTTGTTCTTTGCAAGGCAGTTCATGATTTATATCCCAATGTGGAGATACGTCTTGAGAATCCTGCTTCAAAAGGATACTTCTTCGATATTCGTTTGGGGCGTCCTATCGAATTGAGTGATATTTCACAGATAAAGAAAAAAATGAAAGAGATTATTGATGCCGACATTCCCTTTCATCGCATAGAATGTCCTACCGAGGATGCAGTGAAGCTTTTCCGTCAGCAAGGACTTGAAGATAAAGCCACTTTGCTGGAAACTACAGGAAGCATTTACACCTTTTATTATTCTCTTGATGGTTTCTGTGATTATTATTATGGAAGTCTGTTGCCTCGTACCGGAGGACTTTATTTATACGACGTAGTGAAGTATTATGACGGCATTCTTTTGAGAATACCCAATCGTCACGATCCCTCTGCATTGGAAGAAATTGTCAAACAGCAGAAAATGATGGATGTCTTCAGGGAAAACCATCATTGGCAGGAAATCATGGGAATCACTACACTGGGTGAATTGAACAAAGCCGTCCTTGACGGACATACGTCGGATATTATTAAGGTGACTGAAGCCTTACAAGAGAAGATTATTTCCAAGATAGCTGATAAAATTGCTGAAAAAGAAGGAGTGAAGATGGTGCTCATATCCGGCCCTTCCTCTTCCGGGAAAACTACTTTTAGCAAACGTCTTTCCATACAACTTATGGCAAGCGGAATGCATCCTTATCCGGTTTCGTTGGACAATTATTTCATTAATAGAGACGATACCCCGTTGGATGAAGATGGAAACCATGATTTCGAATCTCTTTATGCCTTGGATTTGGACTTTTTCAACAAACAGTTAAAGTCTTTAGTAAAAGGTGAAGAGATAGAACTTCCTTATTATAATTTTACAACAGGCAAACGTGAATTCCGTGGAGAAAAGCTCCAGTTGAAAGATAATATGATTCTTGTTCTCGAGGGTATCCACGCCTTGAACCCAGAGCTGACTCCTGATATACCTGAAGCCAATAAGTTTCGGGTGTATGTATCTGCACTAACATCTATCCTGATCGATCATCATAATTATATTCCAACGACCGACAACCGTTTGCTTCGCCGCATTATTCGTGATTACAAATATCGTGGATGTTCTGCAGAAGTAACCATCAGCAGATGGCCTAGTGTAAGAGCAGGAGAGGAAAAATGGATTTTTCCTTATCAGGAAAATGCAGATGCCATGTTTAATTCCGCTCTTTTGTATGAACTGGCAGTTATTAAAGACTATGTAGAACCCTTGTTAAGACAAGTTCCCCAAAGTTCTCCTGAGTATTCCGAAGCCTATCGTCTGATAAAATTTCTGCAGTATTTTATTCCGGTCCATGACAAGGAATTGCCTCCGACTTCATTATTGCGTGAGTTTTTAGGCGGTAGCAGTTTCAGATATTAATAAATTGATTACTTTTGCAGCAGAATTCTACAATATATGGCTCAAACAAACATTCAAATTCAATCGCAGCAGCAGTTGCAGACACTTTCGCCTCAGCAGATACTAGTCGTAAAGTTGTTGGAATTGCCTACAGTCGAACTGGAGGACCGTATTCATTCTGAAGTATTGGAGAATCCGGCTTTGGAGGAAGGAGGTTCTGATGAACACAGCGATGATGCGGACAGTGAAAATTCTTCGGATGAAGATTCGGGAGGGGGAGAATCTGCAGAAGATTTGATGTTGGGCGATTATAGCAATGATGATGATATTCCAGATTATAAGATTCGTTCGGATGTGGATGCTACTCCCACTCGTGCAGAGGATATCCCTTTTTCGGATGCGGTATCTTTTTATGATATTCTGAAAGAACAGTTGGGAGAACGTGATTTGTCCGGCCATATGCGTGATTTGGTAGAATATCTCATAGGCTCTATTGATAATGATGGACTTCTGCGTAAGGATCTTTCCAATATAGAAGACGAACTCCTGTTTAATTACAATGTGCAGACAGATCAGGATGAATTGCTTCAAGCATTGCATATTCTTCAGGATTTTGATCCGGCAGGTATCGGAGCCCGGGATTTGCAGGAATGTCTTTTGCTGCAGATTGCCAGGAAAGACGACACTCCAATCAAGAAAATTGAACAACGCATTATCACGAAATGCTATGAGGAGTTTACCCGTAAGCATTGGGATAAAATTATCCAGAAACTTGATATTACTCAGGAGGAATTTGATGAGGCTAAAGACGAATTGGTTCATCTCAATCCTCGACCGGGAAGTTCGCTCGGAGAAGTGACCGGTCGCAATTTCCAGCAAATTGTTCCTGATTTTATCGTGGAGACTATGGACGACGGTTCCGTTGTGATGAATCTCAATGATTATCATGTTCCCGAATTGCATCTCAGCCGTACCTTTACAGATATGCTGGAGGAACACATCAAAAATAAGGCCAATCAAAGTAAGGAATCAAAAGATGCCATGCAGTTCATTAAGCAGAAATTAGATGCTGCCCAGGGTTTCATTGATGCTGTAAAACAACGACAGCACACTCTTATTGTAACCATGCAGGCAATCATCGATTTACAACGTCCTTTTTTTGTGGAAGGAGACGAAACTTTGCTGCGTCCTATGATTTTGAAAGATATTGCCGAACGTACAGGATTGGATATTTCAACTATTTCCCGTGTTAGCAACAGCAAATATGTGCAGACTAACTACGGGGTATATTCATTGAAATTCTTTTTTAGCGACGGATATACTAAGGATGATGGTGAGGAATTGTCAGTACGAGAAATCAGGCTGGCTTTGAAGGAATGTATTGATAAAGAAGATAAGAAAAGGCCGCTTACTGACGATGAGTTAGCAGCCATATTAAAAGGAAAAGGATTCCCGATAGCCCGCCGTACCGTTGCTAAATATAGGGAGCAACTAGGTATTCCCGTATCGAGATTAAGAAAATAATAGAATATGAAAGATAGGACTCTCATTCGGATTGCACGTTTCGTTTCGATGCTCTTCACCCCGTTCATAGTGCCCTTGTTGGCCTTTGCGGTTGTTTTTTTGTTCAGCTATCTGAGCGTGCTTCCATTATCTTATCGTATTCTCGTGTTGGGTATGGTTTATTGTTTCACCATTTTCCTCCCGCAGTTTACGATTTATCTTTATAGAAAGATTAATGGTTGGAGTCGTCGCCAGCTAGGACATCGGGAACGTCGTATTGTTCCATATTTACTTACGATTTTTTCCTATGTATTCTGTCTGTTGTTGATGTTTCAGCTCAACATGCCCCGTTATTTGTCGGGTATCATAGTGGCCGCACTCCTCATGTTGGTAATTTGTGTAATCATTAATGTCTATTGGAAAATCAGTACTCACATGGCTGCAATCGGTGGACTTGTAGGTGCATTGATTTCGTTCAGCGTCTTGTTCTTTTACAATCCGATATGGTGGCTTTGTCTTTCCATTCTTTTTGCGGGGATGTTGGGTACGTCAAGGATTATCCTTCGCCAGCATAGTCTGTCGCAGGTTTTGGCAGGTTTTGGAGTCGGGTTTGTTTGTGGAGTTCTTGGCATCATGTTTTTATAGCGATTAATCAGAAAAATAAATAAGATGAAACCAATTGTAAGTATTATCATGGGCAGTACATCCGATCTTCCGGTTATGGAAAAGGCTGCTAAATTGTTCGAGGAAATGCAAGTCCCGTTTGAAATGAATGCCTTGTCTGCCCATCGAACTCCTGATGCGGTGGAAGAATTTGCTAAAAGCGCTAAGGAAAGAGGTTTGCAAATTATCATTGCCGGTGCTGGAATGGCGGCTGCACTACCAGGTGTAATTGCAGCCAATACCACATTGCCTGTAATTGGAGTTCCTATCAAAGGTTCCGTTCTCGACGGTGTTGATGCACTCTATTCTATTATTCAAATGCCTCCTGGAATACCAGTGGCCACAGTGGCTATCAACGGTGCCATGAATGCTGCCATTCTTGCCGTTCAGATTCTGTCCTTAAGTGACGATGCACTGGCCGAGAAATTTGCCGGTTACAAGGAAAATTTGAAAAAGAAAATTGAAAAGGCAAATGCTGAACTCAAAGAAGTGAAATACGAGTATAAAACTAATTAAGCTGATGGATTTATTCAATTATTCGCGCCGCCGTTCTTCTGTGGTCAATGTAGGTGCTACGCCTCTTGGAGGTGATAATCCTATACGTATCCAGTCGATGACGAATACTGTAACCCGGGATACGGAAGCTTGTGTAGAACAGGCTATACGTATCATAGAAGCCGGAGGAGAATATGTGCGTCTCACGACACAGGGAGTGGCCGAGGCGGAGAATTTGAAGAACATCAATATCGCCCTTCGTTCCCGGGGGTATATGACTCCGCTTGTGGCGGATGTCCATTTCAATCCCCGAGTGGCCGATGCGGCAGCTCTTTATGCTGAGAAAGTACGTATTAATCCGGGTAATTATGTTGATGCCGCACGTACTTTCAAACATTTGGAATACACTGATGAAGAGTATGCACAGGAATTGAAAAAAATTCGTGAGCGTTTCATTCCTTTTCTTAATATATGTAAGGAGAATCACACAGCTATCCGTATAGGAGTGAATCACGGTTCTTTGTCGGATCGCATAATGTCACGCTATGGCGATACTCCTGCCGGGATGGTCGAGAGTTGTATGGAGTTTCTCCGCATTTGTGTGGATGAAAACTTTACTGATGTGGTTATTTCCATCAAAGCGAGCAATACTTCTGTCATGGTAAGGACGGTTCGTCTGCTGGTATCTGTTATGGAAACGGAAAATATGGCTTTTCCTCTTCATCTGGGAGTTACCGAAGCCGGTGATGGTGAGGACGGGCGTATTAAGTCTGCTTTGGGTATCGGAGCTTTGCTTTGTGATGGGTTGGGTGATACAATTCGTGTCTCTTTAAGCGAAGATCCGGAGAAAGAAATACCTGTGGCACGCAAGTTGGTCGATTACATTGTCGGACGCGAAGGACATTTGTTTGTTCCCGGACAAGAAGCTGTTGGCTTCGATTATTTGTCGCCAGCGCGTAGAAAAACAAAATCCGTCCTCAATATTGGTGGTAATCATGTCCCTGTGGTAATAGCTGACCGTTTTGATGGACGTACAAATACGGATTCCCGTTTCCAGCCCGATTATATTTATGCCGGGGCTCATTTGCCTGAGTTTCGTGAGAAAGGTTCCGCTTATATAGTTGATGAAACTGTTTGGTGCGGAGAAGAGAATACCTTTCCCGCCTTCAATGCGAATACCGCGGATGCTGATATTGAATTGGAGAAGAAACTCGATACCAACAGCAGTCCCTTGAAATTTTTATTTGTAACTTATCTGATGATGACATCTGCCGTGATAACTGCTTTGAAGAAGCATCCCGAAACTGTTCTTGTTTCACAAAGCAATCATCAGAATCGTTTGGGCGAGCATCGGGCCCTGATACATGCTTTGATGAATGAAGGATTGAAGAATCCTGTCGTTATTTTTCAGCACTATTTTGAAGATGAGGCAGAAAATCTTCAGATAAAGAGCGCAGCCGATATGGGAGCTTTGATTTTCGACGGTCTCTGTGATGGCATCTATCTATATAATCAGGGTTCACTTTCTCATCCTGTCATTGATTCTACTGCTTTCAGTATATTGCAGGCGGGACGTTTGCGCACTAGCAAGACAGAATATATTTCTTGTCCGGGGTGCGGTCGAACTCTTTTCGATCTTCAATCTACTTTGGCGCGAATCAAAGAATCCACTTCGGAATTGAAAGGATTGAAAATAGGTGTGATGGGATGTATTGTCAATGGTCCCGGTGAGATGGCCGATGCAGATTATGGATATGTAGGGGCCGGTAGAGGCAAAGTAAGTCTTTATCGCGGAAAGGAATGCATAGAGAAAAACCTTCCGGCAGAAGACGCAGTTGATCGTTTGCTCAATCTTATCCGTAAAGACAAGAAATAAAAGTGATTTAATTTCGATGGCTGTCGCAATTAGTCATGCATACGGTGCCGGGAGGCTCGAATTCCATGGTGACGTGACCGATGTGATATTTGCTAATTTTGTCCAATACCTGTATTTTAATGTAGGCTGTATCTTTTTCTTCTGTCACGATGTGCAGTGTCATCACATGCGATTCCCCATCGAGGCTCCAGAGGTGTAGATCATGAATGGATTGTACTTTCGGGATTTGCAGGATTTCTTTCTTTAGTTCTTCCATAGGAAAGTTTTCGGGGACAGCTTGTAGGAAAATCCGGAAAGTGTCACGCAGGTTTTTGAAAACGTTGCTCAAGACCCAAATACTGATGGCTATGGAGAGCAACGGATCCAGTATGGGAAGGTTTATGAACAGCATGACAATGCTGACAATCAGAACGGCAATCCATCCCAATACATCTTCCATGATATGCAGGAATACGGAACGCTCATTCAGGGAAGTTCCTTTTTTTACTCTTAAGGCAGCTGCACCATTGATGATAACTCCGAATATGGCTATCCAAAACATTCCGTGGGCACTCACATTCTGTGGGTCGGCAATCCTTTTGAAGGCTGCAATCAGAACGATTACCGAACTCACCGTCAGTACACCCGACAGAAACACAGCTCCCAAAAGAGAAAAACGTTTATATCCGTAAGAGTATTTGCTGTCACGTCCTTGTGTGGATTTTTTCTGGAGGAACCAAGCCGTAGCAAGAGACAGACAGTCTCCAAAATCGTGAAGGGCATCAGTGAGGATAGCTATACTGTTGGTAAATATTCCACCTATCACTTCCACAACCACGAAGAACGCATTCAGAAAAAACGCTACTGAAAGGTTTTTTGCTGCATTGCTACCATGTGAATGAGTATGTCCCATGTGTTGATTCTTTAATGTTTCTTTTTGCTGCAGTTGCTGCAAATACCTTTTACAATGTAATTCACACTATGTGCTGCAAACCCTTCGGGTAGTTTGATGTAAGGAATGAGATCTTCCTCAAGGCAATATGTTTTTTTGCATATTTCGCAATAAAAGTGGCAATGTTCTTCTTCTTCAGTACATTCGCCATGATTATGGCAGACGCAGTATTTCAATGAACCGCTTCCATCGTCCACACTATGAATGAGGTTGTGCTGGTTCAGGATGGTTAAGGTCCGGAAGAGACTTGATTTATCCACACTAGTCAGTTCATCTTCCAAATCTCCTAGACTGAAGGTATCTTCCATGTTTTCGATAGCCTTGTACACCAGTATTCTGATGGAAGTAGGTTTAACCCCTGCTTTTTCCAGTATCTCACCGTATTTATCAACTTCCATTTCTACTATTTCTTTGATTCTGATGCAAATATACAATTATATTTGTGCAAATGGGTTGCAAAGTTTCTAACTTATGGGAATTTGTAATTATTTGTGTATATTTGTGCTGTGATTTTATCATCACAATTGTATAACCTTGAATTCCAGGAGTAGATTATTATGGATATTGACATTAATATAGTGCCTATATTAAATGACTTGAATAAAGGAGACAAAAAGGCTTTTACCTATGTCTTTAACAGGTACTATCGTCTTTTATATACTGTGGCTTTCAGATACTTGAAATCTGAAGATTCGGCGATGGACGCAGTACAGGAAACATTCATGAGGCTTTGGGAAAAGAAGGATACATTGACTTTTGATACCAATCTTCGGAGTTTGCTATTTACTATCCTGAAAAATTTGATTCTGAATGAGATACGTCATAACACAATAGTTTATGAGAGGCAGTATGAATTAGCTCAGATGGATAGTGAGAATGTTTATAATATGAATGAGGCTTATGACCGTAAGGAAACAAGAGAACTCTTATTTAAATATATACAGAAATTGCCTCAGCAGCAAAGAAAGGTTTGTCTGATGAAAATTGTACAAGGACTCACCAATCAGGAAATAGCCGATAAACTTAATTTGGCTCTACCTACTGTCAAATTACATTACAGTCAGGCTCTTAAAAAATTAAGAAATGAATTATATTCATTATTCTTGGTTATTTTTATAATTGTGGTAATACTTTTAGACTGATAATGTGTTATATAAAAAGAAATACGAATAAATAAAAGCGTCGAAATAAGAATGGATCAAGATATAATTGATAAGGTTTTAAACAACAAAGGAACTTGTGAGGAGGCAAGAACGGTTGTCGACTGGTTTTCTTCGGAAGAAGGCAATAAAGATTTGGATAAAAGAATTCAAAGAGAATCTGAAGTGTTGACAGAAGAAAGAATCAGTTCATGGACGACAGGTAGTATTCCAGAAGAAAAAATGCAAAAAACATTCTCTCAATGGATTGGTCAAAAGCAAAACCATTTCAGACGGTGGATAGTTGCCGCAGCATTTATTCCGTTTGTTTTAATGTTGGGTGTGACTTTTTTCTTGGCAAATAGAGTAGGGGTTTTCGATGATGACGAATTTGTGGAATTTGTGGTACCTGTGGGACAGCAGATGCAGATAGTGTTGCAAGATGGTACTATAGCTCAGCTTAATTCGGAAACGAAACTTATTTATCCGAAGCATTTCAGCTTGTTCAACAGAAAGATACAATTACAGGGAGAAGGATATTTTAAAGTGGCAAAAGATAAAAGTCGTCCTTTCTATATTGACTTGAATGGATTGCAGGTGAAGGTTACAGGTACTCAATTCAATGTTAAGGCATATCCTGTAGATGCTCAAATTTGGGTTTTGCTGGATGAAGGTTCAGTTTCTTTGGAGGCAGGCAGGAAGGCTTATAATCTTTCACCAGGTCAGTGTGCGCTTTATAATAGAAATACCGGGATCTGCTCGATATCGATTCCGCGAAATAAGGGCGACTATACCATCTGGAGAATGAATGGTCTCTATTTTCATCTGACTAAGTTAGGTGATATATTGAAGGTGGTGGAAAGACAGAGAGGTGTGCATTTCATCATAAAGGATTCACAGATGTTGAATAGTAAGTTTACTTTATCATCAAGGAATGAAGATGTGGAGAATATTCTCGAAGATATCGAGACCGTGTCGGATGTGAATTTTGTAAAATACGGCAAGAAACAGTATATTGTTACTTCCAAATAAAAATAGATTCCCATATATACTTTTTTGAATTATAAGTGTTAGCATATATGTAACGCTTAAATCATTCATTATGTAGAAAGGGAAAAATAGTTTTGTCTTGTTGTATCTTTGAGATGCGATAGATGGCACGTAATTGCTCGCGAAAGAAAAAAACATTCATTGGTATGAATGAGTGGATAAAGCAAATCCTCTTATCAATTTTTTTTGAAATCACAGAATTTAATATTATGAAACAAAAGAAGTTATTTATATTAGGTATTTTAATTACCTGTCTTTCTCTCCCGGTCTGGGCCCAGAAAGTTTCTTTAAATTTCACAAATGTACGATTCGACAATGTACTGACTTCTATTAAGCAGCAGACTGGTTATGATTTGATCTACAGTGATCAGGTTGTCGATGTAAATAAAATGGTGACTATTTCAGTCCATAAAGTTGAGTTGGCTAATGCTTTGTCACAATTGCTGAGTAATACGGACATTTCTTATCGGATAGAAGGTAAAAAAATATATTTATTGAGGAGACAAAACAATGCTTCGAAAGGGATACAGAAGAATGCCAGTAGAATGATAAAAGGAAAGGTCGTGGACGAAAAAGGTGAGCCTGTTATCGGAGCTAGTGTACTGGTAAAGGGTTCTACAACCGGAACTATTACGGATATAGATGGTAATTTTAGTTTTGAAGGGCCGGGAAATGGAACACTATTAGTCACATACGTCGGTTATAATGACCAAAGCATTGCTTTATCAGGTAAAAATTCTTATTCTGTCGTACTGAAGGAAAACGCTAAATTACTTGATGAGGTAGTTGTCATAGGTTACAGTACCCAGAAGAAGGCCGACTTGACAGGTTCAGTAGCAAATATCAATACTAGCAAACTGAATACCCAAAGTAATGCCAATATAGGACAAGCTTTGCAGGGCAAGATTGCCGGTGTGGATATAACTTCACAAGGTGGTGCACCGGGTGCAGGCTACAGAATCATGGTCCGTGGTATCGGAACGCTCAATAATGCATCTCCGCTATATATCGTAGATGGGATGTATATGAGCAGTATTGATAATGTCAATCCGAACGATATTGAAAGTATTGATGTTTTGAAGGATGCATCAGCCGCAGCCATTTATGGTTCCCGTGCTGCCAATGGTGTAGTTATTGTTACTACAAAAAAAGGAAGTGATACCGAAGGGAAACCCATTATAGATGTTTCCGCTAACGTCGGAATTGCCAATGCCAGCAAATATCTGGATATGTTGGACGCAAAAGGTTGGGCGGAAGTGACAACTGTTGCCCGTAAGGCAATTGGAAAGGATCCGTTGACTATGGCTACTGATTTGGCAAATAAGCCTGACAACGATTGGCAGAAAATCATGTTTCGTACTGCTTTGATGCAAAATTACAATCTTTCTGTAAGGGGTGGAGGAAAATATTCCAAATATTATACTGGTGTCGGTTATTTCAGTCAAGATGGTATTGTAAAGGGAACGGATTATAACCGTTATACTTTCCAATCGAAGAACGATTATAACAGAGGAATTTTCTCTGCTGGAACAAACATCATGATTTCTTTTGATGACAGTCGCCCTTTACATGAACAATCGCGTGGAGGCATGGAGGGAACCATCTTGCAGGCACCTCCTACATTGGCCAAGTATGACAATAATCATGTAGGTGGTTACGGTGGTACATATGGTGATGGGGCAGTGGATCTCCCTAACCCGTTGGGTATTGTAGATTCTTCAATTATGGATCGCTATAACGAGAACTTAAAATTATTTGCCAATCTGTATCTGCAGGTTGAGTTCATCAAAGGACTTAAATATAAAGTCAATTTTACTCCTGACTTTCAGTTCTATCGTTACAAGAAATTTATTAGTAAATATGATTTTGGTTTGTCAACAAATACCGTTAATCAACTTACTGATACACAAACAAGAACCCGTCACATCCTGGTGGAAAACCTCTTAAGCTTCGATAGGACTTTCGGTGATCATAAGGTTTCCGCTTTGGCAGGATATACCTATCAGGACAATCGATACAGATACTTGTCTGCCTACGGTGAGGCAATGCCCGACGGAATCAAGGAGATGGACGCTGCAACTTTGAATCGCAGCAATAGCGGATATTTGAATCATAGTGTACTTACTTCTATTTTGGGACGTGTCTTTTATTCCTATCAGGACAAATATCTGTTTACTGCTACGATTCGTCGAGATGGTTCTTCCAAGTTCGGGAAGTCCAATCGTTATGGATATTTTCCTTCTTTTTCTTTAGGATGGAATCTGTCTCAAGAAAACTTCATGAAAAGTCTTACTTGGCTGGATCAATTGAAACTTCGTGGAGGTTACGGAGTGCTAGGTAATCAAGAAATAGACGATTACCAATATTCATCAGTCATTACTACCGGAATTAATTATCCAGATGGCAATGGAGGACTCATACAAGGAGCTTTCCCAAAATATTTTGCCAATCCTGATATCAAATGGGAACAAACGGCTATGACCAATGTCGGTATCGATTTCATGGCATTAAAGAACCGTTTAAGTATTGTTGCAGATTACTATATTAAAAACACAAAGGACATTTTGTTGACTGTGCCTATTCCTATTTCTACGGGAGCCGCCAATGACCCTGTGCGCAATGCGGGTAAGATCAGAAATAAGGGTTTTGAATTCAATGTAAGTTGGAATGACCATATTTCAAATGATCTTTCTTATGGAGTGAATTTCATAGGCAGTTTCATTAAAAATGAAGTAACTCAAATGGGAACACTTACGGCTACTATCAAAGGTGGTGCAACCCAACAGAATATCACAACTTCCGAAACGAAGAAGGGATATCCTATTGGTGGATTCTGGTTGATTTCTACGGATGGCTATTTCAATAGCCAGGCAGAAGTTGATGCTTATACAAAGGATGGCAATAAGATACAACCAGCGGCTCAGCCGGGTGATATTAAGTTTGTGGATGCTAACGGAGATGGTAAAATTAATGATAGCGATCGTGTTTATCAAGGTAGTCCGTTCCCGGATTTTACTTATTCAATCAATGGAAATATCAAATATAAGAATGTAGACTTTTCGTTGGGAATTCAGGGAGTACAGGGTAACAAGATATACAATGCAACCCGCCAGACTCTTGAAGACGCAACAAAAGGAACAAATTTCCTTGCCACTTGTCTGGATTATTGGACGGAGAGTAATCAAAATGCAGCTCATCCTCGCTTGACTTGGGATGATCCTAACCGTAATACACGTGCAGAATCCAACCGTTACCTTGAAAGCGGGTCTTATATTCGCTTGCGTAATGTTCAGATTGGCTATACCTTGCCGAATACATGGTTCAAGGGTGCAATCCAACATGCCCGTGCTTATTTGAATGTGGAGAACTTGTTTACCATTACGAATTACAAAGGTTATTCACCAGATGCAAATACTAGTAACGCTAATTATCGTGGTTTTGATTTCTTTATCTATCCTACGAATAGAATATTTATGTTGGGATTAAATGTAACATTCTAAAAAAACAGGAATATGAAAATATATAAAACAATATTATTGGTTTTGGGTACTGTTCTGTCCTTTACGGCATGTGAAGGCGATTTGAACCAGGTGAATCCAAATGCTGCAACAGAGGATACTTTCTGGAAAGATTCGACCGATTTCAATCTGGCTTTGACATCTTGTTATACTCCGTTGAAAAATGCTTTAAATGGCGGATATTATGGAACCAGAGGTGTCATGCTGCGAATAAGCAGGGGTGATGATATCAGTTTTAGAAATGATATTTCAGATATCTATACGGTGGGACGTTTTACGAACAGTAACACCAATTCTTTGGTACAAGGCATGTTCTATCAGTTCTATAATGCCCTTTATCGCACCAATACCATTATGCAGAAACTGGAAGAGAAAAAGAGTCAATTCAGTTCTTCATTTCAGAATGCTGTAAAGGGAGAATGTCTGTTCATTCGTGGTTTTTATCTGTTCCAGTTGGCTAAGGAATTCAAGGATGCCCCTTTGCGTTTGACGGCATCGCAGTCCGTTTCTACTTTCCCTATGGCAAAATCAACGCAATCCGAGATCTGGAAGCAGGCAAAGGAAGACCTTACGACGGCATCCCAACTCCTGCCTTTAAAGAATGTTGTAGGAAAGCCGACACGGGGTGCAGCTCTGGCGGCATTGGGGAAAATCTATATTTATGAAAAAGACTGGGCCAAAGCTATCAGTACACTTGAACCTTTGACACAGAGTCCTTATACTTATAAATTAGTAGATGATTATGAATGGAACTTCGATGATTCTCATGAAAATAATGCAGAAAGTGTTTTTGAATTATTGATAGAGAATGTAGGCGGTTCGGATTTGTGGGGCAATGGTGAATTGATTAATTCTACCCAAAGCAATACTAGACCTAAGGAATATGCTCCCGCTGAAGTAGGTGGTTGGTATGAAGCCAATCCTACCCAGACTATTATGGACGTCTTTACCAAAGAAAAAGATAAAGAAGGAAATTATGATTACAGAGCTCGCTGTTCCGTTGCTTGGGATTATGACGGTAGTATTTATTACCAAAAGAAATTCCGCGAATTATTCGCTGAGAGTAAGTGGAAAACATATTGGATTAAGAAGTATCAGAATTGGTGGCTGACAGGAGAGGCAACTCCTCCTAAATCTTTCATTAATGAAAGGGCCATCCGTTATGCAGATGTCATTCTTTTGTTGGCTGAGGCTTATATGAATCAGAATAGTCTGGATAAGGCAATCGGTTATATTAATCAGATTCGTCATCGTGCCAATTTGAACGATTATAGCGGAGCTAAGACAGTTGCCGGCGTATTTGCTGATCTTATCCAGCAGCGTGCCATTGAGTTCTATGTGGAAGGCGAACGCTTTTATGACTTGCGAAGATGGGGCCTGCTTGACGAATATTTGAAAAATACTGGTGATGCTGCACGTTATAGCAACTATCAGGCAGGGAAATCAGGCAGTATGAATAAGTTTGATTATTTCCCTATACCTCAAAAAGAATTGGACACTAACGGATTGTGCACTCCTAGTGAAGGGTGGTAATTGTTAGGAGTATTCGGTATTAGTTTGAAGGCTGACTGCTCTTTGATAAGCAGCCAGCCTTTTTTACCTTAAAAAATTGAAAGACATGATGAAAAAACTGTTGTTATTGATTTTGCTGTTTCCTGTCCTGAGTGTTTACCCGGAAAGTTTAAACAAGGCTTTCCGCCTGATACCTCAGCCGCAGTCTGTTGTTGTGGTTGATGGTTCTGGATTCAGCTTCAATGAATTGAAGTATATCCGACTAGAAGGACAAATGTCACTTCCTGTTTTGGGCAATTTGTTGGGGCAGTTGCCTTTATCTCCCAATGAAGGGAAAAGCCTTTTCTTGAAGATAACGGACAAGGATGTGCCTGAATCTGCAGAAGGCTATGTACTGATTGTAGACGGAGATGGAGTTACTGTTTCAGCACGTGGGGAAGCCGGTATTTTCTATGGTTGTCAAACTCTTGAACAGCTGATGGAGGATAGCAGAGATTTTAACTTGATCATTCCGCGGATGAAAATTACGGATTATCCGTCAATAAATTATCGTGCCGTTCATTTTGACACCAAGCATCATTTGGACAGAATGGACTATTATTATCGGGAGATTGATAAGTTGGCTTCTTACAAGGTAAATGCAGTGATATGGGAACTGGAGGACAAGCTTCGCTACATGAGTCATCCGGAGATAGGTGCGTCCAATGCAATTGGGAAACAGGAAATGGAAGCTTTGTGCAGATATGCCAAAGATAGAAATATCGATATAAGTCCTTTGGTACAAGGATTGGGCCATGCCGGCTATATTTTGAAACATCATAAGGATTTAAGGGAGAATCCTGAGAGTGACTGGGAATTCTGTCCGTCGGATTCCGGTACATATAAGCTTCAGTTGGATTTGTATCGTGAAGCTATTGAGGCTATGCCTTATGGGAAATACTTGCACGTGGGAGGTGATGAAATTTCTTCTATTGGAGTAGATTCGCGATGCAAGGCTACGGGGAAGACTCCTTTCGAACTTCAGATGTTGTGGCTTCAGAAGGTTTGCTCTTTTGCTTTTGAACATGGACGGATTCCTATCTTTTGGGACGACATGCCTTTGAAATATGGAGATGTGTGGGATTTTGTCAACAGTGAGGAATCGAAAGAAGTTGTAGAAGCGAAATGGAATACTGACAAACTGGACAAGGCGATTGATCTTTTTCCGAAGGGATGTGTATATATGAGATGGAATTACCGGGATCCCAACGGAGCGGGACATAAGAAAATTCTGGCATGGTATCACAACAAAGGACTGAATGTGATGGCGGCTACTGCCGCCGCTGCCGGTGATTCGCCAGTGATGCCGCGAGAAGGTTCTCGGACGAAATACATCAGAGATTTTTGTTTGTTGACCGAAGAAAACCGACTCAATGGTATTCTTGCAACTTGTTGGGATGATGGTTCTCCACATAGCGAAACAGTGTGGAGAGGCTATATAGCTTTGGGGAGTTTCGGATGGAATCCTCAGGGGCAATCTCTTGAAGAGTTTAAAGCAGCACATGCCCAGCGTGAATTCGGATTCAAAGCAGAAGAAAACAGATTGGGTTTTCTGGATGATTTGGAAAAATCTTTGTTCTTTTATGAAGGGGCTTTGGTAACATCCGGAAGGAGAAATCCGGCATGGGGAGTTACGTCATTCACCCTTATGGACTTGCCTGATAAGAATAAGAGAGGAGCATGGAGCTCGAAATATAAGGATCGGATAGCTCAAGCCAAGCTGGAAAGTGTCAGATATGATTCGATTGCCAATCGGATTCTTGTAGCAAAACAACTGGTTCGCCGTAATAGATATACATTGGACATCTATGAACAGATAAATAAACTGCAACATTTCCCAACCAGTCTGATATTGGCTTTGAATGATTATGATGGGTCGAAAACAAAGTCGGATAAGATGAAAGCAATGAATGAAATCAAGGATATCTGCGAAGGTTTCTCGGTAATGCGGAAAGAACTGGAAGAAGTTTATTCCAAAACCCGTTTCATGAATACGCCCGACGGTTTTGTTGATGACCAGAATAAAGCCAACCATCTGGCTGCCAAGAGTGATAACAGTGATTGGATGTATCTGTACGAACTTCCGATGATTGCGAAAATTTATGAATGGATAGATACGAAATAATTGATATTGTATGAAGAAGAATATAGTACTTGTTTTATTGTTAGTGTTGGTGATTGGACCTTTAAGGATAAAGGCCACTAACGAACCTGAATTTTCTACGGCTGGATTCTACGAATTGCCCAATTCAGGAAGAACGGCTTACAGTATGAATCCTGCATGGAGGTTTTACAAAGGAGAAGTAGCCGGGGCAGAATCCGTGGGTTTTAATGATCAGTCTTGGAAGGCAGTATCTCTTCCTCATGGGATAGAGTATTTACCAACAGAGGCCAGCGGATGTATCAATTATCAGGGAGTTGTCTGGTATCGGAAACATTTTACCCCTTTGAAGTCGATGAAGGATAAGAAACTCTTTCTGTATTTTGAAGCGATTATGGGGAAGAGTAAGATCTATGTTAACGGGAAACTTGTGTCGCAGCATTATGGTGGATATCTACCTATTGTCATTGATGTGACTGATGTCATTAGTTTCGGCAAGGATAATCTGATTGCCGTTTGGGCTGATAACAGTGATGATCCTTCTTACCCCCCAGGCAAGGCACAGAATGTGCTCGATTTTACCTATTTCGGAGGTATCTATCGGGACTGCTGGCTAGTGGCTTATAATCCGGTTCATATCACAGATCCTAATTATGAAGATGAAACGGCCGGAGGAGGATTATTTGTGGCTTATGACAAGGTGTCGGAAGCATCGGCAGAGGTATTGCTGAAATTGCAGGTCAGAAATGAAAAGGCCCTTCCTTTCTCGGGAAAGGTTGAATACGAGTTAGTGCAATCGGATGGGAAAAGAGTAGCGACGTTTGGCAGAAAAATGGAAATTCCAGGAGCAAAGGCAGGATATGTGGAAGGCAGGATAACTGTTCGGAAGCCACAACTTTGGAGCCCGGAATCTCCTAACCTTTACAATCTGATTGTAAGCGTGTACGACAAGAAAGGAGTTTTAGTAGATGGTTATCGCCAGCGAATTGGAATACGCAGTTTTGAGTTCAAAGGTAAAGATGGATTCTGGTTAAACGGTAAACCTTATGAGACACCTTTGATCGGTGCCAATAGACATCAGGATTTTGCAATTATTGGGAATGCCTTGCCGAACAGTCTTCATTGGAGAGATGCAAAGAAACTTCGTGATGCAGGATTAAAAGTCATCCGGAATGCACATTGTCCTCAGGACCCTGCATTTATGGATGCCTGTGATGAGCTGGGCCTTTTGGTTATCATCAATACTCCGGGATGGCAGTTCTGGAACGAAGCGCCCTCTTTTGCCCAAAGGGTTTATCGAGACATCCGCAATGTCGTTCGTAGGGACAGGAACCATCCGTGCTCCTGGTTGTGGGAGCCTATCTTGAATGAGACTTCCTATCCTGCCGATTTTGCCAAGAAAACCCATGATATTGTTTCTCAGGAATATCCTTATCCCTCTTGCTATTCTGCTTGCGATGCTCAGGCTCGCGGACATGAATTTTATTCTGTCCAGTTTACACATCCTGTAGCAGATGAATCCGGATTGAATCCTAATGTCACTTATTTCACCCGTGAGTGGGGAGATAATGTGGACGATTGGAGTTCGCATAATTCTCCAAGCCGTGTAGCCCGAAACTGGGGAGAACAACCGATGCTAGTTCAAGCCAGACATTATGCCAATCCTTATTATAAGACATCTTGTTATGATTGGTTTTATCGTGTGTCCCGTCAGTATGTCGGTGGTTGTCTGTGGCATTCCTTTGATCATCAGAGAGGATATCACCCTGATCCGTTCTATGGAGGTTTGATGGATGTGTTCCGCCAGCCCAAACTTTCCTATTACATGTTTCAGGCCCAGCGTTCTCCGATAAAGGAGAATCGTGTCTTTGAAACGGGGCCTATGGTTTATATCGCTCATTTCATGACTCCGTTTTCGGACAAAGATGTAACAGTGTATTCGAATTGTGATGAAGTCAGGTTGACTTATAATAAAGGAGGAAAGACCTGGACCTATACGAAAAGGAAGGATACGAAGGGAATGCCTTCCCCAATCATTACTTTCAAGGACGTATATGATTTTATGATTGACAAGCAATACTCCCGTCAGAACAAGCAGGACAGCGTTTATCTTTTTGCCGAAGGATTGATGAACGGGCAGGTTGTAGCTACGCATAAGGTTTCTCCTGCAAGACGTCCTTCACGGATATTGCTCAGTGTGGACAATGAAGGGATGAACCTGAATGCTGACGGATCGGATTTGGTCACGGTTATAGCTTCCATTGCTGATGACAAGGGCAATATCAAACGCTTGAATAATGATTTTGTCAGATTCTCGATTGAAGGAGAAGGCCGATTGGTAGGAGGTTCTCAGCAAATGGCGAATCCGGTTCCTGTGAAATGGGGGACAGCTCCTGTTTTGGTTCAATCTACTTTGAATCCCGGGAAGATAAAAATTACGGCAACCTTGTTGTATGAAGGGAGCCAGAAGGCGGAAAGTGCAATTCTGGAATTGGAAAGCAAGGCGGTCAATCGACATCTTCTCTATGATGTTCAGGAGGCAAAGATGATACCGAATGTTTCCGATGACAATTCTTTCTCAGAAAAAGATTCCCGTCAGATTGCTCCTAAGGTAGATTTGAAAGAAGTGGAGAAGCAGCAGGAAGAATTCGGCGAGAAAAGGTAATTCCTGAATGAAATTCAGAATGAATATTAAGTTGGAATGTGAATCAAGAGTTTGCATTCCAACTTTTTCATGTATGGTGATTTTACTTCTTTTTCCCTTAGAGTTTATCTCTTTTCCAAGGGGAAATTAATCCCTAAATCAGCAACAATTAACTCTATCATTGCAGTGCGATAACTCTATCATTGCAGTGAGATAACTATAGCATTGCAATGCTATAACTATCGCACTGCAATGCTATAACTATCGCACTGCAATGCTATAGCTAAATTATGCTTGAATGCCACCTAATTCTTCAGGGGAGGTGCATTAAAATATCGGCAGATAACAGCTAATTCATTATTGAAAGGATTTCATGGTTATGTGATGAAGCATTTGCTTTTTTTGTAGTATATTTGCAATAACCTTTATGATATGTACAGAATTAATTTAATGAGCCATGAATAGAAAAATTTGGTTTGTTTTGGGAGTCTTTCTTTGTGGAGTGACAGTTGCGTTGCCTCTCCATGCAAAAGACTATTCCGTAAAATCTCCCGACGGGAAAATTTCACTGACAGTAACTGCCGGCAAGCAATTGTCCTGGCAGGCATCTATGGACGGACAGCAAGTGATTCGTCCTTCGTTCATCTCGATGACTTTCGAGGGTGGCAATGTGATTGGGGCAAAGCCTCATGTTTCTTCTTCTGCGATAAAGACTGTGAGCGAAAGTATCAAGACTCCATTCTACCGGAAACGGCAGGTTGCCGATCATTATACTCAGCTTGTCTTGAAATGCAAGGGCTACGATGTGGAATTCCGTGCCTATGATGATGCCGTGGCCTATCGTTTCGTCACAGCCTTTCAAGGGAAAGTCAAGGTGCAGAATGAACAGGTGGAGTTTAATTTCGATAAAGACTACAAGGCTTTCATACCTTATATCAATGATCTTCGTGCAGGCGAGCGCTATTCTTTTGCCTTCGAATCCTATTACACTGAGCAGAAACTATCCGAGATGTATGCCGATTCCATCAGTATTGCCCCTTTGTGCGTGGATTTGGGAAACGGGAGGAAAGCTACCGTGTTGGAGTGTGGTTGCGAGGACTATCCGGGCATGTTTCTGAAAATGAATCCGAATGGTGAAAACGGGATTATGGCAGAATTTGCGCCCTATCCTTTGGAAGGTTATTTAAAGAGTGGATTCTTCACTTCGAATTACATTGCTACCAAACGTGCCGATTTCATTGCGCAGACGCAGGGGACGCGTTCTTTTCCCTGGAGAGCTGTGGTCTTGACGGAAAAAGACAAGGATTTGGCCATGTGTGATATTGCTCAAAAGTTGGCGGCTCCCTGCAGATTGAAGGATCTTTCCTGGATAAAACCCGGAAAGGTGGCATGGGATTGGTGGAACAACTGGAACGTGACGGGTGTAGATTTCAAGACGGGCATCAACACGCAGACTTATAAATACTACATTGATTTTGCAGCCGAGAACCATTTGGAATATATCATTGTCGATTCGGGATGGAGCAGTCAGAAAAGCCTGATGGAAGTAATTCCGGAGATGGACTTGCCGGAGCTGGTGCGTTATGGCAATGAAAAGCACGTAGGTGTAATCCTTTGGGCTGGATGGGACAAGGCCTCCGTAGAAAAAGACAAAGTGTTCCCATATTATGCCAAAATGGGAATTAAGGGCTTCAAGGTGGATTTCATTGATTGCGATGACCAGAAGATGCTGAATTCTGTAGTGGATATCGTGAAGTGTGCCGCTGATAATCATTTGGTGCTCGACTTTCACGGATGGAAGGCAAACGGGCTTCAGCGCACTTATCCCAATATTCTCAACTTTGAGGGTGTGAAAGGACTCGAAAATTTCAAATGGAATCTCGGGGAAAACCAGTTGAAGTTCCTGAAAGAACGCCTCAAGGGAGTTGAGGGTGCTGAGGCTGTCATCAAAAAAGCTACGGCTCCCGATGTTCCCCACTATGATGTAATTATACCTTATCTCCGGATGCTGGTGGGGCAAATGGACTATACACCGGGTGCTATGAAGAATGCCACTCGCGACAATTACTATCCTTTGAACGGTTGCCCAATGAGTCAGGGGACACGTGTGCACCAGATGGCCATGTATACTGTATATGACGCTCCACTGCAGATGCTCTCGGATACTCCGAATAATTACCGCAAGGAGCAGGAATGCACGGATTTCATCTCTTCCGTACCTACCGTATCCGATGAGACACGAGTGCTCGACGGACAGGTGGGTGCCTATATTGTAACTGCACGCCGCTTGGGAAGTACCTGGTTCGTGGGAGCCATGAATGACTGGGCTCCTCGGAAACTGACGGTCGATTTCTCTTTCTTGGGTAAGGGCAGTTATACGGCTGATATCTTTGCCGACGGCATCAATTCCGATAAGGAACCGACAGATTACAAACATACGACCCTGACTGTGACCGCCGATTCCAAAGTGGATGCGGAACTCTTTCCTGCAGGAGGATGGACAGCCCGAATTACTCCGAACAAGTAAAATAATAATTAAATAGTATTTAAAATGAGATTTAAGACTTCGATTGTATTCCTGCTGGCAGGAAGTGCTTGTCTGGCACAGACTAATAAGACGGAGATTAAGGATTTTAATCTTTCCGGACCTTACGAAATCACTCTGCCGTTCATGGTGGATTCCACGAATACCACCAAAGGCAAGTTCGACACCAAGATGTTGCTCGATACTCCTATGCCGTTTGCCTCTTTAGGCAAGCACGAGAAATGGAACGGAAGTATATTGCCTTCTTTTTCGAAAGCCTATTCCGAAGGATTCCTGAGTTTCACCCTCGATGCACAAAGTTATCTGAAAGGTTCTCTAAAAGTGAAAGGGCCCAAAGAGTACAAGGTTTATGTGGACAGGGAAGCATTGAACGGTGAAAGTCTGACGTTGGAACCCAATCGTCATCAGGTAGTTATCCGTTTCGTGACGGCGCCGGGTGCGAAAGATTCCGTGAAAGTATCTTTCGAATCTCAATCCAAGGCTTTAGTAAAGGCCGACAACAGCAGCGAACGTCTTTATACTACCAGCGATTGTTTGGATGGACTCCGTGTGGTGGGTGCTTCCCTGTCGCCCAACGGGAAATACATGATTGTATATTACCGTCAGGTAGAACATGGAGGCAAGTCTCGTTCTTTCGTGCAAGTGAAGGAAGTGGCAGGAGGCAAGATACTTGCCGAGAAAAACGCTTCGGCAGATTTGCAATGGATGCCTAAGTCGGGTCGTTATCTCTATGAAGAAACGGTGGGTAAGAACAGGAGCATTTACAGTGCCGACCCGGTATCGGGAACCGTCCAACTGCTGGCACGTGATTTCCCGGATGGCAACATAACGGTGTCTCCGGCAGAAGATTATCTCATTGTGAGTGAGGTCGTGGAAGGCCCTAAGGAGAAAAAGGAAATATATGAGATACTGACTCCCGATGACCGCCAGCCGGGCTGGAGAGACCGCGTGGCCCTTACTAAGTATGATTTGAAAACAGGCCTTTATCAAAGGCTTACTTACGGACATACTTCTGCATATCTGAATGATATTTCGGCCGATGGGAAAAGATTGCTTTTGTCAGTCTCCCGTCCTCGTATCACCAAGCGTCCTTTCGATTTGATATCTCTATATGAACTCAACCTTGAGAATATGAAGGTCGACACATTGCTTTCCAACCAAGGATTCATCAGCAGTGCTCTTTATTCGCCTGATGAAAAGGATTTGCTCGTTTCCGGCTCTCCCGAAGCTTTCAACGGAGTAGGCCTGAATTTGGACCCGGGGCAGACGGCCAGTATGGTGGACGGACAACTTTTCATCTATAACCGTTCCAATGGAAAAGTCATTCCGGCGACAAAGAATTTCAATCCTTCCGTGGAAGGCTCCGTCTGCTGGTCGAAGATGAACGGACAGGTTTATTTTCTGGGTGCCGACAAGGATTGTGTCCGCATTTATGTAATGAATCCTAAGACTGGAAAGATAGAATCATTGGGTGCACAAGAAGACGTGGTAAGCGGTTTTGATGTTCAATATGCCAATTTCCGCCATTATCAAGTGAGCAAGACGGCAGAGTCCTCCGGACCGAGTATGGCTTCTTCCTCGCCTTCCATCGTCTATTGGGGACAAAGTGCTTCCAACTCCTTGCGCCTGTATCTGTACAATATAAAGAATAGAAAGTCTGTTTGTCTGGAAGATGATTCGAAGGAAATCATGAAAGATATAGTCCTCGGTGAATGTAAGGACTGGAATTTTGTATCGGAACATGGAGATACCATCTATGGACGTTATTACCTTCCGCCTCACTTTGACGCTTCCAGAAAATATCCTATGATTGTGAACTATTACGGAGGTTGTTCTCCTACCGGACGTACGTTGGAATCCAGATATCCGCAGCATGCTTATGCAGCACAGGGCTATGTGGTCTACATTATTCAGCCTAGCGGAGCGACAGGTTTTGGTCAAAAGTTCTCTGCACGCCACGTGAATGGCTTCGGACTGCTTACTCCGGATGAAATCATTGAAGGAACAAAGAAATTCTGTGCAGAACATGCGTTCGTGAATCCGAAAAAGATAGGGTGCATCGGGGCTTCCTATGGTGGCTATATGACTCAGTATCTGATGACGGCTACTGATATTTTTGCTGCAGGAATCTCTCATGCCGGTATCAGCAACCAGACCAGTTACTGGGGCGAAGGTTATTGGGGATATTCCTATAGCGAGATTGCTGCAGCCAACAGTTATCCTTGGAGTGATCCGGATATATTCCATAAGCACAGTCCTTTGTTTAGGGCCGACAAGGTACATACTCCTTTGCTCTTTCTGCATGGGGCTGTCGATACGAATGTGCCGATAGGGGAAAGTATCCAGATGTTCACTGCTCTGAAGATGCTGGGCAGGGAAACAGCATTCGTGGTAGTGGAAGGACAAGATCATCATATCTTAGATTACAACAAACGCTTTTTGTGGCAGAACACGATTTTTGCATGGTTTGCCAAATGGCTGAAGGATGAACCCGATTGGTGGAATGCTACCTATACACCGAAGGATTTTTAATATTAAAAGCCGGAATTTTTGATAATAGCAAAGAATTTATTTGAAAAAAGTTTAAATCTTGAACGCCGCAGATACAACGGTCGATTTTAGTGTTATATTTGTGCCTTGATTTTATATCGAATGTATAACTAAAAAGGGAGATTTTAATTATGAAAAAAATTTTATTTGGAGTAGCCTTGATGGCTGCAATGGTATTGGGAACAATGACTGCAAACGCTCAGACTTCTGTAACAAAGACTAAAACAGAACAAGCTGTAAAGCAGAATGTAAAAGCTGTGAAGAATGCTGCTAAAGCTGATGCAAAAGCTTGCTGCAAGGATGCTAAGGGTGCTGTTAAGGATGCTAAGTGTGCCGCAAAAGCTGACATGAAAGCTTGCTGCAAAGATGCTAAGGAAAAGGCTTGCGACAAAGCTTGCAACTGCAAAAATGGCTGTAAGAAAGGTTGTACCAATGCTTGCGCTAAAGTAGGTAAAGCTGATGCTGCTGCCGCTAAGGCTTGTGCAAAGGCTGGATGCGATGCAAAAAAAGCTTGCGACAAAGCTGCTAAAGCTGTAAAGGTTAAATAAATTACTTGAGCAGAATAAAAAAAGAGCGGTGATTCATTCACCGCTCTTTTTTTGTATCTGCTAGAAGAGGCTCCACGAAATGGTCAGACCTGCCATAACTATGGAAACCATGCTCATCAGTTTGATGAGGATGTTGAGGCTCGGACCGGAAGTGTCCTTGAACGGATCGCCTACAGTATCACCTACGACGGTTGCTTTGTGCACTTCACTGCCTTTGCCGCCGAGGTTACCTTCTTCTACATATTTTTTGGCATTATCCCAAGCGCCGCCTGAGTTTGCCATAAAGATAGCCAATACGAAGCCGCTGCTCAATCCGCCAATTAACAGACCTAATACACCGGTAACGCCCAGCACGCATCCGGTAACAATTGGAGCTATGATAGCAAGCAGCGATGGAAGTACCATGGCGTGTTGGGCTCCTTTTGTGGAGATTTCTACGCAACGCTCATAGTCGGGATCGGCTTCACCGGTGAGAATTCCCTTGATTTCGCGGAATTGTCGTCTGACTTCTTCCACCATCTTGCCAGCAGCTTTGCCTACTGCATTCATCGTGAGGCCGCAGAAGAGGAATGCCATCATGGAACCGATGAACATGCCGCCTAAGACTTTCGGATTCATGAGATTCACTTCGTAGTAGTTCATGAAATCGGTGATGCTTGCTGTCTTGATATCGATGACTTTATCACCCATCTGAAGAACAGTTTCACCCAAGCGTACCAGACCTTGGCGGATTTCTTCTATATAGGAAGCTAAAAGAGCCAAGCCTGTAAGTGCTGCAGAACCTATCGCAAAGCCTTTTCCTGTGGCAGCGGTAGTATTGCCCAAAGAGTCCAGGGCATCCGTGCGCTTGCGTACTTCTTCACCAAGTCCGGACATTTCGGCATTTCCGCCCGCATTGTCAGCTATCGGACCGTATGCATCGGTTGCAAGAGTAATTCCCAAAGTGGAAAGCATGCCAACAGCTGCGATACCTATTCCGTAGAGACCCATACCGACATTGTTGAAGTCGAATCCGGAAGCAAAAAGATAGGAACAGATAATACCGATGACTACTACTACAACCGGAATACAAGTGGAAAGCATGCCCAGACCGATACCGCTGATAATAACGGTAGCCGGACCAGTTTTACCTGCTTCACTGATTCTTTGTGTAGGGCGGTAGGACTGAGAGGTGTAATATTCGGTGGAACGTCCAATGATGACGCCGACAATCAGACCGGTTACAACGGAACATCCTATCCATGCCCAGTTTTCCAGTTGCAGGAGCCACAGAATCAGAAATGAACCGATGACAATCAATACGGATGCAAGATTGGTACCTACACCCAAGGCTTTGAGCAAAGTCTTCATACTGGCATCTTCTTTTGTCCTCACGGAATAGATTCCTATGATGGAAAGTACAATGCCAATGGCTGCAATCAACATCGGAGCAATGACAGCTTTGTATTGCATTCCCATACCGGCGGCTGCGAATGCGGAGGCTCCCAAGGCTGCAGTGGATAGTATGGAACCACAATAGGATTCATAAAGGTCGGCACCCATACCGGCAACATCACCCACATTGTCGCCTACGTTATCGGCGATGGTGGCAGGATTACGAGGATCGTCTTCGGGAATTCCGGCTTCTACTTTTCCTACGAGGTCAGCACCTACATCGGCGGCTTTCGTATAGATACCGCCACCGACACGGGCAAACAAAGCTTGGGTGCTGGCACCCATACCAAAGGTAAGCATCGTGGTGGTGATAAAACAGAGTCGTGCTGACTCAGACATGTCGACAGGGGCAAACCAGTTCAGAATCAGGAACCAGAATGATATATCAATAAGGCCGAGACCGACAACTACAAGTCCCATAACCGCACCGCTTCGGAAGGCTATACGCAAACCTCCGTTGAGTGACTCACGGGCTGCGTTGGCAGCTCTCGCAGATGCATAAGTAGCGGTGTTCATTCCAAGATAGCCGGATAATCCGGAGAAGAAACCTCCGGTGAGGAAGGCAAATGGAACCCAGGCGTTCTGAAGGCCAAAGAAGGCCATGATAGAGAACAGGATACACAAGCAGATGAATACGAGGGCGACAATCTTGTATTGTTGCCTTAGATAGGACATGGCGCCTTTGCGCACGGCAGCGGCGATTTTCCTCATTTGAGGGGTTCCTTCTTCCGCTTTTTTCATCTGATGATGAAAATGCCAGGCGAATAGAAGCGCTAGGACAGCAGCTGATGGTATCAGCCAAAAAAGTGGACTATTCATAAATCATAAGTATTAGAAATTCAATCCCGAAAGTAAACAAAAAAAGACCGGAAAAACAAATGTTTGCCGGCCTTTTTTCTGTAATATTATGAATTTACTTAACTTCCCATGTTTCGTTTGTCATTAACAGTTCATGGAAGTTGTGATATTTCTTCTTATCTTTCACTTCTTCAATCTGTTCATAGACGGCATCATTATAGGTAGGTGATGCTACATCGCGGATTACGCCTAATGCAATCGGAAAGTCCGGACCTTCCATCAATGCCAGTTTCAAATGAAGGGTGTTATCTTCACAATGTGCATCGTGAATCAGGATATCTTTTTCTGTGATACCGTTTTCACCGAGTTTTACGACTTTCAGTCCAAAGCCTTCCTGCATCAACCCGAATTCTTTGTTTTCTCCGAAAAGCATGGGCTTTCCGTGCTCCAGATAGATGGCGTTCTTAGCACGTCCTTCCTTCGTATAGACTGAAGCGTGAGTCCCGTCATTGAAGATGACGCAGTTCTGCAGGACTTCTACTACGGAAGCTCCCTTGTGGGCTGCTGCAGCTTTCAATACTTCTACAGTAGCAGGAGCATCGGTCGCTACGCAACGAGCAAAGAAATGTCCGCGTGCGCCGAAGCAGAGTTCTGCAGGATGGAATGGATCTTCAACTGTGCCGTATGGTGATGATTTGCTTACGAAGCCACGCTCCGATGTCGGAGAATATTGTCCTTTGGTCAAACCGTAAATACGGTTGTTCAGCAGAATCATATTCAAGTCGATGTTGCGGCGAATGGCATGGATGAAATGATTTCCTCCGATTGCCAAACCGTCACCGTCGCCGCTGATTTGCCAGATGGTAAGATTGGGATTGGCGACCTTGGCTCCTGTGGCAACTGCTGCGGCACGGCCGTGAACGGTTTGCATGCCGTAGGTATTCATATAATAAGGTAAACGACTTGAGCAGCCGATACCGGAGATGACGGCAATGTCATGAGGCGCAACGCCTATTTCCGCCATAGCCTTGTGCAATGAAGCCAAAAAGAAATGGTCACCGCATCCAGGACACCAACGTGGTTGTCCTTTTTTATAATCTTTTGCTGTATATTCGCTCATAATTTAGTCCTCCATGATTTTAGTGAAAGCTTTAACCAGTTCTTCTACTACAAACGGTTGGCCTTTGACTTCATTGAATTGATATGGGGTGAAACCGTCAATCTTCATTCTCAGATAGCCTGCAAACTGTCCCATGTTCTGTTCTGCAACAACAACTTTCTTGTATTTCTTTAAAACTTCTGCCGTGTTTTTTGGCAGCGGATTGATAAATTCGAAGTGGGCCAAAGCGACTTTCTTTCCGGCTTTGTTCATTTCTTCCATTGCAGAATACAGATGTCCGTAGGTGCCTCCGAAACCTACGATTAGAAGATTAGCGTCGGCATCTCCTTGAACTTCGACATCGGGAACTTCGATGTTTGCAATCTTTTCTGCACGGAGTTTTGTCATCAGATCATGATTCTCCGGATCGGTGGAGATTGCGCCTGTTTCGTTGCTCTTTTCCAGTCCGCCTATGATGTGGGTAAAGCCTTCCATTCCCGGAATGGCCCAATAACGGGAACCGTCTTCCGTACGTTTGTATGGAGTCCAGTCGGCAGCCATTTCAGGTTTCACATATCTAGGCTTGATTTCAGGGTAATTTTTTAAATCAGGGAGCTTCCATGCAGAAGAACCGTTTGCAATAAATGCGTCGGTAAGCAAAAGGACCGGAGTCATGTGTTCCAAGGCTATTTTGCAAGCCATGTATGCTGCATCGAAACAATTTCCAGGAGACGTTGCTGCAATGACAGGTATCGGGCTTTCACCGCTACGTCCTACCAGTGCCTGCATTAAATCGGTCTGTTCGGATTTTGTTGGCAGACCGGTAGAAGGACCGCCTCTTTGAACATCCACGATGACCAAAGGCAATTCCATGATGACGGCCAGGTTGGTTGCTTCTGATTTCAGACACACACCCGGACCGGATGTTGATGTTACAGCCAAAGCACCTGCAAAAGATGCTCCGATAGATGATGCGCAACCTGAGATTTCATCTTCACATTGCATAGTAATTACACCCAATGACTTGTGCTTGGCCAATTCGTGAAGAATATCTGTGGCCGGCGTGATAGGATAGGAACCTAGGAATAATTTCAGTCCTGATTTCTCTGCTGCTGCAATAAGCCCATAAGAAGTGGCCTTGTTACCGCTGATATCCATATATAAACCCTTGGGCTTTTCACCCTTGGTTTCTATCTTGTATGTGTGATCAACAGAGGCATGGATGTTGTGACCGTAGTCATATCCTGCATGTATAACTTTGATATTGGATTCTGCAATGGCAGGTTTCTTGGCAAATTTCTCGCGAAGCATGGTCTCTGCAATGGTTATGTCGCGGTTGAAAAGCCAGCAAACCAAACCGAGAGCGAACATATTGCGGCTCTTCAGAATAGTCTTGTTATCCATGCCGGTATCTGCCAGACAATCTTTAACCATTTGGGAAATAGGTGCTGCAATGACATCGTTCTTAATGCCCATTTCTTCGATGGGATTGTCAGTCTTGAATTCTGCCTTGTCCAAATCTGTTTTTTCGAAACAGTCCGTATCCATGATGATGCAAGCCGTTTTCTTGCAGAACTTGTATTGCGTCTTTAATGCTGCCGCATTCATCGCTACCAATACATCACATTTGTCACCTGGAGTATAAACTTTTTCTGCTCCTATATGAATTTGAAAACCTGATACTCCGGTGAGTGAGCCTTGCGGAGCACGAATATCTGCCGGATAATCCGGAAAGGTACTAATGTCATTTCCTACAGTTGCGGAAATGTTGGAAAACATGTTGCCGGCCAACTGCATACCGTCACCGGAATCACCGGAGAAACGAACGACCACTTGGTCTAGTTCTTTTACTTCCAATTTTTCTGCCATTTTATTATATATATTTATATTATATTTAAGATAGGTGCAAAGGTCGCTAAGTTAAACGAGAAATCAAAACTTTTTATTGTTATTCTTTCAATTTTAAGATTAGGACTAATGTTTATACTTTATTCATTCAGAATGTTTCTTATATAGTTGATATTCAACTATATTGTAAGTAAAAATAAGAAATTTCTTTCTTTTGAATTTGAAATAGTTGAGTAATGTTATTCCTTTAATCTATGTTATGGTCATTTTCGGGAAAGTTTGTATGTATTTCAAGACAATAAAAGGAAAAACAAAAAAAAATTGTATATTTGCAGGCGAATTAAGAATGCCCCTGTAGTTCAACGGATAGAATAGTGGTTTCCTAAACCATAGATCCGAGTTCGATTCTCGGCAAGGGTACAAAAAAAAGCTGTGTCATCGACACAGCTTTTTTTTTATATCGTCATGCTTTTATACTTTAACAATTGCTTTTTTCGTGGAAACGGGAGTTTCTTCTTCCCTGATTGCTTTCTTTCCCATAGTTAGGTATGCAATAGGTGCTGCTATGAAGATGGAGGTCAAGGTTCCTATGACTACACCAAGAATCATGGCAAAGGCGAAACTTCTGATGCTTTCACCACCCAACAGGAAGATACACAGCAATACAATCAATGTGGTTGCTGATGTATTGATGGTACGGGTCAGCGTCTGGTTCAATGAATCATTGAACAATTTGAAATGGTCTCGTTTCGGGAACAAACCCAAATTCTCACGGATACGGTCGAATACAACCACCTTGTCGTTGATTGAATAACCGATAGCCGTCAGGATGGCTCCAATGAATGTCTGGTCAATTTCCAAAGAGAATGGAACCCAGCCGTAGCAGATGGAATACGCTCCGATAATCAATACCGTATCTACAGCCAGTGCAACAGTTGAACCGACACTGAATGCGACATTGCGGAATCGAATCAGAATGTAGACGAAGATGGCTGCCAAAGCCAGGATGACGGAGATGATTGCTCCTCGTGTAATATCTTCTGCGATACTTGGTCCTACCTTTTGTGAACTGATGATTGAACCTCCTGCACGATTTTCACGGTCGATGAAACGTTGGTAAGTGACATCTTTGTGTAACAGTTTGGCATCGTACAATGATTGATACAAGAACTTCTCGATTTCTTCATCCACACTGGTCGTAGTTTCTTTGATACGATAATTGGTTGAAACACGTATAGTCTTATGATCTGTTCCTAACGCAATGGCACTTACATAGTCATCACCGACTTTCTTTTTCAGCAGGTCACGAACGGTTTCCGGTTCAACCCTTTGTTCGAACTGAACAACGAAGTTACGTCCTCCTGTGAAGTCGATACTTTGACTTAAGCCTCTGACTGCCAGTGAAATCAATCCAATCAGTATGGCTATGCCAAATATTGTGAATGATTTCTTGTACATACCCATGAATTTATAATAGGTATTGGCAAGGAAGTTTCTTGAAATATTGGTAACGAAAGTCAGGTTCAACCATTTGTCTTTGTTCATGAAGTGTTCGAAAACCAGACGAGTGATATAGACTGCTGTGAAGAAGTTACAGATAATACCAATAATCAAGGTTGTAGCAAATCCTCTGATAGGACCTGTACCGAAATAGAACAGGATGATACCTGTGATGATGGATGTCAGGTTGGAGTCAAAGATTGCAGAGAAGGCGTTGGAATAACCTGCTGCCAATGCAGACTTAATGGCTTTTCCTGCTCTCAACTCTTCCTTCGTACGCTCATAAATCAACACGTTGGCATCGACCGCCATACCGAGGGAGAGCACCATACCCGCAATACCGGACATGGTCAATGCCGCCTGGAAGGACGTTAGAATACCTAAGGTGAAGAAGAGGTTGAGTATCAAAGCTCCGTTGGCAATCATACCCGGAATGAATCCGTAGAGCAAGCACATGTAAAGCATCAGCAATACGAATGCTACAATGAATGACATGATTCCCTGATTGATGGATTCCTGACCTAAAGACGGGCCGACTGTATCTTCCTGTACAATACGGGCAGGAGCAGGCATCTTACCTGATTTCAATACGTTTGCCAAGTCTTTTGTATCTTCAGGAGTGAAGTTACCGGTAATTTGTGAGTTACCGCCTGTGATTTCACTGTTTACATTTGGAGCGCTGTATACATAACCATCCAATACAATGGCAATGGCTTTGCCAATATTTTGTTTGGTCAGCTGGGCCCAACGGCGAGCACCGTCAGTATTCATGGACATGGATACGCTTGGCTTGCCAAACTGGTCGAATTCGTCTTTGGCATCTGTGATTACATCACCTTCCAAAGGTGCGCGTCCGTTGCGTTCCGTTACCTTGATGGCATATAATTCGAAAGTCTCAGCTTTCTTGTCGAAATCGGCTGCTTTAACACCCCATTTCAAGCTTAAATCCTTAGGTAAGGTGTTTTTAGCAGTAGCAGATGCCAATATTTTATTTACTTCGGCTGTATCTCTGAAATTTGCATAACCTACAATACATCCGTATCCGTTTGTTACCTGAAGAACGGAAAGCAAAGGATGCTCTTTCTTCATTTGGGCAACAGCAGCTTTTTGCTCTGTACTTACTTTCTTGTTACCACCCTTCAAAATAGCCTTCAAGCTGTCGGCACTGTTTTTCTCAGTCTTGGCTTGGGCAACAGCTTTTGTGCTGTCTTTAGGAGCAGCTGCAGTAGCAGTTGTGTCGGCTACGGTTTCTCCATCACGCAATTTGTTGTCAAGAGAACTCAAGAAAGGTACGATGTCTTTTCCATCATAAGTCTCCCAGAATTCCAAGTTAGCTGAACCTTGCAGCAATTTGCTGACACGGTTTGGTTCCTTGATACCCGGCAACTCAATCATGATACGTCCCATCTTGCCTTCCAAAGCCTGAATATTAGGCTGGGCAACACCGAAACGGTCGATACGTGTACGGAGTACATTGTATGAGTTGTCAACGGCTGCTTTGACTTCATCGCGGAGAACTTTCTCTACTTCTGCATCGGAACTGCGGGTTGTTACTTTGTCTTTTAACTGCTGGGTGGCAAAGATTTCGGATAATCTTCCGTTTGGAGCCAGCTTTTTGTATTCATTTGCAAACAATGTGATGAAATCAGTCTGACTGGTTACAGATTTTTGAGCTGCAATGTCAACCGCTTTATTGAAAATCGGGTCTGACTTGTGATCAGCCAAAGCTTTAACTACATCGGGAACAGAAACTTCCAGGATGACGTTCATACCACCCTTTAAGTCCAAGCCCAAACCAATTTCCATCTCACGACACTGTTTGAATGTATAGCTGCCTAACCACACCTTCTCATTCATGATGGAGTCAATGTATGCCTGTTCTTTCTCAGGTCCCAGAGCTGCCGCTTTTTTCATCTGATAGCGGGTCACAAATGAGAACGATAGATAGAAGATGCACACTAAGGTCAGCAATACTGCCAATACTTTTACAAATCCTTTGTTTTGCATTTTTCTTTAGTTATTTATTATTGTTATTTGTTTCCAATCATGTTACAAGGGTGCAAATATAGCTTTTTTTTCACATTCTAACAGCAAGAAAGGCAATAATTTAAGATTTTATGTTTTAAAAACGTTGGTTTTCGTAAAATAAGAGGTTTTTATTTTTCTTTTTCTTGAATAAAGCACCAGATAGGGTAGTGATCTGAATTCTTAATTCTGTCATCTACCGTGCAAAGGTATGACTTGAGATTCTTGCTAATGAGAATGTTATCAATACGGAAATAGAACCCGCTTTGATGGTACGATATGCCCATCCCGTTGCCGGACTGGGTAAAAGCGTCAGTGAGTCCTTTTTCCAGAAGATGATGTGTATATGAGAGGGAACTGTCATTGAAATCTCCACAGACAATCAAAGTGGATGATTTATTGTTCTTGATTATGTCAGCGACCTTCTTTGCTTGTACGGCCCTGATTTTTACAGCTTCGGCCAATTTCCCCACGAGATATCTTGAATGACTTTTTATTTCTTTTTTTTCACTTTCCAAAAGGAGGTCACGATACATTTTTTTATCTTTAATTGTCAGTTTATTGGATTCCAAATGATTATTGATAATCATGAGAGTGTCGTCATCTTTTTTTATTTTATAGATGATGCTCCCGTTTGCTTTGCTGGGATATTCTACCGGTATGGCTTCCAGTATGGGGTAGCGTGAGTAGCAACCCAGTCCGTTAAGTCCGTTTGCTAGTGAAAGATGATGCCGATAGGGATATTTGGATAGAGCTTTGTCAATGTCTTTTTTTTGGAGGCGGGATCCTAAAATATATTCTTGCAGACAGATAATGTCAGCATTACAGTCTTGTAAATAAACTAGAATTTCATTGGGGGAATCTTTTTTGTTTGGTTTGTCGGCTTCGAATGCCATTACATTGTAGGACAAAAATTTAAAGCAATCTTCAGAAGGGTTGGGACGGAAAATGTTGATGGGCATGTATTCCCTGCATTGATGGTAGCATACCAACAGTGCCAGAAAAGGAAGCAAGGCATATTTCCATTTGTATAGGAGCCAGAAGAAAAGGAACAGAATATTGGTAAAGAAGAATATGGGGAAAGCAAGTCCTGCATTTGTCAGATAAGGATGATGTAATGGATCCAAATAGGGGCCATAGGCACAAATTAAAAGCAATAGAGCCAGGGCTGCATTTATTGACAGCAGTATTCCGGAAAACACATTGCTTATAATTCTTAATTTCATGACTTATCTTTTACTGGCATCAAACAATTTCTTTTTTTCTTCTGACGAAAGGCTCCCGTATCCCGATTGCTTTATTTTTTCCAATATACGGTTGATGTCCGCTTCATTTTCTTTCTTTCGGGTATTGAAGTCATAATCTTGTTGCTTACCTCCATAGTGGACCTTCATTTTTGGTTTTCTTTGGGCAAGCTTTGACAGGGAAAGGGGTAAGTCCAAAATCTGGTTTATCCATTTTGTGACATCATGTCCTCTCTTGATTCCAAGTGCAAACCAAATGCCGGCAAGCACTCCGCCCAAATGTGCCAAATGACCGCCGGAATTATTTGTCAGCATGAAAAGCAAGTCGAAAATCACCATAAATACTGCAACGTATTTCAGACGGATAGAACCGATAAACAAAAATTGAACGGAATAATCAGGTTCCTTTACGGCTGTTGCTGTCAGTATGGCAAGAACGGAGGCTGATGCCCCCAATAATACGGATTGATGTACGACAGGGATGAAGTATGGAAATAAGTTGAGGGAAAGAATATAAAACAAGCCTCCACACAGTCCTCCCAAGATATATAATCCGCGAAGATGCTTGGCTGAGAAAAACTGCAGAAACAATTCCCCAAACCAATAAAGGCATAGCATGTTAAAAAGAATATGCCATATATCAGTGTGCAGAAACATATAAGTGACAATTGACCATGGTTGTACAATCAGACGACTGATGTCAGCTGGCAGTACGAAATACTGAATGAAATTTCCACCTTCCATTCTGAAAAGGGTCAGTATTAAATTCAACAGGAACAGAACGATGAATATTCCTGAATTGATATAGATGAGTTGAATCAGTGTAGAACTCCTTTTATAGGAGTCTTTCATGTTAGAAAATGTCAGGCTCATGATGTTTTCCTTTTTTACGCCAGTAGATAATTAAGATTAGGCCGAACAACATTCCACCTAAATGAGCAAAGTGTGCAACTCCATCACCTCCTTCAAAACCTAGAATCAATTCCAAAACGGCATATCCTATTACAAAGAATTTTGCTTTGATGGGTACTGGAAGAGGAAAAATAAAAAGTTTTTCGTTAGGAAATAGCATACCAAAAGCCAATAGGATACCGTAGATGGCACCCGAAGCTCCAACCGTTGTCATCATATTCAGATATTGCTGCATGGGGATGATTCCCATACCCGTATTGACTCCTGAATAGTTTGAGAGCGAAAAGTAATAATTGGCATATTGTACGATTTCTTGAGTAAGACCGGCACCCAGACCACAGACGATATAGAAAAACAAATAGCGTTGACCACCCCACACTTGTTCAAGGATCCTTCCAAACATCCAAACCGCAAACATATTGAAAAAAATATGTTCGAAATTGGCATGCATAAACATATATGTAAAGAACTGGTAAAGTTTAAAATCGGAGGCTAGGAAAAAATGCAGTCCTAAAAGATTTTCCAAATCGATGCCATAGCGTGTAGCTACAAAAGCAGCAAGAAAAAATATGGCGTTGATAATGATTAAGTTTTTAGTTACTGGTGGAGTATTGAAATTCATATTAATTCTTTTTGATTTATATAATGCTGCAAAAATACAAATAAAATCCGTTTTTTCGCGTAGTGTAAGTGCAATACTGATTTTTTTTGCACTTTTTGCACAATTTTTTTTTAAAACTGTTTGATTAATAAATAATTCCCCCTATATTTGTGACAAATTATGCAATTAGAAGGTTTGAATTATTATTTATTTATAAACATATTAATTAATCTTTCGTATTATGAATAAGACAGAACTTATCAACGCTATTGCAGCCGGAGCAGAATTGAGTAAGGCTGATTCGAAAAAGGCACTTGATGCTTTTATCGCTACTGTTTCAAACGCATTAAAAGATGGCGATAAGGTAGCTTTAGTTGGTTTTGGTACTTTCTCAGTTGCTGAGAGAGGAACTAGAACAGGTATTAACCCTGCAACAAAGCAGCCTATTACTATTCCTGCTAAGAAAGTTGCTAAATTTAAAGCAGGTGCTGAATTAGCTGAAGCTATTAAGTAAGGCTTTTATAGTAGAAAAAGATAAAAAGGAGATGCATTTTTCGAATGCATCTCCTTTTTTATGATTATCTTTGCGCCCAAATAACTTATTAAAAATATGAAGATTGAACAAAGAATAACAGAATCTGTTTTGAACGGAATTAGAATCCTTTATGGCAGTGAAGTAGCAGCAGCTCAAGTACAGTTACAAAAAACCAAAAAAGAGTTTGAAGGACATTTGACTTTGGTAGTTTTTCCTTTTCTAAGGATTTCTCGAAAATCACCCGAACAGACTGCTCAGGAATTAGGAGATTATCTTTTGAAGAATGAACCGTCTGTGGCTTCCTTTAATGTGATCAAAGGATTCCTTAATCTTACCGTTGCATCTTCATGTTGGATAGAATGGCTTAACAGTATCCATTCTGATGATAATTACGGAATCGTTTCATCCAGGGAGGATTCTCCCTTGGTCATGATTGAATATTCATCTCCTAACACTAATAAGCCGCTACATTTAGGCCATGTAAGAAACAATCTGTTGGGAAGTTCTTTGGCAAAAATTGTTGCTGCCAACGGAAATAAGGTGGTGAAGACAAATATTGTGAATGACCGCGGTATACATATATGTAAATCCATGCTTGCATGGTTGAAATATGGGAATGGGGAAACTCCTGAGTCTTCCGGTAAAAAAGGAGATCATTTGGTCGGAGATTATTATGTATCTTTCGATCAGCATTACAAGGCTGAGATAGATGAGTTGATGAAAAAAGGGTTGACGGAAGAAGAGGCGAAAGCTCAATCACCGTTAATGAAGGAAGCTCACGAAATGCTGGTGAAGTGGGAGGCAAAGGATCCTGAAGTTCGAGCTTTGTGGAAAAAGATGAATGGATGGGTTTATGCCGGATTTGATGAGACTTATAAAAAGATGGGTGTTACCTTTGATAAAATATATTATGAGTCGGACACGTATCTGGAAGGAAAGGAAAAAGTGGACGAGGGGTTGAAAAAAGGCCTGTTTTATAAAAAAGAGGATGGCTCGGTTTGGGCTGATCTTACTGCGGAAGGCCTTGACCAGAAATTGTTGCTTCGTTCGGATGGAACTTCCGTTTATATGACGCAGGATATAGGTACGGCAAAAATACGCTTTCAGGATTATCCTATTAACAAGATGATTTATGTGGTAGGGAACGAACAGAATTATCATTTTCAAGTACTTTCCATATTGCTTGACAAATTGGGCTTTGAATGGGGAAAAGACCTTGTTCATTTCTCTTACGGTATGGTTGAACTTCCTGAAGGGAAAATGAAAAGTCGGGAAGGAACCGTAGTTGATGCTGATGACTTGATAGAGGAAATGATTCAACAGGCAAAGGAAATGTCTGATGAGATGGGTAAATTGAAAGAGGCAAGTAGTGAAGAGGCAGCAGAGATTGCTCGTATAGTTGGCTTGGGAGCCTTGAAATATTTTATATTGAAGGTAGATGCACGAAAGAATATGACTTTCAATCCGAAGGAATCCATTGATTTCAATGGAAATACCGGGCCTTTTATTCAGTATACTTATGCTCGTATTCGTTCTATTCTTCGTAAAGCGAAGGAGGAAGGTATTGAAATACCTGAGTCTTTACCGCTGAATATCCAGTTGAATGCAAAGGAGGAAAGTCTGATTCAGAAATTGGCAGAGTTCAATGAAGTTGTGAAACAGGCAGGCCTTGATTATTCTCCTTCCATCATTGCCAATTATTGCTATGACCTTGTGAAGGAATATAATCAGTTTTATCATGATTTCAGTATTCTCCATGAAGAGAATAAGGATGTAAAACTGTTCAGATTGGTATTGTCTTCCAATATCAGCAAAGTTGTTCGTTTGGGAATGGGTTTGCTTGGAATAGAGGTCCCGGAACGTATGTAATTTTTGAATTGCATGGCTAAAGCTAAATTCTATACTGTTTGGAAGGGGTGTATCCCAGGTGTTTACAGTTCATGGATTGAATGCTGGAAGCAGGTTCATGGATTTGAAGGTGCGGTTTATAAGTCTTTCAATACAAAGGAAGAAGCGGAAGCTGCCTTTAATTCCAATCCAAGTAGTTATGTGGGGGCCTCCGGCCGGATTACGACATCCGCAAAAAGAGTGGTGCAACGGTCTGGTTCGGAAAAGCATGAAACAGTGAAACCTTTGCCTTTGGGCGTGACCGAAGTTTCTTTGGCCGTAGATGCAGCTTGCAGCGGAAATCCGGGTAAAATGGAGTATAGAGGTGTTTATTTGGTAAACCGGCGGGAAATATTCCATTATGGTCCGGTGTACGGAACAAATAACATTGGTGAGTTTTTGGCAATTGTTCATGCTTTGGCACTTTTAAAACAAAAAAATCTGGAAATGCCTGTTTATTCGGATAGCAGAATTGCCATAGGATGGGTGAAACAGAAAAAGTGCAAGACAAATCTGCCTCGAAACGAAAAGACCGAAGATTTATTCTCGATGATCTCCCGGGCGGAAGATTGGTTGAAATGCAATGTATATTCAAATTCCATTATAAAGTGGGAGACTGACAAATGGGGAGAGATTCCGGCTGATTTCGGAAGAAAATGATAAATGATTTTTAATCAAATATATAGTGATGTGGAAAAGGTTTAAGTATTTAGCTTGTTATTTCATCGTTTTGATGATCTTCTATATATTGCAAAAGCCCGTCTTTATGCTTTATAACGGAAGTTTGTCTAAAAACTATGCTTTTTCAGATTATTTACAGGTGATGTTCAGTGGGATGAAACTTGATAGTACAATGGTTTCTTACCTTATCCTTTTTCCGACTCTTTTGATTTGTTTGAGCGTATGGTATGAAAAATTGCCTTGGATGAAAATACTTAAGCCATATTATCTGCTTATCGCTTTTTTCATTGTAGTGACATTTGTAGTGGATATGTCTCTTTATTCATTTTGGGGCTTTAAGCTGGATGCTACCATATTTAATTATTTGGATTCTCCATCAGAGGCCTTCGCCAGTGTTTCCATAGGGTATATACTATTAAGGCTCGTCATTATTTTACTATTAATAGCTTGTGCTTATTGGATATTGGCAAAAATTCCTTTACAAATTGTCTCTATATCGAGGCTTAAAGAAAAGGTAGCAGGTAGTGTGGAACTCATTATTCTGCTGGGAGTCTTTTTTATTATGATAAGAGGCGGATTTGCGGAATCCACATCGAATGTAGGCCGGGTTTATTTTAGCAGTGATATTTTTCTGAATCATTCTGCTGTCAATCCCGGATTCAGTTTTTTATATTCGCTAGGCAAGGATCAGAAATTTGAAAATGAATTCAACTTCTTTCCGGAAAAAGAAAGAGCTCGCATATTCGATGGATTGTATCCGAATGATGGAGAATTGACGGATACTTTGCTGACTGTCAAAAGACCTAATGTCTTGATTATTGAATGGGAAAGCTGTGGAGGCATTTTTATTGAATCCCTTGGAGGTCTAAAAAACGTAACGCCGCAATTTGACCGGTTGGAAAAAGAAGGGATCTTTTTCACGAATTATTACTCTAACAGCTTTCGGACAGATAGAGGAACGGTCTGTGCTTTCAGTGGATATTTGGGCCTGCCTACCGCTTCCATTATGAAAATGCCGGTTAAGAGTCAGACTTTATCTTCCATAGCTAAAAGTTTGTCCGATGTTGGATACAAAACGGATTTTCTATATGGCGGCGATATAGATTTCACCAATATGCGGAGTTATCTGCTGGGTAACGGGTATCAAAAAACCACCAGTATGGAAGACTTTTCTTTTAAAGAACAGTATAGCAACGTGTGGGGGGTGAATGATGACATCACTTTTGATTGGTTGTATAATCAATTGCTGCAACGCAAGGATTCTTTGTGGCATACCGGGTTCCTTACATTGAGTAGCCATGAGCCGTTTAAAGTTCCTTATCATAGGTTGCAAAATGAAAAACAGAATTCGATAGCTTTTACTGACGACTGTTTGGGACGTTTTATAGATAAATTGAAGAAAACAAAAATCTGGGATAATCTTCTTGTAATATGCATTCCGGATCATAGTATGCAGTATGAAGATGTGACAGTACACAATCCGATGTTTTATCATACTCCGATGTTGTGGTTGGGAGGGGCAGTCAAACGCCCGCTGATTGTCCGTAAACTTGTCAATCAATCGGACTTGGTCGCTACTTTGATGGGGCAGATGGGGCTTCCTCACAAGCAATACCCTTTCAGCAGAAATGTATTCAGTTCTTCTTACACATACCCTTTTGCATTCAGTTGCTTCAGCAATGGATTTTTGTTTAAGGACAGTACCGGAATCACTCTGTTTGATAATGATGCAGAGAAAGTCTTGATTAACAGACCTGATGCAGGTGGACAAAAAAGATTGGAAAGAGGGAAGGCTATTTTGCAGACTCTTTATGACGATTTAGGCAAACGTTAAGAAACACCATATTATGAATAAAATCTTATTATCTGATAGAAAAAGTTTTTTCCTGTTGCTTGCAATATGTATTCTGACTGTCATCCCTTTTTTAGGACTGACTGATTTTAATACGAAAGGAGAACCGAGAGAAGCCATTGTTGCAACATCAATGGTTGAGACAAACAATTGGATATTGCCAACAGACAGTAGCGGGAAGTTTGCATATAAGCCGCCGTTTTTTCATTGGTGTATTGCCGCTGTATCAGAATTGACCGGAGGACATGTTACTGAATTCACAGCCCGTTTTCCATCGGCAGCGGCTTCGGTTGTCATGCTTATTGCCGGATTCCTTTTTTTTGCCAAACGTAAGGATTCAGAAACGGCATTTTGGGCGACCCTCATTGCTTTCACATCTTTTGAAGTTCATCGGGCAGCCTTTGCCTGCCGGGTGGATATGGTATTGACAGCTTGTATCGTTTGTGCATTGTTCTGCCTTTTCCGATGGACGGAAAAGGCTTGTAAGGGAATCCCGATTGTCGCCGTAATTCTTATGAGCCTTGGAACATTGACAAAGGGACCGGTAGCTATTATACTTCCTTGTTTTGTGACAGGTGTTTTTCTTTTAATCCGTGGTATGGGTTTCTGGAGAGCCTTTTTCAAATTATTCCTCATCGCTTTGGTATCATTGATAATACCTGCAATATGGTATATGGCTGCCTATCAGCAAGGAGGAAATGATTTTTTGCATTTGATTAAAGAAGAAAACATCGATCGCTTTACGGGTAAAATGAGTTATGAGTCACATTATAATCCATGGACCTATAATGTCGTGACCATTATTTCGGGCTTTATCCCATGGACGTTGCTGTTGTTAATCTCCTTGTTTGGACTCCATTTTAAAAGGCCTGAGGGAAAAATAGCTGTCTGGTTCAAAATGATCTGGACAAAGATAAAGACGATGAATCCGATGAGACTTTATTCTTTACTGGCCATTGTATTGATTTTTGTTTTTTATTGTGTCCCTAAGAGCAAGCGAAGTGTTTATCTGTTGCCGATTTATCCTTTCCTGGCCTATTATATCGCTGAATATGTTACGTTTCTCTTCAAGAAACGTCCAAAGGTATGGATGGCTTATGGTCATATTCTGGGAGGGATAAGTCTTTTACTTTTTGCCGCTTTCCTATCAGTAAAGGCGGGACTTGTGCCGGATTCCATCTTCCATGGGAAGCATGCTGCCGAAAATATATCCTATTTACAAGCTTTAGGTGCTATTCATTCGCCGTGGGCTTGGCTTGTTGTCATTGCATTGCCTTTAGGTTCTATTCTTTGGTGGATGAAGAAAGAAAGAAATCTTCTTTGGATTATGATACTGTTGATTTTTTTGTCCTTGGATTCAGTGTTCCAGCCCGCGATTCTGAATGCTAAATCCGATTTGCCGATTGCTCGCCGCATAGAAAAAATTGTACCCCAAGGCAGTATTGATTCTTACGTAGGGATTGACATGCTCCATTTCTTTACAATCAATTTTTATGCCGGGAATAGGATCAGAGTGTTCAATGACAAAACGGCTTCGCGAGGATATTTGCTTATCGGCGAAAAGGATGCAGAGACATTCCTTCCGTTGCATGAAGGCAATTTTCGCTTTATGCTTTGCTATGAAAGTAACAAGCGCAGTTGTGACACCAAACAAATAGTACGCCTATATCGTTATGAAAGAAAATAGGGATTAGAAATTCAAACGCTGTTCTTCGATAAAACGAGGGCGGCGTTTAACTTCTTTATATATCTTGCCGATATATTCTCCTACGATACCCATAGCGACCAGAAGTGAACCTCCTATGAACCAAAGGGAAACCAATAGAGATGTCCAGCCTGGGCTCGTCTTTCCTAGGAAATGTTCGTAAATGGCATATATGATTACTCCGATGGAAACCAGAATGAACAGAAACCCCGATGCCGTTATCCATCGTAGAGGCTTTACCGAAAAGGAGGTAATGCCGTCAAGGGCGAAGTTGAACATTTTGGACAGGGGGTATTTCGTTTCGCCGGCAAATCGTTCTTTGCGGTTATAAAAAACTTTGCATGAAGGATAACCAATCAGATTGACCATTCCTCTCAAAAACAAGTTTCTCTCCGGAAACGAAATGAGAGCTTTCAAAGCACGCTGGCTGAGCAATCTGAAATCTGCATGATTATAGACCACTTCACTACCCATGAGCTGCATGAGTTTGTAAAAGGCCAATGCTGTATATTTCTTGAAGGCAGAATCAGTCTTTCGTTCTTCGCGGACTCCGTATATTACATCGATTCCTTCATTGAATCTGTCAACCATTGTCTCAATGACCTCCACGTCATCTTGCAAGTCGGCATCAATTGTGACAGTTGCCGAAGCTATGTCTGCCACTGATTCGAGCCCTGCCCATAAAGCTTGCTGGTGCCCTACGTTGTGGGCTAATTTTAGTCCTGCAATCATTGGACATTTGCTTGCTTGCAATTCAATGATGTCCCAAGTGGAATCTTTGCTGCCGTCATCGACATAAAGGATTTTCCCGCTTGCTATTTTTCCCTTCGATAGCAGTCCCTTTATCAATTCACTGAGTTGGCGGGTCGTTTCATTAAGGACTGCTTCTTCATTGTAACAGGGAACAACGATAAAAAAATTTTTCATGCTCATCATTTTTTCTTTTTAAAGACAAAGCGTACCAATATGAAATTAACCGGTACGGCAATGGCGAATACAGGCAAAGGAGCCCAAGCTTTTGCAATTCCCAAGTATAAAAACAAATTGAGCAACACCATGTGAAGGAGATAATTGACTAAATGCGCACCTCCCATTCCAAACAACTTCATCCAGGAAGGAGCCACTCCAAACGTGAAATAGGATGTAAGGAAAAAATTAACGATGAAGCTCAAAACATATCCTATTGTGTAAGCTACATTCACATTGATGAAATGCATCAACAAGTAGTATATACCGTAATGCAGAGCAGTTGCAAAGACACCTACTATTACGAAACAAGCAAACTCTTTGTGGACTTTTTTAATTTTCATCTTCTCTGGAATCTTTTTGTTTGATTATATATACTTGGTTTTGCAGGGTCGAAAATACATAATATTTATGACATATAGATAAAAAACTCATTTTTTCTGATCTTTTTTGTAATGGAAGTTGCGGTAAATACCGGCTGTTTTTACCGAAGTCCTGTCCGGAAAACTTTACTTATCGGAGGTTGCACTGGTAGGCACGTCTTTCTCCTACGTCGGTTACGTTTTCCCGAGCATGGAAATGTCTTTTAAATATAGGGTCTATTTGAGCAAGATATCCTATAAGAGTTCTGGAAGGATTTGCATCCTATCCTTCCGGCTTTCGAATCGAATTCTTTCGAAATTTGAAAAGGATGCTGCAGGAGGTTATGAAGACTGTTTCCTAATTTTAATGAAGCGAACATCCATGTATAATATAGGTTGTACTTCCTTTTTTAATAAAAACTATGAAAAAAAGCTTGAGGCGTTGTCTATATTGATTATATTTGTAGGTAAATTAAGAAATGCAAGAGAATATGATAAGATTGTCCAAATCTGTCGTGGGGCCCCGCGAATCAGCTGCAGTGGCCCAGGTTATTGAAGGTTCCGGATACTTAGGCATGGGTGATACCGTGGGTTTATTTGAAAAGGAACTTGAAAATTATATAGGAGGTGGTACTCGGTGCATATGTGTCAATAGCGGAACGGCTGCTCTTCATTTAGCTGTGCAGGCAGTAACGCAACCCGGGGATGAGGTGCTCGTTCCCTCTCTGACCTTTGTATCTACCTATCAAGCAATTACAGGAGCTGGTTGCGTGCCGGTAAGTTGCGATATCAATCCACAGACTTTGACTTTGGATTTGCAAGATGCAGAAAAACGAATCACAGTAAGAACCAAGGTTATTCTTCCTGTATATTATGCGGGAAATATCACCATGGCGCAGGAATATCAGGATTTTGCACGCAAGCACGGCCTTCGGATTATAGAGGATGCGGCGCATGCGTTCGGAAGTACATTCAAAGGAAAGAAGATAGGTTCTTTTGGTGATATTACTTGCTTTAGTTTTGATGGCATTAAGAATATTACTTCTGGTGAAGGAGGGGCCATATTCTCGTCAGACAAAGATGTGATAGATGCTGTCAGTGATGCCCGTCTGCTTGGAGTATGTAAAGATTCGGAAAAACGATATAAAGGAGAACGCAGTTGGATTTTCGATGTTGTGTCACAAGGTTATCGTTATCATATGAGCAACATTTTCGCTGCAATTGGGCGGGTTCAGTTAAGCCGATTGGATGAGGAATTTGCTCCTAAGAGAAAATATATCGTGAAAAAATATTCAGCTTTGCTTTCAGCAAATCCGGATGTCAGATTGATTCCCATGAATTATGATGAAATTGTTCCTCATATTTTTCCCATTTTGATATTGAATGGTAAAAGAAACAAGTTGACTGAGCTGTTCAAAGAAAATGATGTGCAGTATGGAATTCAATATTCACCCAATCATTTATTAAGCTATTTCCGTTCTTCCTATAATTTGCCTGTCACTGAAGATATATACACAAAAGTAATATCTTTACCATTGCATCCCGAATTGACTGATTCGGATATTGACTTGATTTGTTCCATTATTAATAGCTTGTAATCATTATGAAAGTAGTTATATTGGCAGGAGGTTTGGGAACGCGCCTTTCCGAATACACAAAGTTAGTACCTAAACCCATGGTGGAAATTGGAGGGAAACCGATTCTTTGGCATATTATGAATCATTATGCCCGATATGGTTACAAGGATTTTGTTATCGCCCTGGGTTATAAGGGGGAAGTCATTAAGAATTACTTTTTACAGTATTATACATTGAACAATGATTTCAGCATCAACTTGGCTGATAATAAAATAGAGTATATCAATGAACGTCCTAGAGATTGGACTGTGTCTCTTGTAGATACGGGAGCACAGACACAAACGGGCGGCAGGGTCTTGCGCCTGAAGGATATTATAGGTGATGAAGACTTTATGGTAACGTATGGAGATGCCGTTTCTGATGTTGATTTGGACAAACTGAACCAAAAATTCAAATTGTCAAAGCGCTTGGCCATTGTTACTGCGGTACATCCGACAGCCCGTTTTGGCGAGTTGAAGATCAATGAAGATGATCTTGTTTGTGAATTTAAAGAAAAGCCTCAGATTAACCAAGGCTGGATCAATGGAGGTTTTTTTATTTTCAGCCATAAGATTTTTAATTATATAAAAGATGATTCCACTGTGTTGGAGAGGGAACCTCTTGAACAACTTGCCCAAGATGGTGAACTTATGACATATCGTCATGAAGGCTTTTGGCAATGTATGGATACAGTGCGTGATCGCGATTATTTGAATAATCTTTGGAATACGGGTGCTGCTCCTTGGGAGAAATAGGATTATTGATTGTCATCCTCTTCTCCATCTTTATAATCCCTATAAGGTTGGTTTAAGTTCAAATAATAAAAATTATGCTGACGCTGATGTACAGTGTCGGGTATTTTCATGTAGTCTCCATAGGTCAAAGTAAGATATTCGTCATACCGTTTGATGCCGGTAACGGTTTTTCCCTCAAAAGAGAACTCGGCGTATTCCCCGTATATTGTTTTGCTTCTTACTCCCCACAATCCTTCTGTATAATCGGCAATTAAGTCACTTTGTTCAAAACTATACTTCGTAAGCACTTTTCTGATTGATTGTTGAAGTCCTTGCATGGTGAAAAACTTTCTTGTCAGGAGCGGAATCCAGGAACTAACTCCGTGACCATGTTTGTAAGGGTCACGGTGTACCAGATAAAGAGCTTGCTTGAAAAACTCGTATTTTGCAAAATGCCATCTTCTTTTCCATATATTATCGGGAACGCCGTCCAATGGGAAAACATCGACATATATTCCACCCAAATAGCTTAGATGTTTACGTTCTATCAAGGTTGTTCCTGCATCTTGAATTTTACCAAAGGGAAGAGGGTATTGGGAATCATTTTCAGCACAAACAAATTCATAGGGTTGAGGAAGCCATTCTTTGCAATTCAAGATGAATTTTTCATACTCAGAGCGAGGCAGTCCCACGTCAATATCGTCATCCCAAGGTATGAAGCCTTTATGCCTGACGGCGCCAATCATCGTACCATTCATAATGCAATAATGTAATTGGTGCTCGTGGCATACTTTGTCAAATGCCATCAGGATTTCCAGCATGCGTAATTGCAGGGGACGAATATCATAGTTTGCCATATCTCTTTGTTTTAAGTCCTACAAAAGTAGGTAATAATAGTGAAATGTGGAACTAAATGTGATTTTTAGTCTACAAATTATGTATCTTTGCGCCATTATTGAAAAAATTATTGAATATGATGAGTATATTGAATCAAGATTGTGACTATACATGGAAGGGATTGTCTGCCCGGGAATGTGAGAAATTATCAGGCGCGACAATTTTAATTACCGGATGCGGAGGTTTCTTAGGCTATTACTTTATGCACTTTTTTCAGCAAAAAGCCTGTGAATTACATTTGAAGAAGGTCATTGCACTCGATAATTTTATGTTGGGCTATCCTGCATGGATGAAGAAACTGCAGGATGATCCGTTGTTCGATATACAGAAATTTGACATAATATCCGATAAGATTGAAAATATTGCAGGAGCCGATCATGCGGATTTCATTATTCACATGGCCTCGATAGCATCTCCTATGTTCTATCGCCAATTTCCGATTGAAACTTTGGATGCCAATATTTGGGGTTTGCGTTCTTTGCTTGAATTCTATAAGAATAAATCAATTAAAGGATTTTTGTTTTATTCATCCAGCGAACTCTATGGTAATCCGGATTCGAGTCATGTACCGACTTCCGAAGATTATTACGGATATGTTTGCGCGACGGGCCCTCGCGCATGCTATGATGAATCCAAGCGCTTCGGTGAAACCATGTGTATGCTCTTTGCCCAGAAATATGGGATGCCTATTGGAGTAGCTCGTCCTTTCAATAATTACGGTCCCGGAATGAGAATCAATGATAAGAGGGTTCCGGCCGATTTTGCTTTAGCCATTAAAGAAGGACGGGATATACAAATTCTGTCAAATGGTTCTCCAACCAGAACTTTTTGCTACATAGCTGATGCCATTAATGGTTATTTGAAAATTTTGCTTCATGGCAGTTATGATTTCTTCAATATAGGAATAGAATCTCCCGAGATAAGCATTTCCCAACTGGCCGAAATCTATGTTGAGGCAGGAAGGGAGATTTTTGGATATGAAGGGAAAATTGATTATGCGATTTCTAATGACAGTGAGTATCTGACAAATAACCCTCAGCGCCGTTGTCCGAATATAGATAAGGCTCGTCGTGTTTTGAATTATTCGCCGTCGATATCTGTCGAGAACGGAGTTCGTAGATTTTTGCAGTTTATTAAGGAAAATGAAGAAGGAGAATACAAATGGTAATTACAGTTTTTGGCTTAGGTTTCGTAGGATTGACCACTGCTTTAGGTTTTGCAGAATATGGTCATACTGTGTATGGCGTAGAGGTTAATGAAGATCGTTTGTTAACGATAAAGAGAGGACAGTTGCCTTTCTTGGAGCCAGGTTTGGATGAAGCTTTGGTAAACCATTTGAACAAGAATTTTCATCCGATATCAACCGCACAGCTCCGATATGCAATAGAAGCGAGTGATTGCGTTTATTACTGTGTGGGGACTCCGTATGGAAAGGAGGGACAAGCTGATTTGACTTATTTGTTCAATGCTATAGACCAGACCGTAGAGCAAGTTCATGATCCTCGTTTCAGGGTTCTTGTCGTGAAGTCCACCATTCCGCCTTCTACCACAGCAACGAAAATAATCCCCTATTTAGAGAATAAGGGCGTAGCCTTGGGCGAGAGATTTGGCATTGCAAATAATCCTGAATTCTTGCGTGAAGGACATTGTTGGGCGGATTTCATGCATGCAGACCGAATCGTTATAGGAGTCGATGATTCCCGTTCGGAACATGTTTTGCAACAAATATATGAGAAGACGACCTCTCCTGTCTTTTTTGTTTCTTTAAACACAGGAGAATATATCAAATATCTTTCCAATACACTCTTGGCTACATTAATCAGTTTTTCCAATGAAATGTCGGTGATAGCCGATCAATTTGGCGATATAGATGTGGCTTCTGCTTTTAGGATTCTTCATCTTGACAAGCGATGGAATGGTTGCAATATGGCATCTTATGTATATCCGGGTTGCGGCTATGGAGGGTATTGTTTGCCGAAAGATACGAATGCCTTGTATTCATTGACTAAATCCGCAGGTTTTGATGCACAGATATTAAAGAATGTCATTGCTACTAATGACGGGATTCCCCATGTTATTTCAAATAAGATTGTCAAGGAATTAAATGGAAATCTGGAAATGAAACTGGGCATTTTGGGCTTATCCTTTAAGCCTTATTCAGATGATGTGCGGGATGCTCCCAGCGCAAAGATTATTTCTTGTCTGCTACAAGCCGGGTGTAATAATATTTATGCTTATGACCCAGTAGCAAACGAAGAATTCAAGAAACACTATGATATGCCAGTAAAATACTATACGGATTACAAACAAATACTGGAGGAAGCAGATGTTTTGGTTATAGCAACGGCATGGCCGGAATTTCGTGAGATACGTTCCCTGACAGATAAGAGAGTTATAGATTGCAGGTATATGTTATAAGGAAGCATTACCTAATGTTTTTTTGTACGTATTCATTAAGTCAGAATACAGTTTGCTGTCATTGAATTTTTCAGCATATTGCTTACTTCCTTCAATCATTTTATTGCGCAGATCATTGCTATTTATGACTCTGCAAATCATGTCTGCCAGTTCTTTCGGATCATCTGGGGAAACATAAATGGATAGGGGACCTCCGGCTTCTTCCAGACAGGAACCCTTGCATCCGATAGCGGGAACCTCGCTTCTGATTGCTTCGAGCATTGGAATGCCAAATCCTTCATAGCGCGACGGGTACACAAAAACGGAGGCTGATTGATAGATTGCCGGCAAGTCTTCAAAAGAAACGTTGTTTATAATATGAAAGCGGTCTTGCAAATTTTCCTTCCGGATATATGTTTCAATTATTTTTGCATAAGGAGTGCTTTTCCCGATTGCCACGACATGTATTTTAACTGGTAATCCTTTTAATGCTTTAGCCAGTAACAAAAGATTCTTTCTTTCTTCTATACTTCCGACGGATAAAACGTATGGATAGGTTATATTATATCTGTTTAGGACCAGCTCTTTTGCAGCTTGAGGCAATGTAACATTGAATGTGTTACTGCAACCTTGATAAATGACGTCAATTTTGTCGGGTTGTATATGATAGAATTTGATGATATCCCGTTTTGTGCATTCACTGACAGCGATAATCCTATCTGCATTCTCACAAGCTTTACGGAATTTATAATTATAAATAATGCGGTCTATAGGTTTATAATATTGAGGATAATGCAAAAATATAAGATCATGTATTGTAACAATACTTTTAATATTGTGTGCTTTGTGAATATTAAGAGGCAGTTCATTACTCAATCCATGATAAATATCTATTCCTTGTTTCCCGAGATAATAAGGAATTCCCCAAACCCTCCATAAGGATTTAAATTTCTTCCACAAGAGTTTCGGAGTGTATATGGTAAAAGCAGGTATATTGATGAAATCTTTTAAAAGAGACATCTTGTGAGAATCAGGCACATATAATATATATTTATTGTCGCTTGCTCCATACTGAAATAAATTGTGCAGTATGAACCGACTGTAGTTACCTAGTCCGGTACGGTTCTGAGCGGCTCTTTTTGCATCAAAGGCTATTTTCATATGCATCGTGGTTAATGATTAATACTTAGAATGTCCAAGTAATAGGATATATAGGATTCAGCAGCCTTTTCCCAACTGAATTGTGATGCATGCCTGATGATTGCCTGTTCATTGCTTTCTTTGTCTTTTTCGAACTCGGAAATTCCTTTTTGCACGATTCCGGCCATGGAGGAAGCTTCTAAATCATTGAAGTAATAGGACACATCTCCGCCAACTTCAGGAAGTGAAGTTAGGGCAGACAGAAAAACCGGTTTCCCGAAACACATGGCTTCCACTACAGGCAATCCGAATCCCTCACTCAATGACGGGAACAGAAATCCTTTACAATTCTTGTACAAGGCTGCTTTTTGTTCCGCAGAAACATTTCCGACAAGATAAACATTGGAAAGATTCAATGTTTTGATGATATCCACCAGTTTTTGCATGTAAGGATTACGTCCTGTTCCGGCTATAACAAGGTTTTCTTGAGGCAGATATTTCATCATCTCCACCAATAGATGGGTGTTCTTTTTGGCTGCAAGACGTGAAATATGGAAAAAATATTCTTTGGGAATATTTAAATGATGATCCGGGACCTGTTGTTTGCTCAAATCAGTCACGCCGTTCAGTATCACTCTGGACGGTTGGGGAAAATGAAAATGGGATTCAACATCTTTCTGTGTAAACTTGGAGATATATGAAATGTGTGTGGCTCGTGAAAGGCTCCTTTCTATTCTCTTGATTTTGCGCGAAAGGCTCTTCTTGAGATGGTTATGAAAGAAATTCACATCATGTATGGTGATAAGGTTCAAAGATGACAGCCTTTTGTTGATTTTGGGCGTCTGGTGGGTCCAATGTACTAAATCCATCTGTGGACAATTCTTCCTTGCAAAAAACAGACGCGCCCCACCTATGTTGATAAGAGCAATATCAATTTTGCTAATTTCTATATAATTCACGTTACTTCCCAAAAATCCTTTTTTCCCCTTGGGAACGATAAAATAAAGATGGATATGGTACAGATTCATCAGTTCCTTAGCCCGTTGTGCGATTTGTGAAGCCAGAGAGTATTCAAATTCACCTAAGCCGCAGTAAACCTTACCTATATCATAGAGATAAACCGCTATATTATATTCTTTGTTGTTACTCATTGAATTTCTTTTTTTATGGAATTTGATTTAGAGCATGCATGATGTAGTATCCTTGAGATAGATTACGGCTTATTTTTTCCGTATTGCGTTTCATGCTAAGATATTGTTCCGGAGTAATTTGTTTCAGCTTGTCTTCCAGGTCTTCCAAAGAATCTATGCTGATACCTATGCCATTCTGTTCTACGAAAGGGGCCAAAGCTGCCTGTGACCATATAATAATAGGCAGATTGCATCTTATATAAAGTGATACTTTATGCGGATTGTTATACTTCACATATTCTCCGAAATCGCCTTCGCAAGAGGACAGGGAACTGCCTTCCCAAGCTAGTCCGAAATCACCTTCAGCTTTTTTTATCAAATCGTCGGATGCCATGAAACCTTTGTAATAAACATGTTCTATTCCTTCCATTTCATTCAGATCCAGTCCGTTCCCGTAAATGTTGAGAACAAGAGATTGTAGATGCTTGCCAATGGTGTAGAGGAATGCATTTTTTCTTTTTGCAAGTCCGCCTGCATAAAGAATTCTGTAATGATTGAATTCGGTATTTTTTGCTTCCGGTTTTTGTTCTGATAGATAGTCGAATATGTTCAAGTCGATTATTTGGGCTTTGCAGCCGTGATCCGAAAGCCATTGATGCATGGAATCATTGTGTGCAATAATGTATTCCGAATGGTTCAGTTTCCATATTTCATGATGGACGGTCAGTTTCTTTCTTCTGAAACTTCCCAAGTCGTGAATCACGGTTACCACTTTAGCACCTTTGACATGTGCAATACAGCATTTGAAAACATAATATTTTTTGAAAGGGTATTGTAGAAGCAGCAAATCTCCTTTTTTTATTGTAAAGATCGCTTTCAATACTCCGCATAGGGTTAGCAAAAATCCTGTCACTTTGTTTGAACGATGACTTTGCTTGAGTCCTACGTTTATAAAGCCATTGTCTTTGATGATAGCTTCAATATCAGTTTTTGCTTTATTGCCTGCATTGTCGCAATTGGAGTAATTTTTGGAAAGATAGCATTTTCTCATTTTGTTTCTTCTTTTTGTCTTTGTACCCATTCTTCTTTGGTTCGTTTCCATCTGTCATGGCTCCAAAGCCAGATATCTGGAGTTTCTTGAATCATCTTTTCCAAATGTTTCATATAAATGTCGGTTATCTGGAAATCGGGCATAGATTGGGGTGTGATTGTGATTCTTTTGAATTCGCAATGGTAATAACCACGCTTAGGATGTGTCACTTCACCATAATATATGATGGCGTCAATTTGTTTGCCTATTTGTTCGGTTCCTGTAAAGACAGCTGTTTCCTGTCCAAAGAATGGCGAAAAATGATGAATACTGTTCCATTTGGGTAATTGGTCGGAAATGAATCCGATAATCATTTTCTGCCGTTCGCGCTTTAGCTCAATAATTCGCCTTAGGGTGGTTTTCATGGGGATGCTTTCTCCATGGAAACGTCCTCTCACTTGTAGAAACAGTTGATCCATGGCCTTGTTGCGAAGAGGATGGTAGATTTGTCCGAATCTTACCTTTTCGTTCGTTGACCACATTGGTAAAGAAGCGATCCATTCCCAGTTTCCGTAATGTCCCAGATAAACGAAACAGAAATTTTTGTCGTTGTCATCCATGTCCTTTATCATTTTGTCCACTCCCGAAAATGTCATCCGTCTCATCAACTGTTCTTTCGAGATGGAGATTAATTTCACGGTTTCTACTATATAGTCACAAAAGAAGGAATAATATCTCTTTTCAATGCTTTTCCGCTCTCCGTTTGTCTTTTCGGGAAAGGCCAACAAAAGATTCTTGTGGACTACCTTCCTGCGATAGCGCACCAGATAATAGACTATAGGCTTAAGTATATCCGATAGAAAATAAAGGATTCTTAATGGTAACAGTGAAAGCAGATACCAAAATATATAAATGACGGTTTTCTTCATTTCTTTCCTTTTAAAAGCCTTATAATCTTTCTTTTTCTTTCAAACTTATGTAGCCTGTCCAGAACAAACGAGACGCAATATTCCGAATCCCAATGCCGTATCTCTGCATACCTTTTTATAAGGTATGTAAGTAATTCTCTTTGATGGCTGAGTCTTTTCAGATTATCCAGACACTCTTCCTGACTTGGCTTATTCTTGAATTTGGAACGATTGGTATCAATAACAGAGAATTGATATCTGCCATCTTCATTTATATGGAACAAAATATTCGAAAGGTTCAAGTCACCATGCAAGAATCCTTTCTGATGCATGAATGCCAAAAAGCCTGATAATGCATCTGCAAGCGATTTGTTGAAATCATCTTGTCTCAACACCCGGGTGTCTTGGTCACTACAATTTGAGGAAACAAAATATCCCGTGGAGAAGAGTCCGTTTTCTTTGATTTCAATGTAAGCTACCGCTTCAGGGGTGTTTATCTGTAATTGTTCTAGATGTAACGCGTATTGATAGGCTCGCCTGGCTTTGCTGGCTCTGAAAAAAGTGTAGTCTATTCTCTGGAAGGGAAGTGGCTTTTTATAGCGTTTCACGACCAGTTGCATATCGCCTTTTTGAAATCTCCTTACTTTGTTTCGCTCGTCATACAGCAGTTCACCCTCATTGTCATAAATTCCAGGGATGCTTCTTATGAAAGAAGAAAAGGAATCGTATTTGGGGTTGATTTCAATCTTGCTGCTTATCATTTTTTTTCGTTAATGATTTCTAGGACTTTGTTGACTACCGTTTCCGGTTGTATCCCATTCAGACAAGCCAAATCACCTCTTGCACAAGGCTTTTTGCCATATACCGAGCAAGGACGGCAATCCAGACTGATTTGGATTGCGTTATCAGGATTTTGCCCCCATCCCATAAAGCCAAGGCACGGATGAGTTGCTCCCCAGATGGAAATGACAGGTGTGCCCACAAGAGATGCCAGATGCATGTTTGCCGAATCCATGGATACCATTACATCCAGATGGCTGATAAGTATTAGTTCTTCTCGCTTGCTGTATTTGCCGGCAACCGATGTTATTCTTGAATAGAAATTAGCCCATTGCTCCAAGGTATCCTTTTCTTTTTTGCCTGCGCCGAAGAGGAATACTTGCACATCTTCAATTTTTTCTAATGCTGATAAGACTTGCGCCATCTTTTCCAACGGGTATATTTTTTCTGAATGTGCTGCAAAGGGAGCTATTCCTACCCATTTGTCTTTTCCCTTGACAGTCTTGAACATCGGAATGCTGCTTAATTCAGGACATGATGAATTTTCCCAAATAGAGGAGAACTCTAGTTTTACGGGATATCCCAGTTCTGACAGGACTTGGGCATATCTTTCGAATGAAGAAGGCAGTTGAATGAGTTGCTTTTCCTTTTTTGCAGAAATCAGGGCTTTCTTTTGGGAACGTCCTTTATTGATGTGGCGTACCCGTATTTCTTTGTTCAGAGAAAATCTCCACCGGAGGAATTTGCTTCGGATCACATCGTGCAAATCACCCACAGCATTGAAATTTTCTTCGCTGAGTTCATTGTACAGTTTCATCAATCCATTCAATCCATGGTAGTCGGCTTTCAAGCGTACGCCCTTGAATTTCACGTTAGGAGGAATGTCCTTGAAATAAGGATGCATACTTTCTTTACTAAGCATTGTTATTTCAAGATCAGGATATTGTTTTGCCAATGCATAGATGACGGGAACCGTCATCACAACATCTCCTATGGCAGAAAATCTTATCAGTAAGAGTTTTTCCATGACTTTTACTTTTGAGCGTATAAGACGGGATTTAAATTCGGGTCATTATACATTTTCATCTGTTTATAGACTTTCATGTATTTATTGCCTTTCTTTATATCGTCTAATAATTGTTCGATAGCTGTTGCCAGATCCGTTTTCTGCTGAAGAAGTACTTCCAGCTTGTTACTGCATTTTTCAATCAGTTCGGCCGGTGAATCCTTACGTTCCGCTTCTTTCTGCATGTGGTAGATTTTAAGCGCAAGAATGGATAGGCGATCTACGGCCCAGGCCGGACTCTCAGTATTGATGGTAGCGTCGGGATGAGGTTGCACATTCTTGTATTGTTCAAGGAAATAACTGTCAATCAGTTCCACAAGATCAGTCCTTTCCTGATTGCTCCTGTCAATTCTTCTTTTTATTTCCAAAGCTTTCGCCGGATCAATCTGAGGATCTCTTATAATGTCCTCGAGATGCCACTGTACTGTATCTATCCAGTTTTTCAGGTATAAGTAGAATTCTATAGTCTTCTCTTTGTAGGGATTATGCATAGGCGTATTCACATCATCATACTGGTGGTAATCCTGGATAGCCTTTGTGAAAATCGAGTTGCAAAGTTCTGTAAAAATCATATCGTATTATTTGTTTAATTTACAAATTAAGACAAAGTTTTTCTTTCTTGCAATATAATTTCCCAAAAAGTATATATATTTGTGCCCATGAAAATATTAGTTGACAATAAAATACCTTATATTAAAGGAGAGATAGAGCAGATCGCCGATGAGGTGTTATACCTTTCAGCGAGTGATTTCACTCCCGAAGCAGTACATGACGCCGATGCCATGGTCATTCGGACTAGAACGCGTTGTGGCAGGGCTTTATTGCAAGGGAGCAGAGTTAAGTTTATAGTTACGGCAACGATTGGATTTGATCATATAGATACTGCCTATTGTCAAGAAAGCGGTATCACTTGGGCCAATTGCCCGGGTTGTAATGCAAGCAGTGTGATGCAATACATTCATTCGGCGCTGATTTTGTTAAAGAACAACAGGAGTCTTGACTTCAAGACCACAACGCTTGGTGTGGTAGGAGTAGGGCATGTTGGCAAAAAAATAGTTGAGTTAGGAAAGAAACTGGGAATGAAGGTTATGTTATGTGACCCTCCCCGTGCTGATATAGAGGAACCCGAGAGTCAAGAAGAGAAAGATAAGACCAAGAAAGAAAAGAAACCCAAGAAATTTTCCAAGCTGAGTGATTTGGCAGCATCATGTGATATCATTACTTTCCATACTCCATTGGTACGGCAAGGAAAATATCCTACTTTTCATTTGGCTAACCAGGATTTCTTTACAAGTTTGGAATGTCGCCCTATCATTATCAATACATCGAGAGGAGAGGTTGTTGATACGGCAGCTCTTATTTATGCCCTTCAGAATTATCAAATCAGGGACGCTGTGATTGACGTGTGGGAGAATGAACCTTACATCAGTCTTCCGTTGCTGGAACGTGTATATCTCGGAACACCTCATATTGCAGGTTATTCTGCCGACGGGAAGGCGATGGCTACCGAAATGGCACTGAATGCACTATGTTCTTATTTTCATATCCAAAAGAAATTCAAGATAACGCCTCCGGCCTTGGAAAAGCCGGCGGATGCCAAAATGGAGGAAGAGGAAGTGCAGCTTTATCTGTATAATCCTCTGAATGATAGCAATGCGTTGAAGAGGCATCCTGAAGAATTTGAAAAACTTAGGAGCGAATATCCTTTGCGAAGGGAATTTTGATTGGACCTTTTGCACAAGAATGGCCAAAATGTGCATATAAAATGAATTTATTGCCTTAAATATTTGGCTGTTAGAAGAATTATTGCTTACTTTGCGCGAATTTTCGAAATAAGGAAACATATTTATTAACTTAAAAATTAAAATTATGTCTGAAATTGAATCAAGAGTTAAAGCAATTATCGTCGATAAGTTAGGCGTTGAGGAATCAGAAGTAAAAAATGAAGCAAGTTTCACAAATGATTTGGGTGCTGACTCATTGGATACAGTAGAATTGATCATGGAATTCGAGAAAGAATTCGGTATTTCTATTCCTGACGATCAAGCAGAAAAAATCGCAACTGTTCAGGATGCTATCGATTATATCGAAGCAAATAAGAAGTAATCAATTTCATACTAACAGATGGAATTAAAAAGAGTTGTTGTAACCGGTCTGGGTACATTGACTCCCGTTGGTAATAGTCTTCCGGAATTTTGGGAGAATATTAAGAACGGAGTGAGTGGTGCCGGACCTATCACTCATTTCGACGCCAGTCAATTTAAGACTCAATTTGCGTGTGAAGTCAAGAATTTCAATGCGGCAGATTATGAAATCGACCGTAAGGAAGAAAGAAAAATGGACCTTTACACACAATATGCCTTGGCGGTGGCTATTCAGGCAGTAAAAGACTCTGAACTGGATGTCGAAAAAGAAGATTTGAGTCGGATTGGCGTTATTTATGGAGTTGGAATCGGAGGTATACATACTTTCGAGGAAGAAGCTGGGAATTGGGCTGTTAACGGAAAAGAGATGGGACCTAAGTTCAGTCCTTTCTTCATACCTAAAATGATTGCAGATATTGCTGCAGGACAAATTTCCATTAAATACGGTTTTCATGGTCCTAACTATGTAACTTGTTCTGCGTGTGCATCATCATCCAATGCCATTGCGGATGCGTTCAATTTGATTCGTTTGGGTAAGGCTAATGCTATTCTTGCAGGAGGTGCAGAAGCTGCAATCTTTTCTGTAGGTGTAGGAGGCTTTAATGCTATGCATGCACTTTCCACACGAAATGATGACCCTCAAGGTGCTAGTCGTCCATTCAGTGCCAGCCGAGACGGTTTCGTGATGGCAGAGGGTGCGGGATGTCTTGTGTTGGAAGAGTTGGAGCACGCGAAAGCTCGCGGAGCAAAGATTTATGCCGAAGTGGCCGGAGTAGGAATGAGTGCTGACGCATATCATCTGACAGCTTCTCATCCGGAAGGTTTGGGAGCTAAACTGGTCATGGAAAATGCCTTGGAAGATGCCGGTATGAAACCGAATGATATTGATTATATCAATGTTCATGGAACTTCAACTCCTGTTGGAGATATCAGTGAATGCAAAGCAATTAAGGAAGTGTTTGGCGATCATGCTTTTGAACTTAATATAAGTTCGACCAAGTCTATGACGGGCCACCTTCTCGGAGCTGCGGGAGCTGTGGAAGCAATCGTTTGTATACTTTCAGTGAAAGACGATATCGTTCCTCCGACTATTAACCATGCCGAAGATGATAAAGACGAGAATATTGACTATAATCTGAATTATACGTTCAATAAGGCTCAGAAGCGAACAGTTAATGTGGCTTTGTCAAATACATTCGGTTTTGGCGGTCATAATGCATGTGTAATTGTTAAGAAATACAAGTAACAGTGTTTCGCATTGACATAAATAGGATAAGACTCTTTTTCCGGAAGGATAAGGAGTCTTATTTTAGTTTATATCGTATTTTGGGATTCTATCCTCAACACATAGAATTTTACCAGCAGGCACTTCTTCACAAGTCTGTACGGACTGTCAAGGAGAAGGGACATTATGTGAATAATGAAAGGCTTGAGTTTTTAGGTGATGCCGTTCTCGATGCCATTGTGGGTGATATAGTATTTCATCATTTTCAAGGTAAGCGTGAAGGTTTTCTTACAAATACAAGAAGTAATATTGTCAAGCGTGAGACTTTGAATCGGATTGCGCTGGAAATGGGACTTGATAAATTGATGAAGTGTGACACAGCCATCAACAGCCACAATAATTACATGTACGGAAATGCTTTTGAGGCTCTTATTGGGGCTGTATATTTGGATAGAGGCTATAATTATTGCATGCAATTTGTGAGAAAGCGCATTCTGAAACAGTTTGTCAGTATTGAGAAGGCTGCGTATAAGGAAGTCAATTTCAAAAGCAAATTGATAGAATGGGCTCAGAAAAACCGGACTGAAATAGAGTTCAAGCTGATAGAAGAAACCCGTGACATGAGTCAGAACAGCCCGGTTTTTAAGACCGAAGTATGGCTTCAGAGCATTTACGGAGGTTCCGGCACAGGCTATTCCAAGCGTGAAAGCCAGCAGTTGGCAGCAAAAGAAGCCCTTGGGAGAATAAAGAAAGATCCTGCTTTGTTGGATCAGATTCTTGCTGCATGTTCTTCCGAATTGGTCCCCGAAAAGGTGGCTGAATAAGATCCTTTTATTTTAACGGTTTGTATGTTAAGTTGATGAAGTGGGCTTTCCCATTTCCGAATGAGAATATTCCGGGTAGCACACTCTGGAATTCATAGAGCGTATTGTGATTATATCCGGAGATGTCCATTCCCCAAGTTTCATTTTGCCAGTTTTTACCGTCATAGCTGTAAGCGCCGGTCACTATATTCTCATCATTACGAATGCGCAACCAGATGTGATCCGTTCCGGCAGGATTATTCCCGCAGTTGCGGGCTTCCCCTTTGCGGTAGCGGAATCTGTTCTCCCTGTTGAACCCTGACCCCATAAAGAACTGGCTGTTGTAATATAACACGATTCCTGCAGATACTTCTCCTTCCAGTTTTATTTCGGCTTCAATTTCATATTTATGTTCTCCGGCAACGAATAGCATGGGTGATGAACTTCCCGCATCGGTACCTTTGGCTTTTAAGGTAAGGACATTCTTGTTGATACTGATTCTGTCCGCCTCGAAGGATTTGTAGAATTTCCATTCAAAGCCAATTCTGAACTTATTCAGATTAGCTTTGCCTGGCAAACTCTTTGTGAGTTTAAGCGGGGCAGGTATCGCTTTCTCGATATTTATGTTCTCAAATCTTTTAAACCATCCGTCGGCAGTAAGTCTTACCGGTTCCATCAAGGTTTGTCTTCCCAGGTTTGTATAATTGTTTTCATAAGAATGATAGACAATATACCATTTCCCTTCGGGGGTGTCTATGAGGGAGCCGTGTCCTTTTGACCACCACCTTTCGGATTTGTTCCAAGTGTGAATCAACGGGTTGTAAGGCGAATTGATCCAAGGGCCGTTTATTGATTTGGAACGTGCAACAACTACCATGTGACTTGTGGGAGGACCTGCTGTTCCTCCTTCTGCACTGAGATAATAGTAATAGTCGCCAATCTTTTTCAGTTTCGGTCCTTCCAGTGCGAATCCTTCCGTTATCCAATTTTTCGGATACTCCCATCCTTTATAGACCACCTCTTCTGTTCCCGGTATTATGGATAAACCGTCCGCTGCAAGTTTCACGCGTTTTCCTCCGCTCATGAACATCCAGCGTGCTCCATCTTCTCCCACAATGTGGCAAGGGTCAATATTCCCTATTTTCAAGTCGATGGGATCGCTCCAGGGACCATACGGGGAAGATGCGTAAGTCACGTAGTTTTTTCTCCCGTGAGGCAAGGCGACAGTGAAATAAATGTAGTATTTATCTTTGTATTTGCTGATGTCGGGAGCCCAAACGGATCCGAGATAGACTTTCAATGCATAACTGATAGGTTCCCAATGCACCAGGTCTGTTGAGTGGAATACAGTCAGTCCGGGTTGGTAATCGAATGCAGAATGAGTCATATAGTAGTCATTGCCTTCGCGCATGATGGTAGGATCCGGATAATCACCTCCCAAAACAGGGTTTACATAGCTGTTTTGTGCAGAGAGAAAGCTGCAGGAGAACAGAGAAATAAATAGTGACAATAAAAATTGTTTTTCAGTCATAATAACTTGTTTTGTTTATTGCAAAGTAAGTTATTCTTTTCATTATTCTTGTGCAGAAATTGGAGAAAAGCTTGTATTATTTGTTATAATTCACACCGGCAGTGAAGAGAACCGCCGTATCAGAAGTTCAAAAACGGCGGTTGTTCACTTTTTAGTTGCTCTCATTCACGGCTCCGCTGTTGTAGTTCTTTCCTATGTTGTTACCAATCCATTTGAGCGGGAGTCCGTTATTGTCACAATCCAGATAGACTGCGTTATTTGCTTTTTCAATGAAATATCCGGCAATACCTCCCGAAAATGAGTTGGCACTGACGGTAGCATGCATCAAATGTGCTGAGCTCCCTACCAGCGTACCGCTTTTCATATAGCCTATGATTCCTCCTCCGATTCCTGCAAAAGCAGGACCGGTAGCCGTAATTGCTGCCGAATTGGAAGAAGATTTTATGAGGCAACTGCCTGTAGTTGTGCTTGCACTTCCTGCAATGCCACCCACAAAACAGCTGTCCACATTGGTTGTTCCTTGTATGCTCCCGGAGTTCGTGCAGTTTTCTATGTTGGAACCTCCGCCACAGAATCCGGCAATGCCTCCTACTTGAGTTCTCCCTCCGGTTACTGAAATCAGGCTGTTATTGTCGCACCCGGTGGTATTTCCCTGATTGAATGCTGTGATTCCTCCAACATACAAAGGACTTCCTTTAACCATTTTGGTCGTCGTGTAATTGATTGTGCCGTAGTTCTGGCAGTCAAGCATCGAACTTCCGCCGGTGTTGCGTCCGCAGATTCCTCCTATTGCCAGCATGGTGAAGGCTTTGTCTGTTTCCCCGGAGTTTATTTTGATGTAGTTCTTGCATCGGATAATGCTGCCAGTATTGATTCCTGCAATGCCACCGTATATGGCAGAAGTTTTTGTCCCTGTGTAATTAACGGTAAAGTTTCCATCTACAGTAAGGTTCTTGATGATTCCGTTGTTTTGGGTGAAAAGACCGATGCCTATGTCCGAACTCTGTTCACTGAAAGTCAATCCGAAGATTGTATGGTAGTTTCCGTCGAAGGTTCCTTCGAAGATACTGCTTGTTGAGGCTGAGGCAATCGGAATCCAGTTGTAGTTTCCCAGATTGATGTTTGCCTGAAGGTTGATGGTCTTGTTTTTAAAGGTAATGAGATTTATATTTACCAGATGTGCAAAGCCGGCCAGTTCGGCAGCTGTATGGAGAGTAAAAGATGTTCCTTCGGCATTGTACCAGCTTGTATCGTAAGATGCTCCATCCCAAGTATTGGCATTTTCTTCCTTGTCGTTTTGGTTCATTGTGACATTTCCTCCGTCGGTCCAAGGGGTTATTTCAGCTTCGAGAACAGTTGGTACTATTTGTCTTTCCACCGATAGGGTGTACTGATATTCCGTTTTGGCCGCCCAGTTTTCTTCCTTGACAGTGTAAACTCTTTTTACTCCCGAACGGGTGGTCAGGCAAATGGTTTTGTTCAGACTTGAACCTGGCAGGATAATGGCTTCAGCGCTTTCTCCGCTTGTCGTAGTCTTGAGAGTCAAGGTAGTCGATGAAGTGTTATCCACGCTTAGTTCTCCGGCTGCTAGGGATAAGATTCCTTTCACCGGAATATTCTCAATGGTGACTATGGCTCCTTGCATTTGCTCTGCCGTGATACCGGTTCCTCGGGTAAGGACAAGCTTCAGTTTTGTAAGCTTATGCTCAAAAGAAAGTTTCTGGCTTTCTGTTGTCAAACCGATATTCTTGAGGTTGTTGCTATATAGAAGATCCACATTGGCTTGTACGCTTTGGTTGCTCACGTTCACCGGGATGCTGAAATTACTTATTCGGGTAGTGTAAGGATAGTAAGCAATGAAATCGACTTTGTCTTTAGCAGGGTAATAGATAGTATCTTTGCTTGTGGCAGGAACTATGGCCTGATTCGATTGTGAGAAAATATATTTCTTGTTATTGGCGCTGTCTGCAATGGAAAGCGGGGAGAGTGTTTCTCCGGTCTTTATCATGAAGATTCCTATCGGATCTTTGTCTTCCCAGTTGCTCCCGTTTACTCTTGTTGTAATCACATTCCCCGAAAAGGAAACAGGTGTTTTTGAAGTCCCTGAATCGGGATTTACATAGGTTAATTCACTCTTGCAGCTGCTTATGGTGAACTGCAAAACCGTAATGGCAATTGCCGCTGCAGAAATGAATCTGTTGGTGGTCTTGTACATTCTTATTTGTATTATAATGAATAATTAGTGTTTTTCTCATCAAGTTCGTTTTTGATACTTTTCAAATCTAAACGGCGGCAAAGGTCACAAAAAAAACAATATAAACCTACAAAAGGAACCTTTTTTTTATAAAACAAGAAAAAAACTCTATCTTTGCATTTGTAAAAAATAGCAATATGGATAATAAACTAATCATCTATAATACTCTTTCCAGAAAGAAAGAAGAATTCGTGCCGTTGCATGCCCCTCATGTAGGAATGTATGTATGCGGACCTACCGTTTATGGGGATGCACATTTGGGACATGCCCGCCCCGCTATTACTTTCGATGTCTTGTTCAGATACCTCACTCACTTGGGGTACAAAGTGCGTTACGTGAGAAACATTACGGATGTAGGGCATCTGGAGCATGATTCGGACGATGGTGAAGACAAGATAGAGAAAAAAGCGCGTCTGGAACAACTGGAGCCGATGGAAGTAGTACAGTATTATGAAAATCGATTCCACAAGGCAATGGATGCATTGAATGTACTTCCTCCCAGCATTGAACCTCATGCGTCAGGACATATCATGGAGCAGATACAGCTTGTCAAGGAAATTCTGAACAACGGATTTGCTTACGAAAGCCAGGGGTCCGTTTATTTCGACGTCGCCAAATATAATAAGAAATACCATTACGGAAAGCTTTCGGGTCGTAATCTGGACGATATGCTCAATACCACCCGTGAGCTCGACGGGCAGGAAGAAAAGCACAATCCCGTAGATTTTGCTTTGTGGAAGTGTGCCCAACCCGAACATATCATGCGTTGGCCCAGCCCGTGGAGCAATGGATTTCCCGGTTGGCATTGCGAATGCACTGCTATGGGGCGTAAATATCTGGGCAATCATTTCGACATTCACGGAGGTGGAATGGATTTGGTATTTCCTCATCACGAATGCGAAATAGCGCAAAGCATCGCTTCACAAGGCGATGACATGGTACATTATTGGATGCATAACAACATGATTACCATCAACGGAACCAAGATGGGAAAGAGTCTGGGTAATTTCATCACTCTAGATGAATTCTTCACCGGTTCACATAAACTTCTGGCTCAGGCATATACCCCTATGACCATCCGTTTCTTCATTCTGCAAGCTCATTATCGCAGCACCGTAGATTTCAGTAATGAAGCCTTGCAGGCAAGTGAAAAAGGTCTTCAGAGGCTAATGGACGGCTATAAGAATCTCGACAGGATTCAGCCTTCTGCAGAAACCCAGGGAGTAGATTTCAAAGGATTGAGAGAGAAGTGTTACGAAGCGATGAATGATGACTTGAATACTCCCATCGTCATTTCGCATTTGTTCAACGCTTGCCATAATATCAACACCGTCCTGGACAAGAAAGCAACCATCAGTGCCGCAGATATTGCCGAATTGAAAGAGGTGTTCCATCTCTTTGCGTTCGACATTATGGGTTTGAAAGAAGAAACGGGCGACAACAGCGGACGTGAGGAGGCTTTCGGCAAAGTGGTCGATATGCTTTTGGAACAGCGCATGAAAGCCAAAGCCAATAAGGATTGGGCTACCAGCGATCTGATTCGTGATAGTCTTGCTGCCTTGGGTTTTGAAGTAAAAGATACCAAGGATGGATTCACTTGGAAACTGAACAAGTAAATCCTCTTCCATTTCCATAAAATATAGCCCGTAAGGATTTTGCTTCCTTGCGAAAACGGTCTAGGGAGATAAACTGTTTTTCCTTTGAGAAATAAGCTGCTCTTTAAGCTTGAATTCTTCAAACCAAAGCCTGAAATGAAGAAAAGTTCATGTGAGGGGAAACATTCTTCCAGGATAAAAAGAGATTAATCTTGTAAAGACTGTAAAAATATAAGAATTCATAAAACATTATTGTTTATAATATGAATTTCATTACTAGAAGTTTTTTTTGCATAAGGTGATGCAGGATGTTGTGGTCTATTAATTATCAGATTTTGTTTTCTATATCTTTTTGTCATAATAAGCCCCGAAAGTTTTTTGTCTAACTTTCGGGGCTCATATCATTTTGACACATCTTCAATCAATCATATCAATCGGATGCGCTTCGATTTTTTCGGGGAACTACTCTGCAACAAGTGGCAGACAGCCGTTATCTAGATTTAATTCGTACAAGCAGGCTTTTTCCTGATTGAATTTCAGGCAGCATGCTTGTATGCTGATCTTTGTAACTGTACTCGACCAATAGTAGCCTCCGGTACCTGCGTCGGAGAAGGTGCCGGTATCTCGGTTGTAGTAGCCGGCAGAAGGCAAGAAAAAGTAATGACTGATATCGGCTGGACGACCTGTTGACTCACTACTAAAACTAACACTTTCTACCGGCTGTGTAGACGTAGGTATATATTGCTTCTTCATCATCCACAGACCGGTGTGATACTCAACACCATTTACACTATAAGTCTGCTGGTTATCTCCAGTTAAACCAGCGTCCCAATAAACACCGGCACCCAAATACTTCGCGATATCGTCTTTAGAAGGAGCGTTTTTACAAGAGTGAGTGGCTGAACCAGTGATGTTAGGTAATTTGAAGGTTCCAGCTATAGGATGAACGGCATCCCACTGATAGTAATTATAATATGTATATGCTGATTTGAAATTCTTTACCGCAGTTAGACTAACAGATACAGGAAC